>CAKSOE010000028.1 GCA_934476675.1 uncultured Clostridia bacterium | reverse complement strand
TTGGAGCATATTCCGTATACAACCGCAACACCGCCTTGGTTGGAATCCGGAGCATTGCCGCCGGTGTCGATTGTTCTGGCAACATCGGTTTCATAGCAATTCTGTCTTGCGTTTTTTGTACCTTCCGAAGTGAACCGCACATCATAGCATTGCTCAACCACAAACGGCTGATTGTTTCCGCCTGTACCGTAGGTTGCGCTTACAGTCGGTGCGGTATCGAGCGGTCCCTTAAATCTTGTATCCTGTCCGTGATTTTCATAGACAGCCGCCGGAACAGTACCGGCTCGGAGTGTCGGAGACAATTCTTTTTCAAAACCTATTGACCTTGCTTTTGCCGAATGTTCAGTACAGAATCCCGCCGACTCCATAACACAGGGCGGATGATGTGCTTCAGCACGGAGTGTTGCAGTTACATTTTCGGTAACATCTATCCGATTACCGCCCTGGTCGTTTAATACAATGCCGTTTCTACCGGTGGATACTCCGCAATTAACACCAAGGGTGGACGATACATCGCCGGTCAGACAGCCGTTGTATCCGTCATAGCCTGTCGCTCCAAAGCCGTTTTGAGTATCTTCGGCAGTTCTTTGCCGCGTGAAGCTGCCCTTTTTAGAATACCCAGACACGCCCTCTGACTCAAATAATATTTTTCCGGCACATTGACCTCCAAAATCTGCGACAAGGTAGATGCGTTTTCTTCGTTGGGGTACTCCCCAGTATTGAGCGTCGAAAACCCGCCATGCGACTGAATAATCGTCTGCCACGATTTCTCCGGCATTCGGCCATTTCTCATATCGAGGAATATCAGCTTTATCTTCTTTGACGGAGCAGACGCTTTCGAGGACGGCTTTGAAGTCCTCGCCGCCGTTTGACGAGAATGCACCGGGCACATTTTCCCACACGATGAATCTCGGATATTTTCCATTTGTTTTATCCCTCATTTCCTTTACAATTCGTATTGCCTCATAAAAGAGGTTTGAACGGCTGCCGCCAAGTCCGGCTCTTTTGCCTGCTATAGACATATCCTGACCTTAGCAAGGGCTACCGAATGTTATTATATCGACAGCCCCAAGGTCACCTCCTTTAAGATTTCGTATATCCCCGTAATGTTTCACAAACGGCATTCGTTTTGTGGTAACTCTTATGGGAAACGGCTCAATCTCGGAACTCCATACCGGAGTAATTCCGCATCGCAGTCCGCCGAGCGGAAAGCCGCCGGAACCGTCAAACAAACTTCCGAGGGTTAAATTTACTTTTGTTATATTTTTTTCTTTACTCATGACTTCTTCCTTTCTGTGCATCAAACACGGAGGTTTCTTTATATTCCAATTCATGTTCGCTCGGTACGTAGATTTCTTTACCGTCATAAGTTTTGCCATCCCTTATCACCTTAATCTCATCAATACCTCCTTTGAAAGCCGCATATCTGCGAACAATTACAGAAGCATATACCGGGTCAAGCTCCATTAAATATCCTATACGGTTCATCTGTTCCGCAGCAATGAGAGTTGAACCGCTGCCTCCGAATAAATCAAGAATGATTCCGTTTTCTTGCGATGATAACCCTATAGGATATCCAATCAATGCCAACGGTTTTGTTGTCGGATGCAGTTTGGACTTTACAGGCTTATCAAACTCCCATACAGTTGTTTGCTTGCGGTCGCCGTAAAACTTATGCTTTGCCGTATCTTTAAATCCGTAAATTATAGGTTCATGTCTCATCTGAAAATCCATGCGGCCTATTACCAAAGCATTCTTCACCCAAATACAAGTTGTTGAATAATGAAATCCTGCGTCGACAACAGCATTAAAAAAATTAACCTTTTCGGCATCGGAATGAAAAACATAAATTGCTGCTCCGTCTGCCATAGAACCGTATGCGTTTTTGAAAGCATCAAGCAGGAACTGATAAAACTTTTGACTGTCAGACCAATTGTCATTCATTATTCTCATGCCCGTTCCTCCTTCATAAGAGCAATTATACGGCGGATCGGTAATACACAAATTTGCTTTTTTTCCATTCATGAGAATGCTTATATTATCCGGTTTTGTAGAATCACCACACATAAGACGATGTCTTCCCAAAAGCCAAACATCTCCGCTTTTTACAAAGGCTTCATCATCAAGAGCTCTATCCAAATCAAATTTGTCATCCTTTACATCTTTTGAATGTACATCATTAAACAGCTCGTCAATTTCGGGCGGTTCAAATCCGGTCATTGAAACATCGTAATCAAGGCTTTGCAAGTCCTTAATCAAATCTGCCAGCAGTTCTTTGTTCCATTCGCCGGTGACCTTGTTAAGGGCAATGTTTAATGCCTTTTCCTTTGTTTTGTCAATTTCGATTACAACACAGTCAACTTCGTCATAACCCAGAGCCTTTAATACCGACCACCGCTGATGTCCGCCGATGATAGTCATGTCCGAATTAACTATAATCGGATCAACATACCCAAACTCCGTTATGCTGTTTTTTATCTTCTCATATTCCGCATCACCCGGTTTTAATTTCTTTCTCGGATTGTAGCTTGCCGGTATGAGTGCGTCAATCTTCAGTTTTTTAAATTCCATTTTCATTTCCTCCGAATCTGTCTTTTATATAACATTCATGACTGCAAAATTTTCTGTGTTTATTCCCGTAACTTATAAATTGCTTATGGCAGTAACTGCATTCGCATTGATACATTGCGTTATGGCTGCGATTGATTTTATCTGCATTTTGTTTCCACCACTCCCGGCGGCACCAGTCGCAGCAAAACTTCCGCTTTCGTCCGTGAGGCTTAGATTCAATAGGCTTTGAACAGTTAAGGCACAGCACTCCGTTTTTAACTTTTAGTTCCATGTTTTTCTGCATAACCTCTGCATTTCCGTTTAAGCCATACTTTCTGCAAAATCCTCTCACCGCATCTCGTGAAAGACCGAGAACATTTGCAATTGCTTTATATCCCATACCGCTTGCCCGCAGTTCGGGGATTTTCGTTTTTTCGTATTCTGTCATCAGCTCACCTCATTTCGTGAAATGTTTTTCAAAAAAACATATAAAAAACACTCAAAAATGCATTAAAAACGCATAGTTTTGAGTGTTTTTTGAAATTTAAGTTTTTAATTTAAAAACCTCCGAAAACCGCATAACAGCTTGGTTTTCAGAGGTTTTTACCGTTGTTTTACGTTATACCTTTTGGCAAAACAAAATGCCGTTAAACGCAGTCGGCACAAGGCTTTGCGCTATTTCGAAGGGGGTCCCCCCTCGCTAATTTTGCGAAAATTCACACGAAGGGTGGGCGCGGTCTTGGTTTTAAGCCATTTTTGAGATTCAGACCCCCCCTGGGGCAGGGGGTCTGATACCCATATGTCGGTGTTCTGTCAAATCGTGCCGTTTTCTTGTCATGACATCGTTTGCACAGGCTCTGCCAGTTGCTTTCGTCCCACATCAGTTTTTGATTACCACGATGGGGAACGATATGGTCAACCACCGTTGCCGGAGTAAGCTTGCCTTGCCGTTTACATTCACAGCAAAGCGGGTGAGCTTTTAAGTACAGCTTTGAGAGTCTGCGCCATTTGGAATTGTAGCCGCGGCTGTGTGCGCTTTTCCTTTGATAGAGAGGTGCGTGCTTTGTGCAATACATATCACTTGTCAGTTCCGGGCAGCCGGGATGCCGGCAAGGTTTTAACGGTTTCATCGGCATTGCCGTCACCTTTCCTTTCTTTTCATGATACTATTATAGCACATATTTTTCGTCATTTTCGTCAAGTTTTAAATTTTTTTTCTTTTAGCATATTTCTATTTTCGGTGCATATAATATTCATATATTAAAACGCAATTTGCATTTTATCTGCTTGACAACAGCAGTCTAATGTGCTATAATAATACTATAATTAACATAAGGAGTGATTTTTAATGGCTAATGTATCAAATGTAAGTTTCCGCATAGACAGCGACTTAAAAGCTCAAGCTGATACCCTGTTTTCACAATTGGGAATGAATATGACTACGGCATTCAATATTTTTCTGCGCCAATCTGTCCGTGAAGGCTGTATTCCTTTTGACATAACTATCAATACGCCAAATTCGGATACTGTTGCAGCAATCCTTGAAACTGAACGTATGCTTAACAACCCCAATCTTAAAACATATGATGTAGAAGATGCCTTAAAGGAGTTAAA
Organism: uncultured Clostridia bacterium; assembly: GCA_934476675.1. Classification (GTDB taxonomy): domain Bacteria; phylum Bacillota; class Clostridia; order UBA1381; family UBA1381; genus UBA4716. Next base: position 38,272 of record CAKSOE010000028.1, on the reverse strand, counting down.
ATCATGAATCTTAAGGTAGTATGGACTTCCCGGTTTAAAAAAGACTATAAGCTTGCTGTCAAACGCAGGTTAAACATCAAACTGCTTGATGACACTATTCGTATGCTTGCCTCCGGCAAGACACTTCCTGAAGAATACAATGACCATCAACTAACTGGTAATTTAAAGAATTACCGTGAATGTCATATCCAGCCCGACTGGCTGTTAATGTATCGTATTGAAAAAGATATTCTTGTTCTTTCTCTGCAAAGGACAGGCACGCATAGTGATTTGTTTGATAAATAAACGCACGGGCGGTTTTACAAAGCCGTCCGTGCGTTATATTCTTATTCCACGATAATATTTTATATCACAGGTCTTTCGTCATTTTCGTCAAGTTTTGATTTTTTAAGAATGCATTGTGTTTTCGCCTTGGATACTGTTCATCATGCTCGCCGATACTGAATGCAATTTGCTGCCATGTCAATCCGTTTATATATCTCAAAGACAAGATTAATCGCATTTGACTGTCTTCAACAGAATCTATGTATCGGTTGAGCCTATTCAGTTCGTAGAAGCACTTTTTCAGATTCAAATCAAGCAGTGCTTTTAAATCTGCTATTTCAACAGCATATTTGGCCAGCTTATCCGAAAACTGTACGCTTTTCGGCATACCGGTTATTTGTGCCGTACATGATGATGCCAAACTTTCCAACTCTCGCAGTCTCCGTTGCTGTTCTTCAATTTCACGGTTAAGATAATATAACTGCGATAACTCTTTTTTCGTCATACCTCATTCCTCCGTTTCGTTTAATATATTTTTTACATCCTCCAAACTTCTGACTACCACAGCTGTTCCACCGGCGCGGTTAATGTTTCTCAGCTGAACCTTCTGCAAAGCTGTGGTTCTGCCTTTGTCGGTTTTAACCTCAAATCCTATGAAATGCCCGTGATAACAGCAGATAATATCCGGTATGCCGGAGCTTCCGTAACTGCCGCCGTGTTCTTTAAAACAAAAGCATTTGTCAAGACTCTTAAGATACTTTAATATTTTGTTGGTTATATTCTTTTCAAGCATGGTTTTTATCCTTTCTGCTATGGGGTAACCACAAGTAACCACTAAAAATTCATTCAATGGTTACGTTTTTACCCTCATAAAGCCTTATTATTACTTAATTCTTTATACTTGGTAACCAATAACCATGTTTCCACACCTCGCGTATGGGGGTATTTTCTCTTTATATATCATTACTTTTTTATAATATATATAAGGGTGTGTGTAGAAGGTGTTACATTGGTTACGGATATCGCAAACCTACGCTGTGCCTGGCTTTACCCGTAACCTGTGTGTTTTTATAAATGGTTACCGGTGAGAGGTGTAACGTCCTCGGTGGCATCGGAACAAGCTATATCAATGACATAATATCTGTTTAAAATGCCGTTATGCCTTTTCTGAATTTGGCGGCGTTTGCCGAACGCTTGCATATACCCGCGTTCAAAGAACCCTGTCATACACTTTTCAACCGGATACCCGGGTTTCTTTAATGCGTCATACAGCGGAGCCTTTGAAACATAGTATCTTGACGCACCTTCTTTAATGCCAAACCTCTGATTTGCATCGTCACCGAATGCCTTGTCATTTATTACACACCAGTCGGTTACATACTGCCAGGCACGGGATATGATGTCCTCTTTTTCGAGGGACGCATTGTTTTCAAGCATCAACGCAGCCGTGTTCACAGCATCGCTAAAGGCTTTTACTTCATTGTTTTCCCATATCCACATATCGGAATAATAATCACCGAGTGCGATGACCGCAGCATTATCAAGGTGTGTAGCAGAGGACAACTTATTCTTAATTGCCGTCCTGATTCTTTCAAAATCATGCTGCACCATATCTTTTCTTAAGTTCATTTCATTGCACAGCCTTTCAACAAACTTTCGCCCGGCGAATCCGTAATTCTTTTCACTGACATTGTGCAGCTCGGATGCAAAACCTTTGTCGTCAACAGGGACTCCGTGTATCTCCATAACACGGGTATTCATTCCGTCATGCGAATCGTCCGAAAGAAGAGGTTCTTCTGCCGTTGATAACACTATCAGCCGCCAGTTTGTCATACTCTGAATACCGCCTTCTTTGCTGCCTCTGATTCTTCCAAACCCATTTGATAAACCATAAACAATCTGTGCCATAGGCAAGCGGTTTTCATTTGCAAGCTGCCGTTCATCAAGTCCATACAGAATGTTTCTCAGAGTATCGGCCTTTCTCTCCAAACCTACTGCTGTTGCATTAAAGCTGCCCATAAGCTTTAACGGATCGCCCCAGACAGACACCGCCATCTTACATGCCGCCGACTTACCGCTTGTTGTATCATGCCAGATATTCAGGAAAAACACACGATGCGACAACGGTTTCAGAAGCACCGATGCAAAGGACGACGCAAGCATAAATCTGCCGTAAGGGTTTTCTCTGAGTTTTGCGGCATATTCAAGCCACACATCAAAACCGCCTTGTTCCGCAAGACTTTTATGTATTTCGTTTGAATCTTCAAAATCCGTTTCAAAGCAGATGTTATTCTTTGCAGTATAGGGAAAGAATGATGTATCATCAATCCACCCGAGCCGCTCGGTTGATTTCATAAGCGGAATATTTTTAACATTTGCATTCTCATAATCATATAAATAATCCACCATATCCGAGGCGTTCTTTGAAGCCACCGGAAATCCTCTGTCCGCACAGCTTATGATGGACGACTTATTAAAAGCCGCCGATCTTGTCACCACAATACTTGTCCACACATTATCTCTGTAAAACGATAGTTCAACCTTCTCCGAACACGCATCCACATTTTTAAATCTCTTTGTGATAACCACAGGAGATGGACATACCGTGATAACAGTATTGCCATCCTTTGAATATACAATTTTCTGTATCCCATGCTCCATTGTAACATTCCAGTTTGCGGGCTGAACCGCACCGTTTAAAGCAATTCCGTCAAGATTTAAGGGCATAGCAGTGTCCTCAATTACCGTATATGATTTATTTTTAAAATTCACTGCCGCCTCGAAGTCCTTTATCGGGCATTTGCCTTTAAGCTTTAACTTGAATTTCCCGTATGCCGCAGGAGCATTTTTCTTTGCATATGCCATAAGCTCGATTGTTTTGTTATCAAAAATCATATCCTCAGATATGTCACCGTCGGCAAGATTCTCCGCTTGTTCCGCCATACTCAAAACAGCATAGGCAATCGGTGCTTTAACGCTGCAATTTTTACAGTTCTTAAAGTCCAGCCTTTCTTGTATATACCGGCAGGTATGCGGTTTATGCTCATTTATTGCATGACGGATTTTATCATCGGTTTCAGCTTTGCTGTACCTCGGATACGGTTTTGAAACCTCATGTACAAGCTCCGCTCCGTCCTTCGTAAGCGACATATTTGTAACAAAAGCATACCATTCGGGTTCTGAAAGCATTGCTGCATTTTCCTTGCAGTATTTGCAGAACGCACATTTATCCATAAGCCTTTGACCGCTGCCGACTTCACCGTTAAACTCCGTTCTCGATTCTGCATCATATTCCGGAATCTGTACTTGCGGAAGCAATGCTTGAAGTTCGGATTGCGTATACTGAATTTGCGGTTCAAATTTTATACACTCAACGAGTACCGGCTCCTGTTTCGAATGATAAAACCCCGGTATCCTCATGCATCGGCTTTCATTCTGACACATTGAATCACCGGCAAATTGTTTTACCAAACAAAGCTGTATTTCACGGAATTTTGATACTTCCGCATCCTTCATCAGCCAGTAACAGTGCAGCGATTTTCTTGTTTTCACAACGATTGACGGCGGGAGAGCGAATGCATTGATTTTCTCCCTCTGTTCCTCAAAGCTCCCGGTATCCATCTCAACAAACTGCGCATTTATTCTTGTTATTTCCTCATCGGTATGTCCTCCGGAATTTACAACAAAGAATATGCCGCGGTGTTTTTCGTTGTGCTGTTTAAGTGTCGGGAGCAAAACGTCAATATTTTTCAGTTTCTCCGTGTATTTATTCCCTTTGTATTCCGGATCTTCTGCCTTGCGGTCGGAAAATACACGAATACAAACTTCGTCATTCTCCGAATAAAATGCAGATAAAAATGTTTTAATGTCCATATCATTTTGCCTCCTCGCTCCTTATTTTTTGTTTCTTTTTTGATTTGGGCTTTAACTTTTCCTGTTTCTCTATATTTTTAATAGCTGTATATGCCGTCGGGTCGGGATATTTCTCTGAATTAAAGTAGTTTGCCATATTAATCCTCCTTTCTGCCGCTGTGCGGCGGCACAAATCTCGATGTAAAAAAGATGCAAGCAGGTTGCCTTTTTGAGAGGTGACGGCGTATGTTTATACTCCTAGCCTCGAAAAGAGGTAAGATGCGCAGCATATTTTTCACATTACAGTTCCTCCATATTCCCGAAACTGTACCCCTTTGCACCCTCTGCTTTAAGCGGCACATCAAACTCATCAAAAGGCTGTGTTTCCATGCACTCTTTTATGATTGTGCAAGCTTCATCTGCCTTATTCTCCGGTACTTCAAACAAGATTTCATCATGTATCGTAAGCAAAGGTTTTATGTACGGGTATTCCTCAAGCTTTGATAAGATTCGCACCATTGCAAGCTTTAAAATATCTGCGGCAGTTCCTTGAATCGGAGTATTCAACGCACATCTCTGCCAATATGAACGCATTCCTATATCCGGTGAATGTATGCCTTTTAAAATTCTCCGTCTGCCGAATGCAGTTTCCGAATATCCGTAGTTTGACGCATCTTGCTTTGTGTTCTTCTGCCACTCGGCTAATTTGGGATAACCATTTTTAAGGTTTTCGATAATGTCTGTACATTCCTGCTTTGTTTTTTCAATCCCCGCTTTTTTGAGGTTTCGAATAAGCCCGTTCGGGAACAATCCGTAAAACACACCGAAATTACAGTTCTTCGCTATTGAGCGCTGCTCTTTGTAGTGCGGAGCATTTTTGTCTATGGCTTCTTTAAAAGAAATTCCATATATTACGCTCGTTGTCTGTGCATGAATGTCACCGTCATTTCTATATGTTTCAAGCATTTTAGTGTCCCTGCAATACCATGAACCGACACGCAGTTCTATCTGCGAGAAATCAAAATCAATAAATATGTGTCCCTCATTCGGTATCAGAAAATTACGGATACCGATTGGATCATTATCCTTTCTCGGCATATTTTGAAGATTGGGATTTCTTGACGCAAACCGCCCGGTATCCGTTCCAAGCTGAAAGAATGAAGTGTGTATACAGCCTGTGGCGCTGCTTACCGCATTTAAAAATCCGTCAATATATGTTGATTTTATCTTGTTCCATTTGCGGTAATCATGAACCAAATCCAATAACTGTACAATTTCAGGGCAGTTAAGCATACACCAATCCTTTAAAAGTATCAGGCTTTCTTCGTCCGCAGCCGCTTGATACTTTGCCGTAGTTTTCATAACCGGAAGCTTTAAATCCTCATACAGATATTTCTTAAAAGCGTCGGTTGACGCATTTGCCCCGAGGTCAATTTCCGTGCCGGCTTTTATCGAAAACGATACTCCGACAATGTGTGATTTGTGCGGATCGATTGCCGCCATAGTTTCCTCTCTATATTCATCATTTGGTGCGGTTTCAAAATCAAAGCTGATGATATCTGCATTTTTAAGATAATTTTTCACATCATCTGTGCTTTTTGCTAATTTATATTCAGACATTGTATTTTCCTTTCCGTGAGTGTATCGGGGCAGGATATCCGCCCCCATATGCTCACTGTTTTTTATTCAAGCGGCTGTATGACTTCGCCAGTTTCTGTATTGACTATCGGCTGTGCCGGTTCTTCTGTATCCATAAAATCAATATTTCTTGTAATCGGTCTTATGCTTTCTCCGAATTTTTTTAGAATTTCCGCATTTTCCGGTGACAGTTTCTCCACTACCGCAAACTGTACCTGTGAATATGCAATCCCCGTGTTGTTTGTTGCTTTTTTAAGTGTAAGTTTTGTAACAACGCCATAGGAGCGCAGTCCTTTTGTTACAATACGCTTTGCAAGATAATCCGATAACGATTTCAGTGATGTCGGAGGTATTGTTACAACCACCGGATACAGCTCGCCGCTGCGAAGAATGTATAACCTATGCGCATTTTTGCACGCTTTACTCTGTCCGTCCTCGCCGCTTCCGAATTTGTTATACGGGCACTTTGCACATTCGCCGCCGGGAGTGCCTATTCCGATACGATTATCGGTTGAATAACAGTTCGGGGCAACATTCTGTCCGTTATATTTCTCCGTCCAAAAGCTGTTTAACGGATAATGGTCGACTATGACTCCGATAATCTCTTTTTCACTGTCGGGAGAATCGGGATCTTCGCCCGGAACTTCAAATGCCAAGCCACCGCCGGTAGGAATTTTAACTTTGTCAAGACTTATGTTTAAGCCGTCCAATTCCTCCATAATGCCATCGGTTACATCATTACTCATGTTCGGAACTACATATCCGGTGTTTGTTTTTGTTAATTCATTACTCATAATACAATACCTCCGTAATTTTATGCTTTTCTTAAATTAACCGTAACTTTATCAAATACATTTACCTTGCCCTCAAGCCAATCGGGCAGTACATCATCATTATCCGCCATCTGTTCTTTTACGAATGCCGACAGCGAATTGGCATTCACTGTTTCTGTAATCAATGAACCGTATCCCTCGTTTTTGAGTGCCTCATACAACTCTGCTTTGTTCTCCTTAACCGCTGACGCATACAGCTTTGTGCAAAGGTAGAATAACGTACCGGAACGATTGAAGCTCTGTGTTTCAGAGCTTGCCATTTCCAGTGACAGTTTGTACTCCGTTTCTTCAATCTCCGCATTGTTTTTCTTTACCTCCTCTGCAAGCTCTGCCTTACGCTCTTTTAATTCCTTAAGTTTGTCAGCCAACATAAACATTTCATCTGTCATTTTAAAATCGACCTCCAATCATCTACAATTTTTGCTGCTATATTTTCTTTCTGTTCCAATGCTTTTAATACAGTTTCATCAACCGTGTTCTTCACAACAAGGTGTATGTACAGACAGTTATTCTTCTGCCCGATACGATGAATCCTTGCTTTCGCCTGTGAATAATCGGCAAAGTTGTATGAAAGCGAATAGAACACCATTGTGCTTGCAGCAGTCAGCGTAAGTCCCATTGACACCGTTTGCAGCTGACCGACAAATACCATGCATTCGGGATTGTTCTGAAAAGCATCGACCTCCGCCGCTCTGTCCTTGACCTCTCCGCAAATATGTGCATACTTGATTTTTTTCTTATCAAGCATTTTGCATATTTCTTTAATTTCGGGTATAAACCGTGCGATAACCACAATCTTTTTGTTTTCGGAAATTGCGGTATCGATAATATCCTCAAGCGCATTAAGCTTTGCCGAAGATACCTGCTCATACCGATCCGACTCCTCATCCGGGCGAATAAATCCGCCTGTTATCTGCTGCAAACGCAGAAGCCTTGTAAGGATATTTGTTGCAGTAACTGCCACAGGGGCTCCCTGCTCGCCTTTTGAAAGTTCCATATAGCTTTCTTTCACAAATGCATTGTACAGTTTTCGTGCTTTGTCCTCCAAAGTAACCGGTCGGATTTCATCAATTGTATCCGGCAAATCGAGTGCTTCGGCTTTTGTAACACGAAATGCAATGCTGTGCGCTTTCTTCACAAGCTCAGGAAGTTTGCGCCATCCAATCGGCTGATTATATGTGCCGAGTACAGCATATTCATTTTTAAATGCATAAAAGCTTTTGCCGAATATACTGTCGTCCAAGACCTTATATTGCGAGAAAAAATCCAATGGGTTATTTTGTATCGGTGTTCCTGTTAAAATCAATCTGTATTTGCATACTTTTGCAACTCGGTATGTTGCCTTGCTCATTTTTGCTGTGGGATTTTTTATCTTGCTGCTCTCATCACAAATGAGAAAATCGGGATGCCATGCTGTAAGCTCCTTCTCAATAAGCGTTACGCTGTCGTAATTTACAACGGCAACCTCCAATCCTTTATGTGGTATGGTTTTTAACTGCTCTACCTTTTTTGCCAAAGTTCCCGTCAGTACCGAAAGCGAATACGTAAAATCCGCAAACTTTGAAAACTCGTCCTCCCATACGGCAACGATGGATTTCGGTGCAAGGATAAGCAAACGCTTTATTTTTCCTGTCAGATATGCTTTCCCGACAATGGCAATTGAGGTTATGGTTTTTCCCGTCCCCATTTCCATGAGCAACGCAAAACCGGGAGACACACTGTTGCCGCCGATAATACCAATACTCCGGCAGGCAAGATTGTAACCTTTAAGCTGATGTTCATATGGTGAAACTTTAAGCGGTGCCGGAAGAAGAGTATTTTCATTGGCGGTATTTTCCGATGCAAATCCTTGACGAATATCCGCAAGCTCGTTCGACAATTCACACCCAAGCAGGTCAAGCGTTTCAATGCTCTGCCGTGAAATCGGAACGCTCCATGCCTTTTTCTCCGGATGCCACTGCCGACCGGGTATTTCTTTTATGCTTTCCTTAAAGATATAGCTGTCGTATAACAGGATTTTGCCGTCTTTAATAACTGCGTGCATCTTCCGTCCCTCCGTTCTTTTGTTCCTGCAATTTCCGAAGATTATTTGCCAGCCTTTTTGAAACCACGCTTATTGCAGTTAAAAGACCGATAATCTCCGCATCCGTTTCTGTTGCAGACGCTGCATTTTGAATGTTCATACTGTTTACCTCCTGTGTTTTTTAGAGAAAGAAAAATCCCTCTCAATACTTAAAGGAAAGTATGAGAGGGGTTGAGCGAAATTATTTTTTATAAATTCATAATTTTTTTTAGTTTTTTTATTATAGCTTGTCTTCGCGAATTTATTGTCCTCTGCGGAACACCAATTGATTTAGACACTTTTCGTTCTGATTTTTCATTGAAATACAACTCATTAATCAGAGAACGTTCATCATCCGTCAGCGTTTCCAATGCTTTCATCAGCATTTCAAGCATTAAATTACCTTCTGCAATTTCTTCCACAAGCTTTTGCTTCTCGGAATATATATGCTCCATTCCGTTTTCAGTCATATATTCCCAAGAAAATTCCCGCATTTGTCTGACTTTCTTCTGCTTTGCTTCACGCCACTGTGGACGTTTATATTCACGATATACCTCCTCCGTCACAGGTACAACCTGTCCATCACTAAGCTTTATGTAATATTCTTTTTTCATGTCCTTTCCTCCGAAATTTGATTAAAAAATAATCAAATTTCGGAGGCGGCGCACGAATTGGGTAATAAAAAAATCCAAGTTCACCCAATACTATTTTACGGCTGAACTTGGATTTACATTGACCTCGTCTCGGTCCATCGTCTGAATCCCCTGAGTCTTTACAGTTTGCTTTCGTTTTTCTTCGCCTGTTATTTCGATTTCTTCTGTTGCATAAATATTTAAAATTCAAACTGTCCATTCTCCTCATCTTTTGCAATTTTTTAATTTACTATACAAAAAAAATTGAGGGTATAAAACCCCCAATTCTTTGTATGAAAAATATTTAAATCTTATCCGCCCCTCTGTGTCGATATTATTTGCTTATTTTTATAGTCTTATTTTATGCCCAAACATGGAACATCACAAAATTCCACCTCACACCGACCATTCAATCCGTCAGATTCAAATACGACAATTTCATTTTCTCCGTTTTTCAACAAAGATGCCGGAACATACAGCGTTTTTTGCGGGCCTATCTCCCAATACCGTCCTATATTGAAACCGTTTATCATGACAAAGCCTTTTCTGAAATTGTCCAATCTTAAAAATGTATCATATGCCTTGTCAATCTCAAAAGTACCGCGGCAGAACAGGCTGTTCTCATTCGGAATTTCCGTTTTATATTCAATTCCTTTGAGGTTCTCCATCGGGAGAGTGTACACCTGCCAGTTAAAATGAATTTTGTTGTCAATTAAACATCTTCCGGCAATACCCTTTTTGCGCATCATCTTCGGTCCGAAATTCGCTCTGCCCATATTTTCACACAGTATCGTCAGCACGTCTCCCTGTCTCGCGTTAAAGCTTATTTCCAATTTATCATCATTGACGTACACTATACCTTGTAAATTTTTGTTAATACATATTTGCGCACGGTCGCCGAGACTTTCAAAGCTTAACACCGCATTTTTATATTCTCTGTTTAATACGGTTCGATATGCTATATAGCCATACCCCTGACCGTATTTCTCCATGCACCGTGGTACTTCCGAATATATCGGCTGCGATAAATTATCCAGATTGTCAAACAGTCCGCCGAATTGCGTCAGCTTCACCTTACCGTATGCCTTCTTTGCCCTGTTCGGAGGGATTTCCGAAAGCGGCATATCCGTATATTTTTTAACAACCTCTCTTACCGCATGATATTTCGGCGTTACATCTCCGCATTCGCTGAGCAATGCGTCATAATCATAGCTTGTCACATCGGGCGCAAATTTCTCATAATGATTTGCACCGGAGGTAAAACCGAAATTTGTACCGCCGATAAACATATACATATTCAAACTGCCCTTTTTCAGCATATCCTCCACAACCGCCGCATACTTTTCGGCAGAAGTCACATGATGCTCGTCATCGCCCCATGCGTCAAACCAGCCGTTCCACATTTCCATACACATTTTCGGCCGATCGGGGAATAATTCATCATGTGCGGCAAAATTCTCCTCCACCCTGCTGCCGAAATTAAGCGTTGATAAGCATCCGTCAATTCCGCCGTCAAGCAGATTTTCTTTTGATGTTCCGTCGGAGGTAAACAGCGGCACATCAATTCCGCTGCTGCGGTAAAAATCGTATAAATGCTTCAAATATTTTTTGTCATCTCCGTAATATCCGTATTCATTTTCGCACTGCATCATAATTACAGGTCCGCCGTTCGTACACAGCAACGGACGAACCTCCTCAAACAACCTGTTCAAATAGCGCTCGAAATACCGAATATAGGCAGGGTTTGAACAGCGTATTTCCATATCTTCGTCATTCTGAATCCACCACGGCAATCCTCCGAATTCCCATTCGGCGCATATATACGGCCCGGGTCTTACAATAACCATTAACCCCTCCGCCGCAGCTTTTTTTATAAATTCCGCAATATTCAATATACCCGAAAAATCATATTCGCCCTGCTTTTTTTCGTGCATATTCCATGCGCAATAGGTTTCAACGCAGTTGCAACCCAACACGCGCATTTTTTTAAATATATCGCTCCATGTATCCGGCATATTTCTGAAATAGTGCACTGCACCCGATATGATTTTTACAGCCTTATCATCTTTATAAAATTGATTTCCTTTTACTTCAAACTTCACTTTTTTACTCCTGTTCAATCAGCAAATTGATACTCGATACACAATTTTTTCATTTTGCTCCTTATGCGATTAATTAATCACCTAAAACTACCGTTATCTCTTTCGGTGCTGTGTAAACTGTCTTTACATGTCCGTTTTCTTTATAATGTTCAATATGAACCGTTCCATATTTAGTCGGAAAATCGCCCTTCACCCATTTAAGTTTTCCTATCCGTGGTTTTATTGTAATCTCATCGCCACCGGGTTTTGTTATTTTAGCACCCAAGATATAATTCGACAAAACAGCAGTCGGGCCGCTTGCCCATCCATGACACAGACTATGTCTGAAACCTTTGTAACAATACTTTCCAAAGTCACCGTGTATATCATCTTTTCCCGGCGGTACAATTTCGGTTATGGGGATTGCATTTTTCATCCACTCTATATCAAAATCCTCCCAGAATGTTGTTGCTCCCATTTTCAGCATACCACCCCAAAATTCCTTGATAACGTCCATACATTCCGAAGCCTGTCCTAACATACACTTTGCAATCAGTACATAAAAGCCAAAAAAGCTTGACATATTCTCCACCGAAGCACCCGACACCTTTTCTATGTCATATTCCGTCCCTCTTTCGGCAAATATATTAATTCCTGCAATTCTCTGGTTGACCTTCACTTTACCGGAATCTTTTTTTAGGATCTCCACATACTTCCTGCATTTCTCGCAATAATCATAAATTCCGAGCGCATCAAAAATCCGTTTTGCTCGGTTCAAGCCTATGCAAAATACCGACTTTACCCCCTCTGTCTCGCTTTCGCTGCCTTTACTGCTCCAATCAACAAAACCCTCCATATCATGAAAACAATAACCGCCATCAATCTTCGCAAAGACTTTATCGCATATTTCCTTTATGGAATCTTCCTGCTGTTTCAGATATTCCCAATCACCGGTATACATATACAGTTCATACTGCAAAATTACCCACCAAACCGAATATGTTGCAATTCCGTTCATCCACTCTCCGCTTTTGGTGCTATTCTTTACAAGCTCCAAACTATTCTTTATCGCATCATCATATCCGAATACCGACAAAAACACAGACACTTCGGGATGCATATCCCCTATCCAAACCAGTCGGTCTCTTTTTACTCCGTCCCATATAAATTCATGAGTATTCAGTTGAACGGTATATGCACCTACTTTCCAAATCTCATTTAACAGCTCATCATTACATTCAAATGAGCCTTTATATTCAAGATTTCTTATGTCAGGTTCTGCCGCAATACTTTTAATTTTTATCCATCCGCTTATCGCCTCGATTTTTACAAATCTAAAGCCTGTATTTGCAAAACGATTAATACTTAAAGTATATATAGAGGTTTTGAAATCCCTTACCGCATGATCATTACAAGCATTTTTCTCACCTAAGCTGCTCAGTGCTTCCATAACGCTTTCACCGAAAGTAATTCTTATATCCGTGTCCTTGGGATGGTGCTCTGCTTCTTCCACAGCAATTACAATACCGCCCGAAATTTCCTTACCGAAATCAAGCAGAATATAGCCGCCACAGTTTATGGTCATGCAGTTATCAAAATCAAAATCCGGCTGAACGGCATTTCCGGCAAGCATCACTTCCGAATTTACCGTATTCTCTGTTGCTATAATTTTTGTTGGCTGCAAATATCTCATTTATTTTCACCTGTATTTTTCTTTATAAATTCTCCGTACCATCTTCCCGAATCCTTGATGATTCGTTTTTGCGTCACATAATCAACATAAATCAAACCAAACCGTTCGGAATATCCGAATGCCCATTCAAAATTGTCCAAAAGCGACCATTCAAAATATCCGGCAATATCCGCACCGTCCTGTGCCGCTCTCTCATATTCGGAAAGATGCCGTTTTAAAAAGTCAATACGCGGTGCATCGTGAACTGCGCCGTCCTCCGATACAAAGTCCAGGCTCGGCATACCGTTTTCCGATATAAAAAACGGTAGGTTGTAACGTTCATATAAAAACTTCGGTCCCCAATACAAACATTGTGGCGTAATCGGCCAACGCATTGAATTTTTGTTGTATCCCGGTGCTCTTTGTACACATTCCGGATTTCCGTTTTCATCGGCACGAATAATATTTCCCTGATAAATATTCTGACAGTAAAAATCAATCGGCTGATGAATCAGCTCCATATCCTCCTTTGTTACTTTCGGCATATACACTTCACATACCTTCAAACCGTCTTCCGGATATTTTCCAAAAATCACAGGATCACTCCACCACAGTATGCCGCTTATACAATCATCTACCGAATTGCAAGAAAACATATATTTTTTTGCCGCCTCAATATCAGCTGCTGTTTCCGTTTCCGGGCAGCCTGCCGTACCGGTCGGTGCATAACCGATCTTGATGGGTCTTTTTGCAGCTTTACGCATCTCTATAACCGCCATACCATGCGCTTTCATCACATTATGCGCCATTTGCAGCACATCGCGGTAACTGCATTTTAACCCCGGCGCATGATCGCCCCACAGGTATCCGCAGCCAATAAAGCACTGCGGCTCGTTAAAAGTGATAAAATGCGTCACTCTGTCCGAAAAAAGTTCAGTAACAACCCTTGCATAATCCGCAAACCATCTCACGCTCTCATCGTTCAGCCATCCTCCTCTTTTGTAAAGGTCATACGGATAGTCCCAGTGGAATAAAGTAATATACGGCTCAATACCGTTTGCAATCAATTCATCAATCAGAGCATTATAAAATGCCACACCTTTTTCGTTGATTACTCCCATTCCGGTCGGCATAATCCTTGTCCAGCTTACCGAAAAGCGATACGCCTTAATCCCGATCTCTTTCATCAGCTTAATATCTTCTTGAAAACGATGATAGTGATCGCAGGCAACATTCCCGTTATGGTTGTCAAAAACCTTTCCCGGCTGCTGCGAGAAAACATCCCAAACCGACATCCCTCTGCCATCTTCATTGTATGCGCCCTCTATCTGGTATGCCGCCGTCGCTGCGCCCCAGACAAAATCCTTTTTAAATCCCATTATATTCCTCCATATTTCATGCAACATAAACTGCTGCCATATTCCATATTTACCGCAAAAGGGTTGCTGTATGACACAACAACCCCTTATGATTTCAACTTATTCTTATCATTATGTCAACCTTTTACAGAACCCACGGTGATTCCCTTTACAAAATACTTTTGGAAGAACGGGAATACAAGCAAAAGCGGGCCCACAGCAACAACACACATTGCCATTCTTAGGTTCAGAGTAGGCATCTGGCTCTGACTTCCGCCGGATGCACTCGCTATCGCTGCTGCCGCAGAACTGTTCTGGAAGTTCACCTTATTAAGTATCTGCATAAGAAGATACTGTAATTTATACAATGACTGCCTATCAACATACAACAATGACTGGTACCAATCATTCCAGTATGCCAGTGCATAGAATAGTGCAATGGTTGCTATAACCGGTTTCGATATAGGCAGAACAATCGAAAAGAAGATTTTAACCTCCGATGCACCGTCAATTCTTGCCGACTCCATAATAGAGTCGGGAAGTCCTTGGAAAAAGCCTTTCATAAGCATTATATACCATGCATTTACAACCAGCGGAAAAATCAATGCCCATATCGTATTCTTCATGTGAAGCCACTGTGTTATCAGAATATACGTAGGAACAAGTCCGCCGTTAAACAGCATTGTAAAGAAGATATAGAAGCTTAAAATGTTTCTGTATCTGTAACTTTTACGCGAAATAACATATCCTGCACTTGCCGAAATTATAACACCTATTATTGTTCCTATGACAGTTGTCAAAAATGTAACCCAATAGGAATCCAAAATAGTTTTCGGGTTTGCCATAACTGCCTTATAGGCTTCAAGCGTCGGCACATGCGGTACAAGCCTATACCCTATTTTCTGAATTTCTCCCTCTGACTGAAACGAAGAACCGACTACCAGGAAAAATGCCAAAAAACATGACAATCCGAGGATAATGAGAATAATATGCGCAATAATCCGAAAGCATTGCTCATCGCGGTTTTTTATGATGTTTGATTTATTCTTTTTAATATCCGACATAATCTGCAACCTCCTTAAAACAATGCGCTGTCCGGCTCGACTTTTCTAACCAGCAGATTGGTTCCCAAAACAAGGAAGAAGCCTACCACTGCCTGAATAAATCCTGTTGTTGAACTCATCCCCACATTAGATACCTGGATAAGAGAACGATATACATATGTATCTATTATGTCCGTTGTCTCCTGAAGCAAAGGACTATGATTTGTAACATTATAGAATAAACCGAAATCTCCCCTCATCATATTGCCCATACTGAGTATCAGCATTACAATTATAATCGGCTTAATCAGCGGCAGCGAGATGCACCAAATTTGTTTAATCTTTGTTGCACCGTCAATCTTTGCCGCCTCAAAATAACTTGCATCAAGCCCGGTAAGCGCCGCCAGATAAACCACCGCAGTATATCCCATGCCTTTCCATGTATTCGTAATCGTCAGAATGACCGGCCAATATTTTGCTTCGTTATACCATATAATCGGTTCTTTACCGCATAGCTTGATAATATTGTTCAGGATTCCGTGATCGTAATCAAGGATCGTGTTCACAATATACGCCACGGCAACCCATGACAAAAAGTACGGTATTAAAAGCGCCGTCTGATATACCTTTTGCGCCCGATTTGAAAGCTCAAACAAAAACAGCGCAATGATAATCGCAAGGATTGTTCCTATAATCAAAAATACTACATTATATGCAATTGTATGGAATATCGCCGGCCATATCGTTCCCGTCTTAAATAAAAATTCAAAGTTTTTAAGACCTACGAACGCGCTTCCGAAAACTCCCTTTGTCGGAGTATAATCCTGGAAAGGAAGAACAAGTCCATACAACGGCAAATAGCAAAATATAAATATCATGATAATTGCCGGCATGGCAAGAAGCGTCATGGGGGCATTCTTTTTGAATGCCTCCCACTCCGAATGTTTACGTTTGGGCAGATTTTTATTGGTGTTTGCTTCAGAAATTTTTTTCATTTAATCAAATCCCTTTATAATTATTTCTTCTCCTGATACTGCTTATTAAGCTCATCAATGACACTCTGGATTCCTGCTTGCTCGCACTTTGCGTCAAGCTCTGCAAGATAGCTGTCAAAATCATTCATCGCTCCGTATTGCAATACTTTTTCAGCAGATGTCCATATCTCACTCAATGCTGCCAATTCACTTGTCAGAGATGAAGTGTCAAACTGAATATTGCCCAGCTTACTGATTTCAGCTGTCTTATTCTTTTCCTGCATTTCATTCAGTGCTTCTTTTGAATTCCATGTGGAATCCCACTGATCAAATAACGGACCAATATAATTATGCCAGATTGTCCACGTTCTGTCAGCGCCCTCTTTCGGAATTACCGATGGGTTATCTGTCCCCTCGCCTGACTTATAAACATAATCAATATCCTTGATTCCATAAGCCAATGTGTTGGAGATGTACGGATTCTTCCAAATCTGGTTCAGAACTTTCATGGCAAGCTCAGGATATTTTGAATTTGCACTAATCGCCTGCCCCATTCTGAACTCATTAGAGCTTACTCTTGCATGGGATGGGATCAGCTGATCTACACAATCATATCCATAGGCTGCCTTTTCCTTTGATCCGTCTGCTGTGATTGCTCCCGGATCTCTTACTACGGCATAATTTCCTGTTTTCTTTGCTTCCGCTTCATTTACCGTAAGCGCATCTTTCGGGAAATAGCCTTTTTTGTACCATTCGTTTCTGATTTTATAATCTTCTACGTTTCTTTCGTCATCCAAAAGATAGAAGAACTTCTCCTGTTCTTCATCAAACTCTACCAACGAACCGCCGCCCAATGACGCTGCGCTTGTTTCTCCCCAGTTGGGTGATACAATATCCAGCACCGGTGTAACTCCCGGTTCGTTATTCTTGATGGTTTCAAGATACGGCTCAAGATCTCTTAATGTTTTTACCTTTGTATAGTCAAAATTATATTTTTCAACAAGATCTTTTTTGAATACCCAGCCAATCTCTCCATAGATCTTAGACTGTGACGGAATCAGCTGAATCTTTCCGTCATAGGTTACATATTCCCAAGCACGCGGATCAACCTTTGCCTTAATATCCTGTCCGTATTTTTCAACCAGCTCTGTCAAATCCGCAAAAGTGCCTTTCGGAGCGTTTGTATCATAGGAAATTGCCGGATACCACGGGTTCGTCATCATAATATCGAAATTTTCTCCCGAATTAAGAACAACATTCATCTTTTCGGCATAGGATGCCTCATCAATCAAGACAAGCTTGATTTTCGCTCCACATTCCTTTTCGAAAGTCTTATTCACTTCTTCCTCAACAAGCTCCTGTGAAGCCATATTATCTATCGGCTTCGGCATATACCATGTAAGCGTCGGAACGTCGTCTTTTGGGGCTCCGCAGCCTGCAAGGCAGCCTGTAACTGCTGCCGCTGCAAGAATCACGGACATTATTTTTTTAATATTCTGTTTCATAAATTTGCTCTCCCTAATATAGATGATTTGCGTTATTATTTTCCTGCCACTGCTGCAATGATTGTGTCTGCTGTCATTCCCCAATCGCCTGACCCACTCAGCGAGCTGTTGGGTGCATGCTTTGTGATTGAGTTACCGAGCACCAATACTTTCACTGTTTTTTTTTAGGAACGGATACGCTTTCCGTCAGCGGAGCCATCGTACTCCAGGCAAATGCTTTTGCTGTGTAATTTCCATCAGCCGGAACATTATCGGATACGCTCATTTCACCGGTCATCGCACCGGCAGCCAGTGTCTTTTCTGCCTGCTTTACCGAAGTAAGCACACCATCTTTGTAAATAGCCAAGAATAACTTATTCTCTGTTGTCTGTTGTGTATTATTCCAAATACCGCCGCAAACCGCTGTGATTGTCTTTCCGTTCAGGCTGTCTGTAATCTTCGCTTCATTTGCTGTCTTGTAATTTTCAACAATCTCCAATGTCGGAACTACTGAATCCGGTTCTACGCTGCCCGATACATCAGTCGTAAACTTCATTGTGCTTACGGTAATCGCCGCATTTTCAGCATTTTCAATTCCGCTCATGGTCAGCGTATATCTTGTAAGCGGCTGAAGATTTGAAAAACACGCACGGAATGTATTCGGTTTTGATGGATCTGTCTGTACATATCTTGCCGGCATATCATTAAGTATTATGTTCTCTACTTTAATGGTATCCGGATCAATATCATACGGGAATACAAAGTCAACAACCTTGCTGTCTGCCGAAATTGTTGCGTAAGCCGAATAGCCCAGATCGCTGCCTGCTCCCATATATGCGATTGCTCCGATATATCCGTCGTCAACGCATCTTACATAATAGAAATCCATTCTTACCGGTAAAACTGCCGGTGCCTGACCGCCCGCAACAGCAATCTTAATGCAGTTGAAGTCTGTCTGTGAGGACCAATTCGTGATATTGTTTACCGGAATAACATACTCATGCAAACCGGCTTTTACATCAATCGCCGCCTGCGCCGTAACCGTTCCTGTAATACCGTTGGAGAAGTATATATCCACTCCGGTATCCTTTGTTGAATATACGCCGATCACAACAGATGAAACATCATTGGATTGAACCTGATTTGCAAAATTCAAGTATGCATTCGGCCACTGCGTTGAGCCTGACGGGTACAGAACGCCAATATTTCCGGCATATTCATTATAGCGATAACCTACGCTTGACCACCAACAAACATCATTGCCATCATTCAGTGCACCCCAGTAATTACCGTTTGCATAATAAACACATTGCTGATCATAACTGTCGGTTGAAACCGGCTTATCAGAATTCAATGCATCAGTGCCGTTCCATGCTGCAATAATGCCATTCTGAATGTCAACTTTCTTCATTGCAGGTGTTACCGGCTCTGCTACGGGCGCTACTGTCCGGGTTGAGAATGTATAAGTTCCCGAAATTTCTTCGCCGTTTGAACCGGTGATTCCGTCAAAGCTTACCGTATAAGTTCTGTTGTTCTTCAGCGTTCCGAGATCAACTCTGATTCTGTCTGTAACATTGCTGTTTGTCATAATCTGCTTTACCGGTTCGCCGTTGATTGTGATTGCCGATGTTGTAACCGTGTTAAAATTCAATGCATACGGGAACAGGAAATCAACTGTGCTGTTTGCTTTGTCATAATCTTTCGCACCGTCTTGTACCTTTGTTCCGTTTGTTTCTGCGTCTTTCATCAGTCCTTTATACTGATCATTTACAAATTTGATATATGAAAACTTGAGCACCGTTTCCGGCTCCGACTGACCTGCTGTGTTATAAAAACGTATATAATCATATTCGGTAACCGAATCATTGTTCCAGTTTGCACATATATTTGTATCATTTACATCGATCACATATTCGTGATATCCGCTCTTGACGTTCAGCACAGCCAATCTGTCATTATTACCGTCGATATACTCATCAGCCGCTTCATTCGTCGGATACATATTGATAGTT
Source organism: uncultured Clostridia bacterium (assembly GCA_934476675.1). Lineage (GTDB taxonomy): Bacteria > Bacillota > Clostridia > UBA1381 > UBA1381 > UBA4716. The sequence continues at coordinate 18,367 of CAKSOE010000028.1, read as the reverse complement.
GCATCCTTTGTCGAATACAGACCGATTACGATATTTTTAACATCAGCAGCCTTGAATGATGTTGCCGGATGATAGTAGAAATTCGGCCATTGCTGTGATCCGGCAGGTAACAGAATACCAACTGCCTGTGCGTCACCATCGTATGCATAGCCGGGACTTGCCCAGTTTGTAACATCGCCGCCATTTTGATTCTTAAGCTTCCTTCCCCACCAGCTGCCATCCGCAAAGTTTACGGCACGCTGCTGATATGCTGTCATATCCGCGGTATCAACCGGTGTTGCCGAACCATCCCAGCTGCTTACCGCTCCGGTATTATCGGCTGACGGAGTATACATTTCTATGCTGTCTCTTACCTGCGGACCGGGTGTCGGTGTCGGCTTTACAACCGCTTCTGAAGTAGTGAATGTAAAGGTATCGGTAACTTCGGTACCGTCCTTATACTTCATGCCGTTGAAGCTTACCGTATATTCTGTTGTATTCTCCAATGCACCCAGGTTAACGCGGATTGAATCGCTGCTTAATTCATTATTCATAACCCATTCTGCGTCTTGTCCGTTTACCTGAACTGTCGAAGTACTTACTGTTGACATATCCAATTTGCCGTCAAAAACAAAATCAGCAATATTATTTTCAGCATTATAATCCATGCTTCCGTCCGCAATTTCTTCACCGTTTACAGCTTGTGATATATCGCCGTCAAAATCACCGTTTACAAACTTCATGTAAGCAAATTCAAGGTCGGTTGCTTCACACTTGTCTCCTGTTTCATCATAGAAATGGAAATAATCATATTTCGGAGTCTCCGAATTATTCCAACGTGAGTAAAATTCCGAGGTTTTGCTTCCGACATCAATCAGATACTCATGGAATCCCTGTTTCAGATTCAGATCAATCAGATAATTGTTGTTTGAAAGATACTCATTGGATGCTTCCCATGTCGGATACAGATTAATCTTAATATCCCGGCTTGAATACATACCCAATACTATGTACTGTACATCTGCCGCAACAACATCCTCTGCCGGATGATAATAAAAATGCGGCCATTGCTGTGCCGAAGCATAATCGGGAACCTTTACACCGACTGTTTTTCTTACGGCATTATAGTTATATCTCGGTGCTGCCCACCATGTAACGTCTTTATCGCCTTCTTTTTTTAGCTGTTCTCCCCACCAGCTGCCGTCTTCAAAGTATATACAACGCTGCTGATATTCCGTCGGAGCTGTTGTCTTACTTGCTAATTCCTGCGTTCCTGCCCAGCTGCTTTCCACACCGGACGGTTCCGCATTCGGAACATACATTGACACCGATGATGCAGCGCCTGCATTTACAATAGGCATTGCCGCTGAAATCATCGTCAAAGCTAAAATTGAACTTATAGCTTTACTTAAGAAATTTTTTTTCATCCTAAAACCCTCCGTTCATTTTTTTTACATATTCTTAAGCGTTTTCTAATCTATAATTAGTATAAATTACTTCAGCATTAATTTCAATAGTCATGATATTGGTTTTCCCGTCTTGATATTAGTTGTTTCAAAATTTTCTTTTATATATAACCACCAAAAAACACATCGTACAGAACGTTTTTCTCATACGATGTGTTATAATTTTATATATTTACCTTTTTACAGCTTCGCAAATCGGTTTTTGCAACACATTTTCCCAACAAAATGCACTTACTTCATATTTTCCGTCATCTTTCGGAACATTCACCGATACGCTGTATTCTGAGGAAGTATCCCTATTTAACGGTGATATATCCTCCTTTTTCACACTTTGTAAAATGCCGTCTTTATATAAAGCAATTATAATACTGCAGATTTTTTCGTCTTGACTGCCAAGTCCGCTGCACACAGCGCTTACCGTTTGCCCCGAAATATCAGTGTTCTCAGTTATTTCTTCACATCGGTCAGTTCCGTAGTTCTTTAAAAGCCTCAGTTTTACTTGTTCTGCATCACCCGTACTGAATACAAATTCCTCATTTACCGAATTGCCGTCAGCATTGCTTATACCTGAAAATCTGACGGTATATTTTGTATTGTCGGACAGTTTTCCGAGATTGACACGAATACGGTTTTCACTTGCCGTATCCTGCATAACCCATGCAGCATTCTTCCCGTTAACCGTCACCGATTGCTGAGTTACCGTATTCATATCCAAATCATCAAGAAATACAAAATCAATCACCGTATTTTCACAGTCATAATTTCTTATTCCGTCTGCGACAAACCTTCCGCGATAGTCAGTCTGGTTAAGAAAGCCTTTATAATCGTCTCCCGCAAAACACAGATACGAAAATCTCACCTCAGATCCCCGTTCCGCTGTTCCGTCAATATCATAGAAATGAAAATAGTCATATTCACCGCCATTATACCAGCCGTTTACACAACTTTTGTCATTAAGGCTTATAATATACTCATGATAACCGCTTTTCAGTTTGAATACAACGACATTATCCGCGCTGCCCTGTACATTTTCGTCAGACTTCCGATTCACAGGATACATATATATTTCCATATCACGGCTTGCATAAATTCCGGCAACTATATATGCGGTTTCCCATGATTTTACGGTATCCGACGGACGATAGTAAAAATGCGGCCAATGGTCGGCGTCCTCGGGAAGATTGATGCCGACAGTCTCGGTTTCCGAATCATATTGGTACATGGCGCTTGCCCACACCGATACATCTCCGTCTTTTTCCGTTTTCCAGCCCCACCAGCTGCCGTCTTCAAAGTATATACAGCGATTACTGTACTCCGAAAAATCAGGAGTATTAATCGGAGAATATTTACCGCTCCAGCTGTTTTTTACTCCGTCATGCTCGGAATACGGTATGTATGCTTCAATATTTTTTCTTTGAGTCTGCACCGTTGTAAACGTAAATGTTTCATCGACTGCCATGCCGTCAGCACTTTTCAGATTTTTAAAATGTACCGTATATTCCGTATTGTGATCAAGATTGCCTAAATCTACACGAAAACGGTCACTTTTGGTATTATCTGTTATAATATTTTTTACCGGAGAGCCGTTTAACGTAATAGTTGACCATGATACAGACTCTGAATCCAGTTCATACGAAAATACAAAATCCAGAATATTATTCTCCGTATCATATCCGATTATACCGTCTTTTACTTGTATGCCGCTAATTTCCGTGCCTTGCAAAGTCCCTTTATATTCGTCGTTTACAAACCTTATGTATGAAAATATGAGTGTTGCCGGTTTTTCCTTTTGTCCCGCCATATCATAAAATCTGAAGTAATCATACTCCGGCATATCACTGTTTATCCAATTCAGGCTGCGGTTTGTATCCTCAACATTTATAAAGTACTCATGATAACCTTTTTTTACGTTCAGTGCCACCAAACGGTTTTCCGCCCCCGATGCGTACTCATCCGCCGCCTCATAAGTCGGAAACATACAAAGATCCATATCACGGCTCGAATACAGTCCAATCACAATATATTTTACATCTGACGCCTTTATCGGCTTTGCGGGGTGATAATAGAAATTAGGCCATTGAGCAGCGGAATCCGGCAACAACACTTCAACGGTATGCCGATTATCATCATATTTATATCCGGGGCTTCCCCAGTTGCTTACATCGGCATTGTTTTCTCTTTTAAGTTGAAGTCCCCACCAGCTGCCGTCCTTAAACTTTATTACTCTTTGCAGATAATCTCCGGGTTTATATGTATCGGTCAGCGGAAGGGTTTTACCCTCCCAGCCGCTGACTATACCGGCATTTTCCGTATCAGGGATATATGCCTTAAAATCACTTTGAGCAGATACCGAAATAATACCGCAGCAAAGCAGTATGCTTACCGAAACAGCAGCCTCGCAAGCCTTCTTCAAAAGAGTTTTAAATACATTCATATAAATACTCCTTTATTGCTTTGCCGGTAAATTTTTCAGCACCTTTACAAAGTCAAGTCCGATTTGCATTGCTTCATCAAAATCATCTATTCCCGTCAATTCAATCCGCAATCCTTTTAGTGTCCCCGACCATGCCGGATTTGATGACATGTCTGCGGTATATGCCATATGAAGCGCATCATTTTTTTCCACGCTTACCTCAACACATTTATCTTCCGACCATGCCGGACTCTCTTTTGTTATAAAGTACACTTTTGCCAAAGTTGACGGAGTGGCATTCCTTATACAAAAACTTACCTTATCATAATTTGATGTATCTATACCCAGATTTGCCTCTTCCGTAACAAAAAACGGTTTCCTGTTTATAACATCGGCTGTCAGAACACCGCCGCTGATTTTTGCATTTGCCAAAGATTTGCTCATCGCCCAACCGTCACGCTTTGTATTTACATCGAAATTCCATACAATGCCCTCGCTTGTTTCGGTACGGCAATCAACACGCTTCGCAAGCTCCTCCTCAGTCATAGCGGTTTCATAGTCTCCGTATACTCTTATATAATCGAGCTGACACTCCGTACCTGCCTGATCTCCGCTATCAAGACGCATCCATGTCAGCTTGCCCGAAAATCCCGCAATTGCCGACACATCTATAACAACCTCCGAAACATCATCGGTTACAGGAACATTCTTCCACATCGAATGTTCTTCGCTTATACCGACAGCATTTGTTGTCTGATAGAATATCTGCATATTAAATGCTTTGCTCGTTTTTATACCGACAGATATGCATTTTACACCCGTAAGATCAGCGGACGGAATATTCATTGCAAACTGCGGGTCATCACCGGACACGGTATATGACGCCACTCCGTCACTCACGGTCAAGCCATCCATGTGCTTCGTATAGAGTATATTACCCAGGGTATCAAATTCCTCCGACCACAATTTCTTTCGCTCACTGTTATCACGTTCGAAGATATATTCGCTTGACTTATCCGTAAGCGAAAGCAATTTTGCGTTCGGGTCCCATATTGCATATTTTGAAAACATAGCAGCAAGCAATTCTGCATTTACCCACATTTTGCCGTCATCTATGTATGCCGTATTTCTTATTTTTTGATTGACACCGTTGATTGTAATATTGTCATCTCCGGGGACAAAAACGGTCATATCTTCACCATTTTTCACATATGTTTTTCCGGTCAAATTATCATAATATACCTGTCCGCGCCATTTCTCGGTAACACTTCGCAGCGGAAGCATCGGTATACCGTCTTTATCATATTGCACGTCATCATCACTTGTATATCCGTCCAGCCATACACTTATATCCTTACTGCGTGGAAGAGCCATAAATGCAATTGATTCTATATCAATTGCTTCCCCGGCAGTACTTCCTACAAACTGGAATTCCAGTTCCTCCAAAACTCCGCGCCAAAACTCCGTATATTCTCCTACCGGTATATATACATCGGAAAAGCCATCACTATCTGTCTTGTTACGATCCCATAAATATGTGTGAATCGTCCTGTTCTGCTGTGCCGTGTTCCAGTACTTCGTCTTAAAATCGGTTGAAATCTGATAAGCGCTGCTCTTATTCTTCATTCTTATCCGTATATGTGTAACAGCGGAAGTATCGACCCCTGCATCTGTCAGTTTAATTACCGCATTTCCGTCGGTAGAAAGTTTCCATACTCCGTTATCCACCGTCCCCGGCACGGTTGTCATCTCTTTCCACCCTAAATCCGATGAATTGTTAAATTCCCACAAATACTTACTTTTAGCGGTTTCGGCAGGAGTTTCCCCTACATTTTTTTCACGCACACGGGTTGTTCTTCCTGCCGGATAGAGATTATTGAATCTATCCTGCTGTTTCTCAGTCGGTGTTATGTCATTATGCGGAACATTGTCTTTCGGTTTCACATATACATCTCTGACTGCGTCAAGCATAGAGAATCCGTACCCCGTGCTGGGTGAGAAATAGTGACCCTCACCGTACTCATTCCATGTCGCAAGATTCAGCATCGGGGTCAATTCTGTCCCCTTGGTGGACTTGTCGAGAATCGGCTGGCAAAGCTTCAGGGATTTTTCCACCATCTTGCCGTCCAGGTCATAACCGACTTCGTCATTCCATGCATAGTTATCAAAACCCTGGGATACGGTCGGTACATAGACCATCTGCTCACCCTTCTTGTTTTTGCTTGTATTGGCTATCTCTGCATGAGTGGCATTAATTTCATTCGCCTTCTCCGGCCATCTTCCCAAGCTATAATGGAAAAATCCGTCCGCATTAATTTCCTGCGCTTCCTCAAGTGAAGTTGTCCATTTTTCAAATTCATCTCCGAAATGCATGATAAACATCGGTTTGCCGATCTTCTCATCTTCACACATTTTGTCCAGGGATTCGAAAACATAGTCTATATTCGCACCGAAAGCATTGCGGAACTGTTCCCATCCAAACATAAACACAACCGGTCTACCGCCGTTTGTATAATATCTGTCATCCTTAAAATAGTATTCTATCATCTGACGTCCGACATCATTCAGCCATTTATCTGCGCCTGCCTTGTCGGTTGTCCATGTGCCCCAGTCTTTTGTCTCCATAAGCAGCGCATATCTCATTTGGTTTGAATATTTCGCCTTAAAGAATGGTGTACGCACCTTTTCGGAGGCAAGCGCCCATTCACCGCGTGCATACCAGCACGGAGCAACGTAATCAATACCATGCTCTAACCAGTATTTTATTTGCCAATCCCAATGTTCGGGACTGTCTTCGTCATAAAAACCGTCAAGCGGCCGGCGAAATTCGGAATCGTTCACCCAATCCCAGCCGAAATGTCCGCCTTCATTCCACAGTCCAAAGTACTGCATACCTATATCAACACCGTCACTCGAAACCTTTTGCGGCTTAGGTACATAGTCATCAATTTTTTCAATAGGATATATTTTTACTTCCGATAAATGGAAAGTTCCGCTGTTCTTTTCGCCCACAGCCTTAAATGTATCAACAGACTTTGCATTTGCCGCAAGCGGTGCATCGAACACTATTTTTTTATCTTCCAGATACAAATCAAAAGTTCCTTTCGAGAATTTTACATCTGCCCAAAATATATAGAACAAATCTTTTTTGTATTTGTCATAGAATTTTATGTTATTTCCCGATGCATCCTGATAATAAAATGAATTATTGTCAGCCGACAACTTTAGTACCGTATTTCCTTTTCCGCTCAGTTCAACATAAGTACTGTTGCATCCTTCCAGCTGGCGCAGATAGAATTCCGTTGTAAAATCTCTTGTTTTATTTTCAAAAGTTTTTGTAAGTTCTGTCCTTCCGGATTTCGAATCAACCGTTATTCCTCGCAGGGAATCAAAATATACCGATGCATCCGATGCATTTCCCGATGTATCTGTCGTCTTCATTTTCCAATCTGCCGGAAGTATGCTTCCGCTGCCTCTGCCAAAAGTTTCATCAATCCAGTAACCGCGCTTCAGGCTGAAATTTGTTCTTTCAAGAAGCAAAGTACCTGTACTTTTATTTCCCGTGGAAATATAGAAATTGTCCACATTACTCTCTAACAAATCCAGATTCCTTGCGTATCTTTTGTGATCTATATAGATATCAAGTTTCTTTGTATCAAGATTAATATGCGCATATACCAAATACGACACATCTTCCTTATACCTCATCAGTTCCTTTTTTCCGACAGGTGTTTGTGCCCATATCCACTGACCGTCATATCCCAAAAGAACAGCATTGTTTTCCCCGCTTCTGAGCGCGGTTGTTCCGTCGGTAATTCCGCCGCCAATACTGATTTCAAAGTACCAGTCAAGTTCTCCGTATGTTGCCGCTTCAAACTTTCTTTCACCCGTCACAGGAAGTTCGCTGCTCGTATCTCTGAATTCAAGAGCTTTATTATGTGAATCAATCGTATTCACCTCTCCGCCCATCTGCGCAAAATCCCATGCGGAAATTCTCAGTCTGCCGCCGTCATCAGCCAATTTCGAAGGCGAATATCCTATTTCATTGTAATATGTCTTGACTTCGCTGTCGTCATCTTTGATACTTGCTTTTGCGGTATCGGCTGCTCCTACCATGGGTGTAATAATTGACATTGCCGCAATCGCAGATATTATTCTTAAAACTATTTTTTTCAATTTATATACCTCCTGTATGCACACACCGCTCACTTATTGCTCATAAATAACAAGTAAATTTGGATACTCCCACTCCTGTGAAATAAATACCTTTGAACAGTTATCGCCGGCCGTTTTGTAGTCTATAATATCTCCTCCTGTTGCCCTTTCAACTGTTGTTTTTCCGTTTCTGCCGGGAGAAACCTTATACATAGACACAAAATCAGCAAGACTGAATGTCTCTATTTCATCTATTGTGGGGGAACCGTCCTTGGTAATATCCTTCCATGTTACATTTACATATCCTTTTTCCACCGAGTAGACCGTACCATATATATAATGATAATGTGCCCGTATAAACTGATATGCACTGCCTGCCGGAAAGAAGTTCTCGCTGTAATCGTAAATCATTGCAACTTCATTCGCCGTGTTCTCCGAATACTTAATTGCTACAATATCACCTGTTTCAACTTCATACTGCGGATTTTGAGATGTATCATACGGATACGGATTTGCCAAATCCTCTTCCATAAGAAAATCCTGTGACAAATACTTTGATCTGAACGAAATCCCCTTTGCAGGCTCCTGCTCATCGTCTAACGTATCCACCGCATCGGCAATTACCCCTATTGTTTCATCTCCGCCTCCGCCTTTTATATTTTTATCCTCGGTAAAGATAACTTTGGCATAGAATTGGCTTTCATCATCCGAATATGCCTGCATTGTAAACTCGGTATCATTCGGTATTTCAGAAACGTGTTTTACACGATAATCTTTCAAATCGTCTCCCGGGATTACAAAAATAAGAGTATCGGCGCCTGCATTGAATTTACCCGCAAAATTATGCATCTGGCTGAGGTAACGGGTTGTACCCGAATAAATAACGCGTAAGCTGTTTTCATCCTCGGAATTTTTCGGCAATGCCGTCATATCAAACGCACTGTTGTATGATGTATCAATTTCGCTTATCTCATTTTTTGCGTTGAATTTGTATCGGATAATCTGTCTGATACTTTCGTTTTTATTCAAAAGTTTTACAACCTCTTCCGGTTTTTTACCCGATACCCCGTCTGTTTTAACTTTTTTTGCAAGCGGATAGATCACTGCTTTTCCGTTTGAATCAAATATTCTCATCATTGTAGCACTATATGTTTCATCCTCATAAGCCGTCAGGACATATCCGTAATTATATGCCGCATCCCCATCCGAAATGTTACATACCAAGCCCTCACTGTCAAGACTGAACACACCGCTTTTTCCTATGTATAAATCCGAGCTGTTCTCTAATTTCTTAAAAAGCTTATATTTTACTCCGTCAATGTAAATTTCGCTGTCTGATCCGTTCTTTGATACACTTGTAATTTTTCCGCGGACAGTTCTTGTGCTGTATATTATTTCCGCCTTTGAACCGCTCTCGTTTATTTTCACACGGATAACCGAATCTGACGGTATGTCATCAAAGCCTGCGGCAACACCATCAGCATTTTTTACCGTTATATCCTCATCTGCAATTTTTGAAAAATCAAGAATACTTCCGTTGGAGTTTTTATAATAAATTTTCTTATTTTCCGCATCAATGTAGCTCGTACAGTAAATATCATAACTGTCTATGACAACCACATCGTAACTGCTGTCATTACCATTGCTTATAAGTGTTATTTTTCCATACTCCGGGCACATATCCTCCTCCGTCAAATGTTCTGCTGGAGATCCGTTATAAACAATATAGCAATCCTGCGCAAGAGTATATTTCTTTTCTTTATTTTCTCCCGTATATACGGTGTACACCTTGCCGCTGTAACCCAATATATCCGAATCGGCAAATTCTGCCTTATTGGTATTTTTCTCTGTAATGCAAATCACTTTATCATCACTGTTTGCATAAAATTCAACAGAACAACCGATAAATTTGCTGCAATCAAAATCCACCGTATAGACCGTTTTGTCTATTGTAACAGTACCCTCTTTCTCAACACCGTTTTCAGTAATTGAGATATTCTGCGCAGCCGTTACAATTCCTTTATACTTCTCTGTGTCAAACTGACTCTTGAGCCAAGATGTATCACTGACTTCATAATCACCGTTACCGTTTTTCTTCATTATGCCGTCTGCAGTAAGAGCATTTACAACCAACTGAGAAAGCATAAAGTATGTAATTGGAGCATCATTGGCAACAGATATATCCTTTGTGAGATTGATTTGCCGCGCACAGTCAACATATCCGTTCGGGTAACCGCCGTAAGTTTCTGCCAAGAAATCACATTTCAGTGCCATTACAATCACCTTTACCGCTTGGGCAAATGTAACATTATCATTCGGGCGAAAGCTTCCGTCATCATGTCCGATCATGTACCCCAGCTGATACATTCCGTATATTGGGTTTGTTTTATCCGGAACATCCGTAAATACTTTATCTGAAGCCGTAAACGAATCATCGTTATATCCCAAAAATCTCAATATAATTGCCGCAAAATCGCTTCGCGTTATTGTTGTTGCCGCTTTTCTTCCGCTTTCCATTATTCCCAGTCCGGTAAGCAGCATAGTATTTTCTTCAAATCGTTTCATATCGTTTTGTGTATATGTATCACTTGCATTTGCCGCCGGTACAATACACAACGATATTAAGAAAGTTACTATCAGTGTAACAGCAGATATTCGCTTTATATATCTCATTATAGGCTCATCCTTTCCATAACTCTGTTTATTATCACAGCAGCTTCTGCGCGTGTAAGTGTATTCTTCGGTCTGAATGAATTATCGGCATAACCCTCTATAATTCCCATTTCGGTAAGTGAGTTGACTGCATTTTTTGCATAATCCGATATCTCAGCATCGTCTGAAAAGTCGCTGTCATATTCACTGTCATCAGAGCATATTATTCTTGCCAGCATAACCGATGCATCCTGACGGCTGATTGCCTGTCCGACTCCGAAAACACCACCATAACCTTCAACTATTCCCGCTTCGAATGCAGCACTGATATATGTGCTGTACCATGCATCTGACGGTACATCCTCAAACTCGGCTTTTTTATTTGCGGAAAGTTTAAATACACCCGCAATCATCTTTACAAATTCTTCTCTGGTTATCTGCCTTGCCGGAACGTAATTACCGTTTTCTCCATTAACAACCGCTTTATGATATAAATTGTCTATTGCAGGTTTTGCCCATTCATACTCCATTAGATCATTGAATGTCTGTTTATTAATCTGATCCTGCTGTGTTTTATCATTATTTGAATCATTGTCCGGCTTAACGGTGGGTTTATTGTCCTGTTCTTTTTCGGAAGTAACTGGAGTAATTGGAGTAACTGGAGTGCCCGATATAATTGTTCCGCCGCCTCCGCCGCCTCCGGTCTTTGTCGGTTTCTTATCTTTGTCGTCCTTTTCGTTTGCTTTCTGAGTTTTTACGGCATTGTCGAATGCTGTTTTCAGTGCCGCAAATGAATCAAAGCTTTTTTCAGTCAGTTGCCTGTATGCAGCTGCCTGATCACTGAGAGCATTTACCTCAGTCAAATCTATTCCTATTAAATCCGCAGAAGTCTCCAATATGTCTCTTACGTCACCCCATGCAACCGCATGTGCAATAGATCTGAGAATAAGATTCTTTTCAAATGCATTCCTGACATCTTCAAAAGTTTCTATATTTTCCCTGCTCATATATTTTGCAATATCGACTTTTACCACATCCGATGCAGACTCATAATTTTTATAAGATGAAAGGTCTTTAAAATGAATGTACTCATCATATTTTTCTATCGCACCCAACCACTGCTCGTCTGTCATATACTTCACACGAACTCTGACTGCTTGTTCATTCATTTGTTCTTCCAGCTCTTCCTTGCTTTGAGCCGAATTTCCCAGCATACCCGAATAAAATTCCTCCAAGTGTATATTATCATTAAGAAGCTCAGTATAATGCTGCGCTGATAAACTTAGCAGCTCCAAATTATCTTCAAGCAATGATTTCAAAGCTTCGGCATCATTTTCCAGTCTCGCTGTATTGATTTTTTTAAATATCTGCTCTGCATAATCCGCTGTTACGTATACAACACGCTTTTTGAAGGTTCCGTTTAAACGCGAGCCTGAAAACGTTATATAATATACCGTAGGTGCTTCAAGTGCTGATGATATTGAAAATGAATGTGTGAACGTACCGTTCAGCTTAGCGCTTATTTTTTTTGAATAATCAACGTTTCCGTTTTCTGCGTTGACCGCCTGCACAGTCATATTGCCACTCTTGCCATACATATTACCGCTGATATTTATTTTTCCGTCTGCCGCATCAACACTGCATTCGAATTTTTCAAAACTTATTGAATCTATGCAGACAACACCATCTCCGTCGGACGGAACAAATCTTATCCCGCTTATATTTCCTTTCCAGCCGGTATTCGTTTCAGTGTCAATAATATATGTACCGTCCCCATCACTTATTGGAAATACATAACTGTTTTCCTCGGTATACTCCGCATTATTATCGGTTACAAAATAAAGTCTGCCCTCTGTTCCCGGTGTCTGATTTTTATATTTAATCTGAATCTGCGGTATTAAAGCTGCCTCCACCGAAAAACCGTCATCGGATGTAATGAATGATTGACTTCCCAAAACCCTTGCCCACAGTTCGCTTTGATATATCACAGCATCGGAAATACCATCACCGGAATTAAAACCGTATTTTAAGGCATTAAAATCATATACGCGCCTCGTCACATCTTCGGTATATGCATCGGTACCGTCCGCGCTCGGTACTGACGGATAAAAATCCTCCTGTTTACCGTCCGTATCGTATTCCGGCAAATCCGAGGTTTCTTGTTCACTATCTACATCATAGATTACATATGGTTTATTCTCATTAAATTCAGTCTCCTCCGGCAAATTTTCTCCGTAGCATATTCCTGAACTCCACATACTCAGCGCCATAACTACGCAAAAAAGTCTTTTCATAATATACTTCCTCCGCATCTAAACAATAGGTATAATTACTCATACTTTAATTTTACTTGAAAACATAGCTATTTTCAATAGTCTAAATCTTGTATTTTATGTCTTATGTTTATTTGTTTATTTACTGTGAAATGGTTTTGTTTTTGGTTTTATTGTCTGCATATTAGAACATAAGCATTCTGATTTATAATTTTTTCTTAAAAGTATAGACAATTTTTTTAAGTTATATTATAATAATAAATAATAATTAATTAAGCGGAGGGTTATTTTATGTATCGTGCCGTAATAGTCGAAGATGAACCATGGTCACTTATAAATATAAAATCTCTTTTCCAATGGAAAAATTATAATTTCGATGAACCGATTACTTTCAGTAGCTCCAAAGAAGCTCTGGATCAAATTGACAATATTAGCCCTGATGTTATTTTTACCGACATCAATATGCCCGAAATCAGTGGTCTTGAGCTTATTGAAAAAATACGGAGTCATGATAATAACGTGATTATTGTTATTATCAGCGGTTTTGATGATTTTTCATATGCCCAGCAAGCCATTTCATACGGTGTATCTTCATATTTGCTAAAACCGCTGAGCCATACGGATGCCGAAAATGTTATGATAAAAATCAAAAATATACTCGATAAGCGTACCGGTTCAGATAATGCGAATTCACAATTTGCCGATATTCCCAATTATACTTTCAGAAAGCTGCTGCAATATATTAACGAACATTTTAATGAAAGACTGCAGCTTGACAAGCTCGCCAATATGTTTTATATAAATGAATCCTATGGCAGCCAACTGTTCAGCAAATATCTTGGTCGCAGCTTTACCGAATATATTACGGACATAAAAATGGAAAAAGCGCTTGACCTTCTTAAAACGGATATGCACGTAAATGAAATTGCTGAATTTCTCAGCTATGATTATGGATATTTCAATAAATTATTTAAAAAGATCTATGGTATGACGCCTACTCAATATCGAAATAAAGGGGAAAACAAATGAAAAACCGTAAAAATCTGCGCAATGGAATACAGTTTATATTTTTCAGCATATGGCTTGTTATCTTTACAATGCAGATAATATATATACACATTTCATACAAAAACACTCTTAAAGATGAATATGTTTCATTTACTAATTCTATGGTTTCTGCTCACAGTCTTTTTGAGAAAAAAATACAAACCTCATCACAGCTCGCAAAATCCTTCGTTTACAATTCGGTTAATGTTGAGTATTTCCGATGTTCCGATACGATGCGGCGTCAAGTCCTCTGGTCAAGTCTCATTACTCCTTTGCAATATATATATGAAAACCCGCTGGAAAAATACAATATCATTGCATTTAATGCCGAAAACGAACTTCTGAACACAACAAATAATACAGATTCACAATTATCAGCTTTTGCAAAGCAGGCTTTGGATCAATATAACAGCACTAAAACTCCTCTTGTTATATGCAATACAAATGATTCTGCTTTTGAAAGTGTATATTTCTTTTACTTTAATGCAATATCTATCCCTTCAACCTATTCCATACAAACAAATTATCTTGGTACAATGGCTATTGCCGGAAAAATAAACAAGTCCGATTTAATTGTTCAGTCAGCTTTGCCGCAAAATACCAATGTAACCATTTACAATAAAATTGAAGATTCAATAAGCTATCTGACAATACCGAACACCTTTGCCGAACATAATCATTTTGTGTGGAAACAAAGTATATATGACAGTAACTGGATTTTGTGCGGTGAATTAGTTACAAAAACCTCTTTATCTGCAAGCATTATTCTGCTTGTTGCAGAAACTCTGTTCATGTCGCTTCTTTTCCTGTTCATGAATCAATATATAAAGTATACTCTGATTACTCCGCTATACAACATTTCAAATTTTCTTAATTCATATACGATAGTACAAAAGGGCAAACGTTTGCAGCTTAACAACAACACGGAACTTGGAGATATAGCAGACAAAATAAATAATATGATTGCTACAAATGAACAACTTTCCCGCAGTATAGTGCAAACACAACAGCAACTTTATGAAAGTGAACTTGCAAAAAGAGATGCCTCTTTATATGCGCTTCAAGCCCAACTCAATCCGCATTTTATGTATAATACTCTGAACTGTATCTGTGGAATTGCCAATTTTAATAATATTCCTCTGATAGCGGACGCAACCATAGCTCTTTCAAAAATGCTCAGGTATAATTTATCACAGGAAAAATCTGTTCTTTTAACACAGGAAATCGAAATGTTGAAAAACTATTTCATTATTATGGAAATTCGTCGCCCCGACTTTTTCACGGCGGAATTTAACATTGAGCCTGAGGTTGAAAATTTCTACTGTCTGAAAAGCATTCTTCAGCCTCTTCTTGAAAATACGTTTAAGCACGGTTTCAACGGCAATGTGAAAAACGCTCATATTATTATAGATGCCTATAAACATGATTCTTGCCTGGTAGTCACCATTTTTGACAATGGACATGGTATTTCCAAAGAAAAATTAGACTTGATAAATAATCAGCTTAGCACAAAAGATTTTTCATTTTATACTCAGTCGGAGGGAAAAATCCATATAGGACTCATCAATATACAAAACCGCATTAAATTAAATTATGGAAACCGTTTTGGACTTAAAATCGAAAGCCGCGAAAACGAATTCACAAAAATTACGGTAACCCTTCCCATTCTTCACCATAAATAAATTATTTTCATAATAAATATAAGGTCTAAGCAATAAACCAAAAATATAATATAATGATTATTGATATTTTCATTTTATTGCCTTATAATATTAATAATATAATATCATAAAGGTGGATGCTTATGGATAAAATAATTAATTATTTAAAAGATAACTGGGATTTATGTGTTCGCGAAAACAAGCAGGACAAAGACAACTTGATTGGTTTACCGTACAAATATACCGTACCGTCACCGGAATTTTTCAACGAGATGTACTATTGGGATACATACTTCACCAATATAGGCTTACTGCGAATCGGCAAGGCAGACCTTGCCAAAAGCAATGTTGATAATATGTTATACCTCGTTGACAGATTCGGCTTTATGCCCAACGGAACCCGAACCTATTTTCTTAACAGATCTCAACCACCGTTTCTGTCGGAAATGGTCAAAGATATTTACGAATTTTATAAGGACAAAGAATGGCTCAGTCGGGCTTATGAAACGTTATTGAAAGAATATAGTTTCTGGCAGGGAAAACGCCGCTCTGACATCGGACTAAACCATTATGATGCAAAAATTATTGACTCCGAAATAAAGTCATATGCAGATATGTTTTATGAAAGAATAGGTTTCCGTCCGCCAATGGAGGATTACGAAATTGTACATCACTTTCTTGCGACAGCAGAGGGAGGATGGGACTTAAATCCTCGCTGGGACTTTGATGCATATAATTTTGCCGCAACAGACTTGAATTGTTTACTGTATTTATTCGAAAAAAATATGGAGTACTTTTCAGATATACTTGAAAACAAAAATGCCAAATCCAAATGGAAACAGTGTTCTGAAAACAGACTGAATCTTATGCAAAATTACCTTTGTGATGATAACGGTATTTTTATGGACTATAATTTTAAGACAAATAAAAGAAGCACTGTATTTTCGGTTGCCTCCTATTATCCAATGTTTGTCAAAGCCGCCACTCCCCGGCAAGCAGAATTGCTTTTTCAAAATCTTGAAAGGCTTGAAGCCGAGTACGGTATTGCTTCCTGTGAAGAAATTAATTCCGATATTTCATATCAATGGGGTTACCCAAACGGTTGGGCTTGTCTGCAATATATAATGATTTCCGCACTTGATAACTACGGATACCGCAAAGACGCATTGCGTATTGCAAAAAAATATGTTAACACTACTAAAAATATATTTGACAAAACACATAATTTATGGGAAAAATACAATGTTGTAAAAGGCAACATTGATGTTATCAGCGAATATGGAACACCTCCAATGTTCGGTTGGAGTGCCGGTGTTTATGTATATGCAGAAGATTATATAAGGACCTACGGTAAAAAAATCCAATAAAATTAATGAAAATGCTCTTATAACAGAAAGAATTATTATAATGTTTACAAAAAAGCAACAAAAAATAATAAATCAGCAATATAATACTGCCATGGAAAGAATTCTCAAAAAACATATTGGTTTTTTTAAAGGACATGATACCGAGTTGTTTCTAATCTCAGACGAGTATCCCGGAGTATGGCTTGAACATACATATGATGCTATTTTTTTTGCTAAACTTGAACCCGCATACACGCATATAGCAAAAAATGTTTTGCAACTGTTTTTGGATAACCAAAAGGAAAACGGTCAGCTCCCTTGTTTCATTATTGACCGTAACAAATGTACCGATATGCCTGAATACGGATATTCTCAAATTCAGGAATGTGTTTCGTTTTTCAGGCTATGTTTTGAATTTTATGAAATATCTAATGATATTGAATTTTTAAATAATGCATATGAAAAAGGCAAAAAATGGATTGAGTGGTGTGAAAGTTGTCGAATGGTAAATCAAAATGGGCTAATTGAAACATTTTGTGGGTTTGATGACGGACATGATAATTCTCCTCGAAAAAATGGAATGAAATACAAAGGCACAGCAAAAAATGATGACGCTGCCCAATATCCTGATGATGATAATGTACTGCCTATTATTTCACCTGATGTAAATGCAGTTTACTATGGTGATCTTCTTGCTCTTTCAGAGATTGCAAAAATACTAAATAAATTACCGGAATCAGAGTACTATTTAAAAAAAGCAGAAGTGGTAAAAAAACTTATTATTAAAATTTGTTATGATGAAAAAGATAATTTTTTTTATGATGTCGACAGGTATGGAAAAATGAGAAAATATCTGTCCATTTCAATAACAAATATTTTTACAGAGCATGTACTTGATAGCAAATTTATGGATAAAATATATTGTAAACACCTAAAAAATCCAAAAGAATTTTTCACCCCATATCCATTCCCATCAATTGCTATATCTGATCCTCAATTCCAAAAAAATCTTGACGGCAATTCATGGGGATACTATTCACAAGCTCTGACTATATTACGGTGTACGCGCTGGATGAATTATTATGGCAAGCAAAAAGACTTTGATGAAATTCTTAAAAAGTGGATTGCGGCATGGACTTTTGGAAATAAAATCATGTTTGGACAGGAGCTTGATCCTATAACCGGCGAAACATCCCAATGTTCCGAGTGGTATTCAAGTTGTATGCTTGTTTATATCTATGCCGTAAGAAGATTAGGGTTAAAGGCTGTATAATAAATGTTGTGGCGAAAAAAAGAAGAGTGGAAATGTCAATAAAAGTGCAGTCGAAATTTACCCCAAATTTCTGAAACTACTTTAATTCTTCAACCGGCATAA
>CAKSOE010000027.1 GCA_934476675.1 uncultured Clostridia bacterium | reverse complement strand
TTAAAATTCACTGCCGCCTCAAAATCCTTTATCGGGCATTTGCCTTTAAGCTTTAACTTGAATTTTCCGTATGCCGCAGGAGCATTTTTCTTTGCGTATGCCATAAGCTCAATTGTCTTATCATCAAAAATCATATCATCGGATATGTCACTGCCGGCAAGCTCCTCTGCTTGTTCCGCCATGCTCAAGACAGCATAGGCAACCGGGGCTTTAACACTGCAATCTTTACAGTTCTTAAAACCGAGTCTTTCTTGTATATACAGGCAGGTATGCGGTTTATGCTCATTTATTGCATGACGGATTTTATCATCGGTTTCAGCTTTGCTGTACCTCGGATACGGCTTTGAAATCTCATGTACAAGCTCCGCTCCGTCTCTTGTAAGCGACATATTAGTAACAAAAGCATACCATTCGGGTTCTGAAAGCATTGCTGCATTTTCCTTGCAGTATCTGCAAAACTCACATTTATCCATAAGCCTTTGACCGCTGCCGACCTCGCCGTTAAACTCTGCTCGTAAACCTTCACTGTAATCGGGCATTTTAATTTCCGGCAAGTATTCAGCCAGTTCTGCCTGCGTATACTGAATTTGCGGTTCAAACTTTATACAATCAACGAGTATCGGCTCCTGTTTCGAGTGATAAAACCCCGGTATCCTCATGCATCGGCTTTCATTCTGACACATTGAATCACCGGCAAATTGTTTTACCAAACGAAGCTGTATTTCACGGAATTTTGATACTTCCGCATCCTTCATCAGCCAGTAGCAATGCAGTGATTTTCTTGTTTTCACAACGATTGACGGCGGGAGAGCAAATGCATTGATTTTCTCCTGCTGCTCCTCAAAACTTCCGGTATCCATCTCAACAAACTGTGCATTTATTCTTGTTATTTCCTCATCGGTATGCCCTCCGAAATTTACAACAAAGAATATGCCGCGGTGTTTTTCGTTGTGCTGTTTAAGTGTCGGGAGCAAAACATCAATATTTTTCAGTTTCTCCGTGTATTTATTCCCTTTGTATTCCGGATCTTCTGCCTTGCGGTCCGAGAATACACGGATGCAAACTTCATCATTCTCCGAATAAAATGCAGATAAAAATGTTTTAATATCCATATCATTTTGCCTCCTTACACTCAGTATTAAAATATCTTATTGGAATACCTCTTTTTTCGGCAAACTCTATTTCTTTTGCCATACCCTCGGTTATCTTTTCTCCAAACACCCACAATTCATGACACCGTTTAAGCATTTGCAGCCCGAGAGCCAGTCCCATTTCTCTTTCTTCACCGATTTCATCGTTTAAGAATTGTGTTAAAAACAAATGCGGCACTATCGGAACAGCCGTTTGTTTGGACACAAATCTTGCATATTTCTTTGCATTTTTAACATTTGTTTTTGTGTCACCCTTGTATGGACTTGCTATGTATATCCATTTCATAAACCACTCACCGTTTGCAATTTTATGCTTTTTCTTTTCTTCCAGCTCCAATTTATGCATAACGGCATATGATGTCGGGTCGGGATATCTCTCTGAATTAAAGTAATTTGCCATATTAAACCTCCTTTCTGCCGCTGTGCGGCGGCACAAATCTCAACATGAAAAATATGCAAGCAGGTTGCCTTTTTGAGAGGTGACGGCGTATGCTTATACTCCGAACCTCGAAAAGAGGTAAGATGCGCAGCATATTTTTCGTGTTACAGTTCCTCCATATTGCCGAAACTGCACCCCCTTTGCGCCTTCTGCTTTAAGCGGCACATCAAATTCCGGAAAAGGCTGTGTTTCTATGCACTCTTTTATGATTGTGCAAGCTTCATCGGCTTTGTCTCTCGGTACTTCAAAGAGAATTTCATCATGTATCGTGAGCAGAGGTTTTATGTACGGGTATTCCTCAAGCTTTGATAATATTCGCACCATTGCAAGCTTTAAAATATCTGCGGCAGTTCCCTGAATCGGAGTATTCAGCGCACATCTCTGCCAGTAGGAACGCGTTCCTATATCCGGTGAATGTATGCCTTTTAAAATTCTCCGCCTGCCGAATGCAGTTTCTGAATATCCGCAGTTTGACGCATCTTGCTTTGTGTTCTTCTGCCACTCGGCCAACTTTGGATAACCATTTTTAAGACTTTCGATAATGTCTGTACATTCCTGCTTTGTTTTTTCAATTCCCGCTTTTTTGAGGTTTCGCATAAGTCCGTTCGGGAACAATCCGTAAAACACACCGAAATTACAGTTTTTCGCAATTGAGCGGCGCTCCTTATAGTGGGGAGCATTTTTATTAATTGCCTCGTCAAATGGGATATTATAAATGACAGAGGTAGTTTGTGCATGAATGTCACCGTCATTTCTATATGTTTCAAGCATTTTAGTGTCCCTGCAATGCCATGAACCGACACGCAGTTCTATCTGCGAGAAATCAAAATCAATAAATATGTGTCCCTCATTCGGTATCAGAAAGTTACGGATACCAATTGGATCATTATCTTTTCTCGGCATATTTTGAAGATTTGGATTCCTTGACGCAAACCGCCCAGTATCCGTTCCAAGCTGAAAGAATGAAGTGTGTATACAGCCCGTGGCACTGCTTACCGCATTTAAAAATCCGTCAATATACGTTGATTTTATCTTGTTCCATTTGCGGTAATCATGAACCAAATCCAATAATTGTACAATTTCAGAGCGGTTAAGCATACACCAATCCTTTAAAAGTATCAGGCTTTCTTCGTCCGCAGCCGCTTGATACTTTGCCGTAGTTTTCATAACAGGAAGTTTTAAATTCTCATACAGATATTTCTTAAAAGCGTCGGTTGACGCATTTGCTCCAAGGTCAATTTCCGTACCCGTGAACTTATGTATTTTCTTTCGTATTTCGTTGATTTTTTCTTCTGCTTCAAACTGTTTCTCATACATCAGTGCTTTATCAACCTTTACACCGTGATACTTCATAATCCCCACAAACACAGCTGTCGGAGATTCAATATTTTCTATGATTTGTCGATGTTTTGGCAGATTTTTATCAAACCATGAATTAAACAGCTCGTACAATTGCAATGCATAATCGGAGTCAGCGCAGGCATAGCGTATTGTTTCGTAATCCTCCGGGCTCAGCTCATCAAAATGCTTACCGGCGGTGACATCTTCAAATTTAGGAAGTTCAACCTTCAATAGCTGCGGAACAAGTGTTTTTAGTCCGCTGTCCGAAAGTGTACGAAACTCTGTTTTTGACTTCATTGTCATCATCCCCGCAAGTAATGTGTCATACACCGGCGGTTTTATGAGGATTTCATTTGCGTATAAAAACATTGTCTCGAACGCAAGATTGTGTGCGATTTTTACGGCGCTGCTTTTTGCAAATCTCTCCAATATTTCACGTATGTTAAGGTTTAAACTTGTATTTTTATGAGCAATCGGAGCATAAATTCCCGTTCCGGCTTTCACCGAAAACGATACTCCAACAATGTGTGATTTGTGCGGATCAATTGCTGTCATAGGTTCATCTCTATATTCATCATTTGGTGCGGTTTCAAAGTCAAAGCTGATAATATCTGCATTTTTTAAATACTTCTTTACATCATCTGTGTTTTTTGCTAATTTATATTCAGACATTGTATTTCCCTTTCCGTGAGTATATCGGGGCAGTATATCCGCCCCGTGTACTCACTGTTTAATTATTCAAGCGGCTGTATTGCAGTAGCTTCCGACCATTCACCTGCGACATTCTGTCTTGCTTCATGGGGAAGCCTTGCATGGGACGAACCGGCCATTTTCTTTTCAGAAAATGGGGTTGCGTCCGCAATTTCACCGGTTTCTGTATTGACTATCGGCTGCGCCGGTTCTTCCGTATCCATAAAATCAATATTTCTTGTAATCGGTCTTATGCTTTCTCCGAATTTTTTTAGAATTTCGGCATTTTCAGATGATAGTTTTTCAACTACCGCAAACTGTACCTGTGAATATGCGATACCCGTGTTATTTGTTGCTTTTTTAAGCGTAAGTTTTGTAACAACGCCATAGGAGCGCAGTCCTTTCGTTACAATGCGCTTTGCAAGATAATCCGATAACGATTTCAGTGATGTCGGCGGTATTGTTACAACCACCGGATACAACTCGCCGCTGCGAAGAATGTATAACCTATGCGCATTCTTGCACGCTTTACTTTGTCCGTCTTCGCTGCTTCCGAATTTGTTATACGGGCATTTTGCACATTCGCCGCCGGGGCTCCCTATTCCGATACGGTTATCGGTTGAATAACAGTTCGGTGCAACATTCTGTCCGTTATATTTCTCCGTCCAAAAGCTGTTTAGCGGATAATGGTCGACTATGACGCCAACAATCTCTTTTTCACTGTCGGGAGAATCGGGATCTTCGCCCGGAACTTCAAATGCCAAGCCACCGCCGGCAGGAATTTTAATCTTATCAAGGCTTACATTTAAGCCGTCCAATTCCTCCATAATGCCATCGGTTACATCATTACTCATGTTCGGAACTATATATCCGGCGTTCGTTTTTATTAATTCATTGCTCATAATACAATTTTCCTTTCTTATTTCGATTTCCTTATTCCTATGGTAACCCTGTCAAATACATTCACTTTGCCCTCGAGCCAATCGGGCAGTACATCGTCATTATCCGCCATCTGTTCTTTTACGAATGCCGACAATGAATTGGCATTCACCGTTTCGGTAATCAGTGAACCGTATCCCTCATTTTTGAGCGCCTCGTACAATTCTGCCTTGTTCTCCTTAACAGCTGAAGCATACAGCTTGGTGCAAAGGTAGAATAACGTGCCGGAACGATTGAAACTCTGTGTTTCGGAGCTTGCCATTTCCAGTGACAGCTTGTACTCCGTTTCTTCAATTTCCGCATTGTTTTTCTTTGTTTCCTCTGCAAGCTCTGCCTTAAGCTCTTTTAATTTCTTAAGCTTGTCAGCCAACATAAACATATCATTCATTTTAAAATCGACCTCCAATCGTCTACAATTTTTGTTGCTATATTTTCTTTCTGTTCCAATGCTTTTAACACAGTTTCATCAACCGTATTCTTCACAATAAGATGTATGTACAGACAGTTATTTTTCTGCCCGATACGGTGAATCCTTGCTTTCGCCTGTGAATAATCGGCAAAGTTATATGAAAGCGAATAGAATACCATTGTGCTTGCAGCAGTCAGCGTAAGTCCCATTGACACCGTTTGCAGCTGCCCGACAAATACCATGCATTCAGGATTGTTCTGAAAAGCATCGACCTCCGCCGCTCTGTCCTTGACCTCGCCGCAAATATGTGCATACTTGATTTTTTTCTTATCAAGCATTTTGCATATTTCTTTAATTTCGGGAATAAACCGTGCAATAACCACAAGCTTTTTGTTTTCGGAAATTGCGGTATCGATAATATCCTCAAGCGCGTCAAGCTTTGCCGAAGATACCTGTTCATACCGCTCCGATTCCTCATCCGGCCGAATAAATCCGCCTGTTATCTGCTGCAAACGCAGAAGCCTTGTGAGGATATTTGTTGCTGTAACCTCACCCTTTGAAAGTTCCATATAGCTTTCCTTCACAAATACTTTGTACAATTTTTGTGCCTTGTCCTCCAAAGCAACCGGTCGGATTTCATCAATCATATCCGGCAAATCAAGTGCTTCGGCTTTTGTAACACGGAATGCAATGCTGTGTGCTTTTTTTACAAGTTCCGGCAGTTTACGCCAGCCAATCGGCTGATTGTATGTGCCGAGTACCGCATATTCATTCTTAAACGCATAAAAGCTTTTGCCGAATATGCTGTCGTCCAATACCTTATATTGTGAAAAGAAATCCAACGGATTATTTTGTATCGGTGTTCCCGTTAAAATCAATCTGTATTTGCATACTTTTGCAATTCGATATGTTGCTTTACTCATTTTTGCTGTGGGATTTTTTATCTTACTGCTTTCATCACAAATGAGGAAATCAGGGTGCCATGCTGCAAGTTCCTTCTCAATGAGTGATATGCTGTCATAATTTACAACGGCAACTTCCAATCCTTTATGTGGTATGGTTTTTAACTGCTCCGCCTTTTTTGCCGAAGTTCCCGTCAGCACCGAAAGCGAATACGGGAAATCCGCAAACTTTGCAAACTCGTCCTCCCAGACAGCAACAATAGATTTCGGTGCAAGGATAAGCAAACGCTTTATTTTTCCTGTCAGATATGCTTTCCCGACAATGGCAATTGAGGTTATGGTTTTTCCCGTCCCCATTTCCATGAGCAGCGCAAAACCGGGAGACACGCCGTTTTTGCCGATAATACCCATACTCCGGCAGGCAAGATTGTAACCTTTAAGCTGATGTACATATGGTGAAACTTTAAGCGGTGCCGGAATGAGCATTGTTTTATCGGCAGTATTTTCCGATACAAAGCTTTGACGAATATTAGCAAGCTCGTCCGACAACTCGCACTCCAGCAGGTCAAGCGTTTCAATGCTCTGCTGTGAAATCGGAACGCTCCATGCCTTTTCCTCCGGATGCCACTGTCGACCGGGTATTTCTTTTATGCTTTCTTTAAAAATATAGCTGTCGTATAACAGGATTTTGCCGTCTTTAATAACTGCGTGCATCTTCCGTACCTCCGTTCTTTTGTTCCTGCAATTTCCGGAGATTATTAGCCAGCCTTTTTGAAACCACGCTTATTGCAGTTAAAAGACCGATAATCTCTGCATCCGTTTCTGTTGCAGACGCTGCATTTTGAATGTTCATACTGTTTACCTCCCATGTTTTTCTGAGAAAGAAAAACCCCTCTCAATACTTAAAGGAAAGTATGAGAGGGGTTGACCGAAATTATTTTTATAATTTCATAAATTTTCTTAATTTTTTTATTATTGCTGCTTTGCGCGAATTAATCGTTTGCTGTGGAATGTCTATTTGCTTTGATAAAATTCGTTCCGATTTTTCATTAAAATACAATTCATTAATCAGAAAACGCTCATCATCCGTCAGCGTTTCCAACGCTTTCATCAACATCTCAAGCATCAAATTATCTTCAGCAATTTCTTCCACAAGTTTTTGATTATCGGAATATATATGCTCCATTCCGTTTTCAGTCATATATTCCAAAGAAAATTCCCGCATTTGTCTGACTTTCTTTTGCTTTGCTTCACGCCACTGCGGGCGCTTATATTCACGATATACCTCCTCCGTCACAGGCACAACCTGGTCATCACTAAGCTTTATGTAGTATTCTTTTTTCATGTCCTTTTCCTCTGAAATTTGATTAGTTTTTTAATCAAATTTCGGAGGCGGCGCACGAATTTGGTAATAAAAAAATCCATGTTCACCCAATACTATTTTACGGATGAACTTGGATTTACATCGACCTCGTCTCGATCCATCGTCTGAATCCTCTGAGTCCTTACAGTTTGCTTTCTTTTTTCTTCGCCTGCTATTTCGATTTCTTCTGTTACATAAATATTTAAAATTCAAACTGCTCATCCTCCTCGTCTTTTGTACGTCAATATTTATTACGTTTGATTCAATACTACTTTTTCGTGTCATAAAGAAAAAAAGCTTGATTTCAATCTTTTATTAAAACCAAGCTTCCTAAATTATTATTTTATTGTGATAACTTTTTCAAGTGTATTTTTACTTAACCTAAAACATCTAAAATTTTCATCAGATTATCCACCCTATAATCACACATATCTCCTATTCCTGCCTGATCAATGTTACCGCCGGATATACCCACGCATGAAAATCCGGCAAGCTTTATCGATACGACACCGGCAGAGCTGTCCTCCACGCCAATCACCTTATGCCGCTGTTCAAACGGAATACCCAGTCCCACTCTTGCGGTTTCAGCATAAAGCCACGGGTGCGGCTTCGGTTCAAGCTCACCGAGCGTACCCGTCTGACCTTTTCTTAAAGCCTGTCCGGCTGTGATGATACTGTCATAAAAATCCACAGGATTACCCATATCAAGCTGCTTGAATGCCGAAATTATCTCCGGCATCGCTTTTTCATAAAGTCCGCTTGTGACAAGACCAATCTTTATGCCCTCTTTTTTTACAGTCGTCAAAAATTCCTTCAAGTTAGGCGCAGGAGTAAAAGCGTCCTGTTTTCCTCTGCCTTTTAAGATTTCGTCCATTTCATAGTTTACGATTTCAAAGTAATACTGCCTTGCAAGTTCCAAACTCTCGCCCTTTGCATACTTATCAATCATATACTGCAAATGTTCTGACACACTGTGACCGGATATAAACGGCTCGTCCTCGGTTTCACGTTTGAAATTATCGTTACCCAAAAGGCGTGCGGTTGTGCGCTCAATAACCCACATCCAAAAATTTTCCGAATGTACGCTTGTGCCGTCCAAATCCATTAAGATTGCTTCGGCTTTCGGCTCGAAATGCGTTTCATACATCGGATAAATTGCAGGATAGCCCATGCCGTTTTTGACATAACAAAGTTTTTTGTCGTCAAACTCTATTATATCAATTTTTTTATCGTCCGGAGTGAGGATTTTCCTCACTCCGTCCTTTCCTGTTTCAAAAAAATCACTTTTTAATATCTCATTCATATCTGTTTTCTTCCCAACATATCTGTTTCTGTTATATCCGTTCCGTTTATCACCACGGTTTTAACCTCAAACGGTTCAAGCGTGATTGCAAAATTATTTTCGCCTACTTGCAAGCTGCATTTCTGCAAATCTTTTGCAGAATTATATAACCGCACCAATACACCGTTTTCCTCCGCTTTAAGTGCTGAAAGAATAATATTTTTGTTATCGATGCTGACAGTGCTATACGCTCTTTCTCCGTTTCCGGACGGAAAGAATGACAGAACAAACGGTTTCTGATTGAATATTTCTGCCTCACTATCGGTAAATTCTTCGTTTACACATATTCTGAATTCAAAATTACGCTCACCCATATCAATATGATTATATATCATGTCATTTGGTGCTAAATCCACACCTTCAACGGGATGTGCGGAATATACCGGTGTTCTCATAAGCGATATTCTGATTTCATTGTCCTCAAAGCTGCCTCCGTATGTTCCGCTGTTCAGAACATTTACGGAATTTTTACCGTCATTCAAGCCGCACCATTTCTGGAATACGCTTTCCCATCCCTGTTTATGTGTTTCCTCCGTGCCGAACATCGTCTGACAATATGCCTTTGCCGTATTATCAAGTGCCGTATCAATGCACAATTTATACATAACTTTTTCATCGGCAGAAAGTATTTTGACGTTCATATCAAGAAAGTCTGAATTTTGGGAAAATATGTAGGTTATTACGGCTGATGAGCCACCATATTTCCAAACAGTCTGTACCTTTGTTCTGACATCTCCATTTTCAATCACCCTTGCCGGCTCTTTCGGCATGAATTCGCCGATACTTTCATTAAAGCCATCAACCTCCATGCCCCACGGATCGGCATTATCTCTGTAAGCCTTTAATTTGATTGAATTAACAGCCTCTTTGCCGTCAAACAGATATTTTGCAATTTCTCCTGTTGTTTTGTCTATTTCAATTTCAAGATGCTTATTTTTCAGTACAATCCTGTTATTTCCCTCGGTATGCGGCTGTATTTTCACGAAATTCATATCACGTTCAAGCTCACAGTCAAAACGTGTAATCCCCATCGGATCCGCCGTTGCATGGAACACAACCTTTTTGCGCCAGTCCATACCGTGTGCGCTGTCCTCCTGTTCAAGCTGACACGGGATATATTCACCGTTTTCGTTTTTGACCTTGATATTGAAAATGCCGTTTCGGGGATGATTTTGTTCAGCCATCTGAAATTCAACTTCAAAATCCGACTCCACTGCATACGGATGCGGATTGTATACCATAACCGGAATTTCACCCTCTGTTGCCTTTTTCTGACCGTCACAAAGTTTAAAAAATGCTTTTGAAATCAGTCTGTCGAGAATTTCACTGCCGTATCCTATCAGCCTTAAACTGTCATCTTCAACCCTTTTGATTGCCGAACCGGGCAAAACATCGTGAAATTCTGTAAAAAGCAAAGCTTTTTCTGCTTCTTCAAGCTGTTTTTTATCGTATTTAACTTTACTTTGACACAGCATTTTTTCACACATTGAAAGCATATTTTCAAGCCTTCTGTGTCCCTGTTTTACCCGAGCCATAGAGGTATAACAACCAATCATACAATGCGTGAGTGACTTATCGACAACTTCCAAGTCTGATTTATCAAGCTCATCAAAATATGCGTCAAAATCCGAGTGAACAATTTCCGTATCACTGCATTTCTCCGCAAAACGATTAATATCGTTTAAATCCTTTTCGCTCGGTCCTCCGCCATGATTGCCAATCCCCCATGTTACGAGATTCAACTGTCTTTCAGGGAAATCCTTGTTATAGCTTTCAATCCGTTCAAGCGCTTCACCCTTTGGCGTATTGTACCATTCATAAAGCTTAAATGCCGTAACCGTGCTACCGTCAAATCCTTTCCAGACAAACGGACCGCACTCTTTTTCTCTCGGCCGCAGATATGCGTAATTATCATATCCGCACTTTTTCAAAATCTGCACCAGACCTCTTGAATGTCCGAAAGCATCAAAGCCGATAGCTGTTTTGGGGATTTTTCCAAAATATTTTTCAAAAAAATCGTTTCCCGTCTTTATCTGACGTATGATTGACTCACCACAGGGCATCAATACGTCCGGCTGCAAATACCAGCCGCTCATTACACGCCATTTACCTTGCTTTACAAGCTTTTGTATTCTTTCAAAAAGCTCCGGCTCATTCTCCTGCACCCATTCGTACAATACCGATTCGTTGTGATTAAACACAAAGCCGTCATATTTTTCGCAAAACTCTGCCGCTATTCTGAATGTCGACATTGCCTCCGCCATGCCCTCTGTTCTTTGCCATAGCCATACCGGATCAAGGTGTGCATTGCATATCAGATGTATTTTTCTCATTGTTTCCTCCGTCATATTGTCGCTTTAAGCGTTATTACCTTATGCGCTCCGATTATATTTGTCTGCTCCGTTTCGGTTTCGTTCATCTTTACCAGCTTGATATCCTTGTGCGGGAAATTAACCGTAACATCAAGCTTTTCATCTTTATCGGACTTATTCCACAATCTAATAATAATTCCCGTCTTATCTTCGCTCTGTTTTACCGCCGCAAGCACAATATTTTCGTTATTTGTTTCAACAAAGCTGTAACGGCACGGCAATATGCCCTCATGAGGTACGCCCTGAATTGCTTTCAGCTTTACCTTGAAATCATATGCCTGTTCCTGAACATTTCCGTCCTCCCATGAGCCTTTATGCGGATAAATCGCATAGTTATATTCAATGTCACCGAATGAGTGCATACCCGTATATTTATCAAATTCTTCGGGTGTCATATCCGGATTTGCCGTCATATATGCTCGCTGTGTACGGAGCAGTGTGATTGCCATTGTTCTTGCGGCATCGTCACGAATTTCATATTCACGCAATCCGCCCGAGAAAAATGCAATACCCTTTTCACCGTCCGATACTCCGCAGAAATTCTGCATCGGGTGGCATGGTGCGAACGGCTCCGTATTATCCTTCATAACCTTATGCTTAATACTTCTTCTTTCCACCGCAAACGCAGATTCCGCATAATCAAAATCAGTATTGATATTTGTCGGAAAATTAACATACAGCTTGTGATCCCTTGCCTTGTTCGTAAGCTTTGTTTTTACGCTGAGATATTTTTTGCCTTTTTCGAGAATTAATCTATACGTAATCGGCAAAAGCACCTTCTCACGCAGTCTGTCACGGCCGTCAAGAGTTGCCGCCGCCGGAATTTCCATTGTCATTTTAATTTCAAATATTCCCCGCAGAGCATTGTTTTCTATCAGCGTGATTTCCGCATGATTGCCGAGGCTTGTTATCATCGGATTTCTCACCGGTGTAACGTATTTGTGAGCAGAACCCACCTGTCCCTCATCGGTGAAATAATGCATATTCTCATACAATTTTCCGTTTTCCTTATCGAGCATCGAGAATGTACCGTTTGAATTAAGCGTAATTTTCAAATACTCATTTTCCAGAATTCCCGAATCATTGGCGATAAATTCACGGTTATCTCCGATTGTTGATTTATACACAAACTCCGGCTCACGAAGTTTTAAAGCATATGTTGAATATCCCATCGGCGGCACGTCTACGTTGATGAGCAGTCTGCGGCGAACAGCTGAAAATGCAGTTGCGGTATCATATTTTCTTTCAACGCTCATCTTGATATTTTCAGCCGAAATTTCAACAAAATCAACTTTGTTGCCGTTTTCGTCCACAATATCATAAAACAGCATACCTGCGTCCGCACCGCTGCCGACACCGACAGAGTCGTTTGTCCCTGCAAACGAGATATTTTTCGGCAAATCCATTACAACCTCAATTACACTTTTACGGCTTTGTGCAAGCGTATTGAAAATGATAAAAGTAAAATCGGTATCAAAATTAAAGTTCTTTGATGTATCTATTTTTTCAAACAAAGACACCATACTTCTGCCCATAACTTCCTCCGCCACAGTTTTGGCAACGGAGAAATTATACATTGCGTCCTCATGCGCTCTGTCTACGGCACAGCCGACTATGCTATCATGCGCATGGTTTGCAAGAAGTCCTTTCCACGCTCTGTCGAGGTTTGTTTTCGGATATTCCGCACCATAAGCAGACGCAAAAGCCGCCAAAGGCTCCGCTAAGTTTATAAGGTTAGTTTCCGCATTCTCATTGACAAGCTTTAATTTCACTCTTGATGCGTGAGTAACACCATAAAGTCCGCTCCAACTGCCGAGGTCAACCGCTTCATAACGAAGTTCACCTTTATGAACAAATAAATCCTTGTCCTTATTCTCTGCAATAATCGTATCCATGTAGGAATCCATATCATCCTGAACAATTTCAATATCGTCCGATATATCATTCATCGCCTTAACCATTTCCGAATGGAGCGGATGCGGCTCTGCATTGTCCTCCATGTTAAGTGCCAAAAGATGATTTCCTATTGCGTAAGGCATAGCCTGATCCGTAATATTTTTAAGTGCTTTTTTGAGCCCCTCGTCGCTCTTGTCAAATGTCGGCGTATCAATCGTCTGCTTGATTGCCTTTTCATAAAGCACATCATCACAGAGATGTACCGGTTCACATTCCTTTTTATATGTATAACTTAAATCCTTTGTGCCTTTTCCGAGAGCAATCAGGTCGTACACATAGAAATACCAGTTGGTGCGTGTTACCTCATCAAAGGTTTTATGTACATAAATCTGAGTTCCGTCAAGAGCCTCCCACTTAAAAAGTTCCGGCAGCTCATATTTATTGGTGCCGCGATAGAACATAGCTGTTTCAATACCGAATCCGTCATAAATCTGCGGCAGCTGGCTTGTCTGACCATAGCCTGTTGCCGTATATCCCGCTCTCATTGCACCGCCGTATTCCTTTGCCATTTTTGTTCCTAAAAGCAGGTTTCTGATTAATGCCTCCGGAGCAACCGTATAGGTTTCGGGCAGGGTGTACCAGTTTACGATAAACAGCTTTTTCTTTTCAATAAGCTCCTTTATTAACTCTTTCTTTTCCGGTCGGACGGTAAAGTAATCCTCCAAAACAATTGTTCCGC
Source organism: uncultured Clostridia bacterium (assembly GCA_934476675.1). Classification (GTDB taxonomy): domain Bacteria; phylum Bacillota; class Clostridia; order UBA1381; family UBA1381; genus UBA4716. Next base: position 29,974 of record CAKSOE010000027.1, on the reverse strand, counting down.
CGTCAAGAATGAACGAATTGTATTCGGGGTCTTTTTCGAGAATTTCAAGGATTGAATCTATCAAATCCATAAGCCGCAGTTTGGACTGCTCCGCCGTATGCCGCCATTCCCTGTCCCAATGTGTTCCTGTTATTACGTGCATTTTATATTGTTTTTCCATTTATTTTCCTCCGTTGCAGCTATAGCTTTCAATTAAATCCATTTAGCTCTTTATTTCTTTTTGTATATATTCTCTGCTTTAACGCATGACCATTCAGCCACATCTAATCTTCCGCAGCCGTCAAGATATTCCTTTGTGACTACTTCACCCTGCGGTAAAACAACGGGCATTCCTGTTGTTTCATCAACAGCAAACATATTATATGTAACAGCATAATTATCAATAAACAAATGTATTAAATCACGCATATAATGAACTCTGGTTACAGCATTGCCTATTGATGAAATCTTTACTTTCCCTTCATTTTCCAGCATCAATCCTGCTCGATTGAAATCATGCGGAAATGAATAATATTCGCCGTTTTCATTAGGTTTAGGCTGATAATCCGTTAGTATTGCCTCAGAAATCATCCCATCCGCATTACGTACTTTGACTTTTTTCTCAATGGTATGCCTGTCTTTTACATTTAAAAGATATTCGGCAAAGTGATGTGTTGTTGAATTAACCCATGTTACACCTAATAAAATAACTTTTGTATTCAAGCCCAACATTTTGCCAAAAGAACTGTCTATATCAAAAACGCTCAGGTACGGATCAACGTTGACAATAATATCTGCATTTTTTCCGACAGCACTGAAGCTATGTCTGAATGCCGTACTTCTTTTTGCCCCCACAAAAGTTCTTATCGCCTCGCTGATTGCTCCCATTTCCGATTTATCATTTACGGGATCAATTATAGGATCAGATTCTTTTTCATGCACAAAACAGAATGCCGGTGCCACAATTGTCCCTTCTTTACCCACTGTATCAATCAACGCCTCGGCTACTGTTTTTGCGCCTCCTTCAACATATCCTATCGGTGTCATTGCCGAATGTATTAAAACAGTATCTCCGCTGCATATTCCGGCATTCTTAAATCCCTCTTTCAAACCATTATAATCTATCATTTCATTTTCCTCCTTCATTTCTCAATCTGTAATTTATTCTATTTCTTTCGCAAACTGTGTTTCAAGAAGTTTCGTCAAAACATTCTCAATTTCATCGGAATCCGGAAGTTTGGACGGCTTGACAGTATAACCGACATCAATCCCCAACACTTTAAGCGGTAATTTCCAATAAGCAAAATTGTGATTATAGCTAAGTAAAAAATCAATCACTCTATTGAGTTGATTTTGCTTATGCAATGCTTGCTTCATATCACCTTTCATAAAGCTATCATATATTTCACAAGCCGTTTTGGGCATTATATTATATGTAGTGCCAATTGCTCCGTCAGCCCCCATCGACAATCCAGCCAGCATACACTCATCCGGTCCGTTCATTAAATTACACTTTTCGCCCACAATTGCTTTTATCTGTTCAAACAAATGATAATCGGGTATTGTCAGCTTTATACCGATAATATTTTCCAACTCCATAAGTTTTTTTACAAAGGCAATAATGTCACACTGAAGCATCGGTGTTATATATGCAAGAACAGGTGCATTTGATTTCTCAGCCAAGATTTTGTAATATTCAAAAGTTTCATCTGCTGAATAATATGCTGTCAGAGACGGCGGAAGAGACGATACCGCATCCACTCCGACACTGTTTGCATGTTCCAATAAATCCATTGTATCTTCAAAATGCCCCGCTCCGATATGTGCAATAGTTTCAAATTTTCCCGAATGAGCTTTAACCGTTTCAAGCATCTGTTTTCTTGTCCTATTCGGTAAAACCGTACATTCGCCCGTACCGCCGCCGACATAAAAGCCCTTAATGCCTTTTTGAATATTATAGTCAATAAGACTGTCCACACTGTTTTTTAAAACATTCATATTCTCATCATACAGAGAAAACAAAGCCGTATAAACCCCTTCTAATTTAAAATTCTTCAAAATACTTCCTCCTTTTGTGATACATAATTTATATAAGATTTTGTCTGCAATAGGCAATAGTATCTCCCAACCCTCGCCCATTCTCTTCAAAGATATAATGATCAAAGTAACCCGTAGCTGCATTTTCATTTTTCAGCAAAGCATTAAATTCATCCCATGCTTTATCATACTCTTTAAGCAAATCAGCGACTTTTTCTTTTCTTCTGCATTTTGCAAAAATATGAAAACTTATATCAACTATATGGTAAAACCTTATTCCATACTCTATGCTGTTTCCGATAAACTCCTTTAATTCTTTATCCGAAAATACAATCTGATTAAAATCGGCTTTGATTTCTTCCCAAAGCTGTACAGTCAAATCCTTTTCTTTTAGCGCCTCATCAACCAAACTATTCGTCTCTAAGTAATCAAAAACTTTATTCAAATCTCTTTGTAGTCCTGCAATACAATCATCTCTGATCCAATTGCCGCAGGGCATAAAGCTTTCATTAAGTGACAAATCATACGGTGTAATATATCTTCCATGAAGCACAGCCTCCGGAACCTTAAGACAAAGAGCATAGAATTTCTCCGCATTTGCCTTATCAAGCTTCATTTTGTTCATTGCATACTCCAAAAATATTTCTTTTTCCGTTCTTGCCGTATCGGCGGCATATTGGCTTATTACATATACATTCAAGTCACACCAAAATTCATTTTTTATGTACGGTCCGTTCCATCCGCCTCCGCGCGACCATGTATAAATTCCGTTGAATAACGGATCATCCGCAAAATCCTTTATTCCGAGAATATTTTTATTTTCCGAAAATCCGTTAATGACTCCGTTTGCAATATACATCGGATATGCGCCTTTGCCTTCATATTCCCGCTGACACTGCACTTCTATAACCTGCTTATGCATGCCTTTGCCAATGCACGGATTGAATTTTACATACCGCCAAAAATCCAACGCCGTATGTTTTATTGAAAACAGCAATTTCTCGTGCGGCTCTATATTATTCGTAACATCAAGATAGTAGTCCGCATTGGCATGGAACTTATCCGGGAAACAATCCCATGTTCTGAATATAAGATATTTATTATGCTTTACGCAAACCTCACTACGCAGAAAATTGATAAGCTCAATAAATGTCTTTATCTCTTCTTCCCTGTCTCCATACTCTACCGCACCATTTCCGATGTGATAAGGTGTGTCGTGCAGATAGGTCTCCCCGACACGGATTATAAGCCCATCAAGCGGATAGTTATCGAATAATTCATCGAATAATAAGCTGTGAATTTCTTTTGTTTTCTTTTTAAAAATAGAGATTCTTCCTTTTGCATCGCAAATTTCACTTCGATATTCATCAACAAGAAGTTTCGGCAAGACAAACAAATCCGTATGACACATTGTCAAAAGACCCGCATTATGAGCCGCATTTATTTCATCTGCGGAGTATTCAGTCATTTGTTCAAGCCATGTATGGCCTCCGGCGGTGCTGAAAAAATCCTTATTTAATTTTTTAAAGGTTACCGTTGTATCATTATGCTTAAAAACCTGAGTGTTATATCCGTATGCCAAAAGTTTTTCGGGATTTCTGAAAGATGTTTTTGTCCTTTCTTCACCCGGATTATCATGCACCATATCCATTAAAAGTTTCATTAATATTGCTCCTATTCACTAAAATAAACTGTTTCGCCCGGTTTTAGTTCTGTAATTTTTTCGTTTTTTGCCACCCAAACACCTACAGAAGTCGGATTTTTGACTATCATTCCGTCAGCCGAATAAATCAAGCTGCGATATGCTTTGATATATTCGCATATTTCGACATTGGTTGCATACCATATATCTTCATGTCCTCCGATTTTTTCGGCAAACTTTTCTATTCTGTCCCAATTATCATCTCTGTCGAATTCATAGCTGTGTCCCCACAGGTAAAATAAGATGCATGGATCGCTGTAGTCACTCCTTTGATCCGATAAAAATCTTTTTACCAGTCCAAATAAATTCGGATTATTATGATGACACGTCGGATTAAGCTTAAGCCACTCATGCGGAAGCAAAAAGTTCTCGGTTGAAATTGTTGTTCGTGCATAGATTATTCCGCAGCTTTTTGCACATTGGATAACTTCTTCATTAAAGGTTCCGTATGGATATGCCATTCCTCTGACAATTGTACCGAATATTTTTTCTATTCCTTCCCTGTCTTTTATAATTTCCGTTCTTACCATGTCATAAGATAAATCTTCAAGGTGTGAATGACTGTAAGTATGTATCGCCACCTCATTTCCTGTACTTGAATACAACTTTGACATTTGACTGCTACTCATTTTTCCGCACGCTGTATCATTTTCCGAAATCAGACCGGCATTAACATTGAATGTCCCCTTTAATCCGTTTTTCTGCATGATTTCTATTAAACGTATATCCTGTGTAATTCCGTCATCATAACTTAATGTAACGGCTTTCGTTTTCCCTTGTGGGTATCGCATCAATAACATAATTCTCAACTCCGCTAATTTATTTAAACTTCATCCATTACGGAAGTAACATAAATCGAATTATCACTTCCGTATTTTTCGCATCCTGCCGGCTGCATCCACTCTGCCACAGTAATAACCGAAAATTGTTCGTTTATAAAACTCACCCCGAAATTCCCGAGTCTTGCTCCTCTTTCCGGGGCAACAATCTGCTCAGTGTGGCGCAGAATTCTCATAGTTTTAGTATCTACTTCCGCCATAAACAGCGGTGCTCTGTGCCTGAACACATGATCATTGTTTCCGGCTTTTCTTGTATAAACCAAATGCAGCTTATTACCGCATATAAGCCAATGTTGCTGCGTATTATATGACGGTAAAATCTCATCTGTATCCCATTTCCAAAACTGAGGTTCGGAAAAATGCAATCCATCATCACTGACAGCGTATAATGCGTACTCATCATTCCTTAACGTCAGGTAATACTTATCTTCGAACTTACATATGGAAGGTTCATACAGACCACGTGAATTATTAAATTCAAGTTCACTTCCAAATTCTTTAAAGAATATATTTTCCCCATCAAAACCACACTTCATCACCATTGTAACAAAATATATGTCTTCCGTTTTCGATACATTTACCGGTATCAGTAAGTCTCCGTTTTCATCTTCTATAAATTGCGAGCAGCCCGGATTGCAGCATCTGAAACTATACTCAGATGGAATGTCTATAAATTTAATGGGTTTAAATTTCTCTGTTTCACTATCAAAAACAGAATAAAATGTTTTATTGGCAGCATCCCAAATAGGCTCCGTACCATTTTCACCATAGCAAGCCACGCATCCCGTGATAATTGCCTTTCCCGTTTTTTTATGAGTCAACAAAGTTGCATCGCATCCGACAATTTCCATATTATTCTCACTTTTCAGAACAAACGCATTATCCGGCTGTGGCTTTGACCAATTTTTTCCGCCATCCCTGCTTATTGATACATACAACGGTGAAAACAAATCACTTCCATGAACATATAACTTTTGCATGGTCATCAGCCAGTATTGTTCATTTACCGCACACATCCTTGCATGTACAAAACATTCTTTCCCGTTATATTCTCCTTTAATTTTGTTTATGTGAATCTTTACCATAATAAAACACCTATTCCTAATTACTTAATTATAATCGGCTCACTCAATGGCTCCATTGTATTCAGTTCCCACAAAAAAGCTTTTTCAGTGTACCCATCATCACAGATTTTTGGATAAACATAAATTTTTTGTGCTTTATCGCTTTGCTGTAATGTTTTCTTTGTCAAGTGAACCTCCTCAAGAACATTGCCCCGATAAACTGCGTATGCTATCATAATATCTTTATAAGCACTGTTTCCGGGGAATTCTGCTTGTATTCTGTCTCCATTCAGGAAAAATTTAATTTCTAATGTTTGCAAGCCATAGAAATCACCATTTACCAAAATGTTAGTCTTATCGGCATCTGCTGTATCATACACCTTTACATCTGCAATCCACATACGACCCGCAAGTCCGTTTACCAGAAATACCGGTTCAAGCACTCCGGACGTATATGTTATATCATTAGTATACTTTCTCCAAGATGTAACATTATTTCCGTAAAGCTCTGAAAAACTATCCTTCGCCCACCAACCTGTCTTTCCATAATGCTGATATTTAGGCTCCATTTTCGCCATATATTCAATTGTATAAGTATGTCCCGATACTAATTTGTTCTGGGGTATTTGAGCATATACTCCAACCTGTTTTCTGTCTGATGACGACTGCTTGTCAATCAGCAATGCTTTTCCGTACACAATATTATCAACTACACTTACGCTATCTTCTTCATGCCCATTATCTACCGTTATCCAATTATAAAGGCACTCCGAATTATCCTCTTCTCTATATGAAAAATCACCGTTTACAAGCAGATTTGTCTTATTTGCGTCCGCCTTATCATAAACGCTTATATTTGCAAGATACAAATCTGTCGGAATATCTATACAGCGGAATGCCGTCCACATATCTCCCGATGTATAGGTATATTCCCATGTGCTATAATGATGCCAGCCTACACAGTTGCTTCCGTTTCTCTCTTGGTTAAGAGGAGATACTCTTACGGTACCCGACGATGAATCAGCAAGCTTCATATCACATTCAAATACATACGTATGTCCGCTTATCAATTTTTCCTGCGGTATTGTCTGCTCAATTCCGAAAAAGCTGTTCGATATTTTTTCGCTCTTTTTATTAATTCTTATTATATTTGAATATGTATCATCTTCTGCCACAAATGATACTTCATCAAAAACCTCTCCTGTTGTTTCATCAAACATTTTCTTCGAGTTAAAAACATCCCAACCATAAGAATAGCTGTTTTTGTGACTGTCTGCCGTATCCGAAAAATCGCCGTTTACAAGCAGATTCGTTTTGTTTTCATCTGCATTATCATATAGCTTCACATCTGCTATTTTAAATCTCGCCGGCTCCTGTACAAGCAAATAAACCGGTATGATTCTGCCTAAATTTCCGCTGTTTGAAAAATTGGTTTCGTTGTATACAATGCTTATGTCTCCCTTTTCCCAACCTTTTCCTTGATGGTCGATACTTATCGGCTGCGTTCTCTTATTGTTATCATGTGTCGAAAATCCGGCTGAAATCCAAAATTTATCTGTTGTCTCAGGAACATTATATGCAAATTCCAATGTGTATGTATGTCCGTCTATAAGCTTACTCGGTGAAACATTTTGAAATACTGCCAGGCGTTTTCTTGCGTCCGTATCATTTTTTTCCGATTGCTTAATAAATTCCAATGCCTTGCCATAGGTCGCATCTTCCACAATATTTACAGTATCATAAATGTCGTTTTCTTCATCTTTATAAGGAGGTTCTTCAATCCAACCATAGATATCCTGCGATGTTGTCGGCAAACTCATATTGTTTTTATCAATTCTTAACAAAACAGGTACAAACGGAGAAAGATTAAACTCCGATGATATACTGCAATTATTCAATTCGTCTTTTAATTTATTTAATTTTTTTCCGGCATAATAGACAGATATATTTTCCTTTTCTGTCCATGTATTGTTACACGCATTAATCAATATTCCGTTCTCATCCGTCACAGTACGTATATCCGTCATGTCCAGCAGATTCCCGTCTGAATCTCTTAGTGTTATTTCAGGAATGTTTTTCTCTGCAAGTATTGTTTCAAATATACTGCTTATTCCGTTAACATCATCTGATGCTTTCACAAAATTTTTCAAATTAAGATTAACAGCAAGATTATATTCATTCTTATTCGGAATATCCCCCACAACAACACTTCTGCCTGTAAATGAATTCAGTTTCTCAACTGCAATTTCATTTATATTTGCTGTTGACGGTATCACAAGTATTTTATCGTTACTCAGCTTTCCGTCTGCAATCTGCTTTTCGGTAATAAATGATGCTCGCTGTCCCGTCCTCCACAATGCTTCATAAGCATTATAACAACTGTTTAAATAAGCGTCTCCGGAATATAAGATTGCCGCATCAGAGTACAGAATATAGAAAATTCTGTCTGCATTCTGTAATTTTTCAAGACTTGCTGCATTTTTATTTGCCTGCATTGTTTTTTCCACTGTGGCAGCTATTACATCAGGACGATACGTAATACTGTTATTATACGGCGAAGCAGAAGACTTTCTCCAAACCCAGGCAGCCGAAGCTGTTCGTCCATGAATAAATCCCTGCCATAAATCAGCCCCCGCAATCAATGCATGCTTATCCGAATAATCTGTACAACCATCGGGAAGAATATGATTCTCACTGTTTACAATTGGTTTTTCCGAAATAGAATTTGCAAAATCTTCCGCCATCCGAATATATAAATATCCTTTTCTTTCACTTTCAAAATTCATTCCGCCATCAAAACCGTTATAATCAAGATAACTGTACATTTCTTCTGTGTCTATTCCCTTATTCAGCTTTTCTCTGTTAAATACCGTACTGTTTATCTTTGTGTGAACCGGAATATCCTTATCCACCTCATGAACCATATCAGCAATCCATTTATGAAAATCAGTAAAAATTTTATTATTGAATTCCATCCAATCCCAAAACTTTCCGGTTGCCGCTATGGTATTTGCTGATGTACCTGTTGACAAGGTAACGCTTGACCACTTATAATTTGATTCTGTTATTCCCCAATTTTTTCTCATTTGATAAGGAATATACACATCACTTGAGGAGTTATATTTATTTTTCAGATACTCTATAAATTTATCTTTAAAAATCTGTTTTCCGTTCGTATAATACTGTGTATTGTATATAGGCTCGTTGCTGAGTATTAAACTGTGTAAATTAGTGAAATCCGCTGCTTTCGCCAGCGCCTGAACATGAGTCTTGATAAATTCTTTATATGTATTGTTTGTCACATCTCCTTTTAAAAATCCTTCCTGATAACAATATGCATCGGGATAGTTTTCCCAGAACCAGTCGGGAATATAGTGCGGAGACATAAGCAGCATAACCGAAATACCATCGTCCTTTGCTTCTTCCATAACTGCTTTTATATACCCCATAACGCCCTGATTTTCCAGAAATCCGCCATCAGGCCATGTAACAGTTTCAAAATCTCCGTTATTGATTTGATTGTATTCTCTTCCTTTTTCGGTTACACTTATATTATCCACCCACAAAGCTGTTGTCAGGCTCTGTGTAATTATTTTAAATTCAAGCTTTTGTTGATTTTCCCCGGTTGTTACTTCATAGGTCTTAGGCTGCCAGTCAAAAGTCCCGTTCGGTAAAGTTTTCTGCGTGTCACCCAACATTAAAGTATTTCCGCGAGTTTCCATTCCCTTTAAATAAAGCTTTACAACATAAGTCTTGTTCGGTTTTACATAAATATCCTGTGAAACAGTTGCTTTATTACCATTGGCAAGAGGCGTAGAACAAGATAATTTCAAGCTTGTTTCTCCGGTGTATGCCTGCGTTCTGTCGGTCTCAACAGATACAGCCTCGCTATCGCCCGTTTTTTCCAAGCTCCATGAAGGAAGAAAAGTTCCCTCCTGCACAATAGTATCCCTCGGTCCCATTTCCCACGCATAGATATTTGATCCGATACGTTTCATATCCGATGCAATATGCGGTTCAAATACAAGATGTCCGCTGAAAAACATAGTATTACCGGCAGTTTTAAAATTTAATTTATCCGAAACAATCTTTGTCCCGGTGTAACTCGGTATAGCCTCGCCGCTATTATTAGTTATAATGTTTTCAAGCTCTGCCTTTGTTTTTGACGCCAAATCGGAGAGCTTGTCCGCCGAATATTCTGCACGTGCTGAATTTAATTCTATATCTTCTCTTCCAATTTCGATATAATCACGGATAATTTCAGCATTTGCCTTTTGCAAATCGCATGGTAATCCATTTTGATTACAGCTTAAAATAAGATTATCTATCTCAGCAAGAGATTCCGCAACAGGTGTAAATATATCATCTGCAAATACCACACTTGTCGTTGAGAAAAAAACTGCCAGACAACATGCAATTAAAAACTTTTTCAACTTTTTTCCTCCTCTTTATAACACAAAAACAATAATAAGTAATACTCTGTCACTTGCCGCACCAAATATGCTATTTCTCAAAGGACGAATATTTTGCTATATCAATCCACAAAATATTCGTCCCTTAAATAGGCTATTCTATATCTATTGCATCAGCTAACGGTATGAGATTATCTGCCCTCCACAAAAATGCTTTTGTTGAATATCCGTCGCCCCACACATCCGGGTACATTGGGAATTCCTGAATTTCATCGGAAGCCTCAACGCTCATTGGATATACCCTTACATTTTCAAGCTTATTGCCCTGATAGATAGCATACATCATCAAAATATCATATGCTTCATTTTTCGAGATAATTTTTGCAACTACGCCCTCTGCGTTTGCCTCAAACTGAACATCAGAATCCGGAAGCCCGTGAAAATCACCATTTACCAAAATATTAGTCTTATCTGCATCTGCTGCGTCATACACTTTCACATCTGCAATCCACATGCGGCCCGCAAGTCCGTTTACCAGAAATACCGGTTCAAGCACTCCGGACGTATATGTTATATCATTGGTATATTTTTTCCAAGAGGTAACATTTGACCAGTAAAGCTCTGAAAAACTATCCTTCGCCCACCAGCCTGTCTTTCCATAATGCTGATATTTAGGCTCCATTTTCGCCATATATTCAATTGTATAAGTATGTCCCGATACTAATTTGTTCTGGGGTATTTGAGCATATACTCCAACCTGTTTTCTGTCTGATGACGACTGCTTGTCAATCAGCAATGCTTTTCCGTACACAATATTATCAACTACACTTACGCTATCTTCTTCATGCCCATTATCTACCGTTATCCAATTATAAAGGCACTCCGAATTATCCTCTTCTCTATATGAAAAATCACCGTTTACAAGCAGATTTGTCTTATTTGCGTCCGCCTTATCATAAACGCTTATATTTGCAAGATACAAATCTGTCGGAATATCTATACAGCGGAATGCCGTCCACATATCTCCCGATGTATAGGTATATTCCCATGTGCTATAATGATGCCAGCCTACACAGTTGCTTCCGTTTCTCTCTTGGTTAAGAGGAGATACTCTTACGGTACCCGACGATGAATCAGCAAGCTTCATATCACATTCAAATACATACGTATGTCCGCTTATCAATTTTTCCTGCGGTATTGTCTGCTCAATTCCGAAAAAGCTGTTCGATATTTTTTCGCTCTTTTTATTAATTCTTATTATATTTGAATATGTATCATCTTCTGCCACAAATGATACTTCATCAAAAACCTCTCCTGTTGTTTCATCAAACATTTTCTTCGAGTTAAAAACATCCCAACCATAAGAATAGCTGTTTTTGTGACTGTCTGCCGTATCCGAAAAATCGCCGTTTACAAGCAGATTCGTTTTGTTTTCATCTGCATTATCATATAGCTTCACATCTGCTATTTTAAATCTCGCCGGCTCCTGTACAAGCAAATAAACCGGTATGATTCTGCCTAAATTTCCGCTGTTTGAAAAATTGGTTTCGTTGTATACAATGCTTATGTCTCCCTTTTCCCAACCTTTTCCTTGATGGTCGATACTTATCGGCTGCGTTCTCTTATTGTTATCATGTGTCGAAAATCCGGCTGAAATCCAAAATTTATCTGTTGTCTCAGGAACATTATATGCAAATTCCAATGTGTATGTATGTCCGTCTATAAGCTTACTCGGTGAAACATTTTGCGAAATGAGCAATCTTCTGCTTGTATTTTTGTCCGATTGTTTAATAAATTCCAGTGCCTTGCCATAAGTAGTATCCTCTACAACATTTACAGTATCGTAAATGCCATTCCCCTCATCCTTGTAAGGAGTTTCTTCAATCCATCCATAGACATCCTGCGATGTTGTCGGAGCGTTTTCCTCTGCGGCTGCAATCGCTGCCGTTGCCGACAAAGCAATGAATAATGCCAGAACCATTGATAATAATTTTTTCATGTTTTTACATCCTTTCGTTTTTTAATTTTAATTTATATGGCTTATAAGCCTAATATACAAAACTTATTTTAATTTAAAGCTCAGAAGCAGCGGAGTTTCAGCCTCCACCTCGGCAACACTATTTGTAATCAGCTTTCCGCTTCTTAACTCTCTCATATTTGTAATTTCATGACCGTTATATATTACCTTAAATGATTTCTTATCATTATAATCTCCGTAGTACGATACGTCCAAAAGCATATTATCGCCATATTGAGTGTACAGAAAAGCGGTGGATTTTGTGAGTTCTCCCGTATCGGCATCAACCAGCTGTACAGTCATTAAATTATGTTTCTCGAATATCGGACGCAATGCATCACGTAATTCATATTGATCAATGTTTATATGGCTGTTATCCACGATATGCGCCTCGGTATTAACTCCCTTGTAGCTATAACTGTCATCTATTACTTCTTCAACCGGAATAACTGTTGCTTTTGCATATATCTCATTTAACAGCTGTTCATCGTGCGGTCTTCCGTATTCATCATACTTCAAACAGAAATCGCCCAATAAAACCACTTCATTGCCGTCATTAAGATAGGTAAGAATATCATTTACCAGTCTTTCGCTTGCATATTTTGCTGCCGGAACTATCAACAAATCAGAATGGTTTATATTATCATAATCCGAATCGGTTAAAATATATGATTTCTGCCCCGAATAACTTGCAGCAGCATACGCTTTTTGCATGGCATCCAAAACCACATAATTTCTGTTCACAGATGGTCTTGAATACAATATCTGTACTGTACGCTTAGTATTGAACAATGCCGCAACCTCATTTGAAAGCCTATTGACATCTAATGCGGTATGTCCCACCTTAGCCATCTGATCCGGTCTGTAAGTTATGCGGCCTCTAACCATTGCATTAGATGTGTCGTTCGTTCTCGCCCACTGCCAGATTGCGGAGCTTCCTCGACCGTGAACACATGCCTCCCACATATATCTTGCACTGTTCTTTCCTATTTCTTCAATGCATGTCTCGTCTCCGTCTGTATCTATATGGTCTTCCATATTTAAAATCGGAGCGGAAATATCCGATGTTACATAATCATATAACATATAAATGCTTAAAGGATTTCCCTCCGCAAAGGTTGTATCGAGAAACTCTCCGTTATTATATGTAATACCGCCATCCATTCCATGCAGCCCGAAAACTCTTCCTTCACCGATAGGATTTAACCCTTGAGTAAATCTGTTTAAATCCTTAGAGAATACGTGAGGTGCCTGAAGTTTTCCGGATACATTAACCTCTTGCCACACACTCTTTATAGCCTCATACGAAACTTTACGGCTTTCAAGCACCAACTTATTAGTAAGCTCCGCCAAATCATATGTTGCCGAGCTTCTTTCCAACCCGTTTGGCATCGGAATTTCATCAAACCCAACATAATTTGTACCATACGCAGAATTTAATGAACTTATATCTCCATATTTTTCTTTCAGAAATGCTTGGAATAACGGAAGATTTTTACTGTCTTCATACAAAAGGTATCGGTCTTCGTTATGTACGCATATATCGTTTACATTAGTGAAGTTTTTTAATACTCTTGCAATCTCTCGCCCCATTACGGCATACATATCCTTAACTACGTCAGTACTTATATCATATGACCGTACCGATTTGATTTTTGTCTCCGGATATTCATCATAAACCCAACTTGGGAAATAATGCGGTGAAAGCAAGAATGATACCATAACTCCTGCTTTTTCGGCATCATAAACCGTACCAAAGGCGCCTAACACTGCACTGAAATCACATATAAATCTTGAATCATTTTCCGTTTTTTCAAAATCTCCGTTCACTACGGTATCTGCCGCACATTCTTCACCATTATCATCTATTCGTACAATCTCAACATCATCAATATATACATCACCTTTCACATAAAAACGCAGTGTTATATCTCCGTGAATCGGTGCCGTGAAATCATGTGTATACTCAGCCATAGTCTTTGTCAGTTTGGGATACACTCTCTGATTCCAGTCGTAAAGGGAATACCAGATTTCTGATCCGCTTCCGCGCGCTTTAAACTTCAAGCGATAATTTGCATCGGAGCGCACCGGAATGCTTTGTTTAATCGAATCATCAACCAAATGTATAACATTACTGTTAGTTGCTTCATCAAAAATCAACGCATTCTCTTTTCCGCCTATCCAATCTGGCACATCTCCGGCAGGCTTTATATAACTTCTCGGTCCAAGCTCAAACTGAATATAGTTTCCGCCAACTCCGGGAAACTTGGCAAGATCCTGCCTTGCTTTATCACCATGTCCGTACCCGATTAAATAGATTGGTCTTTCTTCAACATCGCCTTCCGAATTAATCGTTTCTCCGTAAAATGTACCGTTTTTTACTTCAAGAGGCCCATTGGGGACAACATGAGGAACATCATATGGCAGCTTAGTTCCCAAAATATACCCGCTCAGATTGGAGTATGCCTCATCACACAGCTTTTCCATTTGTTCTATACAATACAGCACACGATCCGAATCTTTTGCATTCAAATCATCAATTGTCCATTTCAAAAATTCACGTACCGTATTAGCATTAACTTCTTCATAATCAACATATATTCCCTCATTTTTGCAGCTTTCAAGCAATTTATCTATTTTCCCCAATTGCTCATTCAGAGCCTCAAATCTTGATTTATACAACTCATATGTCGGTTGAATTTTCACAGATTTATGAAAAGAGATTAAATTTTCTCCCACATCTGCATACATATCAACAACACGAGGTTCTTCTCCCGAATCATACTCAATAGGGATTACTATCCAGCTTTTCTCATCTGCGGTTACATTTCCGCTATAACCCAATTCGGGAGCATTGATATTATACTCTCTTTTTTCGTTAAAATTAAGAATATTTATAGAATATTGTGCTTTTTCGCAGGTATTAACTGTCGTTTCGCCGCTTATCCACGATATTCCGTTCGTGTTTTCATCACATGGAATCAGGTATGGAAACTTATCGTTCCTTTTCTGTTCTTCAATACCGGTTTCCATCATGACTACATACTCTCTGTTTTTACCGTCATTATCGGCTGCCAGCAAACAGAATTTAAAAGCTTCCGGTTTTTCTTCAAAAGGAACATTCCACGGAATTTTAATTTCATATTTCAAGAGTGCGCCGTCATGCTTAAATGCTGCGTCTATTAAATCCGCTTTGTCATTTATGGCAGCCGGTAAAGCTATATACGGTTTCTTGTTTTCTTCATCATAGCTAAATCCAAATTCATCTCCAAATGTTTCATCGGGCAAGCCCATGCAAAACTGCAATGAATCTCCCTGCCAATATGAACCGCCGATCTGCGGTCTGTATATTTCATCATGTACCTCTGCATAGAAATAAAATGCTTCATTATCCCATGCAAATTTAGCATTCAGAGTAATGTCCACATTCGCACCGCTGTAATCCCGTACTTTTTCAGCCTGAACAGTCGGATAGTTTTCCCAATCCTTACCATCTCCGTCAATTTCAATATCTTTTGCCGGAAGCACTGCCATATAGCTTTGCTCACTCAATGCCTTATAGTACTCATCTATTGACAGTATCTCGGCATTGCTTTCCATATATGCCGGTGTATTTCCAAAAATCATGATGCCTGCAAGAATTCCCGCCAAACATTTTCGCTTCATTATAAGCACCCTCTTTCAAGTCTAAATTAAAACACATATACATCACGAATTATATTCATATTTGAAATGCTGTCCCATAAATATATTTCAATATGGGTATTATCACTGACATCATAATCAACATCCATATCGACAGTATATTCATTCACATCTTCAGTAACCGGCACCGTATAGTTTTTGCTGACTACCTGTTTTGTAATATTACCCTCTTTGAGCAGCGCAATGATTTCAAAGTTGTAACCTTCCGTAAGTAAATTATTTTTTACCGGAAACGCTACTGTCAGTGTTCCCTTTTCCGGAGCTGAAATCTGCGTCGTTCCATGATACAGTTTATAGTCATAAAAATCTATATTGCCGATATATTCGTACACAGCAAAAGCATCTGTCTCCACATCACCGTCACAGGTATAAGCATCCAGATAAAAACTATTTTCTGCTGAAATTTCAAAATCCGCTCGTCCGATCTCCACAGATATTGGTTTTTCATTCAAAAGAATACGGGTTCCGTCAAGTGTTCGTTTATAAAAGTTCAGCTTATCTCCCCGCATATCTTCCGGCAAGTCCCACGATACCACACCGTCGCTGTATTTCAGATTCTCTACCCTCGAATAATTTAAGCTGAAATCACCGTTTATAAGAAGGTTCTCTTTCTCCTCGTCATCTTTATCATACACTGTTACATTACCAAGCCAGAATGTTCCCACTCCGCCTGTATTGCAAAATATTATATCCAAAGAATCTCCCGATTCGTAAGTATATTCCTGATTTCTTTTTGACCAATTCGTACAATTGGGGCCATAAGGCTCAGAATACCCTTTAGGATAATTAAATCCGGTTCTTAACCATGTCCTGTCATTGGACATCTTTAAATCAAACTCTGCAACATATGTATGTCCGCTTATTAATTTTTCGGCAGGAATTTTTTGTATAACCCCTTTCCAGCTGTTATAATGGCTTGTTGACTGCTTTTCAACCATCAGAACATTTCCATGTACCGTATCCTCTACAATACTAAATGTATCATCCAGCCCGGTTTGTACGTCATTCTCATAGCCTGTATTTCGCATTGTCCAACCATATACCGTATCAATATCCTTTGAAATATAATTTTCATCCGCAAATACATTCTGTGTTATTGCAAATACTATAAAAAACAAAACAAATATTTTTCGTTTCATAGATTTTTACCGCCTCTCATTATTGCACATTACGCATCGCATAAACAACTCCTACCTTTGCCCAACCGATATAGACATAAACATTATCTCCCGGCATCAGCTCAGATAAAGTCACCTTTCTTACCTTATTATTTCGTTCTTCACCATCATATAAGTAAATCTGTGTTGTTCCCAATATTCTTAAGCGGGCTGTAAATGTGCCGCAGTCCGCAAGGAACATTTCTTCTTGAATTCCTATTTCCTCAATTGTGCCGGCAGCAACTACATTTGATTTGTGAATTGATGCGGGATCAGATTGATCAGGATACTGTTTTACAATATCTTTTTCAAGCTTATTTAAAACCTCTATATATGAAATTTCCCCGATAGTATTCAATGCCGTTTTTATCACATCGCCCTCTTTAATATCAGGCAACTGATAAGAATCAGATACTGCAAAAGAGTTAATTTTTCCGTCCTGCAAACACTCAATTACCGTTTTAACTTCGTCATTAATAACAGCTTCATAAATATCTGTTATAACCGTAGCATTAGAATCAGCATCCTTATCATCAGATGTATAGACAATTACAGGAGCCCTGTAAAATTTATCAATATCATATGCATCAATGCGGTATCTTGAATCCAGTTTAAAATAAGACATTCCCGTAACATAAGCCTCCGATGTAATTCTACTCGAATCAGTCGGAAGGATAAAAACTTTTGTATCTGCCATTCCATGAACATCATCACCAAATGTCATTGCATCTTTTGAATAAATCCTAAGATAAGGCATCTGATATCTGGTAAATGTATTCTCATCATATTTGTCTGACAATTCCGAGGTTTCCAACTTTTTGATATTTCCTTCAGCATTAAGTTCAACCCTTAGTAATTGATGCGCAAAACCCGATGCACCTCCAAGTGCCTCATAAACCTTATCATTTGTCTGTCGTGACGAGAAGTTATTATAATTCAGTTTCTTAGCCAAGGTATATTGTTTCCATTCGCCCTCGGTATTTATTGCCTTAATTATAACGTTTTCGTCAGCCGCATCCTTCCATATTTTATATGCGTAAATATAACTGCTACCTTCAAGTGATACTGCATATGCCACATTTCCCATTGAATCTATATATATACAATAATTTTTTCCGGTTTCCGGTTGTTTTACAAATGGCTGTGACGTATCATTAATTGCCGTTATATAATCTTTTGACAAATTATATGTCTTATCATCAACAGTAATATTTCGGGCACTGTAATTTATATTTTTTATTACACCCGTTACCTGCTTATCACTGACATATATTCTCACTAATTCATCACTGCCGCTTTTACTCTTTGCAAAAAGCAAAATATCATTTGCCTTTATCTCGGATAATTCTATTTCCTTTTCATCCTTTTCAATATAGACATCTGTATAATCATCCAACGAGTATACCGCTGAATTATTATACTTGCTTTTTATCATATTATTATGAGCGGAAACATAATCCACTAAAACTGTCTCATATGAGCGAACCTTTATTACATCAATTTTCCTGTCATTATCTGAATCAATCAGCTCTACATCGCCCACCGTCGGAATAAGATCATTTTTAACATAATCCGTACAATTTTTGCCATTATATATTACCTTAACCGCAGCACTTAATTCTGCCTTTTTAATGCGGGTTCCCAAGTCATACTGTATATTTTTTATTTCATCGTCCACTGATATGATATCATCGGCATCTATCGTTACAGTTGTAGCACGATTTTTATTAAGTTCAATATACAATATTTCTCCCTCATCATCACTGTACTTTACAAACGAGATAACAGGCATGCCCAAATAATCCCCGGCGTTTGTGCTTCCTGTTTTGAAACACTCATCATCAATGCAAATATGCCCTTTTGAGACAGGACGATTATCAACAACCGAAGCGTAACCGTTCTTATTTACATATCCTCTCACTTCATAAATATCTCTGTAATATTCCAGAGGTGACTTATCCTCCAACAATTCAATCTGAGGAGCTCCGGGATATGAATCGGGTGATATTGACAGCATATTATTAAATGCAGCTGCATAAATAATATTAACCATTTCTCCCACTGTTATTGCGTCATCTAACGATCCTCTCAAATTTCCGAGAATATCCAGCCATGTTGCTAATTTTTTTAATTCTTCATCCTTCGGAGGACCATAGGGATATCCCATTACGCATACTACTGCCTGAAGCGCCTCACGCCGTGTCATAACATCTCCGAATTCCTCAGCAGAAAGTTCAATTCTATATCTTTTTAATAAATTAATAACCGCCGAATCCGTTTTTTCTTCATCTGTTACAATTCCATATACAGCCTCATAAAAAGCTTTTTTAATAACTTCTTTGCTGCTATCAAACTCGACTGCATTCATATTGTGTATAATCCCCAAAGCGGACAAGCGTTCAATTTTGATACTCTCATTTGATTCCGCCGCAAATATCGGAACAGATATTCCTCCAAGAACAAATACCACAGCAAGTATTAATGAAATAATTTTTTTCATAAGTTGCCCTCCATTAAAACTCCATATATTATTTTTGCAGCCTGTGCACGTGTACAAACCTCCTTGGGTTTGAATTCGTTATTCCCCATCCCGGATATGATTTTCTTACCGGCAAGAATTTTCACACTTTCAACTGCGTAATCCGATATTTCTGTTGCATCATTAAATGTAATATTACTTTCAAAGCTTTTATTTTTTAACAATTTCGCCGCAATTACACATACATCCTCACGTGTGATTGCACTTCCGACTCCAAAAATCTTATCAGATTGTCCTGTTATAAGACCATATTCATATGCACTGGCAATGTAACTCTCATACCAGCTCCCTTTTACAACATCCTCAAAACTGCATACTGCCGTTTCATTATGAACACCGGCTGCCTCAACCGCTAATTTCACAAACGCTTCTCTCGTAATTATTTCGTTTGGTAAAAATGTACCTTTTTCAGTCCCGGATACAATTCCTTTCTGAGCCAAATATATGATTTCATTTTTTGCCCACGGCACATCGTCTATATCTGTAAAGGATACTGTTTCATTATCCGGCATTGAAGTGTCTTGTATTATTCCCACAACTTTTGAAACAACGTCCTCTGTATAGGCATTTTTTGAAGTACTGCTTCCACCGCCTCCGCCTGTTCCGCCGGATGATGAATTTTTATTCTTAACCGTGTTCACCGCATTTATCAATATGGAACTGTAATTTTCATTTGTAAATACAGTATTTTTATCAATATTTTTTACCACTATCTCTTGCGTACTTTGCTTATCTTTTTGAGAAAATCCCAAATATGTATTATACGCAGCGCTGTTGTCCAAACCCAGCTCTGTTTTATATTTTTCCATCAAGCTGTCTATATCCGAATATCGGGCAAAATTAAATTTCATCAAAACAACGCAATTATTATAATTATTTATTAATGACTCCCAATTTTCAACAGGAAGTCTTTTTTCTATCAATTTAACAATCATTGCCTGTTCATTATCAGTAAATTTATCAAATGTCTGTTCTTCAAAAGTTAAATTAATTCTGCTTAAATTTTCAGAAATATTCTTTTTATTGTTAAGTTCATTAAAAAGTAATCTGATATTTAATTTTTCCGCAAAATCCTTTACGCTTTCAACTTCATGCCCAATATCTTTTATATATTCAATTCTCTCATTTTGATTGACTGATAAGAATTGTTCAATTGCCAACCCCTGACTTTCTAAAGCATACTGGTAATCTTTATTTATGCTCAATTCATATTCAATCTCTTCTGCTGTCTTCATTGTTAAGTCAGCTAATAATTGATTCATTATTTCTTCATTGATATAAATAAAGCCGACACTTGTATTATAATCCGAAGTATTATTTGAATGGAGTATTATATTATATTTTCCGCTCTGGTTGTCGTCCATTTCTATTTTTACCTGAAAATTTCCATCGGCATCGCTCTTTACTTGTCCGACTGTCAGAATATCATTAGTATCATTTACATCTCCTCCGCTTTTCACTACCAGAAATGTTATAGTTTTTTCGATTTCTTTTACATTTCCATCAATTATAATTTCATTTCCGCGCACAACAGGAGAACTCATCTGAAATTCCGCATTGACTATGTTTACAGCCATTAACAGAATTAAACATATAAATATCGGGATAACTTTTATGTGTTTCATTATTTCTTACCTCATTCTCTTGGCTAATACTTTATGCCGCTTTAATTTTTCAGCCTTTAATTCCGGATGTTGAAATTCCTTCTTGTATATACTTTTGAGCAAACAAATAGAATACAATGGACGGGATACATGTAATAAACAGCATTACAAACATAACGTTCTGTTTTACCGAACCATTTGTCATGGCATAAATTCTCATCATCAAAGTCCAGTTTTCTTCATCCGGCAACAACATCATCGGCAGCAGAAAATCGTTATATACTGCCATAAATGTATTCAGAATGCAAACTGCATACACCGGTTTGGCAAGCGGTATTATAATTCTGCGCATAATTCTGAAATGTCCCGCTCCGTCTATTTGTGCTGCCTCAACCAAGTCTTTCGGAATACTGTCAAAAAAATTCTTATACAGCACTATAGCATATGCCCATGAACTGGATGTCAGTATCCACGACCATTTACTTCCTATAAGTCCCATCTTGGTCATCATAATATACAACGGAAACATTAATGCCATTGCCGAAAACATCTGTGTTCCCAAAATAAACATATAGGCAGCACCTCCAAATCTGGGTTTCATTTTTGAAAGCGCATATGCCGCAAGTGTACTCGTTACGGTCTGCACAACTATAATTGCTCCGCAGAAGAAAATTGTATTTAAAATATTCCCCAAAACGTTATACGTTGTAAATGTTTCAATATATGCTTCAGCAGTCCATTTTTTAGGCAAAAGTGTAGGAATTGCTGCAATCAGTTCATTGTTTTCTTTAAATGTACTGAGTCCCAGCCAAACCAGCGGAGCAAACTGTACAAACATATATAAAAAGAGGATTATATACACACTCCTGTATATCCACTTTCCTTTTTTGCTTTTTAATTCAATATTCTGAATAACTGCCATAACCCTACTCCTTCTCTGCCGTTATCTTATTAAAGACAATTGTTAGTATCATCGTTGCTATAAAGACAATTCCAATCATAGTTATTGCATAGCTGTAATCCATTGAGTTAGTAGCCTGCTGATATGCATATAACAGCATTGTCTGTGTGGAATTTGACGGACCGCCTCCTGTCAACAACAATACATTTTCCATGAAGTTAAATGAACCTATGATTGAGAGCGTAAGCATTAAAAATACAATATGTTTAATTCCCGGAATAGTTACATATCTTATACGCTGTCTAATGCCCGCGCCGTCAATAAGAGCAGCTTCATACAACTCTCCCGGCACATCCTGCAAAGCTGCCAGATAAATAACCATATTCATTCCGCCTGAAATGATAAGTCCGGGGAAGAACATGCAAAAATATACCAAGCTTTCGCTATTCAGCCAAAGCTGTTCCGGCAAATGCATTAATTTCATAAAATAGTTGGCAAGTCCGTAATCCGGCTGCCAAAAATACTTCCACAGAACTGTCATTGCCACTGCCGGAGTACATGCCGGAATAAAATATACCAATCTGAAAAATGTTCGTCCTTTTCTTGTTTCATCTATGAGCATAGCCAGAACAATCGGTACCCAAAAATTCATAATTAATGAATAACCGAACATTTTGGCATTGTGTAAAAATGACATCAGAAAATTCTTATCTGAAAATGCCCTTATATAATTATCAAAGCCAATAAATTTTCCGGGCAAGCTTGTAATGCTCATCTTGAAAAAACTCTCAAAAAAGCCCAATAAAATGGGAAAATATTTAAACAAAACCATTGATGCCAACGCCGGACACAGAAGTAAGGCTGCAATCAATTCTTTTCGCCATTTCATTTTTATTGACCTTTTTTTTGAAATTTCTGTTTTAATTTTCATTATTTAATCACCTATAACCCTTATGTGCAGGGTATCCGAATACCCTGCACATGAATCTGTTTTTATTGTTTTTTAAATGTTTCAGGATATAATGTGTATAGCTTATCTGCACATTCATCAAGCAGTTTTTTAATTTCATCTCTTGATATACCCTCAGTCAAATATATTTTTTGTAAAGGTGCAATAAGTTCGGTCTTTAAATCTGACCAATGACCGCAATAAGGCTCTGCTTTTGCATTTTCTCCCATACTCTGCAATGCCTGCTTTTGTTCGTCTGTCAGCCATTCATTTGCCTGAAGCTTTCTCTCATACCAATCAACACGTCCCGGAATATATGTATCATTCAATCCAAATTCTTTAATAGCATCACAATTACGCTGCATGCTTTCATCACTGAAATAGTACCATTTTGCAACCTTAATAGCCGCTTCAAGTTCTGCTTCGGTCAGTTTCGGATTAAACGTCACCACTTCTCCTCCCGACAGAGCAGGACGAGGTATTGATGAATCCTTAACCGGCATCGGCATCACACTGAAATCAGTTCTTGAAAGACCATTGTCTTCAATCGTTTCCTTTTTCAATTCAGCAAAATTCATCCACGCAAAGCACGCTGTACCATTCAGACTTAATTTACGTAAATCTTCCAAACCCAACAAAACATCTTTTTGTGTCATCTTGTATTTCCAGATCATCTGATTCAGAAATTCCGCCGCATCTACACCTGCTTCATCATTAAACGCTATTCTGTACGTGCCGTCACTGTTTTTTTCAACCATATCACCACCGGCTGACCACACCCATGCCGTATATGGCCAAGCACACCAGTCCATTCCAAGCATTGCATATCCCAATCTTGGAATACTTAAATCTGTTGCTTTCTCGCCAAACTCCGCAAATTCCTTCCATGTTGAAGGCAAATTATTCATATCGCCGCCGGCAGCCTCTACCGGTTTTTTCCCTACCAACGTTGCCTGAGTATACGCTTTATATGGTATCGCATACCATTTTCCGTCTTTTGAAATTGCATCATCAAAGGTATCAATTAACTTTCCCTCTTTTTTCAAATCCCAATCTGCTACATATTTTGTAATATCCGCAATTGTTTCATTTTCAATCCTCGACGGAATATCTGTATATGAAAAAACATCTGTAAATGCCGGTGCCGTTCCCGCCATCAAAGCCTTATCATATTCCTGTCGGTAATCCGTTCCTCCCTGCGGCGGAATCTTTTCCTCAAAATTAATGTCCGGGAACTCTTTTCGCAAAGCTTCCATAGTCCTGTCATGCATCGCTACTACGTAATCCTTTGCATCCTGAGTGGGTTTTGTCCATAAAGTTAAAGTGATCTTATCACTTTCAGCTGTTTTCTTTTCAGCACAGCCCCCCAGCATTGTCCCTATCGAACACAATGCTACACACATACATACAATTTTTCTGCTTAACATTTTCATATCAAACACTCTCCTTTTTTTAAATTAATTTTATGTGCTATTATAATCAAGTCAAAATCAAAATACATGATACGATTGTTATAAGTTAATTAAAAAATGATATATTTTTTCCGCAACTTTCTCAGCCCCTGCATCCGACGGGTGCAACCCATCAGGCATATACAGCTCTCTGATAATATCAATATTGGGCTGTAATCCTCCCATTCTGAACAAATCAAGCAGCGGCAATGAATAATATTCCGTCACTTCTCTAATAATCTTAACATAATCAGAAAGACGCACTTCCTGTTTTAAACCACATTCCTGTCTTGCTTCATCCTCTCCGATACGATGAAGCGGCGTAATAAATACAATTTCCGCCCTGGGATATTTTTTTATAAGTTTACTGCACAGCACATGCATAGCACCGTAAAAAGTATATTCACTTCTTGATTCCATGCTGCCTATTGCCGCACTGTGTCCAAAATCATTTGTTCCTCCAAAAACCACAACCACATCGGCATCATCCTTCATTTCATCCACTTTTGAAACAAAGTCTTGAACCGCATTTTCACCATTGCTTGTAACTTTTTGTTTCGCAATTCTCATTCCATTGACTCCGTAGTTTTTAACACATGCTTTTGACAACTGCTCAAATACTGAAACATAACAGTGTTCAAATGAGGATGTCCCCTCTCCTTCCGTTATGCTATCTCCCAGAAAAAACACTTTTTTGTTTTCTAAATTCATTTTCCTACCTCCCATGCTACATTCAAGATGTTTACAGGCGACACTATACACTCAAGCACTCAAATCTATTGATATTTATATTATAATTGCTTTCTTTTTTATTGTCGAGGGGGTAAACCGTCTTTTCAAAAGGGGCAAAATGACCTTTTTCGGCATGTTGCCGATATTTATTGATTTTTTTTATTGAATGTAGTATAATAATACATACTAAATTATAACGAATGGCTGGTTTTTATCATGCAAAAAATTAAAAAGAAAAAAAATCTTTATAATATTATATTTTCATCTTATATATGGTGTATCATTTTATCATTTTCAGCAATATTGCTTTTGGCATCTACATTAATAGATGCTTTGTTTGTACGCTCTCACTCAAAAGAAGCTCTTTTTTCTGTCACAAACAATGGATTAATAATAGAGAATTTTATGCAGGATGATATCAGTCTTTGCTATTCCCTTGCAGAAAATAATACAATATTATATAACTTGCGTCACTTTTTGTCCGGTTCTCCATCTGAAAAAGTTGATGCTGATTCGGTAATAACCGAATTGTTAAAAAATTACTGGTATTCACATCCTGAAATTGCTCACATCCGTATTCTTCTTCCCGGTCAGGAAGAACAGAACAGCACATTCCGCTCAATCTCATATATTAATTCACAAAGCGAAGAATGGTCAAAGCATTTTAAAGCTGCTTCTGCATTTATTCTGACAGATTATGGACTGTCAAATACCACAACGTTATACAAAGACACAAATCTGATTGCCATATGTATTCCTATTTCCGCCGATGGAAAAAACATTGGATTTCTGTGTATAGATATTGCCAAAAATATACTTTTCCAAAAACTTCAAAACCCTTATAACCATATATCGGCACCATTGATGATTACTGATAATACCGGCAAAATCATTGCTTCCGAACAGACTGCGAATGACTCTCAATTAGATGTTCCGTCAGATTTAATTAAAGTTCCCTCTTCCGGTTACGCTCCAAAATACATACTCGGCAAGAAATATCTGGTTACTTGCAGCACATCCGGAAAACAGGGGTGGAGAGTTATTCAATTTGTTCCATACAATATAATTTCCCGTTACAGATTTCCTGTTGCTGCGATTTCTGTATTACTCCTTTCAGCATATATACTTTTTTCAATAATATATTCAAAGAAAAAGGCTCATACCATAACTGAACCTATTAATACGCTGTCCAATGCTATGCTCAATTCTACATCTGTCAGTTATGCTGCCAATACTCCGATAGAAATAGATAATGTTTATGAAACATATAACGCTCTGTTGATAAAAAATGAACAGCTTATAATTCAGATTAAGGCGAGTCAAAAACAGAAACAGGAAGCTGAAATTAAGTCTCTGCTTGCTCAAATTTCACCGCATTTCCTGTACAATACATTGAACACCATTCTATGGAAATCCTTTAATGCCGATCAACCAGAGATATGTGAAATTATAGGCAAGCTTTCAAAGCTTTGCAAAATGAATTATAACTTTAAATCTGTTTATACTACTCTTGATTGTGAACTTACATATATCAATTTATATATGGATTTACAAAACCTTTGTACCAAAACAGAATTCACCTTCTCGATTGATGTTCCTGAAAAATTCGGAGATTTTGAAATACCTAAATTCATTTTACAGCCCTTAGTTGAAAATTCAATAATTCACGGATTTTATGACTTATCACGAAAAGGGAAAATAACAATTACTGCGGAAGCAGATGAAAATATAAAAATTTTTATAACTGACAATGGCAGCGGGATAGATCCATATACGCTTGATAAGCTTAACAGCAATGCCTATCATAGTGAAAAATATGGTATACAAAACTTAAATGACAGAATAAAGCTTCTTTGCGGCAGTGAATACGGAATTACATTTTCAAGTAACAATTCAAACCGTACCACGGCAATAGTCACATTACCAATTTGCTATTCGCACACAGGGTCAGATTCTGATTATATTTCTTAATGGAGGTCATGGGCAATGTATAAGCTGGTTATTATTGATGACGATCAGGATGTAATCTTAGGATTATGCAATTATATAAAAAAACAAGATTCTCAAATTATTATACTGGGTTCTGCTAATGATGGTCAAGCCGGCTTTGATTTAATCTCAAACAGCCGTCCGGACATTATATTATGTGACATAAGTATGCCGAAAGCTTCAGGATTTCAAATGATTGATAAGCTTCACTCCATACCCAACTATTCTCCAATCATAATCATAATATCCGGCCATGATGATTTTCAGCATGCCAAAGAAGCTATTAAATATCAGATATTTGATTATCTTATAAAGCCGATTATGCCGGATGAAATTATAGACACTTTAAAAAGGGCTAAATCTGCCTGCAAGAATATATTAAACTCTATAAATGACAGTAAACAAAAGCAGGATGTTCTAAAATCTGTTCTTATTGAACAGATTCTTCATGATCCCGGTTTTTATAATAATGATATGTACGAAAAACAACAAGAATTTGCTCTCAATCTAAACTCGGATTTTTATGTTGTTATACGCTTCCAAATATTCAATTATGATAAGCTTGTGCAATCAATCAGTATGAAAAGCTTAAATGCGTTTAAAAACCGAGTAGTAGATGTTTTTGAAAAAAAGTATGCCAAATGCTTTCATACTCATTTTTCCGACAGCCGCATATATTTCTTGATTTTACTGGAAAATAAAGATTATACTTCTTTAAATAATATATGTAATATAATTAAAGATGAACTGTTAGGCAGCATAATATTTTTCATTTGTATAAGTGAAATTTCCGATTCAGTCCATGTACTGCCTATTTTGGCATCACATGCAAAATATTGTTTTAAGTACTCTTTCTGTTTTTTACAAAGTTCAGTACTTCCTTATCTGACAATAGAACAGGAGAAGAAAAACATATTTTTATCCCAATCGCTGATTGACATGGAAAAAGAGTCATTGACTATAAAGCATATAAACGCAAACGACTATCTTTTATATATAGATAGACTATTCACTGAGATATGTTCTTACAAATATTATGATCAAAATTACGTTAAGCATCTGATATACAACATCATAAAAAATATTATAGGATTTGCTTTATCAGATACCGCAATTTCTTCAAAGGACATTGACAGTGATAATATTTTATACCTTAAAATATCACACACTCAATCAATCAGTGAATTAATAAGCCTTTGCCGCAGTTTTGCAGATAAATATTTTGTAATGGAAAGCACTTCATCAAAAAGGGGGAAAATTCTATCAGACCAAATCAAGCAGTATGTTTCTGCCCACTACTCTCAACCTATAACATTAGAAGAAATTTCAAAGAACTTATATCTTTCAGCATCATATCTCAACCGCCTATTTTTAAGAGAAAATGGTATTTCTTTTAAAAATTATTTGAAAGATTTTCGCATGAAAACCGCAAAAAAATTACTTGAAACCAGTAATTATAAAATATATGAGGTGGCTTTTATGGTTGGATATAAAGATGTAAAATCTTTTAGAAAAAATTTTATTGATGTATTTGGTTCTTCTCCTTCTGACATTAAAGGGATTTAAGATACAATCATATACAATGCCGCGCAGGAATCGGGGTAATGTTTATGGGCTGTATAATAAATGTTGTGGTGAAAAAAAGAGAGCATAAATTCTGAAAATCCTGTATAATGGTTTTAGACACTCACCAATTAGGAGGTTTTCATTTTATGCTCTATACTGATTATACACAAAAACTGCTGAATTTGCAAGGGGTTTTGGTTAAAAAGGTGACTTCTGTTCACTCTTTCACCATGATTGACATTGAAATGCCTGTAACTCCTCATGCCTGCCCTCACTGCGGTACTCACACCTCATATATCCACGACTACCGCAAACAGCTTATTAAAGATATTCCCGCTTTCGGGCAGTCTGTTATCCTCAATTACAGACGCAGACGATACCGCTGTCCCCATTGCGGCAAATGCTTCTCCGAGCAGCATCCCTTTGTCCCGCGATACCACCGCATGACAAGCCGCTTGGTTGCTCATATAATCAATCAGCTCAGAAGTGAATGTTCTTTCACTTCCGTCGCTAAATCCGTTAATCTGTCTGTTTCCACAGTTATACGGGTTTTCGATATACTGAGCTTCCCTCGTCCCAAGAAGCTTCCTCATGTATTCGCCATCGACGAATTTAAGGGCAATACCGGCAATATCAAATATCAGTGCATCATCACCGATCCTGCATCTAAACGCGTACTTGACATTCTGCCCGACAGAAGTCAGCAGCAGCTTATTGACTACCTGAAACAATGGGATTCCAAAAGCCGTAAACGCGTTCGATACTTCGTAAGTGATATGTGGCAGCAATACACTGATATTGCTTCTGCTTTCTTCAAAAACGCCACACAAGCGGCTTAATGCCAGAAGGGGGGCAAAGCACCTTGAAACTGCCGATATTTTGCCAAATTGTGTGCAGGGGGGGTGCAAAGCGCAACTCCCCCGTTGCAAGTCAGTGGTTTGAGAGACTCAAAATTGTGCCTGAAATGCAAAAAATCGCTTGAAATCAAGCGATTTTTCTTGTATCAACTTTATCGTTGACCTATGGTGGGCCATCAGGGACTCGAACCCCAGACCGTCCGGTTATGAGCCGGATGCTCTAACCAACTGAGCTAATGGCCCTTAAATTATATTATTCAAGCAGCCTTCCATAATGAAAGACTGCTTGATTATTGGTGACCCGTGCGAGAATCGAACTCGCGTTACAGCCGTGAAAGGGCCGTGTCTTAACCTCTTGACCAACGGGCCGAAAAGAATCATTCAATAAAGAATGATTGTTCCGGCAACTTTCTACTCTCCCGGGCAGTCACCCGCCAAGTACCATCGACGTTAAGGAGCTTAACTTCTGTGTTC
>CAKSOE010000026.1 GCA_934476675.1 uncultured Clostridia bacterium | reverse complement strand
AATGGAGCGGGTGATGGGAATCGAACCCACACGACCAGCTTGGAAGGCTGGGATTCTACCATTGAACTACACCCGCATATATATCTTCATCAACCGACTTAAATATTATAGCAAAAACCAAGTCATTTGTCAACACTTTTTTTAAAAAAAATTATTATTTTATAAAAAATATGTATGGGATAGAAAATCTATCCCGTTTTTTTGACCTTCCAGATTGCATCCGAGGCCTTTTCTACATCTTTTATACAGTTAAACGCTCCGAATGAAATTCGAACCGCTCCGATTTTTTTCGTTCCCAGCGCTCTATGTGCCAGCGGTGCGCAATGGTATCCCGCACGCACTGCTATTTCTCCCGAAAGCAGCTGTGCAGTATCTGCACTCGCTTTGCCTGCTATATTAAACGCAGTCGTTCCTATCCTTCTCTCTCTGCCGTACACGATTATTCCTCCCATATTCAGAAGGTTTTCTTCCATTTTATGCGCAAGATACGCTTCTTTTTCGCTTATTTCCTCCACCCCTCTGCGGCGTATATACCTAACACCTGCCGCAAGCGCTTTTAACGCCGGAGTATTAACTGTTCCGCTTTGCAGCATATCGGGCATAAAATCCGGCTGCACAAGGCTTTCAGATCGGCTTCCCGTTCCTCCGGTTATTACCGGCTCAAGCGTATGCGGATTTTTTACATACACTCCGCCCGTTCCGAGAGGTCCCATAAGTCCCTTATGCCCCGAAAACACCAAAAAATCCGCCCCGATGTTCTCCGCGTCCGTTTCAAGACAGCCACCGGTCTGCGCCGCGTCCACAAGATACAGCACACCTTTCTTCCTGGCAATACTGCCTATTTCCTCCACCGGCTGAATTGTTCCGCACACATTTGACGCGTGCGTACACACCACAAGCTTTGTATCGGGCATTATAGCCTTTTCCACATCCTCCGCGCTTACATAACCGCTCTCATCTGCCTTTACAACCGTATAATTCCCCAGGCGGTATGCCGGTCTTAAAACACTGTTATGCTCCATTTCCGTTACCACCACGTGTCCTCCGTCAAACAGCACGCCGAGCATCACCATATTCAGCGCATACGTAGCATTGAGCGTGAACGCAATGTTTTGCGGATTATCGATATTAAAAAGCGCTGCCGTTTCGTCCTGCGCTTCTATAATCCCCTCTGTTCCCTTTATGCTCATCATATGTCCGCCGCGGCCGGCATTTACGCTGCCGAACACCGTGTTCCACATCATTGACGCATACACGCCGAAAGGCTTTTTCAGCGTGGTTGAAGCATTATCAAGGTACAGCATTGAAAACACGCTCCCCCTCGGCAAATTCCTCCGTATAAATATTTTTTATCCCTATGCCGTATTCTTCGCTCAAAGGTCTTACCAGAGGCGCCAGCCTGTTATCTGCGCGCACTGAATAAGAACAGCCGCCGGTTTCGTTTATCTCTGACGGCGTGTGCACGAGATATGCCGGATATCCGGCTCTTTTTTCGATAAGCTTTTTAAGACGTGTTGCCGAGGTTATTGAACCAACCGTTATATACAAAAAAATCACTCCTTTCCCGGGTTTACCCGGAAATATTATCTCTTACTGATATAATATTCCGAAAGAAGTGATTTGTGAATTAATATACATCAAAGACGCTCCGGCGTTTATTATGGTATGCCACGCTGAGCACCAGTCCGATTGCAATCATATTTGTTACCATCGAGGTTCCGCCGTAGCTCACAAACGGCAGCGGAATACCCGTTACGGGCATAAGTCCTATGC
The DNA here is from genome assembly GCA_934476675.1 of uncultured Clostridia bacterium. Classification (GTDB taxonomy): domain Bacteria; phylum Bacillota; class Clostridia; order UBA1381; family UBA1381; genus UBA4716. Next base: position 41,900 of record CAKSOE010000026.1, on the reverse strand, counting down.
ACATTCCCATATTTTCAAACGAATGGAACAGCAGCATAGACGCCGTACCGACGCATATATAGCGTCCGAACAGATTGGACGAGAGCTGTGCGGTTTTAAAGCACCGCCAGATTATGAAAAACAGCGCCAGCGCAACCAATGCCGCACCGATAAAACCAAATTCCTCGGAAATAACCGAGAAAATGAAGTCGGTATATTTAGTCGGGAGATAGCCGAGCTGATTCTGAGTTCCCTGCAAGTAGCCCTTTCCCCACAGCTGTCCCGACCCAACCGCTATTTTAGACTGAATTACGTTATAACCGCGGTTTAAAGGGTCAAGATCCGGATTGAAGAACACCTGAATACGCTTTTGCTGATACTCATTCAGGACATACTTATATATAAACGGCAGTGAAATCACGCCGCCCAAAGCCACAGGCACGATATATTTCCACGAAAGCCTTGCCGCAAACAGCATACACGCGAACATAAACAAAAACACAAGCATACTGCCCAAGTCCGGCTGACACATAATCAACAGCACGGGTACGGACAGATGAAGTATCAGTCCGAATATGACAAGAGGTTTGTTTATATCCTCCTCCACCATGGAAAGGTGGTAGGAAAAGGTTATTATAAAGCAGATTTTTGCAAATTCCGACGGCTGTATGCCGATTGCACCTATTCGTATCCAGCTGCGTGCGCCCCAGTCGCCGGTTATACCGAATATCAGCACCGCGACAAGCATCAGAACGCTGATTATATAAATAGGCTTTATCATATTTTTGAACTGCTCATAATCAAATCTTTGCAGCAATACAAGCAATCCGATCCCGATTGCAAACGAAATGCTCTGCACTATCACATTTGTATTCGTATCGAGTGTTCTTGTCGCGGAATAGATTACGATAATTCCGAAAACCGACAGGCACATGGTTACGATTATGAGCGGCCAGTCCGTTTTCTTTTCAGTAACGGAGCGTTCAAGCGGTATTCTGTTCTGCAATGTCATCTACCCCCGTAAGTCCTTATTTTAAGCGTCTGTGCTTTTCCGTATTTTGTGAACACGGTTTTTCCGTTTATTTCGGATTTTTGCCAAACACCGCTGACAACCTCCGCATTTCCGTCAACAGTTACCTGCATCATTCCGTCATCAAGAAATTTTACGGTGTAACCGTCCTTTTCTGATTTGATTTTTGCCGGAATATTTACCGCCGTTATATGCGGCTGTGTGCTTTTTGAGCGTTCAATCACCGCTTCATTGTCAAGAGAAACATACACACCGTGATTATCCGCGCGCCATACAGACGCATCTGAGCTGTAATCAAGCACATTACCGCTGCCGAACGTCACCTTTACACCCGTACAAGCGGCATAGCTGCTGTCATAGAGCGGCAGCTTTTTATCAATCGTTTCCGCTTTCAAAACTATCCTGTCACCGTCACGTCTTGCATAAACCCTTGTATTAAGCGCCGCGGCGGCGGATTTCGCAAGCTGATTTTCACCGACAAAGCAATATCCGTTATCCTTAACGCGTTCATCGACCTTTTTCACCTGATTTTCCTGGTCATCATATTTTTCGTAAATATAATCGCAATGATTATAAAACAGCAGCGGCAGCTCATATTTTGTGGTAATATCCGAATATTTGTCCTCGCCGTAGGGCGTATTTGACGGCTGGAGCATGAGCATTTTCCCGAACAGATAGAACGGCACGGAAATTGAATTCTCCGCACTTATCTGCGGTACGGCGTCGCTTGACGGCGTTTGTGAACCGCTGTTCCATAAAAGCCCCGACGCATATTGACTGCGGTATGTTCCGTCATAACCTTGTTTGTTGTCGTAATTGCCGTCATAGCCGCGCTCGCTTGTGAACCATGTATGCTGATTTGCGCCCTTTCCGTCCCATTTTAAGCCGTAGCTTTCGAAGGCTTTTTTGTGCATTTCAAGCTCGGAAAGCTCCTGTTCGTAATCGGCGTGCTTTTGCGTGAGTGAATGTATTCCTACATATATATTGTTTTCGCTGAAATAGTCAAGCTGTTTTTGCAGATTTTCGCGGCACGGGAAATACGGACTGTCGATAGGATATGCCATGCCGTATTCAAGCTGTCCGGCGGCAAGCTCCTTTTTTCCGTCTCCGTTAACGTCATAAAACCGCGGCACGCAGTTCTCGCCGAATTTCAGATGATTATTTCCGTTATAATTCTTTTTGACGCTGTCAAGGTACGAATCAAAAACAAACGTATCGCCTGTGTTTTTGAATTTCATTATATAGCCTTCGCCCGTTCCGGCATAGAGCGTGCTTTCATCGATACACGGCGCACATTGTCTGCCGTCGGTTTCGACCGTGATATATTTAACGAATTTTATGCCGTACTGTGATTTTTCGCCGTAATACACACGCATTTCGCCCGTGCGCGAACCGACCGCAAGATCGATAAGTCCGTCACCGTTTAAGTCACCGGTATCAATCATGGAATCCGTAAGCCCGGTATCGAGAATTTCGCCCTGTACCTCAAATGCACAGCCTCTTATCGGTTTAAAGCAATAAATTTTTCCGTTTTCACTTCCGCTTAAAAGCTCGTCTATTCCGTCCGCATCAATATCGGCAAATGCAGGCGAAGAATATGCCCCGACACCGATTGCATTGCCCTCGTTATCGGTCAGAAGTGTTTTTACGCCGAATTCATAGTTGTCCTTTTCACCCTGTCCGCTGTAAAAATACAGTCCGCCGTCCGCACTTCCGCAAATCATATCGGTTTTTCCGTCTTTGTCAAAATCGGCAAAACACGGATATGCACGTTTTGTATAACGTCCGTCGTAGGAAAAATAGCTTTCCGTATTTTGATAAGCGTCAAGCTGAATCCACTTTTTTGCCGACACAAAATGCCGCCCAGATGAATACGCATTTTCATAGCTGTACGGCTCATATGAACCGTTTTCGCCGTTAAGATACGTCACGCTTTCGGCGCGTTCAAACCATGTATACGGATTGCGCGCAAGCGTATATGACGGAAACTGCCCGTAACTGCGGCACAGCTCGGCGAATTTTACCGCGCTTTCGTTTTCTATTCCGGTTATATCCTCATAGTGCAGTTCCCACGACGCCGGCTTTGTGCCGAACGAACCGAACGTCCGCCATACCGCATAACCGTATTTTTTGATCGAAACAAATTCAGCTATCAAGCTTTTTAACAGAATATTCGCCCCGACTGTCGTGTCGGACAGGTATTCGCCCTCGCTGTCGGGCGTTAAGTCATTAACCGAAAAAATGTTAGGCAAAAGCGGATTTGTGAAAAACACATAGCCGCTGCCGTATTTATTAAGCGTATAGAGCGCAGCGCCGTCCGAATCGGCAATGCTTTCGGCGCTTGACGGCACAACGGCATAGCCGTAGTCCATTTGCGAAAGCGTATCGTAGTTTTTATAGTCCTTGTACAGATTGATAAAATCGCACAAAAGCTCCTGGATTTTCTTTATATCCCCGCCGTTGTCGGGACAGTCAAGCTCTGTCGGGCATTTATCGACTTTTTTAAATTCCGCTGCGCCGATAAAGTCTTTGTCGAACCGATCGTAGAGCGAATTTGCAAGAACCGCCGTTCCGCCGTTTCTGACGTATTCGCTGATTTTTTGAACGTCAAACGCATTTTCCTTTACGGAATTATCGTCAAGAAAAATAATGTCGTATTTAGATAAATCCGCTTTTTCGGGCGGAATTATTTCAGCCTCAAGCGTGGCTATCATTGAGTTTTTAAGCTGGCTGTACGTGCTGCCCTCACCCGTCATAACGCCTGCCGTCAGACGGTCGTAATTTTCCGTGTTTCTGTTTTTGCCGCTGCACGAGCATAGCAGCAGTACGGACAGTATTACCCAAAATATCCGTTTCATAGCTTCCTCCGATTAAAATCCCTCATATATAAATGTGCCGTTTCCGGTAAAGAAAATACACACCAGTATAAACATTATAAGATACAGCACAAATGTAAGCGCCGATTTCAGAAATTTCATGTTAATCCTCCGTTCTGCCGAAAATACGGCACTCCGAATATAGTCCGCCGCGCGGAACAAAATGCGTGCAAATTGCCGTTATGAAATGCGGCAGCGCACCCAATGTATTTTAAGTTGAAGTGTCTTACTTTTACATAGCCCGCATAGCCCGCCGCGCGGAACAAAATGCGTGCAGATTGCCGTTATGAAATACGACGACGCACTCAATGTACCTCGCGCATTGAGCAATGGTGAGATATGTTCATTTTTTTCATGCCCGCCGCGCGGAACAAAATGCGTGCAGATTGCCGTTATGAAATGCGACGACGTACTCAATGTACTTCGAGCATTGAATAATGGTGAGATGTGCGTATTTTCTTCCGCGCCTGTCAAAGCCATTCATCGAGCTTTTGTGTAAATTGCGGTGAGCCGATGTCATAATTGAGATGACCGGTGTCGTAGAACCACTCCTCCGGACATTCGTCCTCCAAATCCAGTATGTCAATTTGGTACTTTTTAACAGCATCATTCGCCGCATTTTTTACATCTTTAAGCAGCTGCGGCTTTTCGTATCTGCCGTTCCACGGCATCCACACAATCCTCACGAGGATATCATGCTTTTGGCAGTATTCTATAACCTCGGTCAGTGCGGCGATATTCTTCGAGAATTTTTCAAGCGGCTGATTGAAATACTCCGTTTCATATTCTTTGAGCTTGTCACGCATGGCGCTTTCGTCCACTCTGCCGTGATAAACGCTTTTCGATTGCGGCAGATATTTATACGGCATCGGATTTTCACCGTTAATAAGCTTATCAAAGCCGTTTGTGATAAGCGGATAAAATCTGTCACGCTCAAAATACGCATACGGCTGATATGGTTTTTTGTGCCATATGTAGGTCGGGTTTGTATCAAATTCATCATACAGCGTAAGATAGTTAAGCCCGATTACAAGCTCTGAGCCGATATTTATTTCATTTTTCTTTATCATATCGCGCAAATCCGTCACAACTCCGTAATCCAAACCGAGATTGATATACCCCGAATTGCTCCTGTCCTCCATAAATGCGGAAATCACAACGGAGTTGCCGAAAAACACCCTGTTCCAGACTTTTTCGGGGTGATTGCACTGCGTTATTTCAAAATCATTTTTCACAAAATAGTCACTGTCGGCAATAAGCCTGCTGTGCGTTAAGGCAAAATCCCCGACGCACACCGCAAGCACGGCAGCCGACAGAGCCGCAACACTCTTTTTCATATTCTGACAAATCCTTTTATAATCTCAAAAAACTGCTCCGGCGTTACCGTAAACATAAGCGTGTTGAAAGCAAACGCAAAATTCACAATAAAGCAGCGCAGTATGTAGATTGGTTTTTTCATTTTTCGTTTGTCGGCGGTAGTAAGTCCGAAAAGATTTTCCAGACCCAGACACAAGCCGTTGTAAACTCCGCCCGCAACATAAGTGAGCGTAAAGCCGTGCCACATCTCCATAACAAACATCGTTGCAAATCCGACAAGCGCGGAGGGTATGTGCTTTAAGCGTTTTCCGTTTAAGACAACGAATATATGCTCTCTGACCCAGTCGGAAAGAGTGATGTGCCAATTACGCCAGAACTGCGTAAATGACGCCGCCGCCCAGGGTTTGCGGAAGTTTTCGGGAACGGTATACCCCATGACGCTGCCTGTTGCTATGGCGATGTCACTGTAACCGGAGAGGTCGAAAAACAGCGTCAGATAGCTTAAAACAACTATCGAAAAGCTTATTAATATATTCTTTTCCATGCCGACAAAATGCGCAAAAAGCGTCTGCACAAAATACAGGACAACCATCTTTTTGAACATTCCCTTTATAAACCGCTTTACGCACATAATAAACCTGTCCCACGTAAGCGGCACAGGCTTTGCAAACACGCGCATAAAATCCCTGTACCGAAAAATAGGCCCCGATGTGAACACCGGAAAGAACAGCATATAGTTTGCATATGTGAGAAACGGTATCTTCATATCCGCATAGTACACAAAATACAGTGCATCAACAGCTTTAAGCATATGATACGCTATTCCGGTAAACGTAATAAGCACGGGCACGGACGGAAAAAATTCCGAGATTCGCCCATAGAAAAACGGTACGGTGCATAAAAGCGAAAAAAACACGAAAACAAAGCGTCTGCCCTTTTTGACGTGCTTTAATATGCAGACAAACGCATACGTTATCAGCATATATCCAACGCTTATTGCCGCAAGCTTTTCGGACACGTACAAAAGCACCGCCAAATCCGCCGCTATAAGCACTTTCGGGCCTAAATCTTTTTTGAAAATCAAGCGCGTAAGACCCGAAAACACTATCATAAATCCGCACGCGGCAAGCAGGCGCAAAAGTATATCCGACTGTAAATACCACATATTATCCTATTTTGCTTTCTACAACTTCGGCGATTTCGTTTACGGTATTCATCGGGTAGAGAGTTATGTCGCGCTGTGTGATTTCGATGCCGTACTCCTCCTCGATGAAATGAATTATCTCCACCGCACCGAACGAATCGACAAAGCCCTCATTGAAAAGATGAACGTCGTTATTGAAATCGGGATCGTCACCGATGTCGAATTTGTCTATTATAAACTCATTTATTTTTTCCTGAACTGTCATTTTTTTTATTCCTTTCAAAATTAAAAATATTCTTTTTTAAGTCTCTGACGATCGATTTTTCCGCTTGGAGTATGCGGGAATTTTTCGAGAGTTATTATTTTTGAAGGCGCCATATATGAAGGCACATACTGTTTTAACGCAAGATTGAACTTCCTCGGAATTATCTTTTCGGAGGTTTCCAAAAACAGCGCTATTTCCTGTTTTTCGCCGTCAAACAGCGCACAGCAGCTTTCCACACCGTCTATTGCCGATGCCGCACTTTCCAAATCGCCCAGCTCTATGCGGTTTCCGCGGAGCTTTATCTGACTGTCTGCACGTCCGACAAAAATTATATTGCCCTCATCGTTTTTATAAACAAGGTCGCCGGTGCGGTACAGCCGTTCGTGATACTTGGTATTGAGCGGATTCTGAATAAACGCTTTTTCGCTGATTTCGGGACTGTTCCAGTAGCCGGACGCGATTCCCGTTCCGCCTATGCACAGCTCGCCCTGCTCATTTACGCCGCACGGGGCGTTGTTTTCATTCAGAATAACCGCTTTCATATTTGCACACGGTATTCCTATCGGCAGAGTTTCGTGATTTTCGTATTCACGGTCAACAATATAATATGTTACAATATCGGTCGCCTCGGTCGGGCCGTACATATTTACGTACATACAATCCGGCAGACATCTGCGCCAATAGTTAAGCTGCGTATTCGGCATCACCTCGCCGGCAAAAAGAATCAGTTTCAGCTTGTCCAATCCGGCATTTTCAAGCGCATGGGCATTTGCGGCGCTTATCATTACGGTAGGAACCCAAAAAATAACCGATATTTCCGATTGTTTCATGTAATCCATAAGCTTTTCGGGATACACAAAGAGTATTTCGGGAATTATCATTGTTTTTGCGCCGGTGTAAAGCGCAGCATACATATCAAACACCGAATTGTCAAAGTGAAACGCCGACTGCATTCCGATAATGCTTTCACCAGTAATCGGAAAGGTTGAAATAAGCCACTCCGTATAATCAATAACGCCCCTGTGCGTTACCGTGACGCCTTTCGGTGTTCCCGTTGAACCGGACGTATACATTATATACGCACAGTCAAGATCGCACACCTTAAAAAGCGCAGCGTCAACCGCAGTATCATTCGGTTCGGTTTTAATTATTTCATCAAAAATCAGAATATGCGCATCTGTTTTTATTTCTTTGAGCCTGTCCGTACCCTCCGAATCGGTTATGATTGCGGCAGGGTTCAGATTTTCGATTGTTTTTTCCATTCGTGCCATGGGTATTGCATAATCAACCGGAACATACGGACTTCCGGCATACATAATACCCATAAAGCTTATTATTGATTTTATGCTTTTTGGCAGATACACGATTACGGGATTCATTCTTCCCGTTTCGCAGCCGTTTAAAAGCGCTGTTCCTATGCGCCTTGCCTCGGTACGAAGCTCAAAAAAGCTTATTTTGCCGTCCTTATCCTCAAATGCGGTTTTTGCACCGTACATTTCGGACGCACGCTCCAAAAGACACACGCAGCTGTTCATCAGTTTTTTCATAATTTATCCTTTCGCTTATACGGCTGTATTGGCTTTTTTCTTTAACGTTACTCTGTCTATCTTATCATTTGCCGTATGCGGAAATTTATCCATGACGACAAGCTTGCCCGGCAGCATATAATTAGGAATATACTTTTTTAATTCAAGATTTACCTTACGCAGCTTTAAATCCGCTTTTGACTCGACAAACAGCACGATTTTCTGCTCGTTTTCGTCCACAACCGCACACGCGCCCAAAACTTCGTCCACGCACATCGCAGCATTTTCGATTTCACCCAGCTCTATGCGGTTTCCCTTTATTTTCACCTGGTTATCGCGTCTGCCGACATACATAATCAGTCCGTCGTCATTTATATACGCCAAATCGCCCGTGCGGTAAATTCTTTCCTCATAATACGGGTTTAAAGGATTTTGCATAAATGCCTTGGCGGTTATTTCGGGATTGTTCCAATATCCGAGCGACACGCCCGTTCCGATTACGCACATTTCGCCCTGTTCGTTTACCTTAGCCTGCTTATTATCCTCATTTAAGATTATAATGCGCATATTTTCACACGCTTTGCCTATCGGCAGAGGGTCGCTGTCGTTAAACGGACGGTCTACAATATAATATGTGCAGACATCGCTTATTTCGGTCGGGCCGTAAAGATTTGCATACAAACAATCCTTATGATAACGCCGCCATATATTAAGCTGCGTATTCGGCATTACCTCGCCGCAGAATGCCGCGGTTTTAAGCGTCGGCATCTCAATCTCGCTCAGCACGCCCGAATTTGCCACGTTTATCATTACGGTCGGTACCCAGAAAATAGTCGTTATATTATTGTCGCGGATAAATTCCGGCAGCTTTGACGGAAACATAAAAAGCTTTTCGGGTATGATTATCATTTCCGCTCCGCTTAAAAGCATGGAATATATATCAAAAATTGAATTATCAAAATAAAACGGAGCCTGGTTGCCCAAAATCGTGCTTTCGCTAATTTCAAAGGTTTTGCCGACCCACATCGCATAATCAATAACACCCCTGTGAGGTACGGTTACGCCCTTTGGCGCACCTGTCGAACCCGATGTGAACATAATATAAATCGGATCTGTGTCGCACACTGCTCCGACTGCCTTTTCCACAGCTTTTTCGTCTGTCTCGGACGACAGCATATCCTCATAAATATGGATAGGCAGCGGCGGATTTATTTCCTTTAACCGCTCCGCGCCGTCAGCGTCCGTTATTATATGCCCCGCACCGTCAAGGCTTTCGATGATTTTTTCTATTCTGTTAAGCGGCATATCATACGCCGCCGGAACATACGGATTTCCCGAATACATCGCACCCATAAACGAAACGATGCATTTAAGGCTTTTGGGAAGATAGACCATTACAGGCTCCGTTCCGTCCGTTTCGGAGGAATTTATCAGAACCGTTCCCACTCTTTTTCCGTATTCGCACAAATCCGCATAGGTTATTTCTCCCCATTCGTCACGGACTGCCGTTTTTTCGGGGCGTATCAGAACTGCTTCGTCAAGCAGTCTTACCGCACTGTTGTACTGTATCATTAATAATCTCCTCAAATCTGATATGCAAAAGCATATAATTATACATTGTCATTATAACACCATGCCGTCAAAGTGTCAACCTTTGTAAAGCAACCGTTACTTTGGTGCAATATTCGTAAAATTAAAGCCCGAAAATCCCTGAATTAACTGCTGCCGTACCTGCCGCAAGGCTTATCAGATCGCCTATAACCGCACACAAAATCACTTTTTTCGTATCGGTCACGCTTGTTTTAGAAAAATATATACACAAGCAGTAAAACGTGGTTTCGGTCGAACCCATTATCACCGACGCAAGCTTTCCGGCAGCGCTGTCCGCACCGCAGCTGTTTAAAATATCCGACAAAATCCCCAGCGAACCGCTCCCCGAAACGGGGCGGATAAGAATAAGCGGCACAACCTCGCCGGGGATATTGAAAAAGCTTGTCAGCGGAGACAGCGCACCGGTTATCATATCCACCGCACCGGACGCACGCAGCATCTGAGCCGCCGTAACTACTGCAAGCAGGGAGGGGAAAATCCGTGCCGCAATTTTCATTCCGTCCGCCGCGCCGTCGGTGAAGGCTTCATAGGCGGCTGTATGAGTTTTTATGGCAAAAATTATTACAAGTGTTATAATGGACGGCAGCACGTATTTCATCGGCGGCACACCGCCTTTGTTATAACCGCCGTCAGCGTCACGGCAGTAAGCGACGCAATCCATATCGGGACTATAACCGCCGCCGGATTTGCCGAACCTGCGGCGGTTCGCAGAGAAATAACCGTTGACGGAATCAGCTGAAACGATGTCGTATTAAGCGCAACAAGCATACACATCGCCGCCGAGGCGGTTTTGCTTTTGTTGTTTTCCTCATCAAGACATTCCATCGCCTTTATACCCATCGGCGTTGCGGCATTACCCATTCCGAGAATGTTTGCGGACAAATTCATCGCAATATATCCGCGCGCCTTTTCGCCGGCAGAGGGAAAAAGCTTTTTTATCAGCGGCAACAAAAGCTTTTCAAGCTTTCCCGACGCGCCTGATTTTTCGGCAATTTTCAAAATTCCCGTCCAGAAGCACATCGCTCCGGCAAAAGACAGCAAAACCGTTACGGACGATGCCGCGCCCTCAAACACCGCCGCCGCAGTTTCCTCCATGCGCCCGTTTACCGCCGCCGCCGCAAACGAAACGAGAATCATTGCGCACCATATATAATCCATTTAACCGCCCCTTTCCGAAAATAATTTGAATTTACTCTTTAAATTTATGAAAAAGTATGATATAATATGTAAAAGAAATATATAAAGGAAAAATGTCATGTACGGATATCTAACTTTTCACGACAGAATAATGAATACGCTTATAGAAAGCGTACATAACGGTACGTCCTCGCACGCTTATATATTCGAGGGTCAGACGGGACTTTTCACACACAGCTGCGCAGACTTGTTCAGCGCGGCGCTTACGTGCGATAATCAGAGCGTTTCGCCCTGCGGCAGCTGCCGCTCGTGCATTGAAACAAAAGCAGGAACAAACCCCGACATTATGCACATCGTGAGAGAAAAGGAAAACGGAAAGCTAAAAAAAACACTCGGCATAGAGCCGATACGCAGCGCCGTTAAGGACGCGCAGATACGCCCGTTCAATTCGCCCAGAAAGGTCTATATCATAGACGAAGGCGACCTTATGACGGCAGAGGCACAGAATGCGTTTTTAAAAACGCTCGAAGAACCGCCCGAATACGCTGTGTTTATCATAATAGCGCAAAGCGCCGAGTCGCTTTTGCAGACGGTGCTTTCACGTGCCGTATTGATACATTTTCCGCCGGTATCGGACGATGCCGTAAAAAAATATATAACCGAAAAATATCCCGGCGAGGAATACAGAATAGATTTTCTCGTAAAATACTGCGCCGGAGCGCCGGGGGAGGCAGACGCCGTTATCGGTAACGAGGATTTTGAGGAGTTAAGAGCAAAGTCGCTTGAAGCGCTGCCGCTGCTTTTATCGGACAAAACCTCCGACGCTTTCGCCGTGCAGGAGCTTTTTTCGCAAAATGGCGAAAATACGGATATGATTTTCGATTTCTGGGTTTCGTATCTTAGGGATATAGCCGTGATGCAGTGCGGCAATTTCTCAAATACGATAAATTCCGATAAATCGGACGCACTGCGCCGCATCGCAGCACGTACGGACGAACGCCTTGTAATAAAGGCAGTGAATGAAATTTTAAAGACAAAGGATATGTTAAGCCGATCCGTAAAGCAGAGCGCCGCCGTTTTAAGATGTGCTTTATCGACAAAAATATAGGTTTTTCTTCGTTTTTTTAGCTTGTTCACAATTTTTTTACAATTATTTTCAATTTATATATTGACAATATTTAAACCAAATGCTATAATATATAATAATGGTTGAGGTTCACCAAAGAGAGGGGAGATTAATCGTGAGAGCAACAGGTATGTCACGTAAAATTGATGAAATGGGAAGAATTGTTATCCCTATCGAGATCAGAAGATGTTTCGATATGAATTGCAACGATTCGATTGATATTTATATTGAAAATAATAATATCATTCTCAGAAAACACGATTCTGTGGGTATGTCGCGCAAAATCGATGAAATGGGAAGAATTGTTATCCCTATCGAAATCAGAAGAAAGTTTAATCTTAACTTTAATGATGAGATTGACATTTACACAAATGAAGATTCAATTCTTTTAAAGCGTTATGAGCCGTTCTGTGCTTTCTGCGGCAAAACGGATGCTTTGGAGACATTTATGGAAAAGAAGATTTGTCAGTCATGTGTGGCTGAGATTGCAAAATTATTAAAAAAATAATTGTAAGTGTTTTTTTCAGAGAGGAGTATGTCCTCTCTTTTTTTATGTAAAATTTTAAAAATATCTTCCGTTTTCGGCAAAAATGTGATATACTTTATTTGAGGTGATTTTATGCTGAAAAATAAAACAGTTGTTATAGGAGTGAGCGGCGGAATTGCCGCATATAAAATTCCGAATCTTGCGCGTGCACTGATTAAGCTCGGCGCGGACGTACAGGTTATAATGACGCAGAACGCAGCCAATTTTATAACGCCGTACACCTTTGAAACTCTGACAAAAAACAAGTGTCTTGTCGATACGTTTGACAGGAATTTTCAATATAGTGTTGAACACATAGCGATAGCGAAAAGGGCGGATATTATTCTGATTGCTCCGGCAACCGCAAATGTAATAGGCAAAATCGCAAACGGTATCGCCGATGATATGCTCACAACCACGGTTATGGCATGCACGTGCAAAAAGCTGATTGCTCCGGCAATGAACCACAATATGCTGCATAACCCGATTGTGCGCGATAATATAAAAAAGCTTTCCGGTTATGGGTATGAAATAATCGAACCGGAACACGGTATGCTTGCAAACGGTGACATGGGCGACGGCAGAATGCCGGAATGCGGTGTGCTGCTCGAATATATTTTAAAGGAAATTGAATTTGAAAAGGATTTATCGGGGAAAAAGGTTCTCGTAACTGCGGGCGCAACTCATGAGGCAATAGACCCTGTGAGGTATATCACGAACCGTTCCACCGGCAAAATGGGTTATGCCGCTGCAAGGGCGGCAATGCTGCGCGGCGCGGACGTAACGCTCATAAGCGGAAAAACAAGCCTGAAAAAGGTTCCGTTTGTGAATACTGTTGACGTTGAGAGCGCCGAGGATATGTATAATGCGGTCATGCGTGAGGCAAAGAATGCCGATATTATCATAAAAGCCGCGGCGGTTGCGGACTACCGACCCGTCAGCACGGCAAAAGAAAAAATTAAAAAATCAGATGCTGCCGCTTCTCTTGAGCTTGAGAGGACAAAGGATATATTAAAGGCTCTCGGCGAACAAAAAAGACAGAAACAGATATTATGCGGATTTTCTATGGAAACGGAAAATCTGATAGAAAATTCGAGAAAAAAGCTTGAATCCAAAAACGCCGATATGATTGCGGCAAACAGCCTTAAAACCGAGGGTGCGGGCTTTGGCACGGACACAAATGTCATAACGGTTATCACAAAGGACGGAATTTATCCGCTTGAAAAAATGTCCAAGGACGCCGCCGCACACCGTATACTTGACTTTGCAAAGGATATGCTCAGCGGCTGAAAAAACAGGAATAAAGGGGCTGTTCAAAAAGTCACAGCCCCTTTAATGCTATTTAACTACTTCAACTTCCATAATCTCGCCCGATGTGCTGCAATACTGCGTATATAAATCAATGTAACGTCCTACCGAAAGTTCGGTCGAATCGTCAAGAATATATCCCTCCTCGGATTCCTTTCCGTCTGCTTCGATTGTTACATAACAGGTATATCTTTCGGGAACGTCCGCTTCGACTATCTTTCCGTTTGCGGTAGTTACCATGTCCTTTGTCGGTTCAACCTTTACATCGGTAACTCGGCCCAAAACCTTTGTTGATTTCTTATCTGTCAGATTTCCTTTTTTCTGCAATGCGTCCGCCGTATATTCTCTTACGGAGCTTACTTTCATAACGTATCTGAATGTTTCGTGCGACTTTACGGACGCAGTTATTCTGCTGCCGTATCTTACGCCTATTCCGGCAGCAAGCGCTATAACCAGAAGAATTGCCGCAAGGTCTATTATATTCAGCTTTCCGCCGATTTTGCCGTTTTTATCCATAATCTTAATCCTCCATTAGTCCATACTGATTATATATCCGTTAGCGGCATAGCCCTTCCCTCTTACCGGAATTTGCTTGCCTACCTTAATATCCGTTGAACCCGTCATAGCGGCGGTATCGGTGATATTGCAGTCAGCCTCGATTGTTACGTAAATATCTTCTTTGTTCTCAACGTTAATATAATCATAGCTGCCGTCGATACTGTTATATGTCAGTCTTTTTGACGGTTCTGCCTTTACTGCCGTAACAGTTCCGCTGTCGCGCTCTGTAAGGCTTAATATAACCTTATCGCCCTCATTCATTGCCGCTGCGACTTCTTCGTCCTTTTCGGCAATCATTACGGTGAACGTTACTTTTTTCTTTTCACTGATGCCCGACGGCTTTAACACATATGCTCCGGCAGCAAGTACAGCCGCAGCAACAAGCACAATAACCGTATCTATCCATGTCCATTTTGCCTTAACTTTTTCCATAACCGTATACTTCCTTTCCGTTTAAAACTGACGTATATAAGTTTTCAGTGTTCCGCGTCATTGCCGCTGCGGTGAAGGTTTCCTTAAAAATCTCCCTCGAACCGTCAGACAGCTTTTTATAAAGCACATCATCGTTCAACAGCTTTTTCAGCGCAGCGGCAAGCTGCTCCGAATTTTTCTTGGGAACAACAAACCCGTTAACCCCGTCCTTTATAACGCCCGGATTTCCGCCGAAATCCGAAACAACAGCCGGTATGCCGATGCTCATTCCCTCCAAAAGCGCAAGGCTCGTTGCCTCCGTTCCGTAGGAGGCGTTCGCCTGCACGTCCGTTATGCTCATAAGTTTGTCAACGTCGCTTATAAATCCCGTCATAATAACCTTATCTTCAAGCCCGAGACGCTCAATCTGCGCCTTTATTTCGTTTTCGTAAGAGCCTGTTCCGGCAATAAAGAATTTTGCGTTTATACCGCTTTTTAAAATCTCATCCGCCGCTTCGACAAAATATTTATGACCCTTTATATCTTCAAGTCTTGCGACAATCGAAACGGCTTTTTCGCCCTCATTAACTCCGAAACGCTTGCGAAGCTGTGTTTTTTCTGCTTCATCGGCGTCTTTAAGTCCCTCGACGCCGTTCAATATAACTGTTATTTTCTTTGCGTCAACTCCCGTATCGGTCAGATTTTCCTTTGCCGCCTCGGCAACGGCTATTATGCCGTCGGAAAGAAAATTGTTAACGAAACCGTTTATTTTTTTGCCTATGCCGTGCGAAATTTTCGCCGGCGGCGGAAAAACGCTGTGACGCGTGTACACTATTTTTGCTCCGGCAAGCTTTGCGGCAATCCTTGCCGACATACTTGCATGAGTATGAACAATATCCGGTTTTTCACGCTTAAAAATTCTTTTAAGCGCACCCACCGCTGACATATCGAGCGATTTGTCCGCTATGCCGCAGACCTCTATGACCTCAATGCCCATTTTATCAATATGCGGCTTTAAAAGGCTGTTTTCCGGCAAAATCACCTTAACTTCAAATTTATCGTAGTCGAAATTTTCCAAAAGCGTGAGCAGGCATTTTCCGGCTCCGCCAATGTTGGTATCGGAGGAAACCTCAATAACCTTTATTTTCAATATGCTTCCTCCTCTCCGAATTTTATGCTTTTAAGCGCCGTTCCCATGGCAAGTACCATGAAGAATATCGCCATTACTCTGTAATTGTAGAAAGTATAGTCAAACAGGCTCTGTATCAGAAAGCCTATAACTCCGCAGCCCATAGCAAGCGCGGCTATGCTGTCGCGGCGCTTTTTATCATCTGCTCTGTATACTGAGTGCATATTCTTTAAAAATACAATCTGCATTACGAGGAATACCAGAAGTCCGCTGATACCCGACTCCACAAGCAGCTGCAAAAACGTGTTATGCGAATGAGGCGCAATTACCGCATTATACATGAACAGCGGATACACGTGATTAAATGCCGCTTCGCCCATACCTATGCCGCCGGGCCAGTAATGCTTTAACATTCCGAATGTCGCAAACCATATATAAACTCTATATGATGTGGAGGAATCCTCCATATTTCCAACGCTTGAGATTCTTTCCACTATGGTGTCCGGAACAATAATCGGCAATATGAGCAGCACAAGCGGAAGAAGTCCCCACAGTCTGCCTTCATAAAATGTGACGAAAATTACAGCCGCCGCCATAAAGCCTATCCAGCAGCCGCGCGATTGCGTGAGGATAAGACACAGACCCAAAAGTCCGAATATGCCCATATATACCCATTTTGACAGGCGCCTGCATTTATCGCTCAGCATAAACACCGCCGCCATAGGCAGCGCAAGCAGCAGATATTCTCCCAGAACGTTCGGATTTGCGAGCGTTGAATACACACGCATGGTGTCGTTTTCAAACATTGTTTCGTCAATCCACGCATTGGCGGTTGTCCAGCCGAACACATACTGCAAAACCCCGTAAAGCGCAACAAGCGCACCCGATATTGCGAACACCCTCATAAGGCTGTAAAGCTGAGCCTTCGTCTTTACCGTATTGGTAAGAATAAAGTAAAATCCGGCAAAAACAAAGTACATAATCCATACCTTTATACTTCCCGACGGTGCAAACGACAGCACAGACGAAACGAAAAGCACGGCAAGGAATATAAATATGTTAAGTCCCAGTCCGGTGAATTTCCATTTAAAATCCTTGCTTAAAAGTGAATTTATCACAGCGGAAAGTCCCGTCCACAAACACACTCCGGCAAGAACCATTGTCGGAACGATAGGCGCAAGAAATACCGCCGCAAAAATTCCCGTTATCGGGTACATCATAACCAAAAGCGCGCCGAATGCCGCAAACGGCACAGCCGCGCCGTAAATAAGCTTAACGCTCATAACCGCACCCGTAAGCGCACCAATCGCCGCACCGCAGACAAGCCGTCTCCCGCCCTTGGTGTATTCCTCGTCAAAGAACGAAAAATCCAGCTGCCGGAATCCTGCCGCACTCTTTATAAAGTCAACAAGCTTTGATGTATTGAGAAAATTCATCGCATTGTAATTCATAATCAGAAGAATTGCTCCGACAGCCGCCGCTGCAAGAGCAAGCTTTGATATTCTGCCGCTCGAAAGCATATGCAGCGGCAGATATGCCGCAGACATTGCAATAAGCATGATGCCGAAAAACCGAGTATTCAAAGCCATAAAGTTCTGTACATACAGCCTTGCTGTGCGGCATATGACGCTCTTTGAAACCGCTTTTTCCAATGCCGGATAAATCCTGTCCCTAAGCTTTTCCGCCGCCGTGAACGGCAGCCGGCACAGCCGCCGCACCGCACTTGATGCTACCGTACCTCGTTTCGGCTCTTTTTCAACCGTATTCACGATTTTACCCGACCGCCATGCTCTTGAAAATGCCGCGTATATACGGTCTATTACCGAATACAGCGCACTGTTTTTAAACAGCTTGGGCAGCGACCTGAAAAACGCCGCTATTGAAGTCAAAATAAAACTGTTCATATTTGTTCCTTTCTGTTATTTCTTAACGAGCGCACGGATTTCATCAACCTTTAAAATCCACACAAGCGCACCGTAAACAACCACTCCCGATATTCCGCACGCGGCTATCGTGAATATGTTTTTCATTGTTTTTCCGCTAAAAATCGGATTTGCCCATCTGTACACCGCCAATACCGCTGCTGACATGACCGCCGCCGCAAAAATTATTTTTATAATCGTTATAAAATCCTTTTTATTAAGCGCTCCGGGGCATTTTTTTGCCATGACTATACCGTTTAAAACGGCATTGCATATACTTCCTGCCGCAGCGGCAAGCGCAAGCCCGTTGACGTGCAGAAAATTAAACAGAATGTACGCCGCAACGATATTGAATACCATGCTTATTATCGAATTTACCATAGGCGTTTTGCTGTCCTGCATGGAGAAGAATGCTTTTGAAAGTATTTCGTTTACGGCAAGTCCTATCATTCCTGCCGAATAACAGCCCAAAGCCTGTGCAACCACCGAAACACGGCTTTCGTTAAACTCGCCGTGTTCGTATATAAGGCTTGTTATCGGTGCGGATAAAATCATAAATCCCGCCATAAGCGGAATAATAATTATTGCAATCGCTTTCAGGGAGGTTGTGACAAGCTTTTGTGCCTCCTTGCGGTTTTCGCTTGCATTCGCCCGCGAAAGCTTGGGGAATATCAGATTTGTCACCACAAACGAAAACACTCCCGTTACTATCAGATAAAGCCTGTTTGCGTATTCAAGCGAAGAATATGCCCCGTCTATTCCCGACGCAAGTCTTGAATTTATGATTGTATACAGCGGCTGCACCCATGTGCTTATGAGCATCGGCCCGGCAAGGAGTATAGCCTGTTTTATGTGCGGATCTGCCAGACGGAAATCCGGCTTATATACAAATTTAAATTTTATAAGCGACGGTATCTGCACCGCCACTTGCAGCGACCATGCAACAAGCATCGTAACCGCCAGTCCCTGCACACCGAATTTTTTTCCGAACAGCACAAAATATATTATGATTGCTAAATTTGACACAAGGCTTATAACCGAGGGGATATTGTACTCGCCGAACGACTGCAAAAGTCCCACAAACGAAAACGCCAGTCCCGTGAAAATTATCATCGGAAACATTATTGACGTAAGCTGAACGGTAAGCTCATGCTTTTCCCCCGTATAGTTCGGGGCAATCATGTTTACCAGAGGGTCTGCAAAAACAATGCCTATAAGCGATATAAGTACCGTAATCATCAGTATCATGGTAATAAACTTATTCGCAAATTTCACTGCGCTGTCTTTGTTTTCTTTCGTTATTATATCGTTAAACACAGGAATGAACGTTGCGCTTATAACACCGCCGATTACCATATCAAACAGCGTAGTCGGCAGCTTTGACGCCGCCATGAACGCGTCCGCCTGCATACCCGTCGCAAAAAATGCCGCTATCAGCGAATCACGGATCAGTCCGAGCACCTTCGCCACAAGTGTCGCCGCCGCCATAAAGCCTGCGGTCAAAAGCATTTTTTTGCCGGAGTTTTCTTCACTCAAATACGTTTCCTCCTTTAATCCTTTTCGTAAAGCTCAACGGCAAGCTGACCGTTTTTATCCGCCATTTCGCGCAGATACACGCAATGATTCTTTAAATCCTTTGCCATATCCTCGTATTTATCCATACATTCGTCAACCATGCGGCACAGTTCTTTTTCTTTAAGCTCATGCACGTTTATATACAAATTCTGATGCGTATACGCCATAAAGCTGACTATCTTCGGGTCATACGCAAGACCTATGAGCGGTACGCCTGCCGCCGCACTGTATATAAGGCTGTGAAGTCTCATTCCGATGCACATATCAAGGCAGCCGAAAATGCTCATAATATCCTCAACGCTGCGTCTGCCGCTTATCGCTGAGGCTTTCGTTTTCATAAGGCGGATAATGCTCTGCGAAACAGGCATATCCTTTTCCGGCTGCATGGGAATAAATACCGGATACATACCGTATTTTTCAGACGCATAGTCGCACGCAGCGGCAACCGCTTTTTCAAAATCACGGCCGCTGTCCTGCCAGCGTCTTACCGACACGCCGAGAATACGCTTTCCTTTCGGTACTCCCGATTCCTCCAAAAGCCTTTTGCCGCGCTCCTTGTCGGCGCAGTCAAGTCCGAAAACGGGGTCTGCCGTTACAAGAGTTTCCGGAACGGTAACGCCTATTTCTCTAAGCGTTTTATACGATGCCTCATCTCTTAATGTTATAAGATTAACCTTATTTAGCGTCTTTGCCGTCTGTTTTGCGTTTGAAGCTTTATTCAAAGGCCCTATGCCGTTTGAATAAAGCATGACCTTTAAGCCGTTTTTTAAGGCAAGCCGGATTACCGAAAGATAATACCACAGCGATTTCGTGCTTGTACCGTCCTGAACAAGCGTTCCGCCGCCCGAAATAAGCATTTCCGCTTTTTTCATATGCCGCATTATGCCTGTTAAATTGAAACGGTTTATCGCCTTTACACGGTAGCTGCGCGCGGTTTCGTTCGGATTTGCGCTCAGAACCACAATATTCGGACTTTCCTTGTATTTCTTCAAATCCGCGATAATCGCTTTTAAAAGCGCGTCATCGCCGCTGTTGTTAAAGCCGTAATAACCGGACACCAGGATTTCCTTATTTTTTTCAAGCGCCCAGTCGTAAACCTTTACGCTGTCGTCAGCCATGCGCGATACGGAATATTCGCGCTTTATAAGCTCACGTCCGTATGCGCCGAGTGCAAGCTGCTCCTCTTTGCTCATTTTAATAAATTTCATTATATCATCGAAAATGAGCTTTGACGATGATTCCTCGCAGCCGCGGCAGCAGAAGTTTGTATCTATTCCCACGCCGAGCTTTTCTTCGCTGAAAAGTCCTATATAACCTTCGTTTCCGGCAATAATTACAGGCTTTTTAGCCGCCATTGCTTCAAGTGCGGCACGGCTCACGCCTACAAACAAATCGCATACCGCCGCAAATTTGTTTATATCCGTCCTCGCACCGGCAAGTGCAATCACCTCGCGCCCAGCGGCGTCGTTTACTCTTTTTGTCATTGCCTTTACCGTTTCAAAATCATCGCCGCTGCCCACGATTACAACTTTCAGCGACGGTATCTTGTCCAAAAGCTGCGGTACGGCTTCAATAAGCTGTTTTGCGGCAAGGCTTCTCGATTCGTCCATTCTGCTGACGTATGAAATTACAAATTCATCGTCCTTTATGTTAAATTCCCTCTTTATATCCTCACAATCGGTATCGGGGGAAAATTTATTCGTGTCAATGCCGTTTATCGTAACGCGTATATCACCCTCGGGGATTTTATAGTTGTCCATCAGATACGTCTTTATATCCTCCGATACGGCAACGGTTTTTTCACCCCAATTGGTTATATATTTAAGACCGTATTTTGTGGTGAAAACCCAGTGCGCAGTCGTAACAAACGGAAACTTCATTTTTCTGTGAAGTTTGCCGAGAATGAACGCCGGTATGCGCGCGTGCGCATGGACAATATCTATTTTTTCTTCCTTTATTATATTTTCAAGCAAACGCTTTGCCTTTATGACGTTAAGCGGATTTTTGTTCTGGAGCGGAACAATATAATGCTTTATGCCGGCATCTTCAAGTTCCTTTACATACACTCCGCCGTTTGACGTTACAACAACGTTAAAGCCTCTGCTTTTAAGCTCCTTTGCCAGCTCCACAACGTGCGTTTCCGCGCCGCCGATATTGAGCTGCATAAGCGACAGGAGAATATTCGTTCCTTTTTTCAAGCAATTCACCCTTTTCCGTATTAAATAGGTACACATAATTGTATTATAATAAAATTTATTAGAAATATCAAGCAATACACACTTTTTTATTATATTTGTAACATTGTGTATTAATCTCTGTAATAGATACACTCCGAAATATACTGCTCTACACCCGTCCACATATCAAGTCTGCCGAGCTTTATCTCGTAATCTATTTCCGGTATGCGCACGTTCATTCTGATAAGCGCCTTTTCGGAGAATGCGCGCGCACCCTCGGCATATTTTCCGGCGATAAACGGCGCACAGCCTAATTTTTCGGCTACGGCACGTATATTTTCGCCCTCCATGGTTTTGGCTTTGAGCATCTTCTCCACCGTTGCGCCGATAAGATACAGAATTGCAAGTGCGCTTTGATTGGAACTCCTCAGTCCGCCCACAACCTCCATGGCGGTGTTTGCATCGTGCTTCATTATAGCGTCCGTCAAGTCAAACACCTGAACCTCCAGCGACTTTGAAACTACCGTATCAACGTCATTTTTGGTTATTTCGCCGTCATCGCAGTATTCGAGAAGCTTGTTAAATTCGCTTTGCAGAGTGTTAAGACCTCTGCCGCACACATTTATAAAATAATACGCCGTATCCTTTGACATTTTTACTTTCGCATTGAGCGACTGCTTGTTAACCCACGCGACAAGGTCGGAATCGCCCAGAAAATCAAATTCCACTGCCGTTCCGTTTTTTGCAAGAGCCTTATACGTCACCGAACGCTTGTCAACCTTTGTTTCGTCAAAGATTACAACCATATCCTCGCTTGTGTGCTTGAATTTTTCCTGCCAGAAGTTTTTTTGTTCCTCATTGGGACGATTGAAAATTCCGCTGTCCTTTATGATAATAAGCTTCTTTTCCGCCATCATCGGAAAGCTTTCCCATGCGTCGTCATAATCGTTAAGCTCATTATCCGGGCCTTCAAATTTAAAGCGGTTGAAATCCGGAAATCCTCCGTCCGGAACAAGCTCCTTGATTTTTTCCTCATAAAGCTCCTTTAAGTAGCTTTCCTCGCCGAAAAACAGATACAGCGGCTCTGTTTTTCCGTCTTTAAGCATCTTTTTCAGTTTTATAAGCGTATCATTGCTTTTTTTGTATGCCATTTTATTCTCCGTTCCGCGCATCGCGCAAAGTATCTATTCTGCGTATTCCGTTTTTGTCCGCTCTGATTCGTATATCTCCGCATTCGTCCGTGCGGAGAATCTGCGCTCCCTTTAAGCCGTCCACCGTCTCCCGTGACGGGAAATTATAAACGTTATCCTCGCCCAGGCTTATCACTGCATACTGCGGTGACACCGTATCGAAAAATTTCTCCGACGCAGAAGACCGTGAACCGTGGTGAGGTACTTTCAAAACCTCCGATTGCGGTACTTTTCCTTTCCTCATTAGATTTTTCTCCGCCGTTACCGTCATATCTCCCGTAAAAAGACAGTTAAATTCACCGTAGGACACGTTTATCAAAAGCGACATATCGTTTTCGTCGCCTGTTTGCAGGGTTTCGGTATCGGGTACGGTTATCTGCACCGAAAGTCCGCTGTTAAATTTCAGCGTGGTGTTTCTGTCTATATAGTGAAGATTAGCGCCGTTTCTTTGCGCTGCGCTTTCAAGGCGTTCGCGCCATTCTCCGTCCGCATATGACGGCAGAAACAGATTTTTTACCTTTATATTTTCAATTGCAGCTTCTATTCCTTCCGCATGATCTTTGTGATAATGGCTCACGAATGCCGCATCTGCGCTCGTTATGCCTTTCTTTATAAGATACGGCAGATATACCTCCTCTCCGATGTTGTAGTCGGAATACTCAGCGCCTCCGCCGCCGTCAATAAGAATCGTACCGCCCATAGGCACGCTCACAACCGCGCCGTCGCCTTGTCCGACATTTACAAAGTCAAATTCGGCGGTGTTGAAATTTACGATTTTCACCCCGAAAATACCGATAAAAATCACCGCCGCCAGTGCGAAAAAGCCTTTTGCGTAATTTGTTTTCTTTCCTATTAAATAAGCCGCACCCGTTAAAAGCAAAAAGTATGCCGCAATAAACCACACCGACGGGCGCGGCAGCGGTATCAGCGAAAACGGTAGCTTATCAAGAACATACGGCATGGTAATCAGTCCGCTTATCATTGCCGTCATGAACTGACCTATAACCGGTGCAGCGCCGGTGAGCGCCGTAAACAGCAAAAATGCCGGTGCGGCAAGAAGTATACACGTCACAAATGTCATTGAAACAATCGTTATAATTGCCGAATATGCCGAAACACCCTCAAAATAATACGCACACAGCGGCATAATGCCTGCTATTGCTGTTACGTGCATGATAAGCGCTCTCGAAATACGGTTTTCGCAGATTTTCGGAAATCTTTTCTTTTCATACGGATAGAATGTCTTTATTATCAGCGCTCCCGACAGCGACATCAAAAATCCTGCGTCATAAAACATCAGAGGATTGAAAAGTCCCGTCACAAGCACCGTAAAGGCAATAATATCGGAATAGCGCCGCTTTTTCAGAAATCTTCCCGAAAGCATGGTAAACCCGAGATACATAAATGCGCGTACAAACGACGCATGAGCGGTATTGAAAAGAGCATATACAATAAGAAGTATTCCCAAAATCACATCTCTGTATTTCTTTTTTACAAGCGGCGTGAAAATTCCGGCAAACATAAGTATAATCAGTGCGTGTATATATGACGGATAAAATATTCCCGCCGTTGCGGTGCGGTAGAGCAGCGCTTTAAATTCGCCCGAAAAATTCTTCGTATCTCCTGTCAAAACGGCCTTTGCCGCAGCCGCCGCATTTTGAGTGTAATATTTATCGATAATTTTGTCAATACTATTTCTGATTTTGTTGGATATGAAGAAAATCGACGTACCCGGAATTTCCGTATCGGTTTTATGAGCGTCTTTCGCCGTCAGACGTGCGGAAATTCCGCGACGAAGATAATATCGTTCGCTGTCAAAGCCGCTTTCGTTCATTTTGCGCGGAACGGATTTAAGCTTTCCGGTAAATTCGGCAGTATCGCCGAAGTCAAAGCTTTTATCGGAATATATGCAGATATTTTCCTTTATGCTTTCGCCGTTAATATCACGCACATCGACGGTATAGCTCATAATATCGCCCGTTTTGTGCGGCACGTCGCATATGCGCCCCGTAACGGTTATGTCGGAGCCGATATAGGCGGAGCTTTTGTAAAACTCCGGCAGCATCATGAATTTATACGCCGCCGCTCCGGTAAAAAACGCACAGAACGCAAGCGCAGCAATAAACGCACTGCGCTGTTTTAAACACAGACGTATACCTGTTACCAAAAGCCCCGACATACATACAAGCATTATATTGCCGAATCCGGCAATATCGGCAAGATAAACTCCTGCTGCAAAAGCCGCCGCAATAATAACCATAATGCACCCCGTTCTGCCGTAATAGGCTATAATCATAACATAAAAATTACCCTTGTTACACTGCAAAAAGCAGCATAAGCACGGAAAAGACGCAAGCAGGCTGCCTTGAAAAGAGGTAAGCCGCACAGCGTATTTTTCATATTCCTACTATAAATTATAGCAAATAAACTGTTACGTTTCAATGTACAAATTGGCGTCGGCGTAACATATGTGTAACAGTAAACGGGATTTCAAATAAATTTTTTCAATTTTCTGCGAAATATCCGTGTAACATTTGATATTACAAACTTTTTTAATTTTGTGGAAATGCTATACATATTTTCCAATTATACCATAATTAAATGTACAATATGCTCGACAAATGACCGCTTTTTGTAACAAATATGCAGAAATATTACTGTAATATTACAAAAGCAATACAAATTTTTCAAAAAAACATTTGACATTTAGGGAAAATAGGTGTATAATGCTTCTTGTAATGAATTTGAAACATTTCAGTAAAAGGGGTGTAATTCAGTAACAGCACTGAAATAAAAAGAAACGATACGCCCGTTCAGGAGGTTTTACTTTATGAGAAATTTAAGACATTCGATTGCCGCGGTAACGGCAGTTGCAATGATCGGCTCGCTGGCTGCGGTGCAGTCTGCGTATACAAAGAGTTCAAAATATATTGCGCTCGGAATAAATTCGGGAGCGTCAAGCAGCAGCATAAGCATACAGCCGGAAAATAACGAAAACAACAGTGCGGAAGAACAGATAGAACAAAATCCGGAAGCTGCGGCAAAGGCTAATCCCGACAAGGCTTACGTATCGCTTTCAAGCGGCACGCTCAACGTAAGACAAAGTCCGTCAACGGACGCCGAGGTTTCGGATCAGCTTGACGCCTGCGAGGAGGTTTCGGTTCTCGGCAGCTCCGAGGGCTGGTGCGAAATTTCATACGACAACGGCAAAAGCGGTTATGTAAGCGCAGAATCGCTTACGCTTGACAAGTCGGACGCGGAATACAACGCAAAAAATTATGATAACTATAAAAAAGCGCTTGTCCAGACATTCGGTTCAACCTTGAATGTGCGTTCAAGTGCAAGCAAAGAAGCAAGCGTAATAACAGAGCTTGGCGACAACACTCCGGTGGTTGCTTTGTGGTCGGAGGGCGATTTCATAAAGGTTGCATACGGCGACAACTACGATGAGGGTTACGTAATAAACACAGGCGTTGACCTTACGGGCGAGTGGATTCCGAAGTCAACCGTTTCGGACAAGCAGGAACAGGTTGCAGAGGAAAAGGCGGCTGCCGAAAGAGCACGCGTAAGAGCAATAGAGGCTGCCGACGCACAGTCGAGACGTTCTTCATCAACTTCTGCTCCGGCGGCGTCAAGCACACCTGCCGCGTCTGCTCCGGCTTCGTCAAAGGGACAGGCTATCGTAAATACCGCAATGAAGTATCTCGGAGTTCCGTACGTATGGGGCGGAACATCTCCGTCGGGATTTGATTGCAGCGGTCTTGTTCAGTACGTATGCAGAAAGAACGGAATAAGCGTAAACCGTGTTGCGGCAGATCAGATAAGCTGCGGAACACGCGTAAGCAAGAGCAATCTTCAGCCGGGTGATTTGGTGTTCTTCGGACCGCGCTCAATTCACCACGTAGGAATTTACATCGGCAACGGAAACATGATTCATGCACCGCAGACCGGCGATGTTGTTAAGATTTCGTCAATCAATTCGTCATACTACACTTCACAGTATGCCGGTGCGACAAGAGTTTATTAATAAAAGCAAAAGGGGCTGTTTAAAAGGCACAGCCCCTTTTTTTGTCTCTTTTTATGCCCTTTTTCCGTCTTGCCGGAAAAGTTTTTAAAAAATCTATTGATTTTTGCGCTGAAAAGTGTTATAGTATATAATTGATGTTATTATCTGTATTTATGTTACAGAACAAAAGAAGGGAGAATACTTAATGAATAATCACTCAAAAAGACCAAAGAGCGGTGCGGATAAAATGTTCGATTTAATCATGGTTCTTGTTATACTTATAGTTACGGGACTCGGCGCATACACCGTTTACGGCAAAATCAGCTCAAATGTGGAGAAAAAGGCTATTGAATCGGGTACGGCAGAGCAGAACGTAAAATATGCCGCAGACCAGAAGGGCATGACGGTTGATGAATTTTTAGCAGAATACGGTCTTGCAGACTCGGACGTAAAGGCAAAAACAAGCGTGAGCGATATGCTCAACAAAATGACCGTTGAAAACTACGCAAAGTACAACGACAAGGAATTGGATGCGTTCCTGGACGAAAACGGTCTTAAAGACAAGGTTGACAAGGATACAAAGTGGGAAGATGCCGAAAAGCAGATTCCGCTTGGAAAATACGTAGGCGGAGACGATGCCTTTACACAGATGAAAGAAGCTTATGAGCTTGACGACTCTATCACGGCTGAAACACCGTGGGGTGAGGCAAAGGATAAGGTAATGGAGGCTGCAAAGAAGTATCAGGAAAAGATGCAAAACGCTACTCCGGCGCCGTCAGCTGAAGCAACCGCCGCTCCGGCAGAGGAATCTCCGGCAGCAGAGGCTGACAAGAGTGCGGAATAATCTTGAAAGGACAGTGTAATTATGAGCGAAGAAAATAAGTTTGAAAACGAAAACAATGCGGAAGAAACCATAGAAAATACTGTAGATAATTCGGCAGATGTAACGGAGGAAACAGCCGTTTCTCCCGAAACTGCAAACGAAGCGGCAGATTCAGATGATGCGGAAACGGTTGAGTTGACAGACGGTGCAGAGTCAGATGATGCAGAGACCGTTGAGCTGACAGACGGCGCAGAGTCCGGTGATGCAGAGACCGTTGAGCTGACAGACGGTGCAGAGTCCGGTGATGCAGAGAACACTGAGCCGGCAGATGCCGCAGAAACCGTTGAGTCGGCTGACGATGCGGAAACAGTCACACAGGTAATTCCCGACGGCGAGGCTGACGGAGAAATTCCCGCTAAAAAGAGCAAAGCGCCCGTAATAGCTGCCATTGTGGCTGCCGTTGTAATTATTGCCGCTGCAATCATCGTTGTTGCAACAGGCAAATTCGGCGAATGGACAAATAAATACAATAGAGGTTATGTCGATACAACCGGCAGAACCGTTGCGGAGGTTGCCGAACAGATAGGTATGACATACGAGGAATTTTTGGAGGAATACGGACTCCCTAAGGATATGCCGAAAAATACCTATGAAGCGGTAGCATTCTACACAATGCCGGCAAAGAAAGCGGCAGAGGTTTACGGTATTTCGTTTGACCAGATAAAGCAGATGCTCGAACTTCCCGATGACACGGACGAAAACAAGCCTTGGGGCGAAGTTGAGGGCGAGGTAAAGCTCGGAACATACCTCGGCGGAGCTGATTATGTGGATACTTTTAAGGAACAGTATGGCTTGGGCGATGAGGTTACGGCGGATACTCTCTGGAAAGAAGTAAGACCGATTGTTGACGCAAAGACCAAGGAACAAAGAGAAGAGCAGGAAAAGCTTGCCGCACAGAGCAGTGCAGAGCCTGCTGACGGCGAAGATAACAGCACAGCATCAAGCGATGCACCGGAGGAAACACCGGCTGCCGAAAAGGCGGAATAAATTTTGTAATCTTTCTTTCTAAATAAACGGGCACAGCGTTTTAAAAGGCGCTGTGCCTGTTTTGAATTTACGGTACTGCATTTCGCGGTTCATGCCACCGATTGCGCTATCCGTATTTTTAATTTATTGTTCGGAACGCATACGCTTGTATTCCGTAGGGGATAACAGATTTATTTTTCTGAAAGTCTCCGTAAAATACGATGCGGAGGAAAATCCCGTTTCAAATGCCGTTTCGGTAATCGTTTTTTCCGTTGAGCAGAGCAGCTGCTCCGCGTGACGAATTTTTATATAATTCAAATAGTTTATAAACGATGTTTTTACCGCTTTTTTAAACAGCCGGCAAAAATAACTCTTATCCATATGCAAAAGTTCGCTCATTTCATCTAAGGTTATTTGCTTTGAATAATTGTTATTTATATAATGAAGTACGGGCAATATCCTCAAAACCGCCTTTTCATCATACAGCTTATCGGGAGTAACCAGTATATCATTCCTGTGCAGGCACGACAAAATCAGAAAAACATATGCCTGAATGTACATATTGTAACACTTGTTCTGTTCTCGGTATTCTCTGCCTATTTTTTCGAAATATTCTCTGAGTTCCCGATTTACCGCCGAATCTGCACGAAAAACACAAACGGGTTTTTCTTTGCTTTTTAGAAACTCAAACAAGTATTTATCAACAACATTTTCACCTCCGCCGAAATCATCGTCAAATTGTATCAAAAAATTGCCCGAACCCGAAAACGTCTCGGTTTTATGCGGTATTCTCCTGTTTACAAAGATAATATCACCCTTTTGCAATTCAATTACTCGATTATCCAGACGAAATATTTTTTTTCCGTCATATAAAAGAAACAATTCATATTCATTATGAAAATGCCAGTCAACAAAACCGTCGGTTTCGGCATTTCCTCTAAAAATCCTTATATGCGTATTTAAAACCGACGGGGTTATAATTTCATTTATCATATCCAATCTCCGTGTCAATATTGTTATAACTTAAACGAATATTCTTATAGTTTTTTACATTATTGTCATATATAATATTACCATAGTCCAACAGAATTTTCAATAAAAAAGTGAGGTTAAAATTATGACGGATTTATCTAAAAATTATGAAGTTTCAAGAAGTCTTGCCGCAGAGGGAATGGTTTTGTTAAAAAATGAATACAATACGCTTCCTTTAAAAGGCAAAAGAGTCGGTGTTTTAGGCAGCGAATGTCTGGATTTGATAAGAGGCGGAGGCGGTTCTGCCGAGGTTAAATGCGAATATGTAAAATCGCTCACGGACGGCTTTCTCGAAAAGCAAAGCGAAAACAAAATTACATTATCCGGAAAATCGATAAATAACGGCTGTACTGTTGAAGAACTTAATGAATTTTCAAAAGACTTCGATATTGCAGTTGTGACACTGAAAAGATACGGCAGCGAGGGCTGCGACCGAAACGTGTCTGTCAGCGGTATTGATGAAACAAACGATACCGATTGCTTTAATCCGTCAAAGAAAGAGCTTGAATTTTTCGGAAAAATAGAAAAATCCGAAATAGAGAGCGTTGTGCTTATTTTAAATATTTCATCAATCGTGAATATTTCATTTATTGAGCAATTTCCGAAAATCAAGGCTGTGCTTTTGACATTTCTGCCAGGAATGGAGGCAGGACGCTGTATTGCGGATGTTCTATGCGGTGATGTTAACCCGTGCGGCAAGCTTACCGATACAATCGCATACAGATATGAGGATTACCCGTCAGCCGCTTGCTTTGACAATGACGCAGATATAACGGAGTATAAAGAGGATATTTTCGTGGGTTACCGCTATTTTGAAACATTCGCACCCGAAAAGGTAATGTTTCCGTTCGGATTTGGTCTTTCTTATACGACCTTTGAATTTTCAAACTGCTCCTGTGTTGTTTCGGACGGCAAAATCAAGGTAACGGCAGATGTTAAAAATACGGGTAAACTTGCCGGAAAAGAGGTTGTTCAGGTATATTCGCAGTCTCCGTCCGGGGCACTGAAAAAGCCGATTACGGAGCTTAGAGGATTTACCAAAACAAAACTTTTAAAACCCGGCGAAACCGAAAAAACAACCGTTGAATTTGATATTAAAAATATGGCGTCCTTTGACGCGGACGGCGTGACGGGGAACAAAGCGGCATGGGTGCTTGAAAAGGGCGATTATATCATTCGTGTCGGTAATTCGGTGAGAAACACGCACAAATGCGGTACATATACGGTTAACGCTAACACGGTAACAGAACAGCTGTCGCTGCGCTTTGACGGTTCGGAATACAAGCCTTGCATTAAGGACGATTTTAAGGGCGATATACAAACAAAAATATCCCTTTACGATGTTGCGGAGAACAAATCAAGCATATACGATTTCATAAAACAGCTTTCCGCTGATGAGCTTATTTCTCTGGCGCAGGGTCAGCCACCGGCATTTCCGCTTGGAACGGCAGGCGTGGGAAACCTTAAAAAATACGATGTTCCCAATCCCCAGACGGCAGACGGCCCGGCAGGAGTCCGCCGTTCGATAAATACAACCTGTTTCCCGTGCGGAACGCTGATTGCCTGCTCATGGGATAAGGATTTGCAGTTCAGAATGGGGGAGGTATTGGGCATTGAGGGACTGGCGGCGAATGTCGATATATTGCTTGCTCCGTCGATGAATATTCACCGAAACCCGTTATGCGGCAGAAATTTTGAATACTTATCCGAAGACCCTCTCGTTTCCGGCAAAACGGCGGCTGCAATCGTAAGAGGTATTCAGAGCACCGGATTGCGTGCAACGATCAAGCATTTTGCGGCAAACAACCGTGAGGGATTCAGAACAACCAACAGCAGCGAGGTAAGCGAACGGGCTTTAAGGGAAATATACTTAAAAGGCTTTGAAACGGCAATAAAAGAGAGTAATCCGGCATTTGTTATGACCTCATATAACAAGATAAACGGAACATACACAGCGGCTCATTCGCAGCTGTTAAGGGGCGTATTGCGTGATGAGTGGGGATATGAGGGCGCTGTTATGACCGACTGGCGCACCTGCTCGTCTTTAAAGGACGAAATTAACGCAGGCAATAATATAAAAATGCCATTCGGTTATCCCGACCAGGCAGAAATTGCGCGTAAGGGCTATGAAAACGGCGAACTGACATTGGAAACGCTTAGAGAAAACGCGTTTTATATTTTGAATGCCGTTATGAAAACGAATCGCTTTATAACAAGAGATTTCGGCAAAATACACACGTTCAATAACGGAATAGCCGAAATTCCCGCGGTTGAAACAGCCGGAATATCGGCTACAAGCGTACTGCAAAGCGAGAGAGAGGATAACACTCCGTATCTTTATCATTTAAAGCTTGATGTAAGAGCACAAAGAACCTTTATATATTATTATATCGACGTTCCCAAGGACGGGGAATATCATATCTCGGCGGAGCTTTCAACAAACTGTACCGAAACGCAGCTTTGGTATTACAACGAAAACGAAGAAAAAATCGGAACAGCATTCTGCCGCGATGCGGCTGACGAGAACAAATGGTACGATGTTGAAACCAAAATAAGGCTGCATAAGGGTACAAATACGTTAAAGGTAATTATCGCCTGCGAACCTTATACCGAGCATGAATATGAGCTTCTATGGGGCAAATTCCCGAAAGAAGACGTTAAGCTTGCCAAATTGACAATAACGTTATAAATTAATACTCTCCGAAATTTTACAAAACATTAAAAATTTTGCTTGAAATAAAATTTTATTATGTTATAATGTTAAATATTACGGAGGATATTGCGATGAAATATATATGCGACTGGGTACGTACCCATAAATACTGTCTTGTAATGCTTTACTGTTTATTTTATATACCGGCATTTTTTGCACTGGAAAGGGTTTCCGTGCCGATATTTGAAGCCCAATGCGCGCTGGACAGAGCAATACCGTTTATTCCGGTATTTGTTTTTCCGTATTTTACATGGCATCTGATGTTTCCCGGGCTGCTTATATATTTTATGTTTAAAAGCAGAAACGATTTTCTGCATCTCAGTATAAATATGTTTACGGGAATGACAATCGCGCTGCTTATATATGCTGTTTTTCCGAGCGGCATTGATTTGCGGCCGGCAGTATTGGGAAATTCCCTTTCCGAAAAAATATGCGCCGTGCTCTACGCCATGGACACACCCACCAATGTATTGCCGTCAATACACGTATCGAGCACGGTAAGCATCATACTTGCCGTGCGCGTATCGGAATCGCTTAAAAACAGGCGTGCTGTTAAAACAGTTATTTATATTGTGTCGGCGCTGATCATTCTTTCAACGATGTTTATAAAGCAGCATTCGATTTACGATGTTGTGTCGGGCGCTGCATTAAGCATTGTTTTGTGGTACATTATTCCCGACAGACTTTATCTTAAAAGCAATTCAAGGGGTGTTCAGTTAAATAGATAACAGCAGACGGCAATGCCGTCTGCTGTTATCTATTTGCGTATCATAGCCACTGCTTCCGCCACATTCTTCACGCCGAATGCGCTGAATCCCTCCGGCACTTTTATTCCGTCAAGCGAACGCTTAGGCACCATTGCCGATTTAAAGCCGAGCTTTGCCGCTTCGGCAAGCCGTTTTTCAAGCTGTGACACCGCTCTCAGTTCTCCGCCAAGCCCTACCTCGCCTATGAAAATCATATCCGACGGTACCGCCTTATCCGCCTTGCCAGATGCAATTGCAACGCATATGCCCAAATCAACCGCCGTTTCGTCAATTCTAAGTCCTCCGGCAACATTTAAGTATATATCGGAATTTGAAAGATTTACTCTCGCGCGTTTTTCAAGCACCGCAATCATAAGCGTCATTCTATTGAAATCTATTCCGGCAGACATTCTGCGCGGATTACCGAATCCCGTAGGCGTTACAAGCGCCTGTATTTCCGCCATAACGCCGCGTGTGCCCTCCATAGTACATACAACACAGCTGCCCGACGTATCGGCTTCACGCCCCTCCAAGAGCATTTTTGAGGGATCGTCCACTTCTCTGAGTCCACTGTCACGCATTTCAAACACGCCTATCTCATTCGTTGAACCGAAACGGTTTTTCACTGCCCTCAAAATACGGAAAGAGGTCTGTCTGTCACCCTCAAAATACAGCACACAGTCCACCATATGCTCCAGAACCCTTGGCCCTGCAAGAGCGCCGTCCTTTGTGACATGACCTACGATGAACATGGATATTCCCATAGATTTTGCGGTGTGCATGAAAGCGTTTGTTGCCTCCCTTACCTGCGGCACGCTCCCTGCCGCCGAAGAAATCGCCTCGTGGTGCATCGTCTGAATAGAGTCTATTATAACAATATCCGGCGCTGTGCCGCGTATGCTCTCCAAAATCAGCTCCACGTCCGTTTCCGACATCAGAAACAGATTTTCCGTTTCCACTCCAAGCCTTTTGGCGCGTATTTTTATCTGCCCTGCCGATTCCTCGCCGCTTATATAAAGTATTTTTTTATCCTCGCCGGCTTTTTGGCATATCTGCAAAAGCAGCGTTGATTTTCCTATTCCGGGGTCTCCGCCTACAAGAACAAGCGACCCTTGCACCATTCCGCCGCCGAGAACTCTGTCAAGCTCAGACAGTCCCGTTTCGTAGCGTTTTTCATATCCGGTTTGTATTTCCGTTATCTTCTTCGGCAGTACGCTTGCCGCGCGGTGCGCTTTCTCCGCCGTCTTTACGGTGGAGGTTTTTTCCTCCAAAAGCGTCTCCTGCATTGTATTCCACTGATTGCACCCCGGGCATTTTCCCATCCATTTGGGCGATTTGTATCCGCACTCCGAGCATATATACGCTGTTTTTGCTTTCATTTTAATCTCCGTTCCGCCGCCTGAGCGCGGCACATTCCTATTATTCGCATTAACGTTATTATACACCATTTTTCCATGCTTGGCAAGCTGTTTATCATGCCGGATAACAGCAGCTTCTTTACATATAAAAAATATTCATTAAATTTATTTTACATAACTGTGTCTGTTCTGGTTTAACCCTATTTTTTGTCCACCTTATCCACCTGTTTATCCACGCTTGTCCTCGGCTTTTACGGCAATTTCAACGCGTTTATCCGACTTATCCACGTTTTTGCCCCGTAGTGTGGATAACTTTATGCACACCTCATGGTTTACATAAGTTTTATACATTTTATGAATTTTTGACAATTTAGCGTATTTTTGGCATAAACACTTGACAAACTACCGATGTTTGTAATAAACTATATATTAGTAATGATTTATTGAGGTGTATTATGAAAAATTCAGAAAAAACAATGGATAAGATAGTTGCTCTTTGCAAGGGCAGAGGATATATATTTGCAGGCAGCGAAATATACGGCGGTCTTGCAAACACCTGGGACTACGGCCCTCTCGGCGTGGAGTTTAAAAACAACGTTAAAGACGCGTGGAGAAAAAAGTTCATACAGGAATCAAAATATAACGTAGGTATTGACTGCGCAATTCTGATGAACCCCGAAACATGGGTTGCATCGGGTCACGTGGGCGGCTTTTCCGATCCGCTTGTGGATTGTAAGGAATGTAAATCCCGTTTCAGAGCGGACAAGATTATTGAGGACTTTGCGGCGGAAAAAGGCGAGGACGTATGCTGCGACGGCTGGACAAACGAACAGCTTATGGACTACATCAAGGATAACAACATTGTCTGCCCCAAATGCGGCAAAATGAATTATACCGATATTCGTCAGTTTAACCTCATGTTCAAAACCTTCCAGGGCGTTACCGAGGACAGCGAAAACACAATCTATTTAAGACCGGAAACCGCTCAGGGAATTTTTGTTAACTTCAAGAATGTACAGCGCGCAAGCCGCAAAAAAATTCCGTTCGGTATAGGTCAGGTCGGAAAATCGTTCAGAAACGAAATTACGCCCGGAAACTTCACCTTCCGTACACGTGAATTTGAACAGATGGAGCTTGAATTTTTCTGCAAGCCGGATACGGATCTTGAATGGTTCGCTTACTGGAAACAGTACTGTATAGACTTCCTCTATTCACTCGGAGTAAAAGAGGAAAACCTGCGTTTCAGAGACCACGCTCCCGAAGAGCTTGCGTTCTATTCAAAGGCAACCTCGGATATAGAGTTCCTGTTCCCGTTCGGCTGGGGCGAGCTTTGGGGCATAGCCGACAGAACCGACTACGACTTAAAGCAGCACATTGAACACAGCGGCGTTAATCTTGAATACATGGATCCCGTAACGAATGAGAAGTATGTGCCTTATGTAATTGAGCCGTCGCTGGGCGCAGACAGAGTTGTTCTTGCGCTTATGTGCGAGGCTTATGACGAGGAGGATTTGGGAGACGGCGACAGCAGAGTGGTTATGCACCTGCATCCGGCAATCGCACCGGTAAAGGCAGCGGTTCTTCCGCTTTCAAAGAAGCTTAACGAACAGGCAGGCGAAGTATTTGACAAGCTGATAAAGAAATACAACTGCGAATATGACGACGCCGGATCAATCGGCAAGCGTTACCGCAGACAGGACGAAATCGGAACTCCGTTCTGTATCACATATGACTTTGATTCGGTTGAGGACGGCGCTGTTACGGTTCGCGAAAGAGATACCATGGAACAGACAAGAATTAAAATAGACGAATTGGAAGCATTTCTTGACGAAAAGCTTGCATTCTGATTTATGCTGAAAATAAGGAACGGATTACGGTTGATTTTACCGAAATCCGTTCTCTTATTTTCTATTGCCTGATTGACTTTTACCGCACAATATCTGTACTCGAAAAAAATATTCTCTTGTGCAGGATGTATCAATTCCTATAAAAAATAACGGTTATTTTCGGTATAAGTGTTTTTCTGCGGGAACTTTTTATATACCGTTAAGAATTTTTTCTGCCGCGGATATATCCTCATCAAGCGGCAGCTTTTCGGGCAGAGTGTTATCCATGCCGAGCGCCGCATATTTTGACGCGGCATAATTATGATACGGCAGCACACGCACCCTTACAACATGACTAAGTCCCGACAAAAATTTTGCGATTTTATCAATTTGACCGTCATTGTAATTCGGAATATACGGAATACGAATTTCGCTTTTCGCCCCGCAGTTGTCCAGATATACAAGATTATCGAGGATGGTTTTATTTGACTGCCCCGTGCATTTAATATGAACGTCTTCATCTATTGCCTTTATATCATACAGAAACGTGTCGGTGTACGGCATAACCCTGTCGATCGCCGCCCTCGGAACAAATCCGCAGGTATCGACTGCGGTATTTATTCCATTTTGTTTCATTGTCTTTAAAATTTTCCGGCACGCCTCGCTTTGCAGCAGACACTCACCGCCGGATAATGTAATTCCTCCGCCACTCTCCGTGTAAAAGTCCTTATCTTTAAGCAAAGCCGCACAAATCTCATCTGCATTCATCTCCGCGCCGAATATTTCGAGTGCGCTTTGCGGACAGACTGCGGCGCACTTTCCGCACATAGTGCAATTTGCTTTATCTATCATATGTACATTTTCCGAAAACGTATGACAGCCGCACACCTCCGCACATTTTCCGCAGCCGATACATTTATGCGCAAAAAATGCTATCTGACGTTTCGGCGAAAGCGTTTCGGGATTATGACACCACAGGCACTTCAGAGGACAGCCTTTAAAAAATACGGTTGTGCGTATTCCGTCGCCGTCATGCACGGCAAAACGCTTTATTTCCACTATATTTGCTTTCATTATACTTCTCCCTTTATATTTTCGGCTCTGGTGATGTATGCGTTTTGCTCTTTTTCGCTCAAATTGTTCCAAAGCACATTCCAGCCGCAAACGCGCACTTGAAGATTTTGATACTTTTCGGGGTGTTTTTGAGCGTCTTTCAGCGTTTGAGTGTTAAAAATATTAAACTGCATTGTCTGTCCGCCGTTTCTCATATACATAAACAGCAGCGACTTCATGATTTCAAGCCCGTCATCTCCGCTGACCGCCGACGGGTGAAGCATAACGTCAAGGCAATGGCTTTCACAATATGTGTACGGGCGTGATTTAAGCGCCGATTTTATGAGCGCGGTAACGCCCTCCCTATCCGTTCCGACAGAGGGAGAAGCGTTTTTGGAAATTTCCTCTCCGGCATATCTTCCGTCGGGAGTAGCTCCGGTTTTTTCGCCCTCCCAGATAAATTCCATTGCAGAGTGCATAATTGCCTTGTAAACTCCGCCTCTTGCATTCGGGCGATTATTTACTTTCGATGCAAAATACGCAGACAGCGCTTCTGTATACACATCCGTTTCAGCATCATCGTTTCCGTATTTGTGCTTGCTTTTGCGTATCTGTGTATGTAAATCTTCAAAACCTGCCCAGTTCTTGTTAAGAGCCTCGGCGAGTGTTTCGAGCGTTACCTCCTTTTTGTCGTACACAAATTCCTTTACTGCCATAACTGCGTCTGTAAGGCTTGCAAATCCGCAGTTTAAAACAGCTGAATTGTTAAATTTTACGCCGTTCTGGTAAGCGTCCGTGCCCTTTTTCAGTGCGCCCTCTATTGTTGCGGAATACATATTGGACGGATTTATAAAAGAAAGATATTTTTCATATGATGAAGAAACGGACATGGTTATTTCAATCAGATTTTCCCATTGCTTTATCACAGCATTGTAAAAATCATCAAACGATTTTAAGTCTGCAAGTTTTCCTATTTTGAGTCCGAGCTGCTTGTTTAATCTTGTATCAAATCCGTTGCTGAATACGTACTCAATCGGTTTCAGCGCATTGATATAGCCTGTTGCGGTTGAGACTT
This sequence comes from uncultured Clostridia bacterium, assembly GCA_934476675.1. GTDB lineage: Bacteria > Bacillota > Clostridia > UBA1381 > UBA1381 > UBA4716. Next base: position 3,435 of record CAKSOE010000026.1, on the reverse strand, counting down.
CGTTTGCCCTTACGCCCGTTTCGTAGCAGCCGCGTATATCCATATTAAGCGCCTCGCCGTATGTTGCGCCGTATGTCATTACGGCTTTCATCATGCCCGGTTCGCAGCAGCAGGCAAAACAGTTTTTGCCCCGACGTATCATATCAAAAACCTTAAAAAGCAGCTTGTCGGGCGTGTTTTCATTAACCTTTATCTGAATTTTCGGATTGTATATCCCAAGCTCGTCATAGACATCAAGTATAACGTAAGACAATTCGTTGTATTTTGTACTTCCGTCAGCGTTTGTACCGCCCATATAAAACGGCTGCCCCCAGTAGTTGCCTATTGCCGACCACTGCATAAGAAAATATCTTAAAAACTCCTTTATATCCTCTTTTGTATATGCGCCGTTTTTTAAGTCGTTTTGATAGTATGAATACAGCGTGTTGTCAAGCCCGTTTCCAAGCGATCTGACCTGGTACGAATCAAAACATTCCGAAATCATAAAGTAAATGTAAATTACCTGCATTGCCTCGTAAATATTCTGCGGTGCGCCGTCACGGATATGACAAAGACATTCGGAAATTTTTGCGGCTTTTGCGTGAGTTTTTGTCAGAGCATATTTATAGAGTCTGTCAATTAAATCGATTATAGCTTTGTATTCGATGATAATTCCGTCAAAAAATGATTCCGTTTCCGGTGTAAGCGTGCCGTTTTTTCTGTGCAGCTCCCTGTATTTTTCGGCGCGGTTTTTTAACCCCGGAAAACCCAAGCCGAGAACGGAATCCCAATCGGGGACAACATGATCGAAATCCGGCCATATTGCAATCGCTCCCGATTCGTTCATATCGTGCATTTTTTCTTTTGTTTCCGGAAGAATATTATTAAAAACATCTTCATACCATTTATCCGATGTTACACAGTTTGCAAGCCTGTTCACACTCCACAATCCAACAAAGAAATCATGCTCGTTTATATCAATTTTAGTGTTTTCAAGAACATATTTAACCGCATATGCTTTTGCAGCGTGGTGCGGCAAAGCTTTTATTTTTTCATAAAGCTTTGCCAGACCGTTTCTGATTTCCTCATCTTCAAGTCCTGTGCTTTTGTCATAATCGTATCCGTGATATGTCATTCTCGCATACGGATTAAACGGCTCGTCTGTTTTGTGGTATTTATTTTCTATGAATTTTCTGTCGCAGTCAAACATAATAAATTCCTCCTGTTATCGCATTTGATTTTTCTGTATAAACGATAACACCAATCAGAGGTTTTGTCAATGAACATTTCAAAACTCATTGACCTTTTCGAAACAAAAAATATATTGCGGTTATATGTAATCAATCGGGTATTGCGAGGGCGAAAATCCCGTTTGCTTTTTGAACACATTTGAGAAGTAATATGCGTTGGAAAAACCGCACGTTTCCGCGATTTCAGAAACAGAATAGCGATTTGTGACGAGCAGCTCCTTTGCGTAATCAATCCGCAGCTTTGTCACGAATCTTACCGACGACATTTTAAATGTCTTTTTGAACAGTTCGCTGAAATAAAACCATAATAATTTTTTTCGGGCGGTAAGGATATAAATATTACGCTCGGAAAAGCAACGGCAAAAATAAACTGCAATAAAAATATCCCATCGCTGTGTGATGGGATATTTTTATTGCAGAGCCGTGATATAATCACAAGCCCGTGATTTCGGGGGACCCTTGCCCGCTTGGGGCAAGGGCATATGAAAAAAAGGATGGTATTGGCTGGGTTGCAGCCAATTCGAGTAAAACTTGTTAGCAATTTTAATTAGATTCCGAGCTTTCTGTCAGACGAACACTTATTTCCATTGTTTCGCCGTCACGCAGAATCTTGAATGTGAGATAATCTCCGGGTTTTTTCTTATCTCTTATCTCATTTACCGCTGATGAAGACGTAGCCTTCTCGCCGTCGACGCTGATAATCATATCGCCGACTTTAAGACCTGCCTCGGCAGCGCCGCTGCCCTCCTGCACACTTCCGATAAATAAGCCGTATCTTGTTTCGTTTATGCCGATACCCACAAGCGGTCTGCCTGTAACATATCCCGAAGATATAAGGTCATCGATTATAGGTTTAGCCTCTGAAATAGCAATTGCAAATCCCATACCCTCAACTCCCGATGATGAAAGTTTTACAGAGTTGATACCGATTACTTCGCCGTATTGGTTTATCAGCGCGCCGCCTGAGTTGCCGGAGTTGATTGCGGCGTCTGTCTGCAAAAGATTATATGTTCTGTTGTCTATTGACATAGTTCTGTTTACGGCGCTTATGATGCCGGCAGTTACAGAACCGGAAAATTCCTGTCCCATCGGGTTACCGATTGCAACTGCAAGCTCTCCGACCTGTGTCTGCGTCGAATCACCCAGAACTGCGGAGGTAAGCTGCTTGTCTGTGTCAATTTTCAAAACAGCCAAATCCGTTTTCGTATCCTGACCTACAAGCTTTGCTGTTATTTCATCACCCGTATTAAGAATTACCGAAATTTCCGATGCACCCTCAATAACGTGCTGGTTTGTTACAATGTAGCCGTCCGTACTTATAATAATACCTGAACCGCTGCCCTGCTCGACCGTTTCATTTTCTTTTGAGGGATCATTATAATAGTAGTATCTGCCGCTAAACGGATCGTAATAATTCTGCGGCTGAACCTTTGTTTTGTTTATAACGCCGACTACACACGGACCTACTTTTGAAGCAATCTGAGGTATTGTAAGCACCTGTTTTCCGTTTGCGGTTCCGCTGAGCTGTGAAACCTGAGTCGAATCGCCCGAGGCGCTCTGAACAACCGAAGCTGTCGAAGCCTGTTGTGTTACCGTCGGTTTTTTGTTCTTTTCTATATAATACATTCCTGTTCCGAATACTGCTGCGGTAAGTACGCTTGCGGCTACTGCCGAGCTCATTGCAACCAACCATGTTTTTGGTTTCTTGCTGCCTTTATTTTTTTTCTCTTGTTTATCATAGATAACTAAATCAGTTGAATCTGTATACGGATATTTTTTCATTTTTATCATCCTCTCAAAATATAATTAATTCCGTTCCGCACTTTGTGCGCTTTTCAAATTCTTTTTCTGATATATTTAGAATATTATTTCGCAGCCGGTTATTATGTATTATTCCCGACTACGTTATATATCATACAATATATATTTGTCTCTGGTATGAATTAGGTGTAAATAAGTTTCATTTATTTTATGAATAAATTTTGAACAAATATTTTCCGCAAGAATTATATTTTGCCGTAAAAGGAATTTTTGTATATATATAATAATGTAGAAAAGTGAAAATGCATAAGCGAATGTAGAATACGACAGTATAAGACAACAAAATCACCAAAAACAACAAAAATCGAAAAAAAAGTATTGACAACAGCATGATAAAGTGGTAGAATAAACAAGCTGTCGCAATGACGGGCACATCAATCGGCTG
>CAKSOE010000025.1 GCA_934476675.1 uncultured Clostridia bacterium | reverse complement strand
ATGAGGGGGGAATATCGGTGGGTACCGTGATGCCGAGATTTTGCTCAGAACGGATGAAACGCACCCGACGGCGTACGTGTTGTACCCGGTTGCATGGGCGAGCAGCAGGCTGTTGCCTGCGACCAGCCTCCGAATGTGCGATGATATGCTCGTTATGGGGGAATATCGGTGGGTACCGTGATGCCGAGATTTTGCTCAGAACGGATGAAACGCACCCGACGGCGTACGGGTAAGTACTCCGAGTGGTGCGATGAGTTCGTTATGAGTAAGATATCGGCATCACGGCTATTGTAAAGGTTGACGACCCTCCATAGCCTTTATCAGTGTTATCTTGTCGGCATACTCTAAATCCGACCCTACCGGGATTCCGTGCGCAATACGCGTAACCCTGACATCAAACGGCACAAGCAGCTTGGATATATAAACCGCTGTTGCAGTACCGTTAACTGTCGGATTGGTTGCCATTATAATCTCCTTTACAGCGCCGTCCGACAGACGCAAAAGCAGCTCGTTTATACGTATATCATCCGGGCCTATGCCATCCATGGGCGACAGCGCACCGTGCAGCACATGATAAAGTCCGTTATATTCATTTGTGTTCTCGATTGCGGAAACGTCCTCCGGACTTTCCACAACGCATATTACAGACTTATCCCGTTTGGGAGAAGTGCATACGGCACAGGGATCTGTGTCGGTCAGATTCTGGCAGACCGAACAAAAATTAACCTTTTCCTTTGCCTCGGTAATTACCGAGGCAAAGGAAAAGGCGTCCTCATCAGACATTCTTTCAAGCACATAAAACGCCATACGTTCGGCGCTTTTTCTGCCCACACCGGGGAACTGCTCGAATTTTTCGATCAGCTTTTCAATCGCCGCCGCGTGCATGATTAAAACAATCCCGGGATATTAAGTCCGCCCGTTACGGCGCTCATACCCTCTGCCATCATTTCATCAGCCTGCTTAACCGCATCGTTTACGGCTACTGTGATTAAATCCTCAAGCGTTTCAACATCTTCGGGATCAACAGCCTCCGGCTGAATTTTTATCGAAACAATTTCTTTCTTTCCGTTAACCGTTACGGTAACAGCTCCGCCGCCGGAGGTTGCCTCAACAGTCTTGTCCTCAAGCTCTTCCTGAACCTTTTCCATTTCCTCCTGCATTTTCTGAGCCTGCTTGATTACATTGCTCATGTTTTTGTTTGTGTTCATTCCCGAACCTGAAAATCCTTTGTATCTTCCCATTGTTTTTTACCTCTTTCTTTATATTCATATGTCGGATAAATTATCCGAAAAATTACCGTTATTCATCGTCGGAGGGAATTTCGTTCCCTTCAAGAAATTCCTCCTCATCGCTGTCCGAATTTTCGTATATTTCGGACTGTTCAAAATTATCGTCCTCCGAATTATAATTTACAAACTCCTTCTCATCGCTCAACTCCACAATATCCGCAAAATCGCTTGAAATCGCATCGAGCGGATCTTCACTTTCGGGCGTTTCGTCCGTCTGCTGCGGAGATTTAGGTTTCAGACTCCAATAATCGATTATATTCCCTTCAAGCTCGTCCTCAAATGCGCTTTTAATCTGATAATCCGTACCCGAAATTTTCCTGAACAGCCTTGACAAATCATTCTTGTACTGCAAGAACAGATTTTTTGAAAATTCCTCGTCACGCTTAAAAAGAAGAATAAAGCCTGTCGCATCTATGGCAATCGGGCGGTTAAGCAAAAACGCTTTTAAATGCGCCGCCTGCGCACAAATCGTTTTGGACAGCTTATCCCACTTTTTTGCCAGCGCCACAATCGGATTATCGCCGTTAAGCTCCTCTTGGGGAATAGGCACAAAAAGTCTCGCCGACACGGTCTTTTCCGCTTTTTTCTCCGGCTTTTTTCCCTCGGCTTTGCTTTGAGGTACAACTCCGTTTTTAAGCTTTTTCTCCAACGCGTCAACACGCGCTTCAAGCGCGGAATTATCCGCTCCTCCGCCAAAGGACGCCTTATTTTCCATTTCTTTAAGCCTGTCCATCAAAGCTTCCGGCGTATAGTCTATCTCCGGTCTTGCAAAGCGTATGAAAGCAAGCTCGTAAATCACTCTTGGCGCTTTTACCCATTTTGCCTCCGCCTTTACGTCCGAAAGCAAAGTTGTGCCGTTTGTTATCTTTTCAAAAGACAGCTTATCACACTGCGCCTTTAATTTTACCATATCTTCACTGCCGTAGTCAAGTATTTTATCCGGCTCGCTGCTGACTTTGCAAATCATAAGGTCTCGCAGATACTTTATAACCGAATCTGCAAATGCTGACAAGTCGCGTCCGTTTGCAAGCAGCTCATCTATAATCTTCAAAATATCGTCGGGCGAATTATTTATCACTGCGTCCATAATTCCGAAAACATTATCCTGCGTCGAAAGTCCCAGCGATTCTATCACGCTGTCCTCCGTAACATCCGTTCCCGACGCTGAAACAACCCTTTCAAGCACACTCAGAGCGTCACGCATAGAGCCGTCGCCCATATGCGCAATCATTCTGTACGCCTTTTCCGATATATTAAGCCCGTCGCCGTAGGCTATCTCTTTCATTCTTAAAATTATATCGTCTGTGCGTATGCGTCTGAAATCAAACCGCTGACACCTCGACAAAATCGTCTGCGGCACTTTCTGCGGCTCGGTTGTGGCAAGAATAAATATTACGTGCTCCGGCGGCTCTTCGAGAGTTTTTAAAAGCGCATTGAATGCCTCCGTGGTGAGCATATGCACCTCGTCAATAATATATATGGTATACTTTGCGGCAGACGCCACATACTTTACATCGGAGATAATCTCACGAATGTCGTCAATCTTTCTGTTTGAAGCGGCGTCAATTTCGTTTACGTCAAGTATACTGCCGTCAATAATCCCTTTACATATCTCACATTCGTTACATGGCGAACCATCATGGTTATTCAGACAGTTAACGGCGCGCGCAAGCACCTTGGCACACGTGGTTTTGCCCGTTCCGCGAGTTCCGCAGAAAAGGTACGCATGGCCTATCTTGCCGCTTGTTATTTGATTTTTCAGTGTTTTGGTTATATGCTGCTGACCGACTATATCCTCAAACACCATCGGCCGCCATTTACGGTAAATAGCCTGATGTGCCATAAAAACCTTCCTTATACCAAAAAACGCCCTCAGGCGTCCGCTTTTTTAATCGGCTCAGACCGAGTTTGCCGTAACACATTGAAAATTCCGCTTAGTGCTGCTTGGTTCCCCATCTGACACGGTTCACGGTTTTCAATCGCACGGGCTCGGTCATCATCGCCGAAAGTTCATTCTTAATTACGGCATTATCACCGTACTCACCTTATTATTATACAATACTTTTACGAAAACTGCAAGTGTTTTTTTTATTTTTTTATAAAATTCCTTTTCTTACAAAATCCGTCTCTATCACCTGCGGCGCATTCAATATAAAATCATCAAAATCACCGTCGGTCAGATATTCATATTTACGGTTTATATCACGTTCCGTAACCTTCGTTTTATAGTAATTTACAATACCGTTTATCTGCGTGTTCAGCTGATTTTTTTCGTAGTATGGCATATAATCCGCCAAACCGCCGCCGTTTTCGATTATTTTATACGGTTCAAAGTCGGGGTGGTTTTCCATATACTGAAAATCCCGATCGTTCCAGTCAAGCTTTATTACCCTTAAAAATTCGGGGTCTTTTTTGTATTCATCGGCATATTTTTCGTATGTGGGTATACATATCATTTTTGACCACATAATATCGGTAAGCAAATGAGTATAATATCCCAGATAAAAGAAAAATGCCTTGGTTTTCTTTTTATCTTCCAAGTATTTTTTATAAAATTTTTTGTATTCGCAATCACGTTTGCTGCCGGTGGGCGTCCAGTGCGTGACCTGCGGCGGAGGAGTAAACTCCCCGAAGCTGTCTTTTTTTCCGTAGCCGCAGTCCGCTCCGAGATTTCCGGCGGCAAATTCATACGCATACGGAAAATTATATTTTTTCAGAAAATAATCCGCCATGCGCAGATGCACAATCCACGTTGCCACATAAACCGCCCCCAATTAAAGTTCTGTAAGTTCCTTTGGCGAATGAGTTAGATTTTCAATGCCGTCCGCCGTAATTACAGCCAAATCCTCTATTCTCACTCCGCCGAAATCCTCTATATAAATCCCCGGTTCAACCGTGATTACGTGTCCTTCTTCAAGCAAATCACTGCATTTCGGCGACAAGGTCGGCGCTTCGTGTATTTCAATACCCACGCTGTGACCGAGTCCGTGTCCGAAATTTTTACCGTATCCCGCATCGGTTATTATCCCGCGCGAAAGTGCGTCAATATCGCTGCACCGCTTTCCGCTTTTAAGCGCATCAAGCGCTGCTGTCTGCGCCTTTAACACGGTATTGTATATCTCTTTTTGCCTGTCGTCCGCACGTCCGACAACCACCGTCCTTGTCATGTCAGAACAGTAGCCGTTAAACACGCAGCCGAAATCAAGCGTCAGAAAATCGCCGTTCTCTATTTTTTTGCCGCTTGCCGTTCCGTGCGGCATCGCAGACCTTTTGCCCGATGCGGCTATCGTCTCAAACGACAGTGCGGACGCTCCGCATTTTTTCATAAAAAACTCAAGCTCCAAAGCTATTTCGCGCTCCGTCACCCCTACCTTTATTCTGTCGAGAATATACGAAAACGCTTCGTCGCCTATTCTTTCCGCTTCGGCAATCAGCTTTATTTCGTTTTTATCCTTTATGCGCCTGGGAAGATTAATTTTTTTCTGTCCCTCGCAAAATTCCTTATCCGGCGCTTTTTCACGTATTCTTCGCAGCTCGCCTGCCGAAATCATATCTTCTTCATAAATTATACGCTTTTCGCCAAAACCTTTTAACAGCGTTTCCCAGCCGTTTTTTATATCCGCAATTTCAAACTCCGGCGACTGCTCCTTTGCCTGAATGGTATAGCGCGAATCGGTAATAAGCGTCTGCCTGTCATGCGAAATAACAAGCCATGCGTCCTCCGACGTAAATCCGCTGTAATAAAATATATTCGGATAGCCCGAAATAAACGCCGCTGTGCCGTCCTCCATGCTTTCTCTCAATTTATCAAGCCTTTGCAGCATCAATAAGTCCCTCCAATGCAAGCACATATCCGTTAAAGCCCAATCCGCATATCTGTCCGATACACTCCGGCACGACAACGGAGGTGTTTCTGAATTCCTCACGGCTGTTTATGTTTGAAATATGCACTTCTATCGCCGGAATTTTCACTGCGCCCAATGCGTCGCGGATTGCATAGGAATAATGCGTATGTGCCGCCGGATTTATTACTATTCCGTCATAAACACCGTATGCCGCGTGAATTTTTTCGCATATTGCACCCTCGTAATTGCTCTGAAAGAAATCAACCTCAATGCCCAGTCTTTCAGCCGCCGATGAGATGTATTCCTCCAAATCTTTGAGTGTTTTTTTGCCGTATATTTCCGGCTCGCGCACTCCGAGCATATTCATATTTACACCGTTTATAACAAGATATTTCTTCATATTTATCCATTCCTTTCCAACCAAAAGGTTTAAAAAAAATCAGATTTTTTCTATTTCGTTCATTAATTCGTCTATTATTTTGTTTTCCGGCGCTTTTTTTATGATTTTACCTTTGCGGAAAATCAGTCCTTCGCCGCAGCCGCCGGCAATGCCGATGTCGGCTTCGCGCGCTTCGCCGGGACCGTTTACCGCACAGCCCATAACCGCTACGGTTATATCCTTATCCACATTTGCAAGGCGTTTTTCGACTTCGTTTGCAATTTCTATCAGATTAATGCGTGTTCTTCCGCAGGTCGGGCACGACACAAGCTGCACGCCCTTTTTGCGCAGTCCGAGGATTCTCTGTATATCATACGCGGCATAAATTTCTTCAACAGGGTCTGCCGTAAGCGATACACGCATCGTATCGCCTATTCCGCCGCTTAAAAGCGAACCTATGCCGATGGCGGATTTAATTGTTCCGCTCCTTAAAGTTCCTGCCTCCGTTACGCCTATATGCAGCGGCAAATCGGATATTTCGCTGAATTTTCTGTATGCTTCTATCATAACCGGCACATTTGAAATCTTAATCGACACTACCGTATTGTCAAAATCCTCGTTTTCAAGAATTTTGACATGGCGCATTGCGCTTTCGACGAGTGCGTCGGCGGTAGGGCCGCCGTATTTTTCGATAAGCTCTTTTTCAAGCGAACCGCCGTTCACTCCGATACGTATCGGAACACTGCGTTCCTTTGCCGTTTCGACTACTTTTTTTACACGGTCTGTTCCGCCTATGTTTCCGGGATTTATTCTGACTTTATCCGCACCGTTTTTCATACATTCCAATGCAAGCCTGTAATCAAAATGAATATCAACAACAAGCGGTATATGAATTGCCTTTTTTATATCCGCCACCGCTGCCGCCGCCTCTTGATCCGGCACGGCAACACGGATTATTTCACAGCCTGCTTCTTCAAGGCGCAGAATCTGGTTTACCGTTGCTTTCACGTCGCGCGTATCGGTATTGCACATCGACTGAATCGCCACGGGATTATTTCCGCCGATTTTTACACCGCCTATATCGACGGTTTTTGTTGTTTTCCTCATAAAATTCTCCGTTCCGCCGCTATGCAGCGGCACAAATCATACCATGAATTTTCATGGTACTTTACATCACTTTATTAAACGCATAACATCATTAAACGACACAAACACTACCAAAAGCAGCAGCAAAAGCATACCTGCCGCATGAACCATACCTTCCTTTTCCGGCGGAATAGGTTTTCTTCTGATAAACTCTATGAGCATAAACAAAAGCCTGCCGCCGTCCAGCGCCGGAATAGGCAGAAGATTAAACACGCCTAAGTTAATCGTCAGTAGTGCAATCAGATTAAGCACATACAACGCCGATTCGCTGCCCGAATTTACGGCAGTGTTGACTTCGTTCACTATTCCGATAGGGCCGGACATCTGATCCACGCCGACTTTTCCGACAACCATTTCGCCCACGGAACGATACACCAGCTTTACCACAAACCGCGTTTCGTTCCACGCTTCGCCCCATACGTTTGCAAACGTAACTTTTTCGCGATGCGGCGTAAAGCCTATGATATAGCGTGTATTCGTAGAAGTCGTGCCTACTTTTTCTTCATCTTTTTTGATTTTGTCGGAGTATTCGTAAAACTCGCTGCTTTCATGCCCGTTTATCGTATCGGTATATTCGATACCGTCCTCCGTATATTTTTGAACAATTATCTGCTCGGTCGGCTTTACCGTAAAATCAAGCTTTTCGCCGTTTCTTTTTACGGTTATCTGCGCCTGTTCGTCCTTTTTAAAGCTCTGAGTATAAAGGCTTATATCGCTGTAAAAGCTTATTCTGTGTCCGTTTATTTTAACGATTTTATCGCCCGGCTGTATTCCCGCCTGCTCGATATAGCTGTTTTCCACAACGTTTTCAACCGTGTTGGTAAGTATCGGCGAGGTCATGGGTACTATTAATAAAAACAGCAAAAATCCCAGAATAACATTCGACACACCTCCTGCAACAACCACAAGCATACGTTTCCACACTGCCTGGTTATTAAACGCTCTCGGGTCGTCGCTTTCCTCGTCCTCGCCCTCAAATTTACAAAATCCGCCGAGAGGTATACATCTCACCGAATACTGTATTTCCGATTTTTTGCTTTTGAATATGACAGGGCCGAAACCTATCGCATATTCAAGAATTTTAAAATCAAGCAGTCTTGCTACAATATAATGTCCGAATTCATGCAATGAAACCATTACAAGAAACATAACTATCGTTACGATTGCCGTAATCAATATAACCGCTCCCTCCGAAAAATTATTTTACCAGTTCTCTTGCCTCTTTGTCGGCAGCCATAATCTCCTCAACGGACGGATTTTCGCAAAACGACGCTTTTTCCATTGCATACGCTATCTTTTCCGTTATTTCGGGATATGAAATTTTTCCTTTTACAAACAAATCCACTGCCGCTTCGTCCGCACTGTTAAAGGTTGTCGGCAGCGTTCCTCCCTTACGGCACGCCTGCTTTGCCAATTCCAGCGCATAAAAGGTTTTCGTGTCTGGTTCTTCAAAGGTCAGCGAGCCGTATTTTATCAAATCAAGCTCGTTGTTCTTCATCGGATAACGCTTTGGATACGTCAGCGCGTACTGAATCGGCAAACGCATATCGGGCGCACCAAGCTGCGCTATAACGGCATTATCGGTAAATTCCACCGCACTGTGCAGCACGCTCTGCCGATGCACAACAACCTTTATTCTGTCCGCGTCCACACCGAAAAGCCATTTTGCCTCAATAACTTCAAGTCCCTTGTTTACAAGCGTTGAAGAATCTATCGTAACCTTTACGCCCATATTCCAGTTGGGATTTACCGCCGCCTGTTCGGGCGTGATATTTATTAAATCCTCTTTCTTCTTGCCGAAAAACGCTCCTCCCGACGCGGTAAGTATGATACGCTTTATTTCCTTTTTGTCGCTCATTCCCTGCAAGGATTGAAAAATTGCGCTGTGTTCGCTGTCTACGGGAAGAATTTTAACTCCCGTATCCTCCGCAAGCTTCATGACTATATGACCGCCCGTTACAAGCGTTTCCTTATTGGCAAGAGCAATATTCTTTTTTGCCTTTATCGCCGCAATTGTCGGTTCAAGTCCGCTTATGCCTACCACCGCTGTAACTACCGTTTCGGTGCTTTCCTCACAGGCTGCTTCGGTAAGACCGTCCCTGCCGCTTACCACCTTTATATCGGTATCCGCAAGCTTTACCTTTAAATCCGCCGCTCTTTCCTCATTTATCACGCAGACAAGTTTTGGCTTAAACTCGCGTGCCTGTGCTTCAAGCAGTTCAATATTTGAATATGCGCTTAAAGCCGCAATTTTTATATCCCTGTATTCCCTTGCGATTTCAAGGGTTTGCGTACCTATCGATCCGGTAGAGCCAAGTACCGAAATTTTTCCGAATGCCATAACAACTATCCTTTATACTATTAAATTTAAAACATAATAAACAAACGGCGCAATGTACATAACGCTGTCAAATCTATCCATAAATCCGCCGTGACCCGGGAAGATTTTGCCGTAATCCTTAACGCCGCAGTCGCGCTTGATTGCCGATGCGGCAAGGTCGCCGAACTGCGACAGCACAGACGCCGCCGCGCCCACAGCCGCCATATACGAATATTTCGTTACCAAAAAGTCTATGCCTGATTTTTGCAGAATATACATATAAGCCATACTTACAAGCGCACTCAGCGCCACGCCGCCGATTGCCCCCTCGACGGTCTTTTTGGGGCTTACATGAGGTATAAGCTTATGTTTTCCGAAAAACGTTCCCGCAAAATACGCTCCTGTATCGGACGACCATGCGCATATGAAAATCAAAAGCATTTCGGGCGTGCCGAAATCTGCGCGCGACTTTGTAATAAAGCTCATAAACGTCACCGCATAAAGAGTAATAACCTCCGCCGAAAACACCGTTTTGAAGTCGGTTTTTCCGTGCAGCGCAACAACGGCAATCATAAACAGCGCAATAACGCCCGTCACTGCCGCAGTATAATTTTCCGTAAAAAATCCTATTATAAGAATTGCCGCGCAGACATATCCCGAAATCTTAACCGCCGTATCATATTTTGCCGCATGATAGCATTCATACAGCATAACAAATATAACCGCCGACAAAGCAACGGTAAAAACTATCGGTTTAAGCATCAGCGCAGCGGCAAACACCGCCAGTGCGGCAATAGATGTAATAATTCTCGTCAGCATCGTTAAACTCCCCCAAAGCGTCTGCCGCGGTTTTGAAAGTCGTATATCGCCTTTCTCAAATCCGCCGGCTTGAAATCCGGCCACAGCTTATCGGTAAACCACATCTCCGCATAGCTCACCTGCCACAGCATAAAGTTTGACAAACGCATCTCACCGCTTGTTCTTATAAGCAAATCCACATCCGGCTGACCGCCCGTATAAAGCGCATCCGAAATATTACGTTCGCTTATATCGTCCGCCGAAATTTCTCCTGCTTTAACGGCACGGCTTATATCCTTAACCGCATGAAGAATTTCTTCTCTGCCGCCGTAATTTAGGGCAATATTCATTACAATTCCGGTGTTATTTTTTGTAAATTCTTCTGTTTTTACAATCTGACGCTGCATTTCCTCCGAGAGCTCCTTACGCGAGCCGATTGCACGGATTACAACGTTTTCTCCGGCAAGCGTTTTTTCAGCGTTAATAAGATAGTCCATCAGAAGTCCCATCAGATAATCGACTTCCTCTTTCGGTCTTTTCCAGTTTTCCGTCGAAAACGCATACACCGTTATATATTCCACGCCCAGATTATTTGCCTCGGTGATTATTTTTTTAAGCGATTCCGCGCCTGCCTTATGCCCCGCACTGCGCGGCAATCCTCTTTTTTTTGCCCAGCGTCCGTTTCCGTCCATTATAATTCCGATATGACGCGGCAGTGCGGAAGTGTCTATATCCACAGTCTTTTTTGTGCGAAATAACATAAATTCTCCTTTTTACCATTACACACCGCAGAAAACCTCTGCGGTGTGTAATTCAATCAATATCAAACCTCTATTATTTCCTTTTCCTTGGCAGCGTCGATATTCTCGATTTCCTTGATGTACTTATCCGTAAGGTTCTGTATATCCTTTTCGATACCCTTTAAATCGTCCTCGGTGATTTCACCGTTCTTCTTCTGTGCCTTGAAAGTTTCCATTGCGTCACGTCTGATATTTCTTATCTGAACTTTTGCTTCTTCGCTGTACTTTTTAACCGTTTTTACCAGCTCTTTTCTTCTTTCCTCCGTAAGCGGCGGAAAACTCAGACGGATAACCTTGCCGTCATTCTGCGGCGCTATACCTATATCCGAAATGTTTATTGCCTTTTCGATTTCCTTTAAAACCGATGCGTCCCACGGCTGAATTACCAACATTCTCGGCTCCGGTGAGGAAATTGCTCCCACCTGATTAATCGGCGTCATTGTGCCGTAATAATCAATTGCTACTTTATCAAGCACCGACGCATTCGCACGGCCTGCACGTATTGTTTTTAATTCTCCTGCATAGCCGTCTATTCTTTTTTCCATTTTTGATTCAATTTCCGGATATTTTCCCATATTACTTTCCTCCGTTTTTCTTTATTTACCTTCATTATTAACCAGTGTTCCGATTTTCTTGCCCGTTACCGCAAGCACAATGTTTTTCGGGTCGTTAAGACCGAAAACAAGGATGGGCATTTTGTTATCGCGGCAAAGCGATGCCGCTGTTGAGTCCATAACGCCAAGATTCTTATGCAGAATTTCTCCGAATGAAAGCACATCATACTTTTTGGCATTCGGATTTACATTCGGGTCACTGTCATAAACTGCGTCAACATTCTTTGCAAACAATATAATGTCCGCCTCCATCTCAACCGCTCTTAACGCCGCAGCCGTATCGGTTGACATAAACGGATTTCCCGTTCCGCAGCCGAAAATAACAACTCTTCCCTTTTCCAGATGGCGCACCGCACGTCCTCTTATATACGGTTCGGCAACCTGGCGCATCTCAATTGCGGTCTGCACTCTTGTCGGCACTCCGAGCGCTTCAAGCGAGCTGCAAAGTCCCAGGGCGTTTATTGCCGTTGCAAGCATACCCATATGATCCGCACGTGTTCTGTCCATTTTTTCGCTGCTTCTGCCGCGCCAGATATTTCCGCCGCCGACAACAATAGATACTTCAACACCCATATCAACTATCTTTTTAACGTTTTCGCATATATTTGTGATAGTTGTTTCGTCAAGACCGAAGCCGTTAGGCCCTGCAAGAGCCTCACCGCTGATTTTTAAAAGCACTCTTTTGTACTTTGCTTTCATCAATAACCTCCGTTCCGCCGCCCGCGGCAGCATAAATCCAATGATAGGCTTATTTTCACATTAGTTCCGCCGTATAGCGGCACAAACCATAACACATAAAACGCATCCCCTAATAAGGCATGGTACACAGCGTATTTTTCATGTTATTTCCTTTAGTATATATTATACTATTAATTTCGCAAAAAATCAATACATTTTTAACAGCATCAAACAATTTGTTTCAAAAAAAGAATTGCCTGCTGCGGCAATCCTTTTTATCACGTCATTTAATTATTCGGTTTAAAGAAATTCGGCACGTCTATATCGCTCATTTTTGATTTCAGTCTTCTCTGGAAAATAGCGCTGTCGTCGTCACCGAGTGATGAATTAAAGCTTGACGCGTTTCTTCTGCTTGTCTGAGCAAATTTCGGAGTAATCTTCTTAATCGACTCCGCGTCCAGATCCTTTCTGCCGCCGTCAAGACCCGTTGCGATAAGCGTAACCTTAATTTCGTCTTTAAGATTTTCGTCCATTGCGGTACCGACAATAATGTTAGCTTCTTCCGAAACCATATCGCGCACGATACCCGATACCTCACCCATATCAACAAGCGAAAATTCGCTGCCGCCGGTGATATTAAGAAGCACACTTTCGGCGCCCGTAATGTTTGTTTCGAGCAGCGGGCTTTCGATTGCTGCGTGTACGGCATCCTGCGCGGCATTTTCGCCCTTGCCGATACCGATACCCATGTGTGCAACGCCGCTGTCCTTCATAATCGTGCGTACATCGGCAAAGTCACAGTTCATGATACCCTGCTGCGTGATTACCTCTATTATGCCCTGAACGCCCTGGCGCAGAACATCATCCGCAAGCTTAAACGAATCCTTTATCGTAACCTTTTTATCCGCAATCTTTAAAAGCAAATCGTTCGGAATCGTAACAATAGCGTCAACCTTTTCGGCAAGCTGCTTTATTCCTTCTTCGGCGTTTCTCATTCTCTGAGGGCCTTCAAAGAAGAACGGCTTTGTTACTACCGCAACCGTCAGCACGCCCATGGATTTTGCCGCTTCGGCAATAATAGGAGCAGCGCCCGTACCCGTACCGCCGCCCATTCCTGCGGTTACGAATACCATTTCCGTATCCTTTACAAGATTCTTTATTTCATCTTTTGTTTCTTCCGCTGCCTGGCGTCCGATTTCCGGCTTTGCGCCTGCGCCCAAGCCTCCCGTAAGCTTCTCTCCTATTTGAAGCACCGTCGGAGCTTTTACCGATGACAGCTGCTGCGCATCGGTATTTACGCATATAAATTCAGCCTTTGTTACTCCTGCTTCTATCATTCTGTCAACAGCATTGTTTCCGCCGCCGCCGACTCCGATTACCTTTATTCTTGCACCCTCTATTGTATTGTTTTCTTCAATATCGATAGGCATAACGCTCATTATTATATCCTCCTTCGTGGTTTCCTCACCAACTGAGAAACTGCTAAAACACATATATACATATTTTACTATGTTTTCGGAACTTATTCAATAGTTTTTCTCAACTAATTTCAAAAAATATGCACAAAAAATTTTGGTTTTTAATGTGTATTTTTATGCTAATTCAATTGATAATGTACGAATTATTAACTTTTTTCCATATTTTTGGTGTAATTTGGAGATTTTCGTCCGCATTATCTGTCAAACACGGCTTTTCCCGATACAGTCAGGTCGATTGTTCCCTTTGCGTCCGCGTCAATATTGCTGCTCATGACAGTTTCACGAAACAGCGCCAGTTTTCTTGCCAAATCAATCTGCGAACCGCACAGAACCTTTATACGGTTCTGATACATAAACTCAATTCCCGTAAGATTTGATAAATCAATCGAATTTACACCGCTTATAATGCCTGTTTCCTCCATGTGTTCCAGGCACAGCTTCAAAACATCGTCCTTTTCGCGGCTGTCGGTTTCAAAGGCTTTTCCTTTTTTATAATCATCCGAATTTAATCCGGTTATTTCCGGTATAGACTGCGTAGGCAGATTGTTTTTGTCGTCCAGGACTTTAAGTGATGAATCTATCACTACGTCATAGCCGTTGATTTTAATATATCCGGCAGGGCGGCATTCGGTTATTTCAACCTTTACCGACGGCGGAAACACGCGCTTTGTGACGGTAATGCTGTCGATATACGCCAAATCGGAAAGTCTGCCTCTCACCGTTTCCGTGCTTACCCGAAACAGATTTTCGCCCGAAAGAGAGCCTATTCTGTCATCTATTTCTTCAAGCGTTACAATCTGGTTTCCGGCAACGGAAATCGAGCGTATATTGAATATCGGAGTCATAAACACCAGTATCGACACGACTATAATCACGCACAGCGTCACCAGCAAAGCGCGTATTCTCTGCTCTTTAAGCTGCTTTTGTCTGTACTGCGCACGGTATTTTTTCCGTATTTCCTCCTCACTGAGCAAGCGGATTTCCGGCTTTTTCTCCGTTTCGGAACGATTTTTTACGCCGTCATATTCACTTTTTTTCACACGCCTGCCATGCATGGCGGCAGAACTCTTTTTTCCGTCATTTTTGTCCATATTACATCTATTCCCTTTTAATTTTTGCGCCGCAGGAGCGCAGATAATTATCTATGTCCTCGTATCCCCGTTCTATATATTCAACGCCGCTTATCTCACTTCTGCCCTCAGCCGCAAGCGCCGCAATCACAAGCGCCGCACCGCCGCGAAGCTCTCTTGCGACAACATTTGCCGCATACAGATGCGGAACGCCTCTTACTACCGCATTTCTTCCCTCAACGCGTATATCCGCACCCATTCGCGCAAGTTCCTCAACGTGCTGATAGCGGTTTTCAAAAATGTTTTCCACAAATACCGTTGTTCCGAAAGCCAGTGCGGACATTGCCATAAACGGCGACTGAATATCCGTCGGAAAACCCGGATACGGCATCGTGCGCATAGTACGCACTGCGCGGAGTCTGCCGCGGCTTTTCAGATGAATTGTTGTTTTTCCGACAGTAAGCTTTGTACCCATATCCTCCAGAACGGACAGCATTGCGCCCATGTCCTCCGGTTCGGCATCGGTAAGAAACACCTCGCCGCCGGTTGCCGCCGCCGCGGCAAGATACGTTGCCGCAACGATTCTGTCGGGCATGACGGTATATTCCGCGCCGTGCAGTTTTTCCACGCCGTCAATCCTTATGCAGTCCGTACCTGCGCCGCTTATCCGCGCTCCGCACAGATTGAGAAAATCCGCCAAATCAACGATTTCCGGCTCACGTGCCGCGTTGGATATTGTAGTCGTGCCCTCCGCACACACAGCCGCAAGCATTACGTTTTCCGTCGCCCCCACGCTCGGAAAATCAAGATGTATGTCACAGCCGCAAAGCTTATGCGCCGTACAGTTTATGTAACCGTGTTTTTCCTCAATCTCCACACCTAATTCCCTTAAAGCTTTAAGATGCAGATCTATCGGTCTTAATCCTATCGGACAGCCGCCCGGCATACTCACCGTTGCCCGTCCGCACCGTGTTATTATCGCTCCGAGAAATATGATTGACGAACGCATCGCACGCATAAGCTCCTCGCATATTTCACACGAGCAGAAGCCGTTCGGATTTACCGTAACGGTATTTTTGCTGCGTTCTACGCTGCACCCCAGTCTTTCAAGCACCAAATCCGTTTTATCCACGTCTCTCAGCTGAGGACAGTTTCTGATAACACATTCACCGTTCGTAATCACCGTTGCCGCAAGAATCGGCAGCACGGCGTTCTTTGCGCCCTGAACCCGTATCGTGCCGCTTAACGGAACACCTCCGTCGATAATCAGTCTGCTCACTTCTGACACCTCACATTATACGCATATTTTTACTTTTTGTATAATATGGTGCATCGTCCGTTTTGGTTACATCGGGTTATCTTGTGAAATCAAATTCACACTGCTTTAAAAATTCCTTTGCCATCAATGTTGCGCCCATCTGATTGGGGTGAATTCTATCCCATGCTATACAGGAGGAATGACGTATTTTGCAGAAATCCTCATACATCTTCTGAAAATCCACAAAGCGGCAGTTATGCTTTTGTGCCAGACGTCTGCATATTTCAACATATTCGTCCATTCTCGCACGCATCATATCGCTGCGGTTAGGCTCCATATAATACGGAGAAAGTATAAAGATTCCCTTAACGGAATTTTTCACCTTTAAAATCATTTCCTCAACATTCTTCCCGTATTCATCGGGCTGAACCTGGCAATCCGTCATTGCCGGAGTATCGAACTGACGCCACACGTCGTTAATGCCGATACAGATTGAAACCCAGTCGGGTTTTAACTCAACGACATCTCTGTCGAAACGTGCCAGTAAATCTCTGCTTGTATTTCCGCTTATTCCCGAGTTTGTAACTCTTATATTAAGCTCCGGATAGCTTGTTACCAGATAGTTTTCAACTATTCTTACGTAGCTTCTGCCAAGATTATCGAAAAGTCCCTCGCCTACAGGATTGCAGCTTTCCATATCTGTTACCGAATCACCCGCAAACACTATTCTGTCATAATTTTCAAAAATCATTTTAAATTCCTCATTCCAAATATTTTATTGTACCATTATAGCACATATATACTTTCATTTAAACAGCATAAATACAAATTTAATATATCTGTAACAAAGAAGGAGCTGCTCAGTTACTGAACCGCCCCTCCCCATTGAGACTTTATTATTTAAAATAATTTACGCCTGCTTCAAACAGCTTCTGATCCTTGTTTCCGGGAACGTTAAAGGCAATATTTTTGCCTATTCTCTCGCTGTGTCCCATTTTACCCAAAATACGTCCGTCTGGACTTGTTATACCCTCAATTGACGATACCGAGCCGTTCGGATTCCACTCCGGAGAATATGTTGCCTCGCCGTCCGGATTTACATACTGCGTTGCAATCTGTCCGTTTTCGGCAAGCTTTCGGACAAGCTCCTCCGATGCGATAAATCTTCCCTCACCGTGCGAAACGGCTATCGTGTGCATATCTCCCGTTTCGACATTTGCCAGCCACGGGCTCTTATTTGACGCAATTCTTGTATAAGTCATGCGTGAAATATGACGTCCGAGCGTATTAAACGTAAGCGTCGGAGAATCCGCGTCAAGATCGCGGATTTCGCCGTAAGGCACAAGACCGAGCTTTATGAGCGCCTGGAAACCGTTGCATATGCCGAGCATCAGTCCGTCACGGTTTTTAAGCATATTCATAACCGCCTCTTTTACAAGCGGATTTCTGAACGCCGTTGCAATAAACTTTCCGCTGCCCTCCGGCTCGTCACCGCCGGAAAATCCGCCCGGCAGCATGATAATCTGCGCATTGTCTATACGTTTTTTCATTTCGGACATCGAATACGCAACATCGCTGCCGGTAAGGTTTCTTACGACAAATACATCCGGTGTGCCGCCGGCTCTTTCAAATACTCTTGCGGTATCGTATTCGCAGTTTGTTCCCGGGAATACCGGAATGAAAATTCTCGGCTTTGCGAATTTTTCTCCGGCAACAGCCGCACTTCTGCCGTTAAATGCAAAGGTTTCGGGTTCTGCGCCGAATTTGCCCGCCTTTGTCGGGAACACCTTTTCAAGCGGCTTTTGCCATGCCGCGCACAGTTCGTCTATATCAAGCGACAATCCCGTCATATCTATTGACGGTTTTTCCTGTGTTTCGCCGATAACCGTAAATTCACCGTCCGCATCGTCTTTAAGCTCAAGCACTATCGAACCGAGCGGAGCATAGAACAGCATATCGTTGGTTACGTTTTTATCAAGCTTTATGCCTATTTTGTTTCCGAATGTCATTTTTGAGAGCGTTTCACACAAGCCGAAGCCTTTTACAACGCTTGCCGACAGCACCTTATCCGACTGTATGAGCGAATGTACGGTTTCGTACATCTGCTTTAATTTTTCATAATCCGGCAAATCGTTTTCATCGCGCTTAACGCTGAACAGCACAAGCTTTGAGCCGGCTTTCTTTATTTCCTGTGAAATAACCTTGTCCGCCTTTACCGGAGCAACCGCAAACGACGTCAGCGTCGGAGGAACGTCAAGTTCATTGAACGAACCGCTCATCGAGTCCTTGCCGCCGATTGCCGCAATACCCAGTTCAAGCTGCGCCGTATATGCGCCCAGTAAAGCCGCAAACGGCTTTCCCCAGCGTTTCGGATCTGTTCCGAGACGTTCAAAGTATTCCTGGAAGGTCAGGTATATCGTCTTGTAATCTGCGCCCAAAGCCACTGCCTTTGATACGGATTCAACTATCGCATAAACCGCACCGTGATACGGGCTCCACGACGAAAGCTTCGGGTTATAGCCGAACGTCATAACGGTTGCGCTGTTTGTTTCGCCGCTAAGCACGGGGATTTTTGCCGCCATACCCTCGGACGGAGTAAGCTGATACTTTCCGCCGAACGGCATAAGCACACTGCCTGCGCCTATGGTCGAGTCGAATTTTTCGCAAAGTCCCTTTTGTGAGCATACATTCAAATCCGACAGCGTTTCAAGCCATTTTTCTTTCACATCGCCCACGACATACGCATTGAAAAATCTGTTAACATTATCCGGCAGAACAACCTCGACGTCGGTATTCTTTACTGCTCCGTTGGTATTCAAAAATTCTCTTGAAATATCGCAGATTGTCTTGCCGCGCCAGGTCATCACAAGCCTGTTTTTGTCCGTTACCTCTGCAACGATTGTTGCTTCGAGGTTTTCCTCGTTTGCATATTCGATAAACTTCTGCGCATCCTCTTTCCTTACCACAACCGCCATTCTTTCCTGTGATTCGCTTATGGCAAGTTCCGTGCCGTCAAGTCCCTCATACTTTTTGGGGACTTTGTCGAGATTTATCGTAAGTCCGTCCGCAAGCTCGCCGATAGCAACCGACACGCCGCCTGCGCCAAAGTCATTACAGCGTTTTATGAGCGTTGTAACCTTATTGCTCCTGAAAAGTCTCTGTAACTTTCTTTCAACCGGCGGATTACCTTTCTGAACCTCACTGCCGCAGGTAACCACGCTTTCATCGTTATGTGCCTTTGAAGAGCCCGTTGCGCCGCCGATACCGTCACGTCCGGTACGTCCGCCCAAAAGAATTACCACATCGCCCTTTGACGGTACGTTACGCACAACGTTTGCCCTCGGCGCCGCACCGATAACCGCGCCTATTTCCATTCTTTTTGCAACATAGCCCTCGTCATATATTTCCTGAACCTGTCCCGTCGCAAGACCTATCTGATTTCCGTAGGAGCTGTAACCGGACGATGCTTTTTTCGTAATCTGACGCTGCATAAGCTTGCCGTGGAGTGTTTCGCCCAGAGTTTTTCTCGGATCTCCCGCGCCCGTCACGCGCATAGCCTGGTACACGTAGGAACGTCCCGAAAGCGGATCGCGGATTGCGCCTCCAAGGCACGTTGCCGCGCCGCCGAACGGCTCTATTTCCGTCGGGTGATTGTGTGTTTCGTTCTTGAACATGATAAGCCATTCTTCATCATGTCCGTTCACGTCAACAGTTGCCTTTATCGAGCAGGCGTTTATTTCCTCCGATTCGTCTATTTCCTTTAAAAGTCCCTTTTTCTTTAACTGCTTTACAATAATCGTCGCCATATTCATAAGGCATACGTTTCTGTCCGGCGAATACAAATCCGCTTTTGCGGCTTTGTATTCCTCAAATGCATCACGGATAACGTCCGCATATTTCCCGTCCGGAACGGTAACTTTATTTATTTTGGTTGAGAAGGTTGTGTGTCTGCAATGATCCGACCAGTATGTGTCTATCATGCGCAGCTCCGTTACCGTCGGATTTCTTTTTTCCGTATTTTTGAAATATTCACGGCAGAATCTGAGGTCGTCCGCATCCATGGCAAATCCCATTTTGCCGATAAATTCCTCAATGTCGCTGTCATTCATGTCATTAAAGCCGTCAACGGTTTTTACGTCCTCGGGATATGCTATATCCATATCGAGAGTCTGCGGTTTTTCCAGCGATGCCTCGCGTGCCTCAACGGGGTTTATAACGTACTTTTTAGCCGCCTCGACATCTTCGGCGCTGACGTTTCCCATAAGTACATACACCTTTGCGCTGCGTACTCTCGGGCGTTCCTTTTCCGTAAGTATCGAAATACATTCCTCTGCCGATGCCGCACGCTGGTCAAACTGTCCCGGCAAAAACTCAACGGCGAACACTCTGCCGCCCGTTTCGCCCATTTCCTCGTCCCATGCGTTATCCACGGGAGGTTCCGAAAAGATAAGATTGCGCGCCTTTGAATATTCTTCATCGCTTATTCCCTCAACGTCATAGCGATTTATAATTCTGACCCTTTCAAGACCCGTCATGGAAAGATTCTGACGTAAATCCTCCAAAACCTCTTTTGCCTCGACGTCAAAGCCGTCTTTCTTTTCGACATAAATTCTTCTTACGTTTTCCATTCCTTCTCCTCCATAACTTTATATGTTAAATCCCGTCAGAACGCCTTTTCCGTCCGAATACTCCACAACGGCAATGCCTGTGTTGTCAAGACGGAAACACATACTCTGACAAGGCTCTAAACCCAAAAGATGTGCCAAAATCGTTCTCGTGACCGCCATATGCGAAACGAGCAGCAGATTTTCGCCCTCATGCGCTGCGATAATTTTATCCAGTGCGTCTCCGGTGCGTTTCTGCATATCCGCAACGCTCTCGCCCTCCGGCGGTGCGTCCAGATAGCCGCCCGACTGCCACTTTTTGAACATGGCAGGATATTTTTCCTCTATTTCGCGGTAATTCATATCCTCCCACAAGCCGAAATCACGCTCCGAAAGCCCGTAATTCATTATCAGCTTAACATTTTTTCTTATTCCTATAATAGGCATTGCGGTGTTTACCGCACGCACAAGAGGGCTGGTATACACAGCCGAAACTTCAAAATCTTTTGTTCTTTCCGCCAGCCGCCGTGCCTGTTCCTCGCCTGTTTTATTGAGCGGTACGTCGCTGCGCCCCACACAGGCGTGCCTTAAATTTGAGTCGGTCTGTCCGTGGCGGACAATGTATATTTTCACCACTGCACCTCCGTTTCGCCGTTATAAAAATATGTTTATACTTTATTATATCATTTTGCAGTGCGAAAATCAAGATTAAAAAAGCAAATTATACCGTTATATTGTTCAATTGTCAATGATGGGTGACAATTGAACAAAGAAGTACGCTGAAAAAAATAATAAACTATTGCTTTTATGAGCGGATTGTGATATAATCCGTAGAATAATGCGCATCTCGCCGTTTTTCGCGAGCCTGAGCATGATTTATGCCGCCATGCAGCGGCGGAATGGAGATTGAAATGTACAGCTTCTTACTCGCACTTATTTATCTTGCTTTTATAAGCCTCGGACTTCCCGACTCGCTTCTCGGCTCGGGCTGGCCGGCTATGCACGCCGAATTAAACGTACCGGTTTCCTTTATGGGGATTGTTTCTATGGTTATATCCGGCGGAACGATTGTATCAAGTCTTATGTCCGATAAACTGACGAGAAAGCTCGGAACAAGATGGGTTACTGTAATAAGCGTATTTCTTACGGTTGTCGCATTATTCGGATTTTCTTTTTCGACAAAATTCGGAATGCTTATTGCCTTTGCCGTTCCCTACGGTCTCGGCGCAGGTGCGATTGACGCCGCATTAAATAACTATATCGCACTTCACTACAAGGCAAAGCATATGAGCTGGCTGCATTGCTTTTGGGGCGTGGGAACGATAGTCAGTCCGTTTATAATGGGATATGCTCTGACAAATTCGGTATGGAACAACGGATATAGGACGGTAGGCTTTATTCAGCTTGTCATCGGAATAATTTTGCTTATAACCTTACCCGTCTGGAATGTAAACAATAACGGCGATATACGGGAACAAAAAAGCGTAGGCTTGCTGAATGCGCTTAAAATCAAAGGCGTGCCGTTTTTGCTGCTCGGATTTTTTGCGTATTGCGCAGCGGAGGCAACCTCCATGCAGTGGGCAAGTACATATTTTGCGCAGGTAAAGGGCATATCTGCCGAACGCTCGGCAAATTTTGCGTCGCTGTTTTACATCGGAATTACCGCCGGAAGATTTATAAGCGGTTTTATAACGGATAAACTGGGCGACAGAAAAATGATAATTACCGGCGCCTGCATTTTAATCTGCGGAATTATTGCCTTGCTGATTCCTACGGCGTCATATACTGCCGCTTTCGCCGCATTCATCGTGATAGGACTTGGCTGTGCTCCGATTTATCCGTGTATTATTCATTCCACGCCGAATAATTTCGGTGCGGAAAATTCGGGGGCTATAATAGGAATACAAATGGCAAGCGCTTATGTCGGTTCGACATTTATTCCGCCGCTGTTCGGCTTGCTCGGCAATTGGGCAGGCTTTGAAATAATGCCTGTGTTTTTGCTTGTTTTTGTGATTTTAATGATAAGCATGACGGAATTAACCTTCCGCACCACGCAAAAACACTGAAAAGTTAATATCTGTGTTATGATTCTTAAAAAAAGGGGCTGTAATTTTTTTACAACCCCTCTGAAATTATTTTGAATATGTTTCCAGTGCGTCTTATGCGTTTCGCACCGTTTTTTATTTCCATGTTTCCGCGCCGTCGTTTTTCTCATATTCGTGCGTATTCGCAGCTTCAATAACATCTGCATAGTACCACGCAGTGTCTGAAACATCGTTAAACAGTCTTACATCACCCGTGTGTGTATGCACATATTCAATATCAGCTTTTCTTCCGAGCATATTGTTTACAATCTTCGCAACGGAAGCGCGTTTTACGAACGCATCGGGACTGAATGTGCCGTCATCGCTTCCGGAAATCCAGCCAAGATAAGCCGCATCGGAAATATTCTTTGCCGCCCAATGATTTTGCGCCACATCGGTAAAGGTCTTTGAACCGTTTACGTCAACATTGGCAAACCGCATCGCTATTGCAACAAATTCCGCTCTGGTTATATTGCCGTCGGGATTAAAGCTGTTTTCTCCTATTCCCTTTATAATCCCCATATTGGCAAGCGCGGTAACGGCATCGTAATACCAGACTTCCTCGCTTACATCGTCAAATGCGCTTTCGCCCGATACATTCTTATCAAGCAGCAGATTATAAAACATCTGCGCCGTTTCCGCTCTTGTCATGTTGCTTTCGGGTTTGAAAACATCATCGCTGTATCCGTTCAGATAACTGATATGCTTTTCCGTTTCAAGCAAATCCGCCACGCCTGTTTTGGCCGGATTTTCGGGCGGTTGTTCTTCATTTTGCTTATTCTCTGTCCACTTTGCATAAAGCGTAATGTTTTTAGTGATTTTTTCGGCAAAATCAAATTTTTCGGTTAAGGCACCGTCACTGTACCAGCCGGCAAAGGTATAACCCTCCATTTCGGGCGGTTCGGGAGCTTTCACCTTTTCACCGCTTTTTACGCTCCGGCTTTCAATCGTGCTGCCGCCGTTGGTGTTAAAGCTGACGGTATATGCCGATGTTCTTCCGCCGCCTCCGCCGCCTCCGGAACCGCTGCTTTGCCTGTAAACGGTAACGGTGGAGGTAAGCGTGCCGCTGCCCTGATAATTTTCGCTGCCTTCGCCGTCAAAACCGCTGTAACTTATCGTAACTGTGTATTCGCCTGTGTTTTTGGTAACGTCCGCAAACGAAACGTCCGTATTATCCGCATTCTTAACGGAAACGGCAGCATTTTTAAGAGAAAGCTGCTCATTTCCCAACATACCGCTGATTTCATACAGGCGATTTTCGCTAAGCGCCGAGCCTGCACTGATACTTACATTTTTTGAAACGGCTGCCAGAGTAAGCGGTGTGACGTTAAGCGTACCGTTTTGCTTTGTAATCTCGTAGTTTTCCGTTACATCCGTATTTTCACTGTCCGAAATAATAATCCGTTCTATTTCGTTTGCACAGCTTCCGACATTTGTTATTTGGCTTTCTGCGGTCATAATTGCGGTTATTTTGTGACCGTCAGGCAAACCGTCCGCAAGCTCGGTTTCGTTTGTCGAAAACGGCTGTGCGTCATATACCTTACTGCTGTCCGCCGCCTTTACGGAAATCGGTTTTTTGCTGATTTCAACCGTTGCTTTTTCGGTAAAGAACCGTGTTACATAGCCGTCAAGCAATGCTTCAACAGAGCAATAGTATTCGCCGCTTTCCGCTGCATTTTTGACCGGATATGCGTTATACACCGCTGACGAAACAGGTATTGCGTCATTTGAGCCGCTCGGCACAAAATACCACTGGTATTTCTCCACGACAAGATTATCCGCAAGCGTATACGTAATATCGTGCGCTTTTCCGTCATACTCGCCCGTATAACCGCTCACATTTACATTTGCCATGGTATATGCGGCGTAATACTTCCTGTCTCCGAAGTCGCTTGCTTTAATTTCATACACGCGCGCGCCCTGCATAAGCTCATCTTCATACCAGCCGGCAAAGGTATAGCCGCTCTTTGTGACCTCTGTCGGGAGCAAAGCGCCTTTTCCGTAGGTATATTCCGTAATTTCTCCCGCATTTATAACTCCGCCGTTTGTTTCAAAATTGACGGCAAATTTCCTTGCCTCCCAAACAGCATAAAGCGTAATATCCGCATTTTCGGAATATATGTCCCCGGCAAGATATTTAACGTCGCCGTCTTTTTCGGTTGACCAGCCGGCAAAGGTATAGCCGTATCTTTCGGGGGTTAAATCGGATATTGCCGCATCGGCGTCATACTCTTTGATTTTTGGCTTTGGCATATTGCCGACATACTCCGTTGTGTTTTCATTATAGGTAACGGAATACGTGTTCCGTCCGATTCCCCTCACGGTTATGACCTTTGATTCGGTGACATTTGCAATCTCAAAATACACCGTATTGCCGTTTTCCGAGGTTTTTTCGAGCAAAATGCCGTTTGCATAAACCGTCATGTCAGCCGCATTGCAGCCGTCGGACACGGTGATGCTGAAAGCAAAGCTTTCGCCGTACCGAACCGAATCGGCAGATGTGATATTTACCGTAAATTCACTGTTATCCTCCGGCACTGCTATGGTATACGTAAGCGCTTCAAATTTTGCTTCAAGCTCTAAATCATTTTCAACTCCGTCCGCAAAATCCCATTCATTATCGCCGTCAAACCAACCTGCAAAGGTATGCCCTGCTTTTACGGGCGATTTCGGCTTTTGCGCTTTATCGCCGTAAACTACCTGTTCGGAGTAACAGACTTCTCCGTCAACCTTGTATTGAACGGTGTAAACGTCCGCCGTTACATCGTATACGGTAATTGTGACATCATCGGTAATATTCTTTACCGTGAATTTATAAATGCTTCCGTTTGCCTCCGGTATAAGCAGTATTCCGTTTGCATACACCTTCATATTGTCCGCATTGTAGTGTTCGGCAACCGTTACAGTAAATGTGTAGTCATCGCCGTAATGCAGTGTTGTGTTGTCAGCCGAATAAACCGTATATCCCTCGCCGTTCACGGCAGGCGTTATATGCAGCAGAGCCGTTTCAAACCTTGCATAAACGGTCAAATCCTTGTCAAGCGCCGTTGCGTCATTAACTTCAACTCCGCCCGTCTGCTCGGTGTACCAGCCTATAAAGCTGTATCCTGCCTTTACGGGAGGATTCGGAAGTGCAACGGTTACTCCGCCTCCGTCAATTGCAGACTGCGTATAGTAAAGCCCTCCGTCAAGATAGAAGCTTGCCGTATGGATTTTCTTTGCTTCGGCAGCGGCAATAAAGGATACAGGCCCCGATATTCTATATACCCCCTCCGAAATCAATTCGGCATTTTCCTGCGGAATGGCGGTTATAACGGGAGAATTATATCCGTCGCCGCTTAAAGCCGTAACACGAACCGTCTCATTATACGCGGCTTCGTTTGCACTGAGCGTTCCCGTAACGCCCTCTCCCGTAATGAGCGACACCGCGAATTTGTTAATTCTCCACTGTGCATACAGCGTAATATCCGCATTAACGCTCAATTCACTTCCTGCGCCGTAGCTTGTTCCCGTTCCGTCCGGCTTTGTGTTCCATGCCGCAAAAGTATATCCGGTGCGGACGGGTATTTGCGGACTTAATACAAGTACGCTGTCATGCTTTTTTGTTTGTCCCGAGGGAACTGCGACGCTGTCCGCTGTGTTCTTGTCGTATTCCACCGCATAGGTGTCGGCAGTCCATTTTGCGTAAAGTCTTATATCATCTGCTACCTCCGTACGGAAATCATACGGATTGCTGCAAGCTGCGTCTGTGTACCAGCCGCCAAAGGTATATCCGTTTCTTTCGGGTGAGCTTGGCTGTAACACCTTCATGTTTTCCTCAACCGCAGCGATTGAGTATATACTGCCGTTGCTTACGAATGTAACGGTATGCTGCGGCTTTTGAGCAACCGAAACCGAAATTATCGGCTGCGAAGTTATTCCGTAAACGGTATAAGTAAATACATCGCCGTTCTTTACTCCGTTCAGCGTACTTCCGTTTACATACACTACCGGAACAGACGTTTTGTATCCGTCCGAAAGTGTAATTTCAAAGGAAAAGTCATTTCCGCTTTCAACAACCGTATTTTTCGGGGATATGCTATATCCTGTGCCGTCATTGAGTATGATACGGAACGTTTCTTTTTTTACATGATAAATATTCACGCTTGTATCGGCAGATATATGTTTTATATTATACGTATAATTTTTACCGCTCTTTTGCACTTCGCCGAGCATAATGCCGTTTGCCAGAACGGTCATTTTATCCGAATTATATCCGTCCTCTACGCATATTTTAAAGGAAACATCGTCTCCCTTGCTGACGGTTATATCTTTCGGCGATGTTATTTCAGCGTCATTGTAATATACCTTATATCCCTCCTGTGAACATGGCAGAGTTACGGTAAAGCCATCATTTTTTCGGATAACCGCATACAGATAAACGACCGCTCCGTTTTCGCCCGTAAGTCCTGCCGTAATCTCCTGTCCGTCACTGTAATAGACCATATCGCTTCCGGCCGCAACAGACCATCCGCAGAATGAATATCCCTCCTGTGCGTAAACGCCGAGCGTTTCAGCTTTAGGCAGGCTGAAAATGCTGCCGTAAACAGCTGATACCGTATCAAGCGTTTGCGTTCCGCTTATAAATGCAACGGTATATGAGACAGGTTCCCATGCCGCATATAATTCAAATTCATCTGCAACACTGTTCCACGTGGCAGTCCGATAGAAGTCCGACAGAGACATATCCGCATCATACACCAAATCGCCGCCCTTGTTTGCCGAAGTATAATAACCTGCAAACGTATATCCGTACCGATACGGCGCAATCAGCTTATCTGCCGGAAGTATCTTGCCGTATACGGCTTCGCAGGAGGCAGTACCCGAAGAACCGCCCTCAAAATGAAAATTAATTTTGGTTTTTGCTCCGTTCCAGACCGCATAAAGGATAACCTCGCCGTTCGGAATATCGGTAAGATTCTTTACCTTTGCTCCGTCCGCATACGCAAGCTCACCGTCTGCCGACAATGCCCAGCCTGCAAACTGACAGCCTGTTTTTGTAAAGGTATTCGGGGAAAGCGTAAGCTCTTTATCATAAACAGCCGCCGCTGCCGTCATATCTCCCGTTCCGCCGTTTGCGTCATATTTTACCGTATAGGCTATCGGCTCCCACACGGCATACAAAACAATATCCTCCGCGCTGACGAAAATATCCTCTCCGCCCGTATACTGCGCATATCCCGAATCCGCTGTTTCCGCCCAGCCGCCAAATGTGTAGCCGTTTCTCAGCGGCAAATCCGATTTGATGCCTGCCGTATCTCCGTTTGTGTAAGTACGCATATCAATCGGCGGATTTACGCCTCCGTTGGCATTGTATATTACATTCACTCCCGATACATCGGAAACAATAACAGATGTGTTTTTTTGTATCTCAAATTTATATTTTCCGTTTATCGGCTGTGCCAAAACACCGTTTATATACACCTTCGGAGACGTACCGCTGACGGTAAATCCGGCATATTCGCCGAGCGTATAACCGCCCGCACTGATGCCCGAAACCGAATAGCCGTCTGCCGCAAACACACTGACCGTATATATAATCGGCTCATAAACGGCATACAAAACCGTGTCGTGATCCGGCATCGTATACGGCGAAGACACTATATCGGCTCTTGATGCCGTTGGAGTCTGCGCCCAGCCGCAGAACACACAGCCCTCTTTTTGCGGAACCGCATCGGTAAGCGTTACCGAACTGCCCGCTGCCGGATAAGACGTTCCGGCATAAGTATCGAAAACACCGCCGTTTGCGTTATATACAAGCTCCGGATTTTTGCGCCATACCGCAAAAAGCGTCACAATGGAATTTCCCATGGTAAAGCTGTCGTTCGGCTGATACATCGCTGCCGATGAATCCGATTTTTCGGACCAGCCGGCAAAGGTATAATTTTGGCGGCTCGGAACAGCTGCGCTCAGACTGATTGTTTCGCCGGTATGAACCTCTGCGGCAGAGGGTGCGCCCTCGCCGCCGTTTGCGTCATAGGTTACGGTGTATTTATCCTTTTCCAGCCATGCGGCATACACA
Organism: uncultured Clostridia bacterium; assembly: GCA_934476675.1. Lineage (GTDB taxonomy): Bacteria > Bacillota > Clostridia > UBA1381 > UBA1381 > UBA4716. Next base: position 17,369 of record CAKSOE010000025.1, on the reverse strand, counting down.
TACGCCGTTTTTCCCTGTTCCGTTACAAGTCCCGCCGAATAGGTTCTGTCCGCCGTATACATTGCCCAGTTCTGATCGTCATACACATTCCAGCCTACAAAATTGTAATTGGGATATGAAATTCCTATATCTTTATCAGATGGCAGCCTAAGCTCGCCGTAAACGACATTTTGCAGTGACCCGACATTTTCACCTCTGCTGTACAGCTGAATATTATATGTGATCGGCGTCCACAAAGCATACAGCGTTATACCCTCCGCTCTGTTATACACGCTTGCTGATGAGCAGTCGGCATTATAATACTTCGTGCCGCCGCCGTTTACGCCGTCAAAATATCCGCCGAACAAATAACCCGGCTTATCCGGTGCTGCAATTACCGGCATATTGCTGCCGAAAACCGCGGTAACGGTCGAACCGCCCGAACCGCCCTGCGCATTTAACACAACATCGTAGGTATTCGCCGTCCATTTTGCATAAAGGGTACACGCTGCGTCTATGTCATAAGGCTTTACGGCTTCACCGTCTGCATAATAGTACTGTGTGCCGCCGCCGTTTGCATTTTCAAAATATCCGCCGAAGGCGTAGCCGATTCTTTCGGGAGGCGTGACGGACGGCATTTTGGAATCATACGTTGCCTCCGTGCTTGCCGTGCCGCCGCTGCCGCCCTGCATATCAAATGTAACGGTATGGCTTTTTGCGCTCCATGCCGCATAAAGCATAAGTCCGTCAGTTTTGTCATATCGCTTCGCAGAAGTTCCGTCGGCATTGTAATACTTTTCACCGCCGCCGTTTTGCTGCGTAAAATATCCTAAAAAGGTATAGCCTTTTCTGGTCGGCTTCGTGATAGCCGGCATATCGGCGTCATATTCCGCCGTAAAAGTTCCGCCGTCCGTTCCGCCCATAGCATCCAAAGTGACGGTATATTGTTTCGGCGTCCATTTCGCATAAAGTACGATGTTCTCGGTTCTGTTATATACTCCGTATGCGCTGCCTTTAATGTCGTAATACTGTGTGCCGGTTCCGTTTTGTCTGTCATAATAACCGCCAAAGGTATAACCCGGTCTTGACGGCGGTGTAACATCGGGCATCGTCTGCGTATATGCTGCATAAATGCTTTCTGTGCCGCCGCTGCCGCCCTGCATATCAAAGGTAACCGTATAGGTTTGCGGCACACCCGCTGCGGCAATTTCAATATCGCCCTTTATGGCAGCGGAATTGATTTTAATTTGTCCCCGTGTCTTGTCGTATGTATAGCCGGATACGGACGCGCCGTTAACCTTTACCGATACGTTTTCCGGCAGCTTATATCCCGATTCCGGCGTCAGCGCTGCCGTATAATCACTGCCGTACCTCGCCGTTGACGCACCCGAAAATTGCAGATTCGTCAGCTTGCTTGTTACATCAAATACGGATCTGTACAAAAGACTGCCGACAGAAAGGCTTGAATTTGAATAATTGCACACATTTCCGGCATCGTCGCTTACGGCAAGACCCGAAATGCTTTTGAGCCTTAAATCCGCATTTTTTCCCATGTTTGAAAGCGTTGTCGTAAAATACACGGTCTGCCTGTCCGCCGAATATGTAATGTCATATCCGACTTTGTTTCCGATTGACAGATTCAATGTCGGATTTGAAGAAACCGTTACCGCTTCATCAAATTTCAACGCATATGTGACCTTGTCTCCCGGCACGGCATATGACGGCATTGACGTACTGCCGTTAACCGAATATTCATAGGGAGAATTTACAGTTTTCGGCGCCGCTGTGTCGGTCAGATGCGCCGATATATCTCCGATAAACGGTCTGCCCGCAAGCGAACCCCAGTTTGAAAACCATATCTTTACATAAGCAGTATTAGCCGGAATTTTTACATCATTAAGCTCTAAAAAAATGTCCTTTTGAACAGCCCAGTAATTTTCATATGTTATCTTTTTCGTATCGTCCAGCAAGGTATTTTGCGCATTAAAAAATTCATATCTTAACGAGAGGTAGTGGTGCGCTGAATTCTGTATCCAATATCTGGCGCTTGAACTCAATAAAATATCGCCCTTGTTAATCTTAACCTTATCTTCGTCCGAAAAATCAATTTGCCAGTAAACGCCGCCGGTATATTGCTTTGTTCCGATGTCGTCACTGTCGTCATACGCCTGAATACCGACTTTATTGGTATAATTCCGGTCATTGATTTTATACGCCACACGATTAATCTCATCTCCGACGTTTTTCCAGCCGACGGCGGTGAGCGTATCTCCCTCATTCATTACCGGAATTAAATTCGGCGTGTCTTTGTTTCCGTTCCAGTCCTCGCGTTTGGTGGTCTGCGCAGAGACGGGCAGCGCAAGCGGTACGGTCATACATAATGTCAATAAAAATGATATAAGTCTTTTCCTCATTTTAATCCTCCATTCCGCCGCCACATAGCGGCACAAATTGCAGCATTGTAAAAGAAACTGTCATGCTATTTTAAATTATCCGCGTTTTTCAAATTTTTAATTCTACAATCACCTACTTTTGATTTTTCCAACAAAATCTGATCTGTTTTGTTTCGCAGCAAAAGCAGCATATCAAGCTCTTTTAAGGTAATGCTAAGCCCCTCTTCGCTGAACAGGGATAACATTCTCGACAGGTATTCGGTTTTATTTATGTCGTTTCGGCACAATGCAAGGTTTTTAAGCTGCTCTTTCAGCTTCTCATTGGTATCCAATTCATAGTTAAATTTTGCCACTTTGTCGAATTTTACTTTCTTCTTTCTGAAAAACACCTTTTTCACCTCCGGGCAGTCAAATATTTTAATAATTATAGCAAAAAAACCACCCTTTCGGATGGTTTTAATCGTAATTGGTCATTTTCGGAGCGTAATTGGTTAAGAGTTTAATATAATGCAGACGGTTAGCGTCCCGTTGTCATAGCTGTATTTGATGTCGCCGTCATATTTCCGTATTGCCGAAAGCATTCCGGCAATTCCGATACCTCGGTTTTTAATCATATTGTTTTCTATGGAAATGTCTTCTCTGCAAGGATTGCTGCACACAATAACGGTTTTGTCCGCAACAGTCCGGATATTAACCTCTATTTCACCGTCGGATTTACATTCAATACAGCCGTTTACGGCATTTTCCAGAAGATTTGATAAAACGGCAACAAAATCCATATCCGCTATTGATGTATTCTCCCCGGCGTCCGCTTTAACGGATACCGAAATCCCGTTCTTTTGCGCTTTAGTGCAAAAGCTGTTTAAAATGGCATTCACGGTGATATTCGGACAGAAATCGTTTAATTTTGCCGAGTCCAGGCTGTCATTATATTCTTCCAGATATCTCAGCGCTTCTTGAATTTCGCCTTTTTTCAGCATTGACGCGATATTCCGATTATGATGCCTGAAATCATGACGGACGGTTTTTGCGGACAATTCATTTTCCCTCGCGGTTTTGAGCTGACCCTGCAAATAAGATATGTTTCGGTTGATTAATTCGGTGTTGCTTTCGTCTATCATAGATTGGATTGTGCCGAAAATAACCCATAAAATTGATATGTAAATTAAAACGGAGGCCGCAAAAAACGGAATATATTTGCCGATGTTTTTGTATTCGGCATGAAATATTACAACAAACGATGCAAATATTGCCAAAAACAAAACCGAAACAATAGATATGGAATACCACGTTTTACGGCGTTTTCCCGACACGGCTCTCACCGAGGGGCGCAAAAAGCGTATATATATCAATGCCGCAGGAATAAACAAAACGGTTCTTATGATATTTCTTGCATAATATATAACAATTTCCGATGCTCCCTTGAAAAATATACTGCACAGCATAAGCGAAATACACACAAACATACTGAACACGTTTGCATAGCTGATAAACAGAAAAATCTTTTTGCAAAGCGCATCTGCGGAGGTGTATATAAAAACAAAAAGTGCCGTAACGATTGTGCTTGTAAACGCCGCGGCATAATAGCCGAAGCTGTCGCCGAGCATAGTATACGCCAGCATTACAAGACAAACAAACGCGGCGCAGAATATTGCATAGATAAGCGCTGTTTTCCGCATAGAATATTTCGGTTCCGTCATTGCCCAAAAGGCAATTAAATGCGAAATGCCGAGCAGCGTCCATGCCGCAAGCATATGTATCATTTTTTCATTGCCTCCTCCCGGTAAAAATCAAAGTATTGCTCCTTAACTTCGTTTCTGAGGCGTCTCGGAACGGGGATATTCTGTCCGTTTATTATGATAAGTCCGGTTTGAAGTATACTTTGCACACACCTTAAATTCACAATATACGACGCTCCGACCGATATAAAGCCCTTAACATCATGAAACAGTTTTTTCATATCCGCAAGGGTTGTATGCGTTTTGATGACTTTTTCCGATTTTAAGTATATTTCAACGTTATGGTTTTTAGCCTCCATATACATCACCTGATATAAGTCAATACGGTGTATTTCCCGTCCGCTCATCACAGGCACAAACAAACGCCTTTTTCTTTTCTCAATCAGCCTGTCAAGCGTGTCGGCAAGCCTTTCTTTTGTGAACGGTTTTGTCAGATAGTCATTTACGTGCAGCGCAAACGCTTCGACAGCAAAATCATGGCTTGTCGTTAAAAAGACAATGTCCGTATTGTCCTCGCTTTTGCTTTGTATTTCTTTTGCAATCTCCGTTCCCAGAACGCCCGGCATACAAATGTCGAGCAATGCAATATCGGGAACACCGTTTTTATTTATGCCGTCCAGCATATCAAGAGGATTTAAGAAACAGCTTATTTCAATCAAAAGCTCCGAATGCGCTTTTGCATATTCGGTCACAATCTGCTTAATGCTTTCAAGCTCGTTTTTCTGATCGTCACATATTGTAATATTCATTCTTAAAACCTCCTCCGGTATATCCACCGTTCCCAAGGCGCGAGAAAATAGTGCAGAATGGGCGAAACGCACCCGACGGCGTACTCCGTGTACTTCAAGCGGTGCGTTTGGTTTTCATTTTCTCACTACCAATCGTTCCCACATGGAAAAGAAGCAAGTAGGTTGCTGCTATGAAATGCGACGGCGTACGTGTGTACTCCGAGCATTGAATAGTAGTAAGATACGCAGCTTATTTTCCATATCATACATATCGGATTATGGCGATTATTATTCCCAGTATCGCTCCCGCGATTACTTCGACAGGAGTGTGCCCTAAAAGTTCTTTGAGTTTTTTTTCGGTCAGGGAATAATCGGCTCTGCCCCAGTCCTCCACAATTTTGTTAAGAATCGCCGCCTGCTGTCCGGCGCTCCTGCGCACACCTGCCGCATCGTACATGACAACAAGCGACATGACCGCGCTTAAAGCAAAAATAAGCGAATCAAATCCCTTTATAAAGCCAATCGACATCGTAAGCGATACGACCAGCGAGGAATGTGAGGACGGCATTCCGCCCGAACCGATAAACCGCCTGAAATCAAATCTCTTATATATCACAAGCACAAGTATAAATTTTAAAATCTGCGCCGTACCCCAGCCTATAACGGCGGTTCCGAGTACGGAGTTTTGCAGCAGCTGCTGAAAATACATTCTAAAAATCCTCTCATAAAGCGTCAGACATTTCTGCCCGACATATATTTTGTAAGGCGCACAAGAAAATCCGCCTTTTCTCCGAACATACCGAGTGCGGCTACGGCTTTTTCGGAATATTCTTTAACAAGCTCCTCGGATCTGTCAAGTCCGACAAGCGTTACATAGGTGTTTTTTTCACATTCAGCATCGGAGCCTATGGGTTTGCCGAGTTCCTCCTCCGTTCCTGTTACGTCAAGAATATCATCGCGAATCTGGAACGCTATGCCTATGTTTTTCGCAAACTCGTCCACGGCATTAACGGCGGCTTCGTCCGCACCTGCCATAACAGCCCCCGTGACACACGCACTGCGGATTATCGCACCCGTTTTCAAAAGATGAATATACCTTAATTCGTCAAGCGTTACGGACTTGTGTTCGCTTTCTATATCTACCACCTGTCCGCCGATCATTCCCTCCGTACCGGAGGATTCTGCAATTATTGCAAACGCTTTCATGGCGCGTTCGGGGTATTTGCCGTCATATGACGCGGCGGTTTCAAAGGCTTTGTTTAAAAGCGCGTCTCCGGCAAGAATTGCCATAGCCTCGCCGAATTTTATATGACTTGTCGGCATACCGCGGCGCAAATCGTCATTATCCATCGCCGGAAGATCGTCATGTATAAGCGAATAGGTATGAATCATTTCAAGCGCGCACGCAAACGGCATAACCTCATTCACATCGCCGCCGCACATAGCGCACACCTCGGTCATAAGTATCGGTCTTAGCCGCTTTCCTCCGGCAAAAATACTGTAATTCATTGCTTCATATATAAGCTTCTGCGGATTATCCTCCGCTTTCAGATACTTTTTTAAGGCTGCGTCAATCACCGCACATTTTTCTTTTAATTCCGATTTCAATTAATTTTCCTCCGTACCGATAAAGTCCGTTTCGTTTCCGTTTTCGTCCGTCATGAGAACCGTTATCTTTTTCTCCGCCTCATCAAGCATTTTCTGACAGCTTTTTGTGAGCTTAACGCCCTCCTCAAACAGCTTTATTGATTCTTCCAGACTTACTTCGGAGCTTTCAAGCTTTTTTACGATTTCTTCCAAAGCTTTCATTGATTGTTCAAAATTTTTTTCTTCCATATTATTATCCCTTTACTGCACATTCCGCTTCGCCGTCAGACATTTTAAGCTTAAACTCCATGCCCGGCGTCATTTCCTCTACACTTCTTATGACCTTTCCGTCCTTTTCGGGAATCGTATATCCGCGAGAAAGTACCTTCAACGGACTCATCGCATCGATTTTTCCTGCCGCAATGCCCAGTATGCGGCGCTTGCTCTCAATTTTGAGTTTGAACGACTGTTCCATGCGCCTTGCCGCATTATCGAGCCGCTGGCTGTTTTCCTGTATACGTTCACTCGGCTTTTTTAATTTCATTCCCGATAATTTAAGCCGTCTGCTTTCTATCTGCTTAGCCGCCGCTATGCTTATACGTGAAATATCCGTTTTAAGGCGGTTTCGCAGTTCAAGCGAGGACGGTACGGCAATTTCCGCCGCTGCGGACGGCGTTGGCGCACGCAAATCCGCAACAAAATCCGCAATTGTAAAATCTGTTTCATGACCTACAGCGGAAATTACCGGAATTTCCGACGCAAATATCGCACGTGCGGTTATTTCCTCGTTAAACGCCCATAAATCCTCAATCGAGCCGCCGCCGCGGCCCGCAATAATCGTATCGACATTTTTTGCTTTATTAAAATATTCTATCGCTTTTACAACGCTCTGTGCCGCGCCCGTACCCTGTACCTGCGCCGGAAACAGAATTATTTTCGTCATGGGACAGCGGCGCGTTATTACGTTTATAATATCGCGAACCGCCGCACCGGTGGGTGCGGTTATGACTCCGACCGCAGACGGGAACTGCGGAATCGGCTTTTTTAAAGACTTATCGAAAAGTCCTTCTTCTTCCAGCTGCTTTTTGAGCTTTTCATACGCTTTATAAAGCTCGCCGACACCGTCGGGAAGCATTTCTTCTATATACAGCTGATATGCGCCGCCGGCTTCGTAAACGCTTACTCTGCCGCGCGCCATGACCTTCATTCCGTCGGACGGCGTAAAAGCCAGTCCCGACGCCGCACCGCGAAACATCACCGCTTTGAGCACTCCGCCGTCATCCTTTAAGGTCAGGTATATGTGTCCCGAATAATGCTTTTTGAAGTTCGATATTTCACCCTTGACCCATACGTTATTCAGTATTATGTTGTTATCAAGAATTTTTTTGACATATTGATTAATCTGTGTTACTGTTCCTATTCTCGGTTCCATTATTTGTTCTCCGCCATTCTTTTTGCAAGCAATGCCGTACCGAGCGCATTGTCGGTTGAATATTCCCTTGACGCAAAATGCGCTCTGCCGTTTATATTTTCCGTAATCAGTTTTCTTATTATACCGTTTGACGCAACTCCGCCGACAAAAAGCACATCTTTAAGTCCGTTTTCCGCTATTGCGTGATTGACCGCCTTTACAAGCGTTTCGCCGACCGACATCAACACGCCCCTTGCAAGCTTTGCCGCATCGCAGTTCTCTGCCATGCGCGATGCCTTTGTTTCCGCGCCGGAAAAATTCATATATGCCCCGTCCGTATTTACTGGCAGCTTTATATGCTCCGTCACCGAATCCGCCATAATTTCCATATGCTTTCCGGCAGGGAAATCCATGCCGAGCCGCACTCCGATGCGGTCTATATACTGTCCGGCGCTTATGTCCTTTGTTCCGCCGATTATTTCGTTTTGAAATCTGCCGCCCGAGTATCTGCTCTTTAAAATTTCGGTTGTTCCGCCGGAAAGATGCACCGACAAAAACGCATTTCCCGAAAGTTCAAGCGTACCGGAGGAAAAAATCCCCGCCATTATATGCCCGTCCTGGTGAGAAAACTCAAAAAGCGGAACATTCAAAGTATCCGCAATAACCCTCGCAAAACCCAGTCCGGCAAGAAACACCGGCATATATGAGCCGTTTACATTCCGCGGTTTTGTGCTCACGCCGACGGCGGCAACGTTTTTTAAATCAATCCTTTCCGCTAATCTGCCGTAAACCTCCGGCAAAAGCTTCATATGCTGAAAAACGCCGTCGCTCTGACGTATGCCGCGTTCGCCCGTCTTTACATACAAAAGCTGACGTTCGCTGTACACCGCATCGCCGACTGCCGCCGCGGAGGCGGTATAGTTGCTTGTGTCGATACCAAGGTACGTCATGACAGTTCTTTCATGACCGCGCCGAGCACGCCGTTGACAAATCCTGCGTCCTTTTCGGGACCGTATATTTTCACTATCTCGACCGCTTCGTTTATCGCAACCTTTGGCGGAACATCGTCCACATATTTCATTTCAAACACCGCCAGTTTCATTGCCGCCGCGGAAACGCGCGAAATACGCGGCAAAGTCCAGCCCGGCTTTAAATGCGCCGAAATAGCGTTCTCTATCTCCTCTTTATGCTCGTTCACACCGTTCACAACCATGGTTATATATCCGAGATTGTCATTGCATTTAGGGTCTTCTTCCAGCATATAGCCTATCATTGTTTCCATTTCGTCCGAATGTTTATCCAGCTGAAAAATCTGCGCAAATGCGGCGCGGCGCGCCTCTTGTCTTGATTGCTTTTTCATCGTATAGCCATTAAATCCTTTCGCACAACTGTTTTAGTCCATAAATATCCATAGTAATAGTATAACACAGCTGTATTCAAAAATCAACCGATTACCGCGAAAAATCTTGATTTTACCGTAAATGTAAAAATAAAAAAAATTTTTTTAAAAATAATGCAACCTTTCGGGGGTATCGGCGGTATTTATAGTAGAAGGATAATTTTTCAAAAGAAAAAGGAGGATTAACATGAAAAAGATAGTACCTTTACTTTTAACACTTTGCATGGGTATGCAGCCGCTTACGGCTCTTGCAAATTCCGGCGGCTATCCGCTCCCTGCTGCGAGCGAATGGGCGCAGGAGTATATTGACAAGGCTGAAAAAAGCGGCGTGACGGAGGATTTTAACCGCTTATGGCACAAAGCAGTCACACGCAGGGAGTTTTGTCAGCTTGCGTACAATGCGCTTGCCGCAAACGGTGAAGCATTTGAAAAACCGACCAAAAGCTTTACTGACACGGACGACGAAAAAATTCTTGCACTTGCCCAAAAAGGCATAATCGATGGCAAATCCGACAATCTCTTTGCGCCCAATGACAGCTTAACGCGTGAAGAGGCCGCGGTAATTCTCAAAAGAATATGTGTACATCTGGGACTTGCAGCTACGGAGATGTATTTTAACTTCGACGATGCCGATGATATTTCACCCTGGGCAATGGAAGCCGTACAGACGGTGTGCAACATCGGAGTCATGAACGGAGTGGGCGGCGGCTTATTCGACCCTAAAGGCAGCTACACTGCGGAGCAGGCTGTTGTAACGCTTATGCGGATTTTTAAGAATATAAAAGCGGACTCCGACACCTTTGCCGACAAGCTTAACGAGCTTATGCCTGATGATAAAAACTATATGTTCTCGCCGCTTTCGGTTAAAATGGCGCTTGCACTCGCCGCAAACGGCGCAGAGGGTGAAACGCAAAGCGAAATGCTCGCTGCGCTCGGGATTGACAATCTCGACACCTTTAACGAACATTCAAAGGAGCTTATAAAAACGTATTCGGAGCATGACGTTTTAAAGCTCAGTATTGCAAATTCAATCTGGCTTAACGAAAGCAATTCAAAATCGGATTTTGCCGACACATACAAAAAGACCGTTTCGGATTTTTACAGCGCATCGGCAAATACGGTGAAAAGCAAAAATGCGGTAAAGGAAATCAACAGCTGGGTAACAGACAAAACGAACGGAAAAATCACTTCCATAATCAATAATTCCGAATTTGACGCGGCGCTTTTGAACGCAGTGTATTTTAAGGGGATGTGGGCGGTGGAATTTCCCGAAGAAGCGACAAAGAAGGACGAATTTACAAATAAAGACGGCAGCAAGTCGCAGATTGACTTCATGAACCGCACGGGACGCATAAGCTATCTTGACAAGGACGGCATTACGGCTGTTAAGCTGCCGTACAAGAACAGGCTCGACAAAGCCGACAAGGACGGGAACCCCACAGAAAGCGACGTAATAGACGCAGATGTTAATATGTATCTTCTGATGAACGATGCGGATTCGGTAAATGCCGAAAGCTTTATAAATAAAAATGCAGATGATTTTAAAGCAACAAAAATCAATCTGAGTATGCCGAAATTTGAGCTTTCATATTCCGTATCGCTCAGTCCGATGCTGAAAACACTCGGAATTAACAAAGCGTTTGACGATAAAACGGCGCAATTTGAAAAAATGTTTGCATCGGGAAGTAATTTTATTTCCGATGTACTGCACAAAACATACATTAAAGTTACCGAAAAGGATACCGAAGCGGCAGCCGTAACGGGAGTTATGGTCGGGACAACAGCTCTGATGCCCGAAGAACCGCCGATTGACGTTAAGTTTAACAAACCGTTTACGTTTGTTATAAAGGACGACACAAGCGGTGAGATACTGTTTATAGGCGAATATTGTTCCGGTAAAGCGTAAGGACTTATGAGGAATTGTGACCGGAGTGCACACATACACCGCCGGCGGATTTCCATACCATTCACAGATTATGAAACGGACTTGTAGCGGAATAATTTACGATTTGTCACATTATACTTTCGTGTATCTATGAAAAATAAAAACAAATGCGGTTGGGGTATTGACCGCATTTGTTTTTTGTGATACAATAATCATATCTGATGACGAGGATTCGCGCTGTGTTTCCGAGTAGCAAGATTAAGCTTTGGTATACTGCACCTTACTGTTCACGCCCTTAATCATTCCCAGTTTGCCGGAAAGGGCGCTTATTTCATTCTCCGGAGCGTCTATGATTACCGATATTATAGCTACGTTTCTGCTTCTGTACGGCAGACCCATTCTGCCTACAATGTACTGTGAATAATTATGCAGTATTTCGTTTATTTTATCGGTAGAGTTCAAGTCCTCTACTATAATTCCTATTAAAGCTATTCTTGTATTCATGGCGGTTATCCCTTGTGCCGCGGTATTTTTTGCGTTTATCTGCGGCAGGATAAAGCACAGTGAAGAAAATCCGTTCATCACACTAATATTTTAAAGAAAAATTGGCGTATTGTCAATAAGAAACGGAGAATTTTTATGTACAAATATGACCCGAAATCGGAAAAAGCCGATGAATTTATTAATCATGAGGAAATCCTCGACACGCTCGAATATGCCCGTCAGCACAAAAGCGACAGAGAACTTATAGAAAAAATCATTGATAAGGCGGCGGAGCTGAAAGGAATAACACACCGTGAAGCGTCGGTGCTTTTGGCGTGCGATATTGAGGAGCTTAACGAAAAGATGTTTTCTCTTGCACGCAGCATAAAGCAGAAGATATACGGAAAAAGAATAGTATTCTTTGCGCCGCTGTATCTGTCAAACTACTGCGTAAACTCGTGCGTATACTGTCCGTATCACGTAAAAAACAAGCATATATGCCGTAAAAAGCTTTCGCAGGAGGACGTAAAGAACGAGGTTATCGCATTGCAGGATATGGGGCATAAGCGTCTTGCAATCGAGGCGGGCGAAGATCCGGTAAATAACCCGCTGGAATATATACTTGAAAGTATTAAGACCATATATTCGATAAAGCACAAAAACGGCGCGATAAGGCGTGTAAACGTAAATATTGCCGCAACTACGGTTGACGAATACAGACAGCTTAAAGAAGCCGGAATAGGCACATATATACTGTTCCAGGAAACATATCACAAGGAAAATTACGAAAAGCTTCATCCGGCAGGCCCGAAACATGACTACAACTGGCATACGGAGGCGATGGACAGAGCGCAGACAGGCGGAATTGACGATGTGGGACTTGGCGTACTGTTCGGACTGGATACGTATCCGTATGAGCTGTGCGGAATACTTATGCACGCAGAGCATCTCGAAGCGCGGTTCGGTGTCGGTCCGCATACTATAAGCGTGCCAAGAATCTGTCCGGCAGACGATATTGACCCAGGCGAATTTACAAATGCCGTTCCGGACGAAAAATGGCTCAAAATCGTTGCAATTATAAGGCTTGCAGTACCGTATACCGGAATGATTGTGTCAACGCGTGAAAGCGAAAAGAACAGAAAAGCCGCTCTTGAAGTGGGAATTTCGCAGATAAGCGGTGCGTCCTCGACATCGGTCGGCGGATATGTAACGCCCGAAAAACCGGAGGAAAACACGGCGCAGTTTGACCGCAGTGACACAAGAACGCTTGACGAGGTGCTTAACTGGCTGCTTGAAATGGGATATATTCCGTCATTCTGTACGGCTTGCTACCGCGAGGGCAGAACGGGCGACAGATTTATGCCGCTGGCAAAGTCGGGCGCAATTCAGAACTGTTGTCAGCCGAATGCGCTTATGACGCTTAAAGAGTATCTTATGGATTATGCGTCCGAGGAAACGAAAAAGAACGGCGAAAAAGTTATCGAGGAGGAACTTAAAAATATCCCCAACGATAATGTCAGAAGAATCTGCATGGAAAATCTTAAAGCCATCGAAAACGGTCAGCGTGATTTCAGATTTTAATACAAGGGGGATAAAATGCTCAGATTAAGACCCTATAAAGCTTGTGACGCTGAAAAAATCGTATCGTGGATAACCGATGAGGAAATGTTTTATAAATGGAGCGCCGGAAGATATGACCATTATCCGATAACAGCGGAGGATATGAACAAATATTATGACGCTTTTGCATATGACGATAATTTTTATGAAATGACCGCCTTTGACGAAACGGGGGCGGTCGGACATATGATTATGAGGTTCATGGATACGGAAAAGAAAAATCTCAGATTCGGCTTTATCATTGTGGACGGCGAAAAACGCGGCAAAGGCTTGGGAAAGCAGATGCTTAAAATTGCCGTGAGGTATGCGTTTGATGTTCTTTTTGCCGAAAGGATAACGATAGGCGTGTTTGAAAATAATCCTGCGGCATATAATTGCTATAAATCAATCGGCTTTAATGAACCGCAGCCGCCGCAGTGTGAAATGTATCACTTGATGAATGAAGATTGGAAATGTATAGAATTGGAGATGTAAAAAGGAGCTTTCGGCTCCTTTTTATATCTCCTTTTTACATCCCCTTATTCTATTAATCCGTATTTTATTTTTATTCTTTCAAGCTTGTCAAGCATAGGCTCTGATATAAACCAGAGGAAAAACGCGGTTGACAGCGCATGAATCAAATCGAACGGTATTCCCATGATGTATGATGATAAAATCATTTGGGGAGTAATTTTTACCTGCTGCATAATCACGGAAGCCGGGTTCATAATTCCGCCGTATATCACCAAAGCCGCCAAAAATCCGAATATGCAAAGCGAAACCCTTGTTTTTCTTAAAATACCCTTTTTAAACAGTATTCCGGCGATAAATCCGATTATACCGAACGAAAACATCTGCCACGGCGTCCATGGGCCTTGCCCGAAGAAAAAGTTTGAAACAAAGCCCGTGACTGTGCCTGTCAAAAATCCCGTTTCGCCGCCGAAGCATACGCCTGTAATTATTATAACAGCCAAAACCGGTTTAAACTGCGGCAGCATAAAGAACGCCGCTCTGCCGCCTACCGCTATTGCGCACAAAACGCTTATTATCACAAGCTCACGCGCCTGCGGTTTTCTGCTTTCAAACGCCATGGCAAACGGTATCATTGTTTCGAGGATAATAAGCATACTTATCAGATAATATCTTCTGTCGCCGAAAAATCGGATGCCGGCATAAATGGTAAACGGTATGGCAATAAGAATCATAACCGCCGCCGCAATCGTGCATTTTGAAAGAGTGCGGCTTGTTTTTTGCTGTATTTTAACGCCTATTTTCCTTTGCGGCAAAAAGCAGAACAACGCTCCTCCAAGCAGACAGATTGAAGCCGTCTGCATTGCGCCCATGCTCAGATTTATATAATCCGACTGCTGCAATACGCATACCGCAATAAACATCAACGAGAATATACCTCCCAAAATCAGCCTTGAAAGGGTCGGCTTTTTTGTTTCCGCTATAGTGGGAGTTTTGCTTATTTTAACGGGAACGGAGCGCTTTTTTCTTTCTTTTTTTCGTACTTTACCGCCGCAGGATAGGATAATGTCGCCGGCAAGCACGGCTTTCGGGAGCATGGTTAATGCCATGCGGTTTGCGGAGGTGGTGTAGAAGTATTTGCCGCTGAAAAACTCTCTCGGACTTCCTTGCGAAATTATGCCGCCGTCAAAAAACATTGCGCATCGGTCGGCATATTCCGCGCAAAATTCAATATCGTGAGAAACCATAACAATCGCTGTTCCCTGCAATTTCAAATCCCACAAAATATCGGCAAGCTCCTCCTTGAAATGCGCATCCATGCCCTTTGTCGGCTCGTCAAGCAGAAGTATTTCGGGAGACATCAGCAAAATTTTTGCCAATGCCGCGCGCTGCTGTTCGCCGCCCGATAAATCGTATGGGTGGCTTTGGAGAAGATTTTCTATGCGGCATAAAACCGACACGTCACGTATTGCTTTTTCAATTTCCTCCTCCGACAGCCTTTTTTCCGCAAGCATTTCCTCCAAATCGAGGTAAACCGTCTTTTTTACAAATACATTCTGCGGATTTTGCGGCAGTACGCCCAAAACCCCGTCAGTGCGCACACTGCCTCTGTACGGAGTGTTAATTCCGGAAATAAGCGACAGAGCCGTTGTTTTTCCTGCTCCGTTGCCGCCGACAACGGCAAGCAATTCACCCTTTTTCACGCTCATATTCAAACCCTTTATTATATCGGGCGAATCTTTTTCGTACCTAAACCATGCGTCCCTGACTTCGACTATGTCTCTGTCCGTTTTGGGCAAAGGCGCTGCGCAGGGGATTAATGACGGATTTAATTCATGGTTTTGTGAAAATTCTTCAAGCCATGCTCTGCCCTCTCGAACCGTCAGCGGAAAATTATCGGCATTTTCGATTGCTCCGTAAATTCGCATCGGAGCAGGCAATGCCGAATACATATCGTGGTTTCTTAAAATTGCGCCGACTTTGCGCGGCGCTGCGTCCGCAATGATTTTTCCGCCGTCCAAAACGACAACTCTGTCCGAAACGGGAAAAGTGTTTTCCAGCCGATGCTCGGAAAGAATAACGGTGATGCCCGTTTCACGGTTGATTTTCTTTAAAATGTTGAAAAATTCCTGTGCGGCTATGGGGTCAAGCCGGCTCGAAGGCTCGTCCAGAATAAGAACCGACGGGCGCATAACCATAACGGCGGCAAGATTTAAAAGCTGTTTCTGACCGCCGGAAAGCTCGGTCACTTTTTTATGAAACCAATTCTGAATACCGAAAAACAGCGCCGTTTCAGCCACTCTTGCTCTGATTTCGGAGGTGGGAACGCCCAGATTTTCCAAACCGAAAGCCAGTTCATGCCATACTTTGTCCGTCACAATCTGATTATCCGGACTTTGCATAACAAATCCGATACGTGCCGCCTGTTCTTCTGCGCTATGATCCGATAACGGCTTTCCCATAAAATAAACATTTCCGTCTGTTTTGCCGAACGGCGCGGCGGCAGGCTTTAAAAGACGGAGCAGGGTGGTTTTTCCGCAGCCGGATTTTCCGCAAAGCGTTACAAATTCGCCCTGTTTTACCGTAAGATTTATATCGGTAAGAGCCTTATTCTCACGATTGGGATAGGTAAAGCTCAGATTTTCGATCTTAAAACATTCCATCTCAAAACCTCCCTTATTTCGATGATTACAGGACACATACAAAGCAGCAGATATGATATAAATACGCTTATTCCGTAGAGTGAAATTTCCGCACCTTTAACGGACGGGAAAAATCTGAAATACATACCGCCGCAAAGCTTTCCGATGAATGTATACACTCCCAATGCTGTTATAGCAATGAGAGCCGTTTTGTCGCGCCTGTCAAAGGCGAATACGGAAAATGCCGTTCTGCCCTTTAAGCCAAAGCCTCGCGACTTCATGCTGTCCGACGTTTCGACTGCGTTCTCGAGCGAATATGTTGCCATGGCGGATAAGATGTTAAGTCCGTGTTTTGCACGTATTATAACGCTGCCGTCCGATACGCCTTTTCCCATACATTTTTGGGCGTCGGCGGTTGTTTTAAGCTGTGATGTAAATCTCGGCACAAAGCGGAGTGTCATTGAAATAATAAGAGACAGGGACGGCGTGATTTTGCCGAACAGGTAAATCAGCTTGTCGCTTGTCATGATTTCGTTAAAGCATGAAAAATGGCAGATAACCGCGGCAAGCATAGACGCGGCACAAAGTCCGTAGATAACGGATTCGAGCGTAAGAGGGTTTCCGTTCGGAAAATATGTTATGACGGTCATGCCCTCGTGGTTAAACACCGGATTTATAACAGCAGTCAGAATCAGCATGGGCAGCATATATGCTATGTTTGTTTTTACAGCTTTTTTCCCTTTGAGCATAACGGAATACACAAAACCGCACGCAAGCGATACGGCAAGGCATAACGGGTGCATGAAAAACATTGAAAATCCGATTACAAGCACAAAATAAGTAAAATTCACAATCGGGTGATAGGTTTTAAATTCGTTCATAAAAATCTCCGTTCCGCCGCCGTTTGCCGACATAAATTATAACATAGAAAAGCACGAGCCGTTTGATTTTTTGAGGTGCAGCAGCGTTTGTATTGCTCCGAGCCTTGAAAGGCAGTGCGTTACAGCGTGTTTTTGCATTAATCTTCACCCAAGCTGCAACATGGAAAAGACG
>CAKSOE010000024.1 GCA_934476675.1 uncultured Clostridia bacterium | reverse complement strand
CGCACGGCTGACAACTGACCCGACAGCCAACGGATAACAACGGACGGCAGACGCACGGCTGACAACTGACCCGACAGCCAACGGATAACAACGGACGGCAGACGCACGGCTGACAACCGACTGCCAATGGGGCAGCAGACACTCAACCGACACACAACATATAAAAGCTAACAACAGCAGCTATGGCACATTTTGCCATAGCTGCTGTTGTATAAAGCCTTACCTTTGAGGGAAACAAAACGTAGTTTTGCACAGCGAAAGAAAAGAATCGGGGGAACCGCTTGCGGCGGATGAGGTGTTAAGGCAACACATAACACAACAATCCCCCAATAGTAACGATGTCAAATTAAAACAATGCCCCGCCGGAACCGTTTCCGCTTTCCGAATTGCCGCTGCCACCCGAACTGCCGCCGTACGGCGCAAAAAAGCTGTTAATATCGTCATCGTCAAGACCAAATTCCCTGAAGAAATCGCTGAAATCGTCCATGCTGCTTCCGCTGTTCCTGTTTCCGTTTCCGTTTTGGTACGGATTCTGCGGCTTGTCATTGCTGTAAATAATCTGCGGCAGCATACCGTTATTCTTTAATACTCTCCAAAAGCTGCCGCCGATTGAAAGTCCCGCCGCACAAAGTATAATTCCTACCGCCGCCGAAACAGCCGTTATAATAAGTATTGTATGGTGTATGGTTTTCTTCATTTTTAATTCCTCCCGTAAATAACCGTTCAAAGGTTTTTTTCAAATATCAGCTGTGCCTGCGGATTTTATCCGCAATAAATGCAAAAATGCGCGGAAACATTTTTGAGTACCATTTCAAGACAAGATACGTCAAAATCAAGCCTGCGGCAAACATTAAAAATCCCGTTCCGAACTGCATAAGCTTATCTGCCAAAATAATATGTCTGCCGACAGCGTTTACTATCATTCCCATACCGTCGAACCACAAGAACACGCATACTGCCGCTATTGCAATAAAAAACATCGCAGCGGCAAACACCAATCCGGCAGCAGCAGCCGACAAAACCAGTCCCAAGGCTATCAATTCCGGAGCGGCAAGAATAATGGCAGCCGCCTTTACCCATTCGGGAATCTCTATGCGCTTTGATTTTTTTTCATTAAGCAATGTTTTGCAGTAATTTTTTGCGGCGGTTTTGGGATCTCCGAGACATTCGTAAACCGCTTCGGCATTTTCCGCGCTCAAAAAATAGCCTTCAAAATATCTTACCGCCTTTTCTCTTTCCTCCTCCGAAAGAAAACCTAACTCAAATTTTATCGCTTCAATATATTCTTCTCTGTTCATCGTATTTCTCCGTTCTGCCGCATAAAACGGCACAAATTCAAGATAAAATCAATCACTAAATCCAATTACATCCAACAAATCCCGTATTGGTATGCGGCTTTTACCGCCGTCGGAACCGTAAATTTGCTTTGCGCAGCCAATTTATGATTTAATTCGTAAAATTAAGCGTAGTAAATCCGCCGCGGTTTACAATTTTTGCATTAAACAGTGCGCCCGGATTAGTCTGCTCCGACGTGCCTCTTTCCACACCGTTTACAAATACAACTCCCGCATGAACAACCGTATTTACATTAAAGTCCTGAATACTGTTTCTAAGCTTCGTATCCAACGAGCCGCCGTCGGCATATAAAGTTATATTTCCGTGAATTGCCGCATTAATGGACAAATCTCCGCTGTGGTTGTTTATAGTCACATTTTTTGCAAAAACATTTTTAGCCTGTACGCATGAACGTGATTCTATAAGAATATTTTCTGCTGCAACTCCCTCTATAAGTAAATTTCCCGAATTAAGCCTGATTTTAAGGTCTTTAAAGGTAAAGCTTTCGGGAACATTTATAATTGCCACCGCACCGCTCGCTGTGTGTTCTTTGGTGTTTTCAACATACCACACGCCGTTTACAATATGACTTTTTGTTCCGCTTTCGAGTGCAAATCCGCTGCTTTTGCGCAGAACATAATTTCCGCCGTTAAGGTTAAGTACTGCGCTTTCTATATCCGAACAGGTTTCCGGTATTACTTCTGCCTTTTTATACACGTTCCGTCTGTCCGCAATCATATAAATAACCACTACGATTGCAAGCATTGTAATAACAGCCGTAAGATAAAACGGAAGATAATCGTATATTGCATTTACAAGCGGTACGCCTATCCCGGCAATAACCACCGCTATGATAGCTTTTGAATTATATTTATGTGTTTCCATGTTTACCTCCCGAATTTATCAAAATGCCATGCGCCCGTTTTAACGGCACGACATTCCTGTTTTTATTTTCTTTCGTAAAGTTCTATTATTTGTCCCAATAGACAGCTTTTTCTTTTGCTATATACGTTATAGCACATATTTGCCGATTTGTCAATTCTTTTCGCAAAAAAAGAAAGCGGTTAAAAACCGCTTTCTCATTTTTTATTATCGTAAGATAATTAGTTATTTGACGGGTTGATGAAGTATGCTTCAACGATGTCTCCATCGATTGTCTTAGCGAGTACATACTGAATCTTACCCTTTGTGCTTGTTTCGTAGCCTGTTCCGTCTACTCCGCCTCTAACTGTCTTTGAGTTCCAGTCAAGTAATACCTTGTCGTCAGCTGTGTATGTCTTACCGTCAGCTGCTGTACCTGCAACGTAAGCGCTTGTTGAGTTAGCGTTTACTGAACGAGCTGATGAAAGAATACCATTAGCAACTCTGAGTTCTCTGCCTGATCTCTCTTTGTAGTTGTAGAGATAGAATACAGCGTCGCTGTCTACATCATATGAATCAATCTTATCAACATTCGTTACATACTTGTTGCCGCCAACTGTCTCGAAGTCTGCTGTTGTAGCAATTGTAATATCCGAATTGCTCTTGTCATATACAGCGCCGAATACCCAGTCAGATGCATTCTTACCTGAACCTAACTTCATTAACTTGTCAAGTGCAGTCTTATCAACAACAGCGCTTAAATCGCCATTTACAAGACCGTCTAATGCAGCTGTTGAGAATGCTGAGTAATCTGAAAGACCCTTCTTGAACAACGGTGTAACTTCTGTTACATAGCCTGAAGAATTCTTCTTAACTACTATCGGAGCGCCCTCTGACAACTTAGCAACTTCATCTTCAGCTGTTCCGTCATCAATGATGTACTTTGTAACTTCTTTTGAACCCGGTGCATAAACCTTAATAGCTGTCTTTGTATCTCCGTCAACATCGTCCTGAGTTGAAGCTGAGAAGATAACAAACTTCGTATTATAGCTGTATGAACCCTGTCCGCCCTTAGTTACGAGTACGAATGAATATGTGCTGTCTGAATTGCTCTTGTTGAAGCCGTAAGCTGTGTAGTTAGCATCGTCCTCAAGTGAGTTTATATCCATTACATCGAATTCCTTGTCTGTTGCATATGATGAAAGGTCAAGGATTGATGTTGTTGATTCTGAAAGCTTAATTGAACCAAGCTTTAATGACTTAGCTGCATATGTTTCATCATTACACTCTTTGTAAGCCTGAAGCTCTTTGAATGTGATCTTCTCTGTTGAAGATGAGATGCTGTATGTGAATACTCTATCCTGCGGAGCTTTCTTTGTGTCTGAATCATCAAACTTTGTGCTGCCTGCGAAGCAGTAGCCATAGTATGTATCCTTATACTTGTCGTCGAATACATAGCTGTCCTTTGAACCGTCCGGCTTAATGATTGTAGCATAGTACTGATCGCCGTTTGCTCTGTATACGTTGTCAAGAAGTGCAATCTTCTTTGTAGCTGATGTTTCATCAACTCTTGCTACCTTACCGAAAGCGTCGAGGTACAGTGTGTACTCGTTACCTACTGTAAAGTCTTTGTTTGATACGAGAGATTCATCAGCAACTTTGTATGCCTTGCCGCCTACTGTGTACTCGTGATCCTTTTCAGCATCGCCCTTGTTAACTGTTGAAAGCTTACCTTCAACTGTGTCTCTTGAAACGATTACTTCAAATGAGCTTGACTTTGAGAAGTCATTGCCTGTGAATGCGATTGAGAGTACGTCATATTCCTGAAGCTCTGTCGGCTTAACTACTGTGCCGTCAGCCATCTTGAATGAATAGTACAGCTTATCGTCTGTTGTATCAACGTCCATTTCAGTAGCGCCGTCTAATGCATCGCTTGCTGTGTCGAAGTAGATTGTGCAATCTTCGTCGTCACCTTCAACGCTGCTTACAACTGCGTCTACATAGTAAGAAATCTGGATGATATCATAGATACCGTCTGTTGATGACTTACCTGCATCCGGGCTGTCTACGAGAGTAACCTTACCTGTTGCATTCTTTGCTACGTATGTATCCATAGCTGTTTTAAGATCTGAAACAGTTACAGGATAGCCGTTTACATAGAAGTTCTTTTCAATGCTTTCAAGGTCAATCTTGTATTCCTTAGTCTTTGTTGAGCTTCCGCTCTCAAATACTGAGATTGTTCCTCTGCCGTTTGTTGATGTGTAAACTGAATCTTTTGCATCATCGTTGTAGTCTTCAGCTGCGAATGTAACATTCTTGCTGTCAGCGCCTACCGGAGTGATGCTCAGGATTGTGATATCATCATCGTCGTCAGCCTTAACGAGCATTTCCGAATATGTCAGAAGATACTTGTCTGCGCCTGATTCGCCGATGTATGCGTTCGGTGTAAGGTCAAGAGTTGTGTTTGTCTCATAACCTGCAATTACCTGGTAACCGCCGTAGTTGTTTGACTTTTCAACTGCAAGCTTAACCTTATCTGTATCTACACTGTCGTCTGACTGATGTGTAGCTGTTACACGACCGTATATAATATATGCGTCATGTGAGTAGTTCAAGAGACACTGCCATGAGTTCTTTGATGAAGTACTCGGCTCGTTTCTCTCAACGAGTTTCGGTGTCTGTGTACCGTTCCACTGTGTTTCATATCCGTCAACTACGCAGATAGGAGCTTTAACAGCGTTGTCAATCATCTGTGCAACCTGTGCTCTTGTTACCTGTGTGTCGTTTGCAACACCCGAGATACCCTTTGTGATATCAAGGTTGTAGCCGTATGAAAGGTAGCCGTTCGGCCATCCGCCGTTGTTCTCAGCATATGTTGTGTAGCCGAGAGCTGCAACCAACATCTTGATTGCCTGTGCGTATGTAACGTTGTCCTCAGGACCAAACTCTGTATCGCTGTAACCATCGATAAACTTTGTGCTGTCTGATGTGCCGACTGTTACAAAGCCCGATGCCCAGTGTGAACCTGTAACGTCAGCGAACTTTGTGTCCTTGCCTGTTGCAGCGTTAGCAGCGCTCAGCTGTGAGCTTCCCAATGCTGAAACAATCATCTTTGTGATTTCTGCTCTTGTTACGTTCTTGTCCGGTCCGAATGTTCCGTCTTCGTAACCGTTGATAACGCCTAATGCTGTTAACTCAGTAACTGCCTGTGAATATGAAGCTGTGTCAGCTACATCAGGAAAGTTAGCAGCAAAAGCAACAAGTGAGCTTGCTGATACAGCAAGAGCAGCAACTGTTGAAATTACCTTTTTGAGATTCTTATTCATTGTCTCAAATCCTCCCTTTAAATTTCTTACGTGAAGGGTCTTTCGATACAATCTGCCAAGCACCCCTCTCACTTAAAGCAGATCAAAGCTTCCGAAAATACATCGGAATACGCACTGATTATACCACGCAAGCCTGTATATGTCAATGCGGTCTTACAGTTGTAAAAAAACTGTAATGCGGCTGTTACGGCTTTCGGTTACCTGCGTCTCCGAAAAACCATGCCGTTTAAATATTACGGTAACAGATTTTTAATAATGCTTCTACTCATTACGAAAAACTGCTATTTAATATTTTACTATACCCATAACCCGTATGTCAACCTCTTTTTTATTCCTTGCGATAAATTTTTTACAAATTTATTAAATATGTACCAAACCATTTTCTGTGCAAGTAGTAAATTGGTTAAAATGTATAACCCGAGAACGACCGCTTGCAATGCGGATTATGTGTTTTACATTTAGTTAGACGGCGGTGTTTTGAAAAAGTTCCGGTTTTTTTTAATTTTTTTTGTTTTTTTTTTAATTTTATGCTATAATGTATTTTAATCGGTCAATTGTAAAATAAGAAGTGCGGTGTTTTAAAGCCTTTCCCTCACAGGGGAAGCCGAATAAATATAAGGGAGAACAAGCGTTATGTCCAAATACTACGCAGTGAGAAACGGCAGACACACGGGAATATTTCATACGTGGGAGGAGTGCAGAAAAGAAGTCATAGGTTACAGCGGCGCAGAATACAAAAGCTTTACGAGCCTCGACGATGCAAAACAATATATAATAGGAAACAATTCCGATGTGACGGTTATCGGCAGTGCGGCGCGCGCATATGTGGACGGCAGCTTTAATATTGCCACACACGAATATTCTTACGGCGCAGTTATTTTTTACAAGGACGAAACCGTGACCGCGAGCGAAAAATTTTCCGATCCGGAGCTTGCGCCTATGCGGAATGTTGCGGGCGAAATTGCCGGTGCGATGAAAGCCATGAGCTACTGCATCGAAAACGGCATAGACGCGCTTGAAATTTATTACGACTATGCGGGAATCGAAAAATGGTGCACGGGAGAATGGAAAACAAATAAATCCGGCACTGCCGCATACAAAAAATTCTATGATGACGCGGCACAAAAACTGCATATAATCTTTCACAAGGTCAAGGGGCATTCCGGCGACAAATACAACGACATGGCGGACGCTCTCGCAAAAGAGGCTCTCGGTATAAAAAAATAAAGAAGTCGAACAGGCAAAAAATGCTTTTGCGGTATATCAAAAGGGATTGAAAAATTTGAAAAAAGGAGGTAATTAATATACTTGAAGTTATGGATGTTTTAAAAATCGGGAACAGGCTTTCGGTTACTTTACGTAGAAAATGTGAAGATATAAAAAACGGGAGTAAATTAAAGGATGACAAAGGTAATATTTACAATGTTGTTTCGGTCGGAATGACGCAGTATAATAATCCGTCAGATATAGAAAAAAGCACGTCAATGTTAATTACACCTTGTACACTTTTGAAAGGCGAGCAACTTTACAAATCAGAATAAATATGATACAATATAAATACAATAAGATAGGTTATTCGAGGTGGTCAATTTCGTGGCAACCACACGCCGATGGTAACGACAAGAGAGAAATCTCCGAGAGATGCAGGAGAATGCCACGCCTGCCGAATAGCCGAAATAAGGGATTGCATAAGCAATCCCTTTTCTTATACATAAAATTTGTCAGATGATTAGATGTAAACGGTCAAGCCGCGCGGAACAGCTGCGTAAAAGGCATAAGCAAAATAACAAAAAAACCGCATAAACACTATACATTCAAGCATTTATGCGGTCTATACGTTTGGTAGCGGTAACTAGATTCGAACTAGTGACACTGCGGGTATGAACCGCATGCTCTAGCCAACTGAGCTATACCGCCGTACAACATTAAATATTATACTTGATTTTTTTGTATTTGTCAACACTTTTTTAAAAAAATTACAAAAAAAGTTAAGAATCGCTTCTTAAAAAAGAAATTTTATCCGGAAACCGCATATTTCTTCGATTTCCGAATAAAACTTTTACACTTCGGCGCTTTCGTTGCTCACGTAAATCTTAACCGAAACAGGCGGCAAATCAATATAATATATACCGTCCTTTGCGCTCATGCGGTCGTTTTCGTCAAACACGTTCAATATATCGTCCGTATCAAACCTTGCCGTATCAAGGCGTATTTTCTCATGCGTGCCGCTCATATTCGCACACACAACAAACGTGTCCTCCGCATTTGAACGCACATAGGCATAAACATATTCTCTTTTATAGACACATTCAAATTCGCCCACGGAAAACGCCTCAGAGCTGTTTCTTAAAGCAATCATTTTTTTATACGCACCGCTCATTTCGCCGTCGATATTATCCCACGGAAACGGCATACGGCAAAACGGATCGCCGTATCCCGACACCCCCGCCTCATCGCCGTAAAACACACACGGAACACCGGGCAGCGTCATTTGCAGCGCCATGACAAGCCGCACGCGCTTTTTTGCCATTGCCAGCACATAATCATCGGGGCAGTAAGACGCCTGGTATTCGCGGTCAACATCATTTTTTGACGGCGCACCGCACATAACCGTCAGAATACGCTCCACATCATGGCTCGATAAAATATTGAGCAGCGAATAATACGCCGGAGCGGGATAATTCTCTTTAAGGCTCATTAATCTGTCGTCAAGCTCCTCTGCGTTAATACGGCACAGCGCGGCATCAATCAGTGCGCTGCGCATTGGATAATTCATAACGGAATCTATGCCGTCGCCGAGAAAATACCTGCGCCGTTCGCCGTAAGCAATCTTATTTGATGCGTCCTCCCAGACCTCTCCGATTATGACCGCTTCTTCGTTCGTTTTTTTGACGTTTTCGCGCAGTTCCGTTACAAACGAATCCGGCAGCTCGTCTACAACGTCCAATCTCCAGCCATATGCGCCCATACGCAGCCATTTTTTCACTATTGCGTCCTTAGAGGAGAGCAGATATTCACGGTATGACGAACAATTTTCCTCGACCTGCGGCAAAGTTTTCATTCCCCACCAAGACTCGTACGAATCAGGCCACTGCGAAAATCTGTACCATTCATAATACGGCGACGACTGCGACTGATACGCTCCGACGCTGTCATACGTACCGTTTTTATTGAAGTACTTGCTGTCCGAGCCTGTATGATTAAACACGCCGTCAAGTATTATGCGTATTCCGCGCTTTTTTGCCTCGGCGCAAAGCTTTTTAAATGTTTCCTCATCGCCGAACATGGGATCTATCTCCTCATAGCTGCCCGTGTCATATTTATGATTGGAGTACGCTTTAAAAATAGGATTTAAGTATATTACGGAAATTCCCAATTCTTCAAGATACGGTAATTTCTTTATTACACCCTTTAAATTTCCGCCGAAAAAGTCGTTCGCCTTATATTCGCCGCCGAACTGCTCTGCTTTATAAAACGGCATTTCGTTCCAGCTGCGCTTTATTATGTCGCTGCGCTCTCCCAAAAATGAGCCGTCCTCATTACCGTTAAAAAATCTGTCGGGGAAAATCTGATACGCAACGGATTTTTTGAACCAATCGGGAGTTGCATATTTTTCATCATAGACAGTAATCTGAAACAGATTATCCGGCTTATGAAAATACGTCAAGCCCGCGCCGCCCAGTCCCTTTAAATTATTTCCGTAATACACGCTGCCCTGGTCGGTTATGATTTCAAAATAATACCATATAAGTCCGGCATTTTCGGTTGCGTCAAGCGTTGCGGAATACACCGACGAGCCGTTGACCGTCATGATATACGGCATATCGGTTATGACCTCGCCGCCGCCGTCCTTTTTATAAATAAAATGCACCGCATACGGTATGCCTATGCCCGACGCGGCAAGACGTATACGCACCTCCGAACCGCACGTCACCGCACCGAACGGCTTTCTGTAAAATTCCATACGGGAGTTATGCTCTATTTCCATTAAATCTCTCCTTTTCGGTATAGTGCAAATGAAACTCACCTTTGGCGGCATACGCCGCCGGGTGAGTTTCGGTAAGCATTATTTAATCGGTTTAAGATGCCAGATCTGATCGTTGTACTGCTCTATCGTTCTGTCGCTTGAGAAGAATCCCGACATGGCAGTGTTCATAATCGCCTTTGCAGTCCATTCTTTTCTGTTCTGATAATCCTTGGAAATTCTTTCCTGGGTGTGCATATATTCCTCGAAATCTCTTATAACCATATACGTATCTGGATAACCGTAATCGCCGAACAGCAGCGTCTGGTACAAATCCTTGAACAGCTGATTGTTTCCCGGGGCAAGGCTTCCGTCAATAAGCATTTCAAGCGCATGGCGCAGCATACCGTTTGTGGAGTAAATAGTCTTTACCTCGTCCGTTCCGGCATATTTAAGCCTTGCGTCAACCTCATCGGCTTTAAGTCCGAAGATATATATATTATCGTTTCCGACCTGTTCGAGCATTTCCACGTTAGCGCCGTCAAGCGTTCCTATCGTAACCGCACCGTTAAGCATAAACTTCATATTGCCCGTACCGGATGCCTCCTTGCCGGCGGTTGAAATCTGCTCCGAAACATCTGCTGCCACAATAATCTTTTCCGCAATCGAAACGCCGTAGTTTTCGATGAATACCACCTTGATTTTGCCGTTTATGCGCGGATCGTTATTCACAAGGTCGCCAACCGAATTGATAAGCTTGATTATAAGCTTTGCTCTCTTATATCCGGGAGCTGCCTTTGCGCCGAAAATATATGTTTTCGGGTAATAGTCGTAGTTCGGGTCGGTCAGAATCCTGTTGTATTCCGCAATTATATGCAGAACATTCATCATCTGACGCTTATACTCATGCAGACGCTTGCACTGAACGTCAAAAATCGAATCCGGATTTATTTCTATGCCGTTATGCTCTCTGATATATTCCGCAAGCGCAACCTTATTGTCACGCTTAATCTTGTTAAACTCGCTCTGGAAATCATCATCATTGGCATATTTCGCAAGTCCGGTAAGCTTATTTGAGTCTTTGAGCCAGCCTTTGCCGATTTTCTTATCGATAAGCCTGGTAAGCTCAGGGTTGCAGTTTGCAATCCAGCGGCGGAAAGTAATTCCGTTTGTGATTGCATGGAAACGCTCCTTATCCATCAGATAGTAATCTCTGAAAATATCCTTTTCGAGAATTTCCGTATGCAGCTTTGAAACGCCGTTTACCGCAAAGCAGCTTGCAAGGCACATATTTGCCATGAATATCTGATTATCCGAAATTATAGCCATGTACTTGTGCTTAGCGGGGTCGTTGGGGTAAAATTCTTCAAGTCTTATCATAAGACGTCTGTTCATTTCCTCAACAATCATATAAATTCTCGGAAGGATTCTTCTGAACATATCAACAGGCCATTTTTCGAGAGCCTCGCTCATAACCGTGTGGTTTGTGTACGCAAAAACGTGCGTAACAATATCCCATGCTTCGTCCCAGCCGAGACCCTTTTCGTCCATAAGCAGACGCATCATTTCGGGAATAGCCATTGTCGGGTGGGTATCGTTTATGTGAATAACTATCTTATCGGGCAGCTTTGACCAATCCTTGCCGTTTCTCTGCTCAAATTCGCGCAGAATCCACTGCAATGTAGCGCTTACGAGGAAATACTGCTGCTTTAAGCGCAGTTCCTTACCCTCCGTATGGTTATCCTCCGGATAAAGTACCTTTGAAATAACCTCCGCAAGCTCTTTTTCCTCAATGGCACGTGCATAGTCGCCGCTGTTAAAAGCTTTCATGTCAAAGCTTTCGGGAGATTTTGAGCTCCACAGTCTTAATTTATTTACAATCTTTGAGCCATAGCCGCAGAGCGGTACGTCATACGGCATAGCGATAACTCTGCGTTCATTTTCGTATCTGAAAACCATGCGTCCGTCCCGCCACTCGCTGTAAACGTTTCCGCCGAAACGCACTTCAACCGATTCTTCGGGACGTGCAACCTCCCATGCGTTTCCGTTTTCAAGCCACGAATCGGGCAGCTCCGTCTGGTAGCCGTCAACGATTTTCTGTCTGAACAGACCGTATTCATATCTTAAGGTACAGCCGTATGCCGGCAAATCGAGCGTTGTGAGCGAATCTATAAAGCACGCCGCAAGACGTCCCAGACCGCCGTTGCCTAAACCTGCGTCATTTTCCATTTCGGCAATGTCCGTAAGCTCATAGCCCAAATCCTCCAGAACGTTCTGATACATTTGTGTCTGCATCAGATTCAGGATATTTGTTCTTAAAAGTCTGCCCATTAAAAATTCAAAAGAAAGATAATACAGCTTTTTTGAACCTTCAGCCTTAACCTCTTTATGTGATTTTGCCCACAATTCCATTATACGGTCTCTGACCGTAAGTGCGCATGCGGAATAAACCATATGCGGAGTGGCTTCCTCCATAACCTTTCCGAAGTGTCTGCCGACTTTTCCTATAATTTCGTTTTTCAACTGTTCTTCAGCCGGTGTAAGCTTCTTTTTTTTCGCAGCTGTTTTTTCTGCCATATTAATCTCTCCTTTTAAAAATCTGTGATTGCCGGTTTATGATAAAACAGAGATGCAAAAACTACCGGCTGCGGCTGTTTACGGGCAACCGCCTATATATTATACTCCGCAGGGAGAATAATTATTTTCCTTTTGCCGCCGATGTTCTTTTAGCGCCCTTTGCGGCTGTTTTTTGCGGCGCTGCTTTTTTTGCGGCGGTCTTTCTCTGCGCCGTTTTCTTTACGGGTTTTTCGTCCTCAAACGGATTTTTCACCTTTTTTATTTCAGGCTCTTTTGCTCCGTCGGCGGCGGCCTTTGCGGATATTTCCGCATCCTTTTTGATATTTTCGTCAAAGCCCGATTCCGTTTTTTGCGGTATATCGTAAATTCCGGTAAGCTTTTGGTACATATCAATATATCTGTCCGCCGAGGTATTCCACGAATAGTCAACCGACATTGCGTTATCTATTATTTTATCCCACTCATTACGGCGGTTATAGTAAATATCCATTGCGTAACGGATAATATTCATCATTTCGTCCGCATTGTAGTTCGCAAACGAAAATCCCGTTCCCTCGCCGGTATATTCGTTGTACGGAACGACGGTGTCTTTCAGACCGCCCGTTTCGCGCACAACCGGAAGCGTGCCGTAACGCATACTTATAAGCTGCGACAAACCGCACGGCTCAAATCTCGACGGCATCAGAAATGCGTCGCACGCGGCGTATATCTTATGCGAAAAATCATTCGAGAAATAAATCTGTGCCGAGAACCGGTCGGGATATTTCCAGGCATAGTGTCTGAATAGGTTCTCGTATTTTTCCTCGCCCGTTCCCAGAACAACCACCTGCATACCGCCGCTGCAAAGCTCCTCAAGCTTATACGCCACAAGGTCAAAGCCTTTCTGGTCGGTCAGACGCGAAACGATTCCAACCATGAATTTGTTTTCGTCAACCGGCAGTCCAAGCTCTTTTTGCAGCTCGGTTTTGTTTACAGCCTTATTTTTATGAACTGTTCTCTTTGTATAGTTTTTATAAATTGCGCTATCCTTCGCCGAATCCCATTCGGTATAGGAAATACCGTTCACTATACCCGTCAAATCTCCTCGCCGCGCGGAAAGCAGGCTGTCAAGCCCCTCGCCGTATTCGGACGTGGTTATTTCGCTTGCGTAGGCAGAGGATACGGTGGAAATCCTGTTTGCGTAAACCATGCCGCCCTTTAACAGGTTTGCATCGTTGTAAAATTCAAGCTTATCGGCGGTGAAATAGTAATCGCTTATTCCCATTGCGTCCTTGATTTTTCTCAAATCCCAGCGTCCCTGGAAACGCAGATTATGAATGGTCATGATTGTTTTCATATCACGGAAGAACGGATTATCCCTGAACGTATCGAGAAATACGGGGATTGCGCCGGTCTGCCAGTCGTTGCAGTTTATAACGTCGGGTTTAAAATCAAGCGTCGGCAAAAGCGACAGCGCCGCTTTGGAGAAGAATATGAATTTTTCGCAGTCAAGATGAATAAAGTCATACGGTTTATCGCCGTTGAAATAAAATTCATTATCCACGAAATAGTATATGCAGCCGTCATGCTCCAGCTCAAAAACTCCGGCATACTGCTTTCTCCATGACATATCAATGTAGATATGCGCTATATATTTCATTTTATCCTTATATTTTTTATCAATACAGCGGTAGAGCGGAAGAATCACTCTCGCATCAACGCCCTTTTTCCGCAAAACCGCCGGAAGCGAGCCGGCAACGTCGCCCAAGCCGCCCGTTTTCACAAACGGAGCCGCTTCGGATGCGGCAAACAATACTCTCATAAATTCACACAATCCTTTCGTCCGCACAATATGTATACATACCGCCGCGGACTGTCGGTACATACTATGTATAGCTATATATTATATCAAAACGGCGGTTTTGTCAAACATTCGGCAAAAAATCGTATTTTTTGCTGTGTTTTGCGGCTGTTTATCTTTAATGTATTATATACATTGCAGCAGTAAATATGCCGTTATACAAAACGCGGTGCGGGCAGATAAAATCCGCCGCGCACCGGCAGCACACGAAAAAAAATCAGATTTCCGTATCCTTTTCTATTGCAAGAGGGTAGCTTTTCTGACCGATAAGCTTTCTTCCCTTTGTAATTTTTACCTGTTTGTCAAACACAACGTGAGCAAGCTCAACGTCCTCCTCTATGACGCTGTTCTGCATTATTATGGAGTTTTTCACTACTGCGCCCTTTGCTACTTTTACGCCTCTTGAAAGCACGCAGTTTTCTATCGTGCCGTCAATAATGCAGCCGTCCGAAACAAAGCAGTTTTTCACTACCGCGTCACTGCCGTATTTTGTCGGGCTCTGGTCTTTTGTTTTGGTGTAAATCGGGTTTTCGGGGTTAAACAGCTCCCGTCTTATTTCGGCGTTTAAAAAGTCCATGTTGCACTTATAAAACGACTTCATCGAGTCGACCTTGCCTACATAACCCTTATGCTCATAACCGAATATGCGCATACCGCACAATTTTTTGGCAAGTGCGTCCTTGACAAAATCAATATCGCCCCTTGCGCTGCACTCGTCGATAAAGCTTTCCAGAAGCGCCTTTTCCATAATATATATGTCAAGTCCGGCATAGTTTGTTTTAGGATAATACGGCATAACCTCAATATCCTTTATGCGGTTGTTTTCGTCTATGTCAAAGAGCGTATAGCGCGAAAGCTGCGCCTCGGCTACATTTGAAAGCTTTGTATATACCGCCGTAACGTCCGCCTGGTTTTCTATATGCTCGTCAATAGCCTTTGAAAAATCCATATTATATATATTGTTGCCGAGCGAAAGAATAACGTATGTTTCGCGGCTGCGGCGTATAAAATCCCTTATGCCTGTGAGCATATCTATGCTGCCGTTGATTTTGCCGAGCTTATGCTCCATACTCGGCGGCAGAATTTTCAGTCCGCTGCCCTTTCTGTCCAGATCCCACGGTTTTCCCGAACGAATATGATCCATCAGCGATGAATAGTTCGATTCCGCCGCAACGCCTATGTTGGTAATACCCGCATTTGACATATTCGAAAGCACGAAATCTATAATTCTGTATCTGCCCGCAATCGGGAGAGACAGATTTGCTCTAATATCGGTAATCGGCGGAATTTTATCCTGATTTACAAGAATAACGCCCATTGTATCGTTTCTCATTCTGTTCTGCCCCCTTATGCTTCTATCATACTGTTTTTGACGATGTTTTCGCTGTCTTTTACCTCTGCGCCGCCCTCGACAAGAACGATTCCGCCTGAGCAGTATTTGGAAATATACTTGCTTTGCGGATCCTCCTCAACGCCTATGCGGACATTGTCGCCGATTTTGGCGCCCTCGCCGATAACCGCCTTTTCAATCACGCAGTTTTTGCCGATTTTAGCGCCCGGCATAACCACCGAATCGGTAATTTTCGAACCCTCGCCCACGTCTACCGCGCCGAAAATAACGGAGTGGTTTATTTCGCCGTCAATGAAGCTGCCCTCCGTAACGGTCGAATTGGAAATTTTCGCATTATTGCCGACATAGTGCGGCGTGAACGCATGGTTTCGCGAATAAATTATCCATGAGCGGTCGTTTAGGGAGAATTTCGGCGGACTGTCGATAAGATCCATATTAGCCTCCCAAAGGCTGTATACCGTTCCGACGTCCTTCCAGTAACCCTCAAAGCGGTAGCTCATCATTTTTTCGTTGTTGCCGAGCATTTTGGGAATGATGTTTTTGCCGAAATCGTTATCCGAATTTGGGTCGCGCTCGTCGTCCGTAAGATACTTTTTCAGCGCGTCGTAGCTGAAAATATAAATACCCATGGACGCAAGATTGCTTTTCGGCTCTGCAGGTTTTTCGGCAAACTCGGTAATTTCTCCCGTTTCGGGGTTTGTGCTCATGATTCCGAAGCGGCTTGCCTCCTCCCACGGCACGGGCATTACCGCAATTGTCACTGCAGCTCCCGATTCTTTATGTGCTTTGAGCATTTTTCCGTAGTGCATTTTATAAATATGGTCGCCCGAAAGAATAAGTACGTTTTTGGGATTAAATCTTTCGAGAAAGCCTATGTTCTGGTAAATGGCGTTGGCCGTACCCTTGTACCATTCGCCGGCTTCGGCGCTCTGGTACGGCGGCAGAACATATGCGCCGCCGTGCGAACGGTCAAGATCCCACGGCTTGCCGTTTCCTATATATGTGTTAAGTTCCAGAGGCTGATACTGCGTAAGCACGCCTACGGTATCAATCCCCGAATGTATGCAGTTTGAAAGAGGGAAATCTATAATCTTGTATTTTCCCCCAAAAGGCACCGCCGGCTTTGCAACGTGCTTTGTAAGCGCTCCCAGACGCGAGCCTTGTCCTCCGGCAAGTATCATTGCCACGCAATCCTTTGATATCATATATGTCCATCTCCTAAATTTTTAATGTAATTTTTCAAGCCGTAATAAGACTTTATTTCTTCACCGCCTTTTTATCGGACTTTTTCAACAGCATAATCGAATTTGCGTCAACAAATACCGTAAGAGTATATTCCATATCGGAATACGGTACTTTTTTCGCAGTAAATTTCATTTTGCCGATAAGCCTTGAACCGCCGTATTCTGTTGAATTTGAATGTATAATAACTTCGTATTCTCCGCCCTCGGGTACGCCTATTTTGTAAACAGGTCTGTCAACGGGCGTAAAGTTTGCGGCGGCGATAACGAAATCGCCCTGCCTTTTGCCCTTTCTGATATATGAAAGAACGGAATTTTCACTGTCGGAATCATTTATCCATCTGAATCCGTCCCAGCTTTGGTCAATTTCCCACAGTGCGCTGTTTTCCGCATAAAAGCGGTTGAGCGTGCGCACGTATTCTTTAAGCTTTCTGTGCCTGTCCGTATCCAGCAGATTCCATTCAAGCTGGTCATCGTACCTCCATTCGAGGAACTGCCCCATTTCACCGCCCATAAATATGAGCTTTTTGCCGGGCATCGTCATAAAATATCCCAAAAGCGTCTTGTAGGCATCGAATTTATCCTCATACGCTCCGAACATTTTATCAATCAGAGAATGTTTGCCGTGAACCACCTCATCATGCGAAAGCGGAAGTATAAAATTTTCGCTGTAAGCATACATCATCATAAAGGTCAGAAGCGAGTGATTGTCTTTTCTGAAATACGGATCCATGCTCATATACCTTAAAGTATCGTTCATCCAGCCCATATTCCACTTGAAATTAAAGCCCAGGCCGTCGTTTTCGGTCGGTGCGGTCACAAGCGGCCATGCGGTGCTTTCCTCGGCAATCATGATAAAGCCGGGAAATTCCGTGCACATCGTGCGGTTTAATTTTCTGAAAAAATCCACCGCTTCGAGGTTTCCGTTTCCGCCGTAGATATTCGGCGTCCATTCGCCGTCGTTTCTGGAATAATCGCGGTAAAGCATTGACGAAACGGCGTCAACACGCAGTCCGTCTATATGATAAACCTCCGCCCAGAAATGTGCCGACGAAACAAGAAATGATACAACCTCCGATTTTGAGTAGTCAAAGACCATTGTGCCCCAGTCCTTATGCTCGCCCATTTTCGGGTCGGCATATTCGTATGCCGGAGAGCCGTCAAAGCGCCTTAAACCGTGCGCGTCACGCGGAAAATGCGCCGGAACCCAGTCCATGATAACCGAAATGCCGTATTCATGACACTTATCGATAAAATACATAAACTGCTCCGGAGCGCCGTAGCGCGAGGTTGCGGCAAAATATCCCGTCACCTGATAGCCCCATGAGCCGTCAAACGGATATTCCATAACCGGCATAAGCTCAATATGAGTATACCCCATTTCCGATACGTACGGAATAAGCTCGTCGGCAAGCTCACGGTAATTGTATAAGCTGCCGTCCTCATGAACTCTCCATGAACCGGGATGCACCTCATAAGTATTCATCGGCAATGAATAAATATCCTTTTTCCCTCTTGAATCAATCCATTTGCCGTCCGTCCACTTATAGCTTGGAATATCCCTTACACGTGAAGCCGTTCCCGGTCTTAACTCCGCCTCGAACGCATACGGGTCTGCCTTGAAATAAATTTCGCCGTCCTGACCCTCTATTGCATATTTATACAAATCTCCCTCACGGATATTGTCAAATACGCCGTACCATATGCCTGTGCTGCCAATCGGTGAAAGCTGCGAGTCCGAACTGCTCCAGCCGTTAAAATCCCCCGAAAGAGAAACCCTTGCGGCTTTCGGCGCCCACACGGCGAAACGCCATGCCTTTCCTTTGCCGTTTTTTACTTGGTGAGGCCCGAGCATTTCATACGTTTTAAAATTATCTCCCGAATTGAAAAGATATGTCTGAAACTCACTTATACCTGCACGGTTGTTTTCCTGCATTCTGCTTTCTCCTCTCGTTTTTGCCTTATGTACATTATACTACTATTATAGCATAAATGCATTTAGCAGTAAAGCCTAAGTTTTAAATAAATTACTTCTATTTTTTTATGCATTATGCATAATGTGGTGTTTCTTCCAACATATTATATATATTACATTTTTTTAAAAATATTACAAAATTAATAAAAATAATAATAAATTTTAAATTATGTGCGAAAAATGTTTCGTTTTGCTTGTGATTTGAAAAACCGTGTGGTATAATTAGGGATAATACAGCATATCGGGAGAGGAATGAGAACAATCGGAAGATTTGAAAGAACGGAGCTGATTTTCGGAGCCGGGGCAATGGATAAGCTCAAAAATGCGCGTGTTGCGGTATTCGGCGCCGGCGGAGTCGGCGGATATGTGATAGAGGCGCTTGCACGTAGCGGCGTCGGAACGATTGATATAATCGATAACGATACCGTTTCGGAGTCGAATATAAACCGTCAGATAATTGCGCTGACGCAGACGGTGGGCAGATACAAAACGGACGTTATGGAGGAGCGCATAAAAAGCATCAATCCCGATGCAAAGGTCAACAAACACAGATTATTTTTCATGCCCGATACCGAGATGGATTTTTCCGTTTACGATTACATAGCGGACGCAATAGATACGGTTAAGGGGAAGATAGAGATAATAACGCGTGCGGATAAGGCGGGCGTGAGGGTGATAAGCTCCATGGGCGCCGGAAACAAGCTTGACCCGTCGCGGTTTGAGGTGGCGGATATTTATAAGACTTCGGTATGTCCGCTTGCACGCGTTATGCGGCGCGAGCTTAAACTGAGAGGAATAAAAAAGCTTAAAGTGGTTTATTCCAAAGAGGAAAGCGTAAAGCTCAGAGAGGTTATAGAAGAAAACGGCAGACATCTTCCCGGTAGCGTTGCGTTTGTGCCGCCGGCGGCAGGACTGCTTATCGCCGCGGAAATAATTAAGGATATAATAAGCTGAATATAAGGAGAAAGCATATGCTGTCAAAGACATATTCCTGCGGACTTACGGGAATCGACGGATTCAGCGTCTGTGTACAGACGGACGTATCGAACGGAATGGTTGCGTTTGATATTGTGGGACTTCCCGACACCGCGGTAAAAGAAGCAAAAGAGCGCGTGCGCGCTGCAATAAAA
Organism: uncultured Clostridia bacterium; assembly: GCA_934476675.1. Lineage (GTDB taxonomy): Bacteria > Bacillota > Clostridia > UBA1381 > UBA1381 > UBA4716. The sequence goes on along the minus strand of CAKSOE010000024.1, from coordinate 26,340 downwards.
AATTCGGGACTGCGATTTCCGGCAAAGCACGTCATTGTGAACCTTGCGCCGGCGAACAGGCGCAAGGAGGGCACCGGCTACGATTTACCGATTACGCTTTCGATTATAAACGCCACCGAGCAGCTGACGATTGACAAAATCGACAAAACCATGTTTATAGGCGAGCTGTCGCTTGACGGAGCATTAAACCCTGTTTCGGGAGTTTTGCCGATGGTTATTTCGGCTTACAAGAACGGCTTTCGCCGCGCGTTTGTTCCGGCGGAAAACGCAAGCGAAGCGGCGGTTGTCGAAGGGATTGAGGTATATCCGGTGCATAGCTTAAAGGAGCTTTGCGCGCATTTTATGGGCGAGAAGAAAATTCTGCCTATAAAGGTTGACCTTGATGAAATTTTTGCAAGAGAACGTGAAAATCTGCTTGATTTTCATGACGTAAAAGGTCAGGAGCATATAAAGCGTGCGCTTGAAATAGCCGCCGCCGGAAATCACAACGTACTGCTCATAGGCAGCCCTGGAACGGGCAAAACCATGCTTGCACAGCGCATGGGAAGCATTTTGCCGGAGCTGACGTTTGATGAGGCTTTGGAGGTCACAAAAATTCATTCGATAGCCGGCGAGCTGTCCGAGCGGCAGCCGCTTATCACGCAAAGACCGTTTCGCAGTCCGCATCATACCATATCCGCAGCCGGACTGTCGGGCGGAGGTACTGTGCCGAAGCCGGGCGAGCTTTCGCTGGCGCATAACGGCGTACTGTTTTTAGACGAGCTGCCGGAGTTCGGGCGCAATACGCTTGAAGCCTTAAGACAGCCTCTCGAGGACGGCTGCGTTACAATTTCACGCGTCAACGCAACGCTGACATACCCGTGCAATATATTGCTTATCGCAAGCATGAACCCCTGCAAATGCGGATATTTGGGGGATTCACGGCGGAAATGCACCTGTACGCCGGCGCAGATAAATCAGTACAGAAACAGAATTTCCGGCCCGCTGCTTGACAGGATAGATATTCAGGTTGAGGTTGACTCCGTCGAGTATGACAAGCTGAGCGCCGCCGCAAACGGCGAAACAAGCGCACAAATGCGTAAAAGAGTCAATGCAGCCCGAAAAATCCAGCTTGAACGCTATAAGGATATGGGTATTCATTCAAATTCGGAATTAAGCACAAGCGGACTTGATGCGTTCTGCCGGTTGGGCAAAGAGGAAAATGCGATTTTGAAATCAGCCTTTGACAATCTCGGTTTAAGCGCACGTGCGCACGGACGTATTTTAAAGGTCGCGCGCACAATCGCCGACCTTGAAGGCGCTGAAAATATCAACTCCGTACATATTGCCGAGGCGATACAATACAGAAGCCTTGACAGAAAGTTTTTTAAGTAATAAATTGCTTGAAAAAAATATATATAAATGTTATAATAATAAGTATATTTTTAAGAGAAGGTGGATTTTTGAAAAAATATTTTAAATATGTGCGTCCGTATCTGCTGTACTTCATACTCGGCCCGATACTGATGCTGAGCGAAGTTGCCGGTGAAATCGTGCTGCCGAAATTCATGGCGTCCATGATTGACAACGGCGTTATGGGCAATGCCGGAACATCATACATTTTAACGCAGGCGCTTAAAATGATAGGCTTTATAGGCGTTATGATTATAGGCGGCATCGGCGGTCATTATTTTTCTATAAAAGCGTCGGTTTATTTCAGCGCAGATTTGAGAAAGGACATTTTCAAAAAGGTTCAGGGATTTTCCTTTAAGGACATTGACCGTTTTTCGACAGGTTCGCTCGTCACACGGCTGACAAACGACATAACGCAGCTCCAGAATATGGTTCGTATGCTTCTGATTATGGCGATGCGTTCGCCCGGAATGCTTGTCGGCGGAATTATTATGGCGTGCAGTATTAATGTACGTCTTGCTTTGGTGCTTACGGTTGTAATGCCGCTGCTTATAATCGCAATTTATATACTGCTTAAAACGGCATTTCCGAAATTCAGATTTATGCAGAAAAAGCTTGACGAATTAAACTCGGGTATTCAGGAAAATATTACAAACGTTCGTGTTGTAAAGTCGTTTGTGCGCGAAAATTACGAAATCGAAAAATTCGATAATGCCAACAGTTCGCTCATGAATGCGTCATTGAGCGCAATGCGGATTGTAATTATCACAATGCCCGTTATGACCTTTGCGATGAATATTACAACGCTTGCGGTGGTATGGCTGGGCGGAAATTTCGTTATCGGAGGCAGTATGCAGGCAGGAAGTCTTACGGCGTTTACTACTTATATTATACAGATTCTTATGTCGCTTATGATGGTTTCGATGCTTATTCTGCAAGGCTCGAGAGCGGCAGCCTCGGGTAAGAGAATTTCCGAGGTTCTTGACAGCGAAAGCGACCTTAACGATGAAAATTCAAAATATAAGGACAGAAAAGTAACAAAAGGAAGTATCGAATTTAAAAACGTAAGCTTTAAGTATTACGAAACAGGCGAGGATAATATTCTCGATAATATTTCGTTTTCCGTAAGCCCGGGTCAGACCGTCGGAATTATCGGCACGACAGGCTCGGGAAAGACTTCGCTTGTGCAGCTTATTCCGCGTCTTTACGATGTAAGCGGCGGCGAGGTTCTTGTTGACGGAATAAACGTAAAGGATTACAGCTTAAAAAATCTGCGTGACGGCGTAGGCATGGTTTTGCAGAAAAACGTGCTTTTCTCCGGTTCGATAGAGGAAAACCTCAAATGGGGCGATGAAAACGCAACGCATGAGGAGGTAAAAGCCGCGGCAGGCTATGCGCAGGCGGACGGCTTTGTGGAGAATTTCACCGACGGCTACGATATGGAGCTGGGGCAGGGCGGAGTTAACGTTTCGGGCGGACAGAAGCAGCGTCTTTGTATAGCCCGTGCGCTTTTGAAAAAGCCTAAAATTCTGATTCTTGACGACTCCACAAGTGCGGTTGATACCGCAACGGAGGCAAAAATCCGCGAAGCGTTCAAAACCACGCTAAAGGATACGACAAAGCTTATAATCGCACAGAGAATTTCCTCGGTTGCCGGGGCGGACAAAATTCTTGTGCTTGAGGGCGGAAAGCTTATGGGCGAGGGTACGCATGACGAGCTTATAAAAACCAGCCCCGAATACCGCGATATTTACTATTCGCAAGCGGATAAGGAGGTGTCTGCATAATGCCACCTATGGGTCCTCCGGGCGGTGCGCGCAGAGGCGCAATGTCCAAATCAAAACCAAAAAACACAAAAGCGGCAATAAAGCGGCTTTTCTCCTATCTTAACGAGGATAAAGCGAAAATAGGCACGGCTTTTCTGTGCGTGCTGATAAGCGCGGCGGCAAACCTTGCCGGAACATATATGTTAAAGCCTATTATCGACGGACTTGTCGAGGACGTGAGCGCAGCGGTGAGAATACAGGCGCTTGCAAAGGGCGTGGCGGCTATGGCTGCCATATATTTAAGCGGAGTTGCGGCGACATATCTGCAATCGAGAATTATGATAGGCGTTTCACAAAAAGCGCTGAAATCTATCAGAAACGACCTGTTCCGAAAGCTGCAAAAGCTTCCCGTGCGGTATTTTGACACGCACACAACCGGCGATGTAATGAGCCGTTTCACAAACGACGTCGATACGATAGGTGAAATGCTCAATTCAACGCTTGTGCAGCTGTTTTCGGGAATAATAAACCTTACCGGAACGCTTGCGCTTATGCTGTATACAAACATTCCGCTGACGATAACGACCATTGTAATGACGCCGATTATGGCAGGCGTAGGCGGACTGATTGCGTCAAAATCGAGAAGATACTTCACAAAGCAGCAGGCGGCTCTGGGCGAAGTGAACGGTTATATAGAAGAAACCGTCACGGGGCAGAAGGTTGTTAAGGTGTTCAATCACGAGGATAAGGTAATAGACGAGTTCGGCAATCTTAACGATAACCTCAGAAATACACAGGTAAAGGCACAGTTTCTGGGCGGAATTATGGGGCCGTGCATGAATGCGATGGGTCAGATAAACTATACGCTTACGGCAACGGTCGGCTCGATAATCACCTTTATGAGCCGCGCCGGAAAGGGACTTCCGTTTTCGGATCTGGGAGTCGGCGGACTGGCGGTGTTTGTAAACTTTTCAAGGCAGTTTTCAAGACCTATAAACGAGCTCTCGATGCAGCTTACAACGGTTATGTCCGCGCTTGCCGGTGCGGAGCGCGTATTTGACGTAATGGACTGCGAGCCGGAGCGCAATACGGGCAAAAACCTTACGCCGGAACACATACGCGGCGACGTTGTTGTCGAGAATGTGACATTCGGCTACAATCCCGATAAAACAATTCTTAAAAACGTTTCGATATATGCTCATCCGGGTCAGAAAATTGCGCTTGTCGGTTCAACCGGCGCCGGAAAAACAACCATAACCAATCTGATTACGCGTTTTTATAATGTGGATTCGGGAAAAATTACAATTGACGGAATTGATATAAAAGATATAAACTTAGACTGTTTAAGACAGAATATCGCAATGGTTTTGCAGGATACGCATTTGTTTACGGGTACGGTGATGGAGAATATCCGTTACGGCAGACGCGACGCAACCGATGAGGAGGTTAAGCGTGCGGCGGTTACTTCAAATGCGCATATGTTTATAAAAAATATGCCCAATGGTTACGATACGGTTTTAAGCGGCGACGGCGCTAATCTTTCGCAGGGGCAGCGTCAGCTGATAAACATAGCGCGCGCCGCGCTTTCAAAAGCGCCGATTCTCGTGCTTGACGAAGCCACAAGCTCTGTCGATACGAGAACGGAAAAGCACATAAACGAGGGCATGGATGCGCTGATGAAAGACCGTACAACGTTTGTTATAGCGCATAGGCTTTCCACGGTGCGCAATGCCGATGCGATTATGGTTCTTGAAAACGGGGAAATTATCGAAAGAGGAAGCCACGAAGAGCTTTTGGAACAAAAAGGACGGTACTATGAGCTGTATACAGGCTTAAAGGAACTGGATTAAAGAAAGGAGAAACCAATGAAGGTATACCAGCTTATATACACCTCGGTGCGGCACAGTCTGTCAGACAGTACGCTCGGACTGGCAAATCAGCCCGGACTGAGAGTTTATTCATGTTCACAGGGTATTACCGAAAACAACATCGCGGAGATAGTGAAGTTTGCAAGCTATCGTCTGCCGAAAAACGATAAAACGGTGTATTCGGAGGTTACGGGAGATCCGCAGGTACCGGAAATGTTTCCTAAATGTTTCCGTACGCTGCGCCTGTCGGACGGACGCTATGCGGCAATACAGACTGTTTTTGCCGGAATGGACTACCAGGGACAGCCGGGAAACTTTTTCGCCCATGCGCTTGTGTTTGACGAGCCGGACGCGGACTTTTTTCCGGAGAGGTATTTTAAAAGCTCCGCTTTTAAAACCTGTCTGACGGCAAAAGAGGCTGAAAAGGAGATTGTGCATTATCTGCCGCAGCTTGACGGCTTAAAGCCGGAGGAAAGCACAGATAAGCGAGTAAAGGAGTTTATCGCATCGCATAAAAAAGAGGTGTCGTACCTGCTTGATGCGGCGCTTGAGGTTCTGACCTCGGAAACGGTAAAGCATATGTGCATTTCAACCTCCTCCGAGGAAACGACGGAAAATTATCTGCTTTCGCTCAAATGGCTGCTGCCGCGTGATATTTCGATGTATTGCGGAATATCTACCTATAATATATACATTCCGTCAGACAGACAGCGTCAGATTGTTTTCAACGGCACGATAAAGGGCAAAAACAATATTACCAAGCAGTCAATCGACACGCGCGGAAACTGTATGTATATCGATATGGACACCGCAGACGTTTCGCAGACGGAGGAATCGGAGCTTCTCGGAATCGGCGTTGACGCGCTCCGAGAGGAATATTCGAAATACGGATTTTCAACGGTGGTGCAGTTTAAGGACTGGCTTGCCACAAGGCGCGATATTACAAAGCCCGGCATGGGCGCAAGACTTTTGGCATTTAAGACCTCCGCAGGCGGCGAAGCGTTCGGAAAGCGTGTTTCGGAGCTGTACGATAAGATAGACGATGAGGATATGCGGGCGGTAAGGTTTGAAATACTCAAAGTCGCATATGATAATATAGAATGGTTTGAAAACAAGTCCGACATAACGGAAAAATACTTTGATTTGTGTATAGACAAGCTTTGTGACGGCGAAAATTACGATTTGTATGATTTGTTCGGCAGCGGCACGGATAAAGCGGAGCGCGCGGAGCTTTTGAGGGCAAAAATCCCCGGCTGCATGGCAAAAATCAAAGCCGGAACGGAAACCACCGGCAGCAAAAACACATATATATTCCTGTCGCTGCTTGCGCAGATTAAAAACGAGTCGGGCGGCGGAACATGGAAAGAATTTTTCAAAAACGACGCGGATATGCTGACGACATTTACGGAAATGGCGTCAATGATTATAACGGGTTACGGCGTACACGCATTTACGCCGCCGTCGGACTGGACGCAGGACGACCTTGACGAAACGGTTGTATACTTTGATTCGTCAACACGTGACGATAAGGTCAAGGAAAGCTGTTTAAGGTATATTATACGTCATGACGAAACGGACTGGGGAAAATACGGAATAACCTTTGTACGGCACAAAAAAACTCCCGGGGAACAGGCAGCGGATATGCGCCGACTGAAACGAATGCTCAAAAAAACGGGTTATATCCCGTATCAGAATAATTCATATACGGATTTGCGGCATGAGGTAAGCGAGGATATGTATTCGGGAATACCTCCGCTGCTGCTGTCAAGGCTGCTTGACGCGTATTACCAATGGCGCAGCGCCGGAGGAAATCAGTCGCAGTCGGAAAAGAAAGCGGAAAAGCTTTGCAGGCTTATTCTTGAACTGAAAAAGACCGAGAAAAGCTGTTATAATTATATTTTCCCGAAGCTGGGACTTGAAATTACGGAAAGCAGCGGTCATTTTCATGAAAAGATAATAAATACGGAAACGATGCCGCCGAGCTTCTGGAACTGGTTTGTGATAGGCTTTGAGCGCAGCGAGGGCAATGACGACAAAATTCTGAACTACACAAGGATTTTTGAAGCAAACAAGCGCAAGCTGCTAAGAATGAGCGAGGGAAAGCACGTTATAAACGCTTTCAGAAAAACGGGGATTTGAAATATGAAGGGAGTTACTGAAAATGAATAAATCAAAGAAAATTTTTGCCGCATTTGTTATAGCGGTAATGGCATTATCGGGAGCGGTGGCAGTGACAGCGGCGTCGCCGTCACCCTCACCTACGGCAACGGCAACCGCAAGACCGAGACCGGATTCAGGCTCATCGCAGACCTCCGGTTCGACAAAATCGGACAATTCACAAGACAGCTCGAAAAACGAAAGCTCAAACTCAAAAAGCAGCGGCACGGAGGCAGAAAAAACTCCTGCTGTAAACGTAACCCCCCCTCCTGCGGTTGAAACGGCTTCACCGCAGACGGTATCGAATAAAAAATACACCACAAGAGGCGGTGCGTTCGGATGGTTTTTGCTGTCGGTTATCGTTAATGCGGCTTTGAGCTTTGCAATCGGAAACAGATTTTATAAGATGTCAAAGAAAGATACACGAATTGTATCGGAAATCCGCGCGTTAAGACGTGACGTCGAGGAAAAATTTGAAGCGAGCGTCGGAAATATCGCCGAACAGGATATTGATATTACAAATTCCAATCCGGATTATTCCTCCGATGCGGACGGCATAAAGGCGCATACGCAGACGCCGGAGGAGTCGGAAACAGCAGAGGAAATTTTCAAGAAGTGGGAAAAGCAGCTTTCCGCACAGCGTGCCGAAAGACGCGCCGCAATCCGTGAGTCGGTTAAGCCGAAGTCAACCGAGGAGGTCGTGAACGAGGAGGACGAGCATCAGGAGCATGATGTAAAGGCGTATAAGCCCAGACGTGACATGAGCTTCGAGGAGGAAGATACGGAGGATTTTGACGAGGGAGATTATGAGGACGAAAACGGCGGCAAGCTTGACTCGATAAAGAGCAAGGCAAAAGAACTTATAACGGATATATTCCCTTTTAAAGATGAATAAAAGAACATCAAAAATCGCATCATAATATATTGACAAAACTGATGTTTTGGCATATAATAATAGTGAGGTGATGAAAGATGTTAAACACAACAAAAACAGTACGCTATACTGCCACACTTCCGTCATACTATATTGACGAATTGAAACTGCTCGCAAAATCACAGCAGATACCATCTATCAATTTTGCTATAAGGCAAGCACTTGACGAATACTTGAAGCAAGCTAAAAAGCGTGAATATGACGAGATGATGAAAGCTGCCGCAAAAGATACGTCCTTTATGGAAAGGACTATGAAATGTGCGGAAGATTTCAGTTTTTCGGATAGTGAGGTGCAAGGTGAATGGTAAACAAATGGGAAATATATTTTTGCAACCTCGACCCAACGCAGGGTAGCGAACAGCGTGGAACACGCCCCGTTCTTATTATATCCACAGACAGCGTAAATCATAACCTTACCGTTTCAACGGTGCTGCCGTTATCCAGCATTAAAGGTAACGAGAAAATTTATCCGACAGAGATTTTGTTGCCTGCCGACATTACGGGACTTCCAAAGTTGTCTGTTGCGATGCTTCAACAGATACGGACAATATCACATAGCAGACTGATAAACAGAGTCGGAATGATAACTGATTCTGAAATAAAAGAAAAAGTTTTAGATGCTTGCAGAGAATATTTTGATTTGTAAAATTTAAGTATAGCAAACTCAGCCATAGCTGCATAAAAGCGGCTATGGCTGTTATTATACCCAAAAACGAGTGGAATTTCAAGTGGAAATTCCACTTTTTCCACTTCCGGAGTGGAAAAACAGTGGAAAAAGCGGAAAATCCGCACGGATTGCACCTCAAAATATACACAAGTGGAAATATAGCCACTCCGATAAAGTACCAAAATCAAGATTTAACGATTCATAAGAAATATTTTTTTACAATATCTTGCTTTTTTCAAAAAAGTGTGCTATAATAACTGTTGCCAAACTAATTTAATAGAAAATTTAATAAGAAGATTGCACATTTTCCATATTTTGCAGCATTTACCATACTTTGCATCATTTCCATACTTTGTGTTGTTTTTTTAACAAATCAAACACCATCTTTTGCATTTACATAAAAATGCAAATTCCATCTGGTGGTGTTTAATGTAATTCTTAATGTATGGTATTGACTATGCGATAAAATGAATGTGCGATTAAATGATTATTGGATTAGTTTGGCGACTTTCGGAGTTTGCGTTTTTTGCGCGTTGACTTCGGTTGGCGCGTTTTTTTGATTCCGCGGATTTTCCCTTTTTTCGGCGGATTGTGTGCACAAAAACTCTCCCAAAAAATCCGGTTATTTGCAGCACGCTCAAAATAACGCGCAATTTCGGTAAACATACTGCTTTTATAATATAAGAGAGATTCCCAAAGAACGGATATGGTTGTGGGACGTGAGAATTTGAGCGGAATATGATTGTGTGGCGCGAGAGTTTCCCCGAAGCAGTATGTTTTGTCGTTTTTCATCTTCTAACAAAAAAACCGAAAGCTTAAACGGCTTTCGGTTTTTTGCGTTTTATTCACTTAACTATTCCAAGTCCTCCGGCATATTCCACGAATGGTACACATCCTGAACGTCATCGTTATCCTCGAGTTTTTCGAGAAGTCTCTGCATATTTTTAATCTGTTCATCATCCGTAAGGTCGGTGGTGGTCTGCGGAATCATGCTTACCTCCGCCGAAGAAATCGTGTATTTGCCCTCAAGCGCGTCTCTTACCGCACCCAGCTCATCGGGGCCGGTCGAAATCTCTATTATTCCGTCCTCAACCGAAATGTCCTCCGCACCTGCTTCAAGTGCGTCCATGGTTATTTCGTCCTCGTCAATTTCCTTATCCTCGTCCTCGATAAGTATCACGCCCTTGCGGTCAAACATAAAGCTTACGCAGCCGCTCTGTCCCATATTTCCGCCGTATTTTGAAAATGCGGCTCTTACGTCTGCGGCGGTTCTGTTTCTGTTATCGGTAAGCGTTTCGACAATTACGGCAACTCCCGACGGGCCGTAGCCCTCATAGGTAATGCTTTCGTAGTTGTCGCCCTCGCCCGAGCCTGCCGCTTTTTTTATTGTACGGTTTATATTATCGTTAGGCATATTGTTTGAACGTGCCTTTGCAATAACGTCTTTCAGACTGGAATTGTTGTTCGGGTCGGGGCCGCCCGCTTTTACCGCAACGATGATTTCACGCGCAATTTTCGTAAAAATTTTCGCGCGCTGCTGGTCGTTTGCACCCTTTTTACGCTTTATCGTACTCCATTTAGAATGTCCTGACATAACATATTATCTCCTTTTACTGTATTATAACACTCATCTATTTTAACATATAACTGCCGTTTTTTCAAGATATTTATACAAATCGGCAAAATTTTTTAAAAAAAATCTTGCCAAAAAGAAAAAAATGTAGTATAATAACGTATATATTGCAGAAAAGCCAACGGGGGCACGGAACTTTATTGTTCTGTGTCCTTTTTGTTATGCGAAAGGAGTAAGTTGTCATGAATAAATCGGTGCAGTATTCAATAACCCGGACGTTAAGCGAATATCTGGAAGCGATTTATACGCTTTCTGTAAATAATCATACCGTCAGAACGACAGATGTTGCGGCAAAGCTGGGGATTTCAAAGCCGAGCGTGAACCGCGCGGTAAATTCTCTCAAAAACGCCGGATACGTGTCGCATCAGCCCTACGGCGATATACGTCTTACCGAAACGGGACTGATATACAGCGAAACCGCTTTTGCTCGCCATAGTCAGATAAAAAAATTTCTGACAGATTTTTTGGATATAGGCATTGAGGATGCGGAAAGGGAAGCAAGTCTGATCGAACGCGGACTGAGCAAAAATACTGTTGAAAAGCTTATAGATTTTATGGAAAAACAGCAGTTAGGCGCGTAAAATAAAAAATATAAAATATTTTTGAATTTTTTTCAAAAAAAGTATTGACAAAACACTTATGTTTTGCTATAATAATTCTTGTCGTCAGCGGCAAGGGAGTTTAGCTCAGCTGGGAGAGCATCTGCCTTACAAGCAGAGGGTCACAGGTTCGAGCCCTGTAACTCCCACCAACATTATTTTTTTAATAATGTGCTGATGATACGGTCCGGTAGTTCAGCTGGTTAGAACGCTAGCCTGTCACGCTAGAGGTCGTGAGTTCGAACCTCATCCGGATCGCCATAATGACTTTTGCTCCGGTAAAAGTCATATGCTTCTGTAGCTCAGTCGGTAGAGCAAGGGACTGAAAATCCCTGTGTCGGTGGTTCGATTCCACCCGGAAGCACCATATGCGGGAGTGGCTCAGTGGTAGAGCGTCACCTTGCCAAGGTGAACGTCGCGAGTTCGAATCTCGTCTTCCGCTCCATTTACACTTAGGGGCATAACAGCCCCTAAAAGTGTTTAATAAAATTTTTGCACGGCGCCATAGCCAAGAGGTAAGGCAGAGGTCTGCAAAACCTTTATTCCCCAGTTCAAATCTGGGTGGCGCCTCCAATAAAAAAGGTGTTGCGGCTTATTAGGTTAGGTCGTGGCGCTTTTTTCTTTTAGGTAATTTCGGGAAAGGAGCTTGATATGAAAAAACGCACATTTATTTCATTTCTGTTCCTGTGCGCCGCAGTGGCAGTCATAAATTCCGAAACGAATTTTTTCCTCGATATAGGCGATTACATTCCGGCTCTCAAAGAAAAAGCTCCCAAGATTGTAAGCGTTGTTTCAAAGGCGTCGGAGAATCTTTCGTACATTACCGATATGATTCCGTCGCCTGCCGAAATTATTGCTTATATAAAGCACGAGGAGCTGCCGATTGACCCGTCGGATATAGCAGTGAACGCATATATAACCGACAGTCCCATGCTTTCGTTTTACCCGTCGGAAAATGCCGGAGCGGTCATCGAAAACAACAAGCTTAAAATTTTCGGAATTATAAAAGAAAAAGAAAAACAGCATCTCGTAATAAATCTGACCGATTTAAACGAAAACACGATAACGCAAACCACAGCCGCAGCGAATAAAGACGGCGAATTTTCAAAAACAATTTCTCTGCCCTCGTCCGGCGACAGCAATCTCAGGCTTGACATATACACCGGCGCAAAAGCATACGGCGATTTTGAAAGCTGGGTATACAATTATCTCTACCTTGAACGCACAAACGGCGAATGGCGGATTAAGGAATCGCCCGTGTATGCGCACAACAAAACCATGTACGAAGCGGACAAATCCGTAAGCGAGGCATTGAAGAACAATTCGTTTATTCAATCCAACAGCAACGCCGTAAAGGAAACGGCGGTGCGGATAACTGCGGACTGTACAAGCGATTACGAAAAGGTTCTTGCGGTGCATGACTGGGTTTGCTCAAACATTTATTACGACACCGACAATATAAATTCCACACAGACCCTGCCGTATTCGGCAACAGAGGTGCTTGAAAGCAAACGTGCCGTATGCCTCGGATTTGCGGTTTTGAGCGCGTCTCTTTTAAGAAGTATAAATATACCGTGCAACGTAGTTTCGGGCTATGCGCTCGGAATAGACGCAGATAAAGTGTGGAGCGAAAGCACGGTAAATACCACGGAGCAAAATCACGCCTGGAACGAAGCCTACGTGGACGGAAGATGGGTTATTTTTGACAGTACATGGGACTGCATGAACAAAATCGAAAACGGAGAAACGGTTTCGGGAAAAAGCGTGCCGCATATCTATTTTGACGCAAATATCGAATTTTTCTCCGCAAACCACAAAATTATAGATTATATGAAGCGCAGATAGCAATATGCCGTCTGCGCTTTGTTTGTCATATTCGAACGCTCTCGCCCGCTGAGAGCAGATATTTTTTCAAATCCATGATTTCTATTTCTTTAAAGTGGAATAAGCTTGCCGCAAGCACTGCGTCCGCCTTGCCTATGCGGAATGCGTCAAGGAAATGTTCAGGCTTTCCTGCGCCGCCCGATGCGATTACGGGAATTTTTACGCTTTCGCTGATGCTTTTTGTAAGCTCTAAGTCATAGCCTGCCTTTGTGCCGTCGCAGTCCATGCTCGTGACAAGCAGCTCGCCTGCGCCGAGAGCCTCGGCTTTTTTCGCCCATTCGAGGGCGTCAATTCCGGTATTCACTCTGCCGCCGTTTAAATAAACGTCATAGCCGCTCCTGTCCCCACGCCGTTTGGCGTCAATTGCGCACACAACACACTGTCTGCCGAATTTCTCCGCAGCGTCGTGTATCAGCTGCGGATTTTTTATCGCAGCGCTGTTCACGCTGACCTTATCCGCTCCGGCATTGAGGATTTTTCTGAAATCCTCAACGGTTCGTATGCCGCCGCCGACCGTAAACGGAATAAACACGTTTTCCGCAACCGCTCTTACCATATCCTCGACCGTATTCCGCGCGTCGGAGGAGGCGGTAATATCCAAAAACACCAGCTCGTCCGCTCCGGCTTTATCATAAGCCTTTGCGCATTCCACCGGATCTCCGGCGTCTGTCAGATTTACAAAATTAACTCCCTTTACCACCCTGCCGTTTTTCACGTCAAGACACGGTATAATTCTTTTTGCGTACATTTATTTACCTCCCAAAGCGGCAAATTTTTTGAGTATTTCCATTCCGGCATCGCCGCTTTTTTCGGGGTGAAACTGCACCGCAAACACATTATTGCGCTCAACCGCAACCGCAAGCCTTGCCCCGTATTCCGTATATGCGCTTACAAGCTCCTTATCATCCGTTTCGAGATAATACGAATGAACAAAATATACATACGGCGAGCCGTCAAGAATTTTCGATTTTTTTACCGTTTCGATGCTGTTCCAGCCCATATGCGGAATTTTCAGTCCCGTATCGGGAATTTTTACGATTTTGCCTTTGAAAATTCCCAGTCCCTTAACCCCGGGACTTTCTTCGCTTTCCTCAAACAGCAGCTGCAAACCTAAGCATATCCCTAAAAACGGCTTGCCGCTGTTTGCCGCCGCTTTTACGGTATCTGTAAGTCCGGCTTTTTCAAGGCTTGCCATACAATCTCCGAATGCACCCACACCCGGCAGAACAACTGCGTCCGCCGCCGCGATTTCGGATTTTTCGCCCGTTATAACAGCCTCTGTTCCGATATGCTTAAACGCGTTTTTAACACTTTGCAGATTTCCCGCTCCGTAGTCTATTATTGCAATCATCGTTTTTCCCCCTGTGTATAAGAAGTGTTATCAAAAGCACCGACGGAAATACCACTGCCGCCAGTATGCCTGTTTTAAGATTATCGCCTGCCATGCTTGCTATTTTTCCGGCAAAGGTCGGCCCTCCGGCGCAGCCCACATCTCCGGCAAGCGCAAGCAGCGCAAACATGGACGTTCCGCCGCCCTTGACCGAAACAACCGCTTTGCTGAATGTGCCGGGCCATAAGATTCCCACCGAAAATCCGGCAAGAGCCAGTCCGGCAAGTCCGGCTAACGGCAGCTGCGTACATGAAATCAATAAATATGAAGCGATACACAGCACACAGCTTAAACTCATCATTTTATCAAGGTTTATCTTATCTCCGAATTTGCCATATATCACTCTCGATGTTCCCATAAGCACCGAGAAAAGCGCAGGCCCTGCCAAATCTCCCACGGATTTGGAAATTCCGAGAGCCTTTTCGGTAAATGCCGACGCCCACTGACTTACAGCCTGTTCGCTTGCTCCGGCGCAGCACATGATAAGCACAAACACCCAGAACACCTTTGTTTTTAAAAGCTGACCCGGCGCCATGCTTTCGCCGTCGTCGGACAGTGCGGCAATGGGAACTTTTAAAAATGACGCTCCGTTGGCAATCGGCAGCAGCGCCCATATAACCGCAAGTATTTTCCAGTTTTCTATGCCGAAAACGAAGAAAAACAGCGTTGACAATGCAATTACGCCGACCGTACCCCAGCAGTAAAAGGAATGGAGCAGACTCATTGTTTTATCCTTATGTTCACTCGGACACGCCTCGACAATCGGGCTTACAATTACCTCCAAAAGTCCGCCGCCGACCGCATAAAACGCAACCGCAATAACCAATCCCAAAAACGGGTTCATCACCTCCGGCAATACCGCAAGCAAAATCAAGCCCACCGCCGCAAACAGATGTGCAAACACCGCCGACGCTCTGTAACCGATTTTGTCAACAAAGAACGCCGATGCTAAATCTATGCAAAGCTGCAACGAAAAATTCAGCGTGATCAGCATGGTAATTTCCGAAAGGGGTATTCCGTAATGCGTCTGAAAGGTTACAAACAAAAGCGGAACAAAATTATTTATAACCGCCTGCACTATATACCCCAAAAAGCAGGCTCGTATCGTTTTTTCATAAGCGTTATTCATATTTTTTTCTCCTGTTATCCTATAAATTCTTTCAGCTCGTCCAGCCGCAAGAGTACATCGTTATAACCCTCATCATACATTTTCTGCAATGCGTCCGTGCTGCTTTCGGTGCGTTTCCAGCCGCTTGTGTCGCGCGGCGCAAAAACAAACGCTTTCCCCTCTTTTTCTTTTTCAAAAAGATAACGCTTGCTTGCATTGTAGACGGAGCTTCTGTTTATCAGATCATTTGCAAACGCCTGTTTTTTTCTGTAAAGCATAACGGAAAATTTCACGTCCGCTTCGGTGCGTTTTTCGTAGCCGCGCTCTCTGGTAATAATGCTTATAACCTTGTCGCAGCCTTTGTCAAACGCAAATTTTATCGGCAGCGGATCGCTGCACCCGCCGTCCATATACAGATTTCCGTCTATCTCCATGGGACGGAACATAAACGGCAGCGCACAGCTTGCCTGAATAACCGTCCATTTTTTGTCTGCACCCCGAACCGGAAGATATTCCGCTTTTCCCGTTTCAAGATTGGTCACAACCGCATAAACTCCGCCGCTGTGTTCATTATACGTTTTATAATCGAACGGCAGGTATTTGTTGGGGATTTCGTCAAAAACAAAACTGCGGTTATAGTAGCTGTGATTTTCTTTTTTGAAAAAATACCGCGCACCCATGTAGCGTTTGTCGTTCATATACCTAAGACCTAATTCCAAACTTCTGCCCTTTTGCCGTGAAATATACGACACACCGTTTGCAATTCCGGCAGAAACCCCGACAAAAAAATCGCACGCAATACCTTTATCGAGAAACGCGTCAAGCACGCCTATCGAATAAAATGTGCGGTTTGCTCCGCCCTCCAGAACCATACCTAACATATATACCGCCTCTTTTATGTTAAAATTTTATGTAAACAGATTATAGCACATTTTTTTTATTTTGTCAAAAGAGATTTTATATGATAAAATTAAAATAAATGAAACCTTTTACGTGTTTTATGCAAATATATAGGTGTACGGATTGAAAGCTTTTGATTTATACGGTTAAGGAGCAAATATGAATGAAACGACTTTATTAAAAAAGCTCGGGCAAAAACGGCAGGGCGCGCTTGACGCGGCGATAGAGCTTTACACACCTTACATAAGCGTTGTGCTTTTCAATATTTCGGGCGGAAGATTTTCAGCCGAGGATATTGAGGAAATCGTTTCCGACACGTTTATTGCGCTGTGGAAAAACGCAGAAAGAATAGATTTAAAAAAGGGCAGTGTACGGAGCTATCTTGCCGGAACGGCGCGGAATCTGGCGGCAATGCGGCTGCGTGCAAAGGCTATGGAGAGCGTTCCGATTGACGAAAACGAAATATCGGATTGCGGCGGTGTTTCGGAGGAGCTTATAAGGAGCGACGAGGCGAAAAGCCTTTGGCGTGCGGTTGCCGCACTGGGCGAAACGGACTGTGAAATTTTCGTCAGATACTATAAACACGGCGAAAAAATAAAGGATATTTCAGCGGCAATGAACCTGAACATATCCACCGTCAAGACCAGGCTTGCACGGGGCAAAAAGAAGTTAAAAAAGAGATTATCGGAGGAGGGATTGCTGTGAAAAAGCGTAAAAGCCTGTCGGAGGAACTGGGATTGGAAGAATTTTATGACAAATCGACCGCTTTTGACATCGGCACGGAAACGGTGAAGCAGGCGGTGAAAAGTAAACTCTTTTCCGATGATAGGGAAAGGATTTTGATTATGAAAAGAAAGAAAACAAACATTGCGCTTATTGCGGCGGCGATATGTGCAATAGCGGTCACGACATCGTTTGCGTCGCCGACCGTCAGGGATAAGGTGGGGGAGATTATTTCGTTTTTTCAGAACGAAAACGCAGCGGAAATTTCGAGTATAGACCGTTTGGCTGAATTTAACAAGAGCATAGGAAAAAGCGTCGCGAAAAACGGGTACACGCTTACGCTCGACAACGTAGCGGCGGATGACAATTTTGTTCATGTATTTTATACGATACATTCCGAGGATAAGCCGCTCCTCGGCGAGGACGGCGAGCCTGCCGTAAACGGCTGGACGGAATGTGTGATAAACGGAAAATCGGCGTCGCTGAACACCAACCATAACTCGAACGACTATTATTTTGCCGACTCATATACCGCTAAATATGCGGAAAAATATAACGTTGCCGCTGCGGATATTCCCGATAAATTTATGCTTGAATTGTATGCGGACATCGGAGAAATTACCGCCGGTATCGACGATAAAATTTACAACGGCGAACCGATAACCGATGAGGATAAGGAAAAAATGTGGTATATCTCGGCTGAAATAGACAAGTCCGCCGTTAAGGTTGAAAGCGTAACAAGGCAAATCGGAATAAACCTTCCCGATTCAATTGCCACTGTGGAAAAAGCGGTGTTCTCGCCGTTCGGAAATCAGCTTGTGATTACGACAAAGGCAAATAACGGCGGCGCGGACAGCGTTGTGCCGAACGTGGATAATTTTGCGCTTTATGACGAAAACAATACCTGTCTTGACGTTCTTAATACTGATTTGTGCGCAAATAGTGACGGCAGCTCCTCAAATTCGTTCGAGTTTTTAAAGGCTGACGTGAATACGCGCGAACTGAAATTTGTACCTGTTAAATACGGCAAAAAGAGTTCGGACAGTAAAATAATCTTTAATCCCGTCGGCACATATCCCACAGAATACAAAACAAGCGATTACGGAAAGGTTGTCGTTACGGGAATAAAAATTAAGGACGGCGAAATTGATATAGATTATTACAAAGACGGATTCGTGATGTATGACCCTGCGTTTGTTTTGGCAAACGACGCCGGAGAGAACGCCGAACCGGGCGGAAAGCACGGCTGTACGCAGTATATAAACGTTAATTATGAAACAAACAGCTACACAGCACGCTATGTATATGAAAGCTTTGACAGCAGCGGAAAGCCGCTGCCGCTTACGGAGAATGTAAAGGCAGATTCGCTTAAAAAGAATTTTACAAAGCTCGGCGTTATAGAAAACCATGATTTTACGCTTGATT
Source organism: uncultured Clostridia bacterium (assembly GCA_934476675.1). Lineage (GTDB taxonomy): Bacteria > Bacillota > Clostridia > UBA1381 > UBA1381 > UBA4716. The sequence goes on along the minus strand of CAKSOE010000024.1, from coordinate 7,894 downwards.
TTGACAATGCCGTAACGGTGCGGCTTACGGCTGAATAATACATAAAAACACCTGCCTTTTGCAGGTGTTTTTATGTATTAATATGCTATTGTTGTCATCAGCGTCATATTGCTGTCGGAAACGTCCATTCTGCTGTGCTGGCAGACAATCGGCGTATTGCTTTCAACCAGAACCGCATAGGGTTTTTCTTTCGGAATTGATTCGCCCTTATCGTTTTTGATTTTGTCAAGCCTTATGTGGTTTGTGCGCTCAGGCTTGCACTTTGCGGTGAACCCCCTCATCGGCTCTGCATCCTCAAAATAAACCGTTATTTTAATCTCCGCCTCAACTTCGGATAAATTCAGCACGCACACCGCCTCGTGGCTCACGTATTCCTCTGTTTTTGTATTGCTCATAAATCCATCGGCTATAAGCCAGCTGTTTTTTCCTATCATTTCTTCCTCCTTTAATTATTCCTCCGGTTTTGTTCTGCGTTGGTTAATATATTCAACAATTGTTCGTCTGTTGAAATAATCAATGGCTTTTATCGGATCTGCGTTACATTCGGCATTATCAAAGGACATTACCGCACCGCATTTTTTGCATTTTAAAAACACCAGCTCCGCTCCTATCATTCCGTGTGTTGCATATACGCTCCCTCCGCAGAACGGACATGGTTCTAATCTTTTGCTCATTTTTGTACCACCTTTTCAATATCTGTATATACAGTATATCGGAATACCTGCCGAATGTCAATATATTCAGCAGCGCTTTATTATTTTTTTCGAAATTTTTTACAATGTCTTGCTTTTTTCAAAAAATAAATAAAATCATAATAATTTGCGAGTAAATACCGCTTTATCAGTCACTTCGTGACAGTTTCCCGCCATCGACGCTGCGCAAAACTCTGTGTTGTCCGCCCCTAAGAGGAAATGTATGTTATAAAAAAATTAAAAATCAGTGCGGTGACAACACCTTTATAAAAGTAAAAAACGTGATACAGCCGTTATTTCCGACTGTATCACGTTTTTTAATTACCGTTTTCTATACTTATTTCATAAAATTTTCCGAGCATATCGTCCACAGACGCATTCTTCTTTTCCTCGCCTGAAATATCCATTATACATTCGCCCTCGTGCATCATCACAAGCCTTGTGCCGTATTCTGCGGCAAACCTCAGATTATGCGTCACCATAAGCGTTGTTATGCCCTTTTCACACACCATTTTATCCGTAAGCCGCATAATATTCTCGCTTGTTTTAGGGTCAAGCGCCGCGGTATGCTCATCGAGAATCAAAAGCTTTATATCCGTCATATTGGCAATAACAAGAGCAAGCGCCTGGCGCTGTCCCCCCGAAAGCGCACCGACCTTGACGTTCATTCTGTTTTCCAGTCCCATGCCGCACTGCGAAACAAGCTCGCGGTAATACGAAACACGCTTTTTGTTAACCGCTCTCGTAAGTCCGAATTTTTTGCCCTTATTATCCGCAAGCGCCATATTTTCCGTTATTGTAAGCTCGGGACACGTTCCCATAGACGGGTTCTGGAACACACGCCCTATAAAATCCGCCCTCTTATACTCGCATACATTCGTTATATCTCTGCCGTCAAAAATAATTTTGCCGCTATCCGGCGCAATCGAACCGCACACAAGATTAAGCAGCGTTGTTTTTCCCGAACCGTTTGAGCCGATAACCGACACAAACTCGCCGTCCTTAACCGAAAAATCAAATCCGTTAAAAAGCGTTACGCAGTCGGGCGTTCCGGCATTAAAATCCTTTCTTATATCAACAAGCTCAAGCACTTCTTACCGCACCGCCTTTCTTTTTCTTGCCGCTTATCACAAGCGCAATCGTGAACAGCGCCGCCATGATAATCTTATTATATGCCGACGGAACACCCAAAAACGTCGCAAGTCCCAGACACGCCTGGTATATCACCGCACCGAGTATAACCTTTGTTGTCGGCTTCATAAACTTAACCTTACCAAACACCGAAAGTCCGATTATAAGCGATGCAAGCCCTATTACAATCATTCCGATTCCGATATTCTGGTTGACGTTTCCGCGGCTCTGTACAATCAGCGCGCCTGCCGCCGCGGCATAGCCGTTGCCGATTGCAAGTCCGAGGATTTTGCTTTTGCCCTCGTCCTTTGCAAGCATCGTCACGTACTGCGGATTTCCGCCTGCCGCACGCAGCAGCAAGCCGTTTTTCGTCTTTAAGTAAAAATCAAGTATCAGCTTGAATATCAGCGCTATAACAAAGAAAGTCAAAAGCTTTCTTATATTAAACCCGATAAAATCCGTCGGTAAAAGCGTTGCGGGGAACACCCTTATAATCGTCGGCACACCGCGCCCCAAATCAATCGTTGAAAGAGCGCCGTCTCCGGCAAAGTTTCCGCCCATTCCTGCAACCGTTGCCACAAGATTTACGGAAATAAGCGCTGTCGATACCAATATTCCGCACAAAAGCGGACGTATTTTAAGTCTGACGTGCAGTATGCCCGTTACCGAGCCGAACACAAATCCCACAAGAAATGCGGCAATAAGCGCTATATGCGGACTTACTCCGCTTTTTACCAGCAATCCGAATGTTACGCCGCCCGACAGCACCGTTCCCTCAGCCGTGAGGTCGGGAAAATCCAGGATTGAATAGGATACGTAATATCCCATTGCAATCAATGAATACATGAAGCCGTCTTGCAGTATTACGTCAAGAGACCCTAAAAGTATCGATAGCATTTATATTCCTCCAAATCTTTTTGGCTTTCCCTTTGAGGTGAGCAACACGGAGTGTTGCAGCATAGCAAAACATAGTTTTGCGTAGCGTCAATGGGGGAAGCTGTCACGCAGTGACTGATGAGGTGGTATATTACACCTCATCCACCGCAATTTTTATTATTTATTGGTTTCTACCTTTTCTGCATTTTCATAGCCTGCCGGCAGAGTCATTCCGAAGCTTGCCAAAACCTCCGTGTTTACAACCGGTGTTGCCTCCGAAATTGTCTGTACAGCCATATCCGCAAGCTTTTTGCCCGAAAGTGCGTCCGCTGCCATTTTTCCGGTTGTTTTTCCGAGTGCGACATAATCGATTGACATGGACGCAAGGCAGCCGTTCTTTACCTGCTCAACCTCCGAGCCGTATACGGGAACCTTTGCATTGTTTGCCGCCGAGAGCAGTACGCTCAGATTGTTTACTACCTTATTATCGGTGAAATTATTTATACAGTCAACCTGTGCTGCCAGCGCTGCTGCCGCTGCCGGAATATCCGCGTCATTCTGAATACCCGTTGAAACAACCTCCATATTTTCTTTTTGTGCCGCCTCCGTAAGCAGCTTAAGCTGTGCGATTGAGTTTGATTCGCTTGTTGTATAAAGTACGCCGATTTTCTTTGCCTCCGGCTGCATTGACTTTATAAGCTCAACCTGTGCTTTCATATCGAGAACGTCCGAAGTACCCGAGCAGTTATAACCCGGCTTGTCGATGCTCTTTGCAATACCTGCGCCGACAGGGTCGGACACCGCACAGAACACAACCGGAATATCCTTATCCTCCGCCGCTGCAAATGCCGAGGTTGCCGCCGGAGTTGCGATTGCAACAATCAGGTCGTAATTCTTTGCCGCAAACTGTCCCGCATACGATGCGCAATCCGAATCGGGCGATGAGTCCGAACCGATCTGACGGTCTATGGTGATTTTATCGCCGTAGGTTTCGCGCAATGCCGTTTCCACGCCCTCGTAGCAGTTATCGAGCGACGGATGGCTCACATACTGTATAACGCCTACCGTATAGCTCTTATCCGCACTTTTTTCCTCTGTTTTCTCCGGCGCCGATGCTGTTTTGCAGCCTGTCAATGCTCCTATTGCAAATACCGCCGTTAATAAAATCGCTGTAATCTTTTTCATAATAAATCTTCTCCTTTTTCGCTTTAATTTTTAATATGCCGTTTGGGAAGATGCTTTCTTAAATATCCGTGCACAAAATATTTAAAACAAAAAACACTCCTGTCCCAAATACTTGGGACAAGAGTGTATAAACTCCTGCGTTGCCACCCAAATTCATTCCGAAAAAAGGAATGCACTCACCGACATACCACTATATGTCTGCCTGTTTCTACGGTAGGCCTCCGTCGCCCCTAACCTTTCGGCTCAGTTTGCCCTCGCAAGTCCATTCACCTAAGCCCGCTTTACTGCGATCACACCCTCCGCAGCTCTCTCGAAAAGCAGTTGTATTAAGTTACTACTCTTGTTCATCGGTTTAAAGATATATTAGCACAATATTTTTGATTTGTCAACACTTTTTTTTGAATTTATTTAATTTCTTTTATCCAGCCCTCCGGAGCTTCGATATGTCCCATCTGAATACCTGTAAGCGTTTCATACAGCTTTTTGGTAACGGGGCCCATCTCCTCCATACCGCTGGGGAAGCATATTTCCTTGCCGTGATCAACGATTTTTCCTACCGGCGAAATTACGGCAGCAGTGCCGCAAAGACCACATTCGGCAAAATCCTTTACCTCGTCAAAATAAACCTCGCGCGTTTCCGTTTCAAGACCGAGATACTTTTCCGCAACGTACATAAGCGAACGTCTTGTGATTGACGGCAGTATGCTCGATGATTTCGGCGTTACAACCTTATTGTCTTTCGTAACAAACAGGAAGTTTGCGCCGCCTGTTTCCTCTACCTTTGTTCTTGTGGCTGCGTCAAGATACATATTTTCCGCATAGCCTTCTTCGTGTGCCGTCACGATTGCGTGCAGGCTCATTGCATAGTTAAGTCCGGCTTTGATGTGTCCCGTTCCGTTGGGCGCTGCACGGTCAAAGTCCGAAACTTTGATCGTAAGCGGTTTTGCACCGCCTTTGAAATACGGGCCTACCGGTGTCGTAAATACTCTGAACTGATATTCGTCCGCCGGCTTAACTCCGATTACCGCATTTGAACCGAACATATACGGACGTATATATAAGCTTGCGCCCGAACCGAACGGCGGAACATATGCGGCATTTGCCTTTACCGTTTCCGTAACTGCTTCGATAAATCTTTCCTTGGGGAATACGGGCATTTCCAGACGCTTTGCGGAATTTTCAAAACGTTCTCCGTTAAGGTCGGGGCGGAACACAACTGTTCTGCCGTCCTCTGTCGTATACGCCTTTAAGCCTTCAAAAACCGTCTGCGCATATTGCAGAACTCCGGCACATTCGCTTATCGTAACTGTATTATCGTCCGTCAGTATGCCGTCATCCCATTTCCCGTCCTTGAATTCAGACACATATCTTTTGTCGGTTTTTATGTAACCGAATCCAAGATTTGACCAATCGATATTTTTCTTTTCCATTCTCATTACTTCCTTCCGTACCGCTTTTAAAATAGAATACCACAAAAAATTGTATTTTGCAATAGCCGCAGCAATATTTTGTAAAAATTTCAGCTTATATATTGACATCACAAAACCGATATTATATAATTAGCCTATATTTTACATAGGAGTGTATGATTTATGAAAGATATATTTATACGTTTTCCGCAGGGAAAATTAAAAGCGTTTACATTAAGCTTTGACGACGGGCCTTACTGTGACAGACGTCTTATGGAGATTTTTGATAAAAACAGTCTCAAATGCACATTTAATCTGAACAGCTATGCGTGCATAGACGAAGCCGACATAACCGACAATCCGAAAAGATGGATGACGAAAAAGGAAATACTCGAAACGTATTCAGACAAGCCGCATGAGGTTGCGATTCACGGTGAGCATCACCTGTACATGGAAAAGCTTTCGCCGGCGTCGGCGCTTTTTGAGGCGGCGAACGACAGAGCCGCGCTTGAAAATATGTTCAGCACCACGATACGCGGCATGGCATATCCTTACGGTACATACAGCGACGACGTGGTGAACGCAATAAAAGCCGCCGGAATAGTTTATTCGAGAACAACGGAAGCATCTCACAGCTTTGATATTCCGACAGACTGGCTTAGACTTTCACCGAGCTGCCATTATCTTGACGAAAAGTTTGATGAGCTTTTGGATAAATTCGTGAACGAAAGTCCTTACGACACTCCTTTCAGGTCAAATTCGTGGCTGTTTTACGTATGGGGTCACAGCTTTGAATTTGTGAATAACGACAACTGGGAGGTTGCGGAAAAGTTTGCCGCAAAGGCTGCAAACCATGATGATATATGGTATGCGACAAACATTGAAATTTACGATTATGTTGACGCATTCAATCATCTTATATTTAATCACGACCAGACTATCGTTACAAATCCGACAGCAACGGATTTGTGGTTTGAACACGGCAGATGCAGCAAAGATATAGTGTGTATAAAAGCCGGAGAAACAAAAAAGATGCTGTAAAAAAAGTCCGGATCGCAAAAAGGCAATTTTATATAAATAAAACAAGAGATTTTATATTTTGCCGAAAAAATTTTAATGCCTTTTGCTGCGAATAAAAAGAATCAGCTGTAAAAAAGGCAACTTTTTTTACAGCTGATTCTTTATTTAACCAAATCTGCCATCATCTGCGAATAGTCGGAAAATGTAGTTGTGAAAATATAATTCATAATCAGACATTCCTCCGGCTTATATTTTTCTATAAGCGTTTGCAGGCTGTCCGTGCAGGTTCGCGGATCTACAAGCACAATCCTGTGATAATTGTTTATAAGCCACGGCACAAACGCATTTGCATACGAATCCTTTAAAATCATTATGGTTTTGCCGTTGGTATTTCTCTCGTTTGTCAGCACCGATACAGGCTGATCGCCCGACATGAACACCTCGTAATTATTCTTGTCGGTATCAAACAAAACACCGCTGTATTCAACCTTTTTGCCCTTGTCCATGCCGCTGTTTTCGATTGTGATTTTACCGTCTTCATTTGTGTCGAACCATTCAATCGCGTCGGGTTTTTTTGAAAGCTCCGGCGACTGCGCCTGTTTATACAAATATCCCAAAAAGTTGTTTACCGTATGCTTTTTCAATCCGCCGCGTCCGATATTTTCATAGTCGGTAATCGTGAACGGATCCGAGCCCTCCTCATAACTGCTCATTTTCCAGCCGTCTTCGCCCGATGCGGCTTTGAGAAACGCACAGTAGCCGTAATATGCGCCGAGTGACGTCCAGTGGTGATCGGTGCGGAAATATATGTATTCGTCCGAATGTTCCTTTAAGAAATCATACGCATTGACCGACACTATATCCTTATTCAGCTTTGAATATATGTAATTTATCGTTTCCTTTTGGCTGTCCTCGATATTTGAATACACCGGCTCGAGAAATTCCAGCTGTGTGGGAATTATCATATTGTAAATCTTTATATCCTTGAACACGTCGTCAAAATAATTTATTGTGTTTATGTATTTTTCCTCCGCACCGCGGTTTTTGATAAACATTTCCATAACGGTATCGTTTACGACAAGCAGACTTGATTTCTGCACAAGAGATGTGCCTATATCCTTGTTTGTCGCAACGATTTTGCCTTGGTGACTCTCAACGCCCTTTTTCCTCTCAATCCATTCCGACGCCTGCGTCAGAACCGAACGGAAGCCTACGCTATCGCCGAGATAATCTTCAAAATTCGACATAAGCTTTCCGGTCAGAAGATTTTCACGTGTGACGGGCATAAGCTCCGCCGGAGTCCTGTTCTCCTCGTACACGCTCTGCTTGTCCGCCGGCGCTGCGAAAATAATTGCCGCGGACGCCGCAATACACAAAAAGAACACAAAAATAATTATTTTATTCTTCATGGTAATCTCCATTCTGCAACACGGAAAAACGCAAGCAGTTGGGGTATGCCGTGTATTTTCCATGCTGATTTTTATTTTACCGCCCTATGACAGCGCAATCGCAACATGGAAAAGACGCAAGCAGATTGCCTTCTTGAAAGGCGACGGCGTATGTATATACTCCGAGCCTTGA
>CAKSOE010000023.1 GCA_934476675.1 uncultured Clostridia bacterium | reverse complement strand
GATGACAGCTTTAAAAAACTGCATCCCGATTTGGTATCCAAGAAAAGCGATAATCCGGATATTGATAAGGAAATCAGCGATTCTCGCGCACTTAAACCTGTATTATCGGATTTCTTTGCAATTCACCCCAATATGTCTTTTTCTACATTCTTGGGTGACTAACCTCTTTCTCTTAGAAGATTGTTTTGTTGCTTAATTTTTGTTAATTTTACAATCATCTAAATGTATTATTATAAATATCAGTCAAGCCAGTCTTTTCTTACTTCAAGTCCGAAAACTGTTGCAATACTCATAAGCATTTTTTTATCTATTCCTTCCCTTGTCTGTTTTCCGGATATCTTCATATAAATTTCCGCGGCCTTTTCCACTGTTTCAATCAATCCGAAAGCTTCATCAAGCGATGTACCAGTAGCCGTAATACCATGCAGCGCCCAAACCAAAATTCTAAAATCTTTAAATTTTTCACTTGATTTGGTACCTATATTGAAGGCGTGAGTTATACAATGGTTGATAATCAGCCAGTCTATACAGATGAAATCATGCACAATTCCGAAGGTCTGACTGTTTCGCAGGCTATGGGCAAATATTTTGTTGCTGCAAACGAAGGTCCCTTTATTCAGGACAAACGATGTATAGAACAATATTATGCAAGACCTCAGCAACAAGAGTCTCTTTCCAATTGGTCAAAGTTTATAGATACTTCATCTTTGACCAAACTGCCCGTTCTTACATATACTGCTGAAGAAAGCGCCGAATATGCAAATATTATGGCTGACGTGACAAAGCTGGTTGATGAAAATACAGCACAGCTAATTTCCGGTACAATGCCCCTGTCCTCATATGATTCTTACCTCAACTCTTTGGCCGAACTTAAAATAGAACGTGCGACTGAAATAGTTCAAACTGCATATAATAGGTATTTGAATCGTAAATAATAATAAAAAAAACATTTAAAAATAGGCTCTTTGTCAAGGGGGGTACGGACATATTCTTGGACTGTTTTATGCTGCTAATCCAAGATTATGCCTGTACTCCACAGGACTCATATAGCCCAGCGACTGTTTGATACGTTTTGTATTATACCAAGTAATATAGTCGTTAATTTCATTTATAAAATCGTCCATTGAGACACCTATCCATGAACGTCCGTAAAAATCTCCTTATATGACTGTCGGCGAGCATGCAACGCTCTTAGAGTTTTATAATTATGCCTTTATTGGATCACATTAGAGATACTGCGGATATTTTATATTTGTCTTTACTTCGTTTTTTCCCTTTTTAAAAACATATTTTATTGCTTTTATACTTGTCAGAGGATGTGCAAGATTTGTGTTAGGTGCGCATTTTATCGTTACTTCTTCTCCTTCACCCAAAAGACTTCCGTTCTCACTACCCTGCGGAGTTGCAAATGAACAGTCATATGCCTCGCAGTCTTCATTGCAGGTAACGATATGCTTTCTTATATGTCCGCTTTCGGTAGGGGTAATATACGTTTCTACCGTTACTCCGTCATACGGGGACCATTTTGAATATACCGTTCCGTCTTGATTTATCTTGTAATCAAGACATTTTCTTCTGACATAACAGATTTTATTTTTTACAAAAGCAAGCATATTATCACTGCCGGAGCTTTCCAAATGAAAATATGACCGTGCTATGCTGAAAGCATACTTTGCACTATAAGCAAACTTTGAATATTTCTCGGCAACCTGAAGCGGTTCAAAATCCGCCCACTGTCCGGCGGTTAATGCAACTGCATCACCGTTCACTCTCTGTATAACCATACGTGCCTCCGGAATGATATGAAGCTTTTCAAGCGGCGGAAGCGGCTGTGCGGGTTCATTATAGAATTTATGATTCTCGTCAAGCGCAAGAATTAAGAATGCTTTCAGCGCCCAGTACGGCGAGCCGTATCCGTTATACTCCTCTGCCATGCAAAGATTAGGATACGCATATCCGACTGTGAGCACTCCACTGTTGTCAAATATAGGTTGACTGAGCCACCATTCTAAATTTCTCGAAATAATTCCCTTTATAACACCCATAGGAAAAGGCTCAACTCCGGCAAACACGCAGGCACTCCAGAAACTTACCTGTGCAAAACGATATGTAAGCGATCGTCCAAATGCCAGTGCTTCTCCGTTTTCCGTAAACCAATATATAAAATCCTTTGCAAAAAGTTTTGCTCTCTCTTTAAAAACCCTGCTGTTTTCGGGATCATCGTTTTCCATCACCTTAGCATAAATAAGGCTGTAAAAATGTATCGCAAATGAAATATAATAATCTATCTGATCTGTATCCCCGTCTTTATACCAACCGTTGCCGATATAAAATTGGTTTACTCTGTCAAGAGATTTTTTGATTTTGTCCTTATCATACGGCACACCCACACTTTTAAAGCCCAAATTCACAAGCACCGCAAAAAACAGCCAGTTGTTGTCAACACTGTTTACATGATTTACCTGTTCAAGCCATTTTTTAAGATTATTCCTCTGTTTCTGCGTCAGCGGATCCCATATTTTATGCGGAGCAAGTATTAAACCCAGTCCCAGCGCCGCAGTCTCTACAATTTTTTGATCATAATCTGTTATTGTTCCCCAATACTCGTCACTTTCGGGGTCGGTTCCGTTTACAATTCCACAGATGTACGTTTCTTCAAACTCGCGCCATTCTCCGCCTCCGCCGAAAAACGGAGCAAGTCCCCAAAGGATTCTTGCAAACCCCTCCATTTTTGCCGTATCGTCGCCGTAATGCACACCGAACGAACCGCACTTTATTCCTGCCTTTTTCTCGGTATAATAAGGCAGAACCGGCTCTATAATCTTCTTTAAATATTCCTGAAAATCTTTTTTCGTATTTGGCATTTTATTTTTCCTCCTCGTTTTTATGAAGCTTGCTGAACTGTAAAGGGGTAAGTCCCTCATATTTTTTAAATATTCTTTGAAGCGTTCTCGGCTCGTTATAGCCTACTGCCGCCGATACTTGCTCAATCGTAAGTTTTCCCTCTTTTAAAAGCTCCTTTGCTTTTTCGAGCCTGTATCTGCTTATGTATTCAAGCACGCCCATTCCCGACTGGTTTTTAAACATGGTCGAAAGATATGACCGATGTATATGCAAGCCTTCGGCTATCTGCGAAACGCCTAAATTTACATCAAAATAATATTTTGAAACATACTCCTCCACTTGGTTTTTAATCTGAGTATTTGCCCTTGCCGCACAAAATTCACACATTTCACGGACGCTTTCTTTCAATGCTTCTTTGAGCTGTCCTATATCATCCCATTTAGTCGGAATTTCAATGCTGTTACAGCCGCAGTCCTGTTTGATTTTAAGCAGTGTGCCGATCATATCGTAAATCTGTACTGTCAGGGTTTCCATATTTGACGCATTTACCTCTATAAGTTTTTTAAACACATCATTGATTACGTTTTCGGCGCTTTCGGTTCTTCCCGACTTTATATAATTCATAAACTTCTGTTCGGTTTCAAAATCATATCTATATTCCACATGATTTTTAAGCAGAATCTTAGCCGAAAAAACATATTCATTTTTCAGCGGCATACTATATTCCATAATATTTACCGCCTGGTGATATGCAAGCGATATCCCCCCGACTCCCGCTTGTAGATCGCTTAAAGCTGTCTTAAAATAAATTTTCAGCTGACTTGCAAAAAATTCTCTGCCGAACCGTGCAATTTCCAAAGCCGTATCCTCGGCACTTCCGGCTCTGGCATCATCAAAGCTTAAAAGCATTGTTGTCGTGCCGTCTATATCCACAATATAACCTCTGATGCCGTTCATCTGTGCGACTTCTTCCATTACGTTTTTCATAAGGTCCATAATAACATCGAACTTTTCCCCTTCGCTTATATCCGTTTCGTCTTTAAATAACTCTTTATAATCCTCAAAATGAAAAAGCAGCACAATAAAATTATCTCCGGCAAATTCTATTCCGTATCTGCTGCGAAGCTCGGTATCATCTCCGGAGGTCTTATACTTCATACATCGGCACAGATAATTGTTTCTGAGTTGTTTTTTCTGCTTATCAAGCACGTTTTCAAGGTTGCGGTTATCGCTTTTTATTCGATTAATCGCCTTATAAATCACCTCATACTCATTACTGTTTTCGCTGAAAAGTTCTCCTGCATTCCGGGCAATTTTTTCTAACGGCAGATAATTTTTTTTAACGTTTTTTCTGATAATATATATTCCGAATGCAATTATAACCAACACTGCACCAATACACAATCCGTCCACAAGACGCATTCTTCCTATAATATTTTTGTGCATCGTCATACAAATGCCGACATACCCCTGAGTGGAATTATCCGCGATTTTTACCATATATTTTTTTCCGTCGATAGAATACATCCCATCCTCTGAAATTGCACGCAGGCTTTTAAGCTTGCTGTCCGAAATTCCGTCAGTTGCAACAATAACTTCTTTTTTTGCCCCTAAAACGACAAAATCAAAGCTGAAGTCATCCTTACTCCTCATCTGCTGAATTAAATCGTTTCGTTCCATCTCCACGACAAGAGATGCCTTCTTTTTATATCTTAACCGTATAGGAAGCATTGCACGATAGAAAAAAATGCTGCTGTTTTCTCCGATTGCACAATACGGCTTATTAACCTCCGTTATCTTCTCTATCCAATCCTCATATGAAAATCCTTTCTGCCTGTAATTCATATTATAAAACTCATGACTGTTTACTGCCTCGTTTCCCGAAACAATCATATCTATGTTTTTAAAATATACATAGAACCTGCTTTTGATTCCCATATTATTTGTGTATGCCCACATCTCATTTTTCAGCTCGCTGAGCAGATAGTACTGTTCACCGCTGTCTATATCCGTCATAGCCATAACCGAATTAACATTTTGGGAATCGTTAATAAAGGTTACAATCTTTGTACTTTCGCTGAGATTGTTATTAAAGCTTGTCATCAGTGAATCCATCACAAAATTATTATACTGTTCAAGCTGATTTACCGCTGTTTTATTCAATGCAATATAAACAGCGGTAAAGCCTATAATCGGTATCAAAAGTATTGCCGCATAGGATATGATCCAGGCGTAAATAATACTGTTCCTGTTTCTTTTTACTATTTTCACATCATTCTCCCCGTTTCAAATAGCGTTCATATGCCGTCTGTTTGATTGAAATTGCTTGTTTTAAACCCATGCTTTCCAGTTCTTTTCTAAAATCATCGAACTCGGATACGGGTCTTATTCCGGCTATCATTTTCTTAATCATATCGTTTGCGTATCTCTCAATTTCATCATATTTTATCATATCTTCTTTTTCTTCGCCCGTATAGGTTATTCTCGGCATTGCCGTCTTTTCCGATTCGACCTTTGTCCAAAGTTCGGAGGCGCGCTTTTGCACGGAGCTTACAAAATATTGGTCAAGATAATCGCCTATCTGTATAAACGGACCGTTATAGTTACCTCTTATATAGTTGCTCATAATAATCTGCATACTGTAATCCGGATTATCGGTAATAAGTGCGGTATATTTCGGCTTTCCGTCCTCTATAACATAGCTTACATTTTCTATCCCGAAATTATACGTAAGCATTCCCTCACGGCTGTATCCGTAATCCAAAAATCGTGCAGCCAACGGAACATCTCTGCATGAACTTGAAATTGCAGCATTGCACTGACCGTTATCATATGCTCCGAATTTCAGCTCATCACCTTTTTTCAACACCGGATACTGTGCCGCGGTAAGCTTCGGCGACTGTCTATCGCGGCTTTGTTCAAGCTTTCCGATTCCGCTTCCTATTATCATAAACGCCGCGCCGCTGTTTCCGCTTATGAGCTTTTCTTCGGCAGATTCCGTTGTCATCGACATAAAGCTTTTATCTATCAGCCCTTCTGAGTACCATGCCGCCATCTTTTCGAGAAAAGCTCTGAAACCCTCCTCATACGGGCCGAACCTTATCACCCCGTTATCGTTAAAATATCCTGTGCTCACACCGTATGCCCCGGAAATCATTCCTTTTGCAAAATCCGCATATTTCAACGCAGCCGGCGCATCCGCACCCTTTTTATTCTTAAATTCTCTCAGGACTTTCTCCCACTCGTCCACTGTCTCCGGCACGGCCAGTCCAAGCTCGTCAAGCCAATCCCCGCGCAGAACAGGTCCCTGATACTTCTTCTGATATTCTTCTTCTCTTATAAACGGATAGGCATAAAATACACCCGAATCTGTCATAAAAGACTTAATGTTTTCGGGATTTTCGTCTATATACTTTTGAAAACTGGGCGAATACTTTTTTATTACTTCATTCAGCGGAATTATAATTTCATCTTCCAGAGCCTTTTCCGGTCCTCCGCTTTCCTCCCACGACATCTCGATTATATCGGGCATATTTGACGAGGCAAGGCGCTTCATAAGCTCTGACTTCATATCGTCGTGTGCGGGATGAGCAAATCTCACGTTAATTCCTGTTCTTCTTCTCAACTCCTGCGCAAACTCGGTATCATTCATATTTTTATTAAGCTGCTGCAAGGCATAGTTATCCGAAAGCAGATATAAAAGCTCTTTTGAATTTTCAGGTACGGGATTTTTCTTTTTTGAACACATAAACAAAACCAAAACACACAGTGTTCCGATTATTGCGCACACGGCAATCCTTTTCTTCATCATTTTCACCCTCTCCGAAATTATATCAGAACAGGGCGGCGCCTATCGGTGCCAGCCCCATATTTCTTGAACACATCTTTATTATATCATTACGATATGATTTATGCAACTTATTTTTTTAAATATCTGTCATATGCCGCCTGTTTGATTGAAATTGCCTCATCAATTCCGAGAGATTTCATTGTACTGTAATATTCATCAATTCCCGACAAATCAGCCTTGCCTGAAATGAATTTATGGAGCATTTCCATTTCATAGTTCTGAACATCCTGCATAATCTTGTTATACTTCTTATTCTCATCCTCTGTCATAGGAAGGAATGGCAAAGCATATTTAAGCATATCCGTATCAGACCAAAGATTTAATGCCTGCTTCTGCTCCGGCGACTGCATATATTGTTCATTATAGCGTATATCCTGTACAAATGGGCCGTTATAGCAAGCGCATAAATACTTACTCATTGCCTGACCGACCGAAAGTCCGCCGTTCTTCTGTGAATCCATAATTTCAGGCGTGTATACCGGATTTCCGTCAACCATATTGTACGAAATGCCCTCCTGACCGAAATTATATAACATATGTCCCTCATCGGAATATCCGTAATCGAGGAAACGCATAGCAATCTCGGGATTTTTGCACTGAGTTGTTATGGCAACGCATGAGTCAACAATACGCTGATTCTTCTGACCTACCATCGGGCGCTCGCCCTCTTTTGCCGTCATGTACTCTATCGGTTCATACTTTATATCGCTGTTGCTCTGTTTAATTGCCGGAAGCCACTTTCCGAGATCTCCGCCCGCTTTGCAATATGTAGCACCGATTTCTCCGTTTATAACCATAGCTGTCTGCCGCTTGCTGTCAAAATTAGAAAATTCATTATCCAAAATTCCGTCGTTGTACCATGTATTCAGCTGTTTCACATAATCGGTGAAAGCAGGCTCAACGGGGCCGTATTTAACTTTTCCGTCTTCTACGTAAAAGTTTGCATAAAAGCCAAAGCATCCCGTAAAGGGTGAAACGGCTTTATAGGAACTCTGTGTCATATTGATAGCGAGCGGCGTCTTTACGCCCATCTCTTTAAACTTCCTTAAAACCTTATCCCACTGTTCCAGCGTATGCGGTTCTTCAAGTCCCGCTTTTTCAATCAAATCCTTTCGGATAATAAATCCCTGGTATGTCGCCTGTTTATCGTCGGAAAGCATAAACGGGTATGAAAAATATGTCCCGTTATCGGTCGATGCCTGTTTTGCTATATCCGGATTTTCATTAAGCGTTTTGGTAAAGTTCGGAGATACCTTATCCATATAATCATTAAGAGGTATGATTATATCTTCATCAATCGCCTTTTGAGCACCGCCGGGATATGTTAACCAGTTGTATGTTATCATGTCCGGAAACTCTCTCGAAGCAATCATAAGATTAAACTTCTCTACGTTCTGACCTGTGGGCGGATGTATAAAGTTGATTTTAACACCCGTTGCCTCCTCCAGATTTTGTTTGAGAGGTATCTCATTCATACTTCCGGCATATCCCGCAACGGTATCCGGAAGACTGAGCCACCACGTAAGCTCAGCGTCGGTGTTCAGCGGATACGAATCCGTTGTCGTTATATCAAACTGTACCTTGTTTGCCGCCTGTTTTTTTTCTCCCGTGCCGCAGCTTACAATCAAGCCGACCGCCGCAATTACCAATGCTGTCTGCACAAATCTTTTTTTATTCATTTTCATTCCTCCATTAAAAATTTTACTGCTTAAAATTTATATCAACGCCCGGATCAATTTTGAATCCGCACGCAATCGCGTCCCTTACGGACGTAATCTTTTTACCTTTATAGGTCAAATTCTCAAAAACTATGCCTGTCATCGGATTTTTAAGGGGATTTGCCGATGTTGAAAAATACGAAGGAGCATCAGCGCCGCCCAGGAGGGTTAAGTTTTTGATTGTCACGTTTTCTATTCTTCCGCCGCCGCTTCCCCAGTCCGGCATATCAAAGAATGACAGATTTACCAGTCCCTCATCAGTGCTTTCAACCCTTATTTCATCATAGAGTATGTCCGAAATCACAGAGTTTCCGGCATGATGTATGGATATTACCGCACGGTTAAATTTGTTTGCCTTTGTCCCTCTGTGTATAACATCTATATTTTTATACTCGACATTACGCACATAGTCGCCGTCCAGCTCATAGCCTATCTCCATTGAATTTCCCGATTCTCCGTTCCAGAAAACGGAATTTTTAATGCTGATATTCTCAACATTTCCGCTTACGGTGGTTGTACTTGCCTTTTTTGTTTTTATCGCCACACAATCATCTTCATTTCGCACAAATATATGGTCTATATTAATATTTTTTGAACCGAGAAGATCAATTCCGTCCGAATACACAATAGAGCCAAGTATTTTATAGTCCCTTATGTTTCCGCCGTCAACGGCAAACCATTTGTTAAGCCACTGATTTGCGCCTATCGCCACCGGACCGTTTATCTCAACATTCTCACAGTTAAAGAAAGCCGTACAGCTTCCGTCCACAGCTGTTCCGTTTATGATTCCGTTTCCGAGAATCTTTATATTCTTCTTTTTACTTGCGGTGAAACCGCCGTCGATTATCGCATTTTCACCGAGATAAACCGTTGTGTTATCATCAAGACTTTTTATACCTATGTTATGATGCTTTCCGCCTTCGTAATAAAGCACTTTTGATTTGGCATCATTGGGCGTTTCTATCTTTTTATTTACATATACAAACAGCGGTCTTTCCAAATCACCGTTCATTTCAACACTCAGAAACTGCCCCGGTTCTGCAGTAAATGACAGCCTGTCATCACCTTTTTCAAACTCCGGTTTAACATTCAGGCTGAGCGGTCTTATATCAACCGTGTCAAGCTTTTGCGCCGCGTCCACTTCTATTTTTACAGCCGCGTCTGCCGAAATCTGAACAAAGTCGCAGTTTGTGGTGGTAAATACATCTTTCTGCTTTCCGTCTGCATAAACCCTGTATTTCGTATACTCCCTATTTCCCGGGTTTATCATATGTCCTTTTTCATAGCTGATAATATTGACAGTATCCGTATCACCGTCCCAATTAACTTCACAGTTCATCATTTCACCGAAAATCCTTACCGGAATATACACACGGCTTTCAAGCATAAGAGTTTTTGTGTCTGCGTCATATTCCTCGCCGTTAATGTTAATAATATTACTGTCCGGCGCAAACAAAATTGTTTTATCCGCACTCTTTACTTCTGCCTTTTGTATATCGTCAAGCCATGTCACCTTTGCACCGAGAGCCTCGGCACAGGAACGGAGAGGAACCAATACTCTCCCTCCGTCCTCTGACATCATCGGCTTATCTTTATAAAACTTTATCCCGCTGCCGTTATAGGTCACTTTTATGTCATCCGTTACAGGTGATTGATCATACATAGACTTACCGGGAGGTAACACAATAACTTCTCGTATACGGAAGTTATTGTTGGTTCTCGATACTATTTTAAGCTTTTTTGTGTAAATCGGCTCAAAATCCAGTTCGGCATTGCGCTCGCTGTTGTTCTTTATCTCTGCCGCTTTCACATATTCCGAACCATCAAAGTATTGAACCTCAAACGCTTCAAAAATCTCCGGATTCTGCGCTGTCACATCCGAATATCCGCTGGCAACAATAACTTTTCCTATATTCTCAACCTCATCAAAGTTTATCTCAAGCTCGGCACCATATTGGTTTTTTTCTACCGCCCATCTTGTTCCCGTAGTTCCTTTTGCACTGTCTGCAAATCCGTCATATAAAACCTGAGTTGTCTTACTTGTATCACCGTTTGTCGAAATGTTACCTGTACTTATTTTCACGTTATCCGGCGACAGTCCGAACAAAAGATTGTTTTTTAAACTATACTCTGCCGCAAACGCCGCGGTTTTAAGACAAAGAATAGCAATAATTAATGCAACTGCTTTTTTCAACTTTCATCCCCCTATTCGTAAACCACAATATCCTTTATTACCTTTGAATCCACTCTTACAAAAACCTTTGTTCCGTTTCCGGTGATTTTCTCGGAATCAAGACGATTTATATCGCTTATGTACAGCAGATTTCTGTCTTTGTTATATACATACACAATCGGCGATCCTTTCTTATAGGTGTACTTTCTGCCGTTTGCGTCGAATGCAACCGAATCCTTTCCCACGTTATAAACCGTGGCAACCAATGTTTCAAGCGAGGGATAATAGGTTGCCTGCAACCCCTCTCCTCCGGTGTACTGCGAAAGCCCCTGCTTGTCTAAGTTATCCCATTTGAACAAAACACGATAGCTTGAAATTTTTCCGTCGTTGTCGGTGCGGATCTGCATAATGTCTCCCGGCTTAATATCTTCTATTTTTGTGACCGGTTTATAATAGTTCGGCATATCGCTCTCAAAGGTATTATATTCATTATGATACTCCGTGTCCGAAGTCGTTTTATAATCCGAAAGCTTTCCGTTGATATAAAGCGAAAGACTCGTAACCGCTCCATCTTCTTCGTCATACGTCTCCGCTGTACCGCTTACAACCGCTGTCGCGGTGCTTGTATAAAGAGGAGGTTTGGGGGTTGTAACATAAACCAGAGCCGCAGGTATATTCTCCGAATTAAGATTGTACACACGGAAAGTACCCTTGCTTTCGCCTGCCGGAACGGCACTCGTTCCGAATTCCGCCGAATAATCCTTATCCCTTGCTCCGTCTGATGAAGGAATTTTAAATACAACCGTATCCGTTCCGACTATCCTGTCGGCATTATTCTTTCCGAGTGATATGGTTCCGTTTTTATAGTAGCTCTTTGAAATATCGTCAAATCTGACAACGCTGTTATCATCGTTTTCGACATATTCACGGCTGCCTGCCTCTACTTCGGCGAAAATTCGTTTTATGTTGTTATCTGCGTCGGCCTTAAACCTTATGAGTTTGCCGACTTTAATTGCCGTTTTCGGTGTTGTGTCACCGTTGACCTTTATATTATCCGAAATCACATAAACGCTGATTTTTCCATCTTCGGACAAAACTCTCATTTCTATATCGTCAGAACCGGCTTTTTCTTGTACCCCCATGATATACCCATATTTAAAGCTGTTTGCGGATATATCAAAATCTACAATTATACCGTTGTCGGTAAGCGAAAATTTAGCCGTCTGACCGACCTTGACGCGTTTTAAACATTCCGTGGTAATATCATATAATGTATCGCCGATTTTAATCTTATCTTCCGAAACGGCACTTATTTCACCCTTTAACTTTTTGGTGCTTGCATAAACGGTTATAAGCTCCTTATTTCCGGATTCTTCTATTGAGACAACATTTCCTACGGCAAGCTTTCCCACGCTTGCACGCTTTCCGTCTTTATAGATTAACGTATTTTTGTATGATTTTAAATCAAAGTTTCTGCCGTCAGCCGAAAAAGTTTCATTCTGCTTGTCGACCGATTTTATAACCGAAAGCTCCTGTGAATGAATCATCACCAAATCATAAGAGCCGTCGCCGTTGTTGTCGATTAAAACATACTTTCCGTATTCGGGCAGAAGATTGTTCTCCGATATTCCCGATTCCGCCCCGTTTAAAAAGAACTTTATACCCTGTTTAAAGGACAGCGTCTTTTTACGGTCGTTTTGATAATATATTATGCCGTCAAATCCTGCCGATTCAATCTCCCCCGCATCTATTTCCATGATTTTATTTTTGTTTGTTTTTTCTGCATAAAGGATTGTTTTCTCGTCATTTTCTTCTTTATAATATATCTCCGCGTTCAGTCCGAGCATATCCGCAACCGTACTGTTTCCTATGTTATATACTTCTCCGTCAACTATTACCTGTCCGTTCCGTACCTCTGCCGCTCCGTAAAGAACAGTATCGGAAGTTGCCTGTACAATACCTTTGGTTCTCAAAATTTTTCTGTATCTTTTAAGGATTCCGCCGTCTTCATAGGTATATGTAACGGTATTGCCGGAAAACGACAAAAGTGCCATCTGCTGTTTTATAGCATTTTCAATCATTATTGCACAATCGCCGCGATTGAGATACCCGTCACGGCGGAGAGTTATACCTTTGTCCAGTTCAAGAGAGGCGGCAGTCTCTCTGAACCCTATAGGATATGCCGCTGCAGCTTCTGCCTTTGCACGGTAGCCGAGAACAGACACAAGCATAACGCACGCCTCATCATATGTTATTTCTTCCGCAGGGCGGAAGTTTCCGTTTTCATCTCTACTTATAAGTCCGAGCCGATACGCTTCTTCAATAGCCGGCGCAGTTTCACTGTCGGGGTCAACATCATAAAAAATTCTGTTACCGCTCTTTTCCGGATTTGTATTCACGCAGCTTATAATCCACGACACAAATTCTTCCCTTTTAATCGGATATTCCGGATAAAAGAGTCCATCATCTTCTGCGCTTATCAGATTGAGTGACAAGAGCTTTGTGACAGCATTCTCATATTTTGTATCCTTGACATCATCCGGCGATATTACCTCTGCCGACGATACCGCCATACTCGGATCAAACTGATACAGCTCAATTTCACGGATTCTGAACCGCGTTTCTGTTGTTGAAACATATCTGAATGCAGTTGATGTCACACCCGATGCAAAGTCAATCTCTGTTTCGCTTTCTTCGTTATCCGATACCGCTCCGCCCGGAACGTCTTTCCACGTGCCCTCGCTTTCATATTGAAACTTAAATCCTACCGCTATATCGGGGATTTGGGCGGTGTTCATACCGCTGTATACCTTTGCTCCGCCGAGAGTCACGGGGTTTGCAAAAGTAAACTGGAGCCACGCACCGCTTACATTTTTGTCCACAAACCACTTTTCCGCTCCGGTTGAGCTTGAAGTTGTTCCGTTATTAACTGCTTTCGGCGTGCTTGTGCTGTCACTGCCGCTTTGCGATGCAGTAACAACGGCATCCTTGGCAAGATTGTTCTCTGCCATGACGGGTATCTGAGACATAAGCGCAGAGACTGCAATCAAAAATATAATAAAAAGCTTTTTCACTTAGTTTTCCTCCCGTGCTTCGATAAATTTTTGAAGTCTGTAAATCATTACTGCCGTTTCGGCTCTTGTTGCACCGTTCTTCGGATTAAAAAGGTTATCACCGCTTCCGTTTATAAGTCCGGCTGAATGTAAATAGCCGACAGCTGTTTTTGCATAGTCCGAAGCATTCTCTTCATCCGCAAATACTTCCGGTTCATTCTCTGTCTTTTCAAACGTCACGTTCTTTAAAAGGCAAAGCCTGTACAGAATAACCGCCACATCTTCACGGCTTATATTTGCGCTGCCGCGGAATCGGTTGTCATCGTCGCCGTTTATGATTCCGCATTTAACGGCAGATGCAGCAAAGGGATAATACCAGTCATTTTCCGAAACGTCTTTAAAGCTGCATTTTGCCGAATCATCCGAAAGTTTCATTGCCATAACCGAAATCTTAACAAACTCGCTTCTTGTAACAAAATCGTTCGGTCTGAACATTCCGTTTCCGTCACCGTTTAAAATCCCTTTGCCCGACAGGCTCTCTATCGCCTCACGCGCCCATTCGGTATCGGAAATATCATTAAATTTAACGTCTGTATCGGTCGGCGCTTTATTTCCGTTTTCCTGCGAAGGTTTATAGACTATTCCGCTCGAAACAGAGCTTTTTCCGCCGCTTCCGCTGTTACCGCCGCCGTTTCCGCCGCCTGTTCCCTTTTTCTTAACCTCGTTATACGCCTCAGTAATAAGCTTGGGAATTTCAGAGTATTTGTTCACGGTTTTTTCTTTTAATTTATTAAGCGTTGCTGAAAGATAATTTTTATCTATTGATCTTGTGTTTATCTCACATACCGATTTATACTTTTCAAATATTTGAGGAAGTGACTGCGCGTATGTGATATTATACTCCGCCAATGCGCACGCAGACGGAATTTTTTCGGCAAACTCCTCATAATCCGAAAAATCACTTTCTCTGTCCTTTATCACCAAACCGAGAGCCAAAGCTGCCGTTTTATCGTCAAGGTCGCTGATAAAGCTGTCTTTTTCGATTTTATATGTATCGGCATAGCTTTTAACCGCACCGAGGAGTTCCTCTCCCCTTTCCGCTCCGTTCATAAACGCCTTTGGAAGATTTTCGTTAATATCACTTAAAATTTGTTGGAGACCTTCAATATTTTCGCTGTATGTCGGCTTGTCTTTAAGCTGTTCGGCAAGCTTTTTATAAACGCCATCGCTCACTCCGTCCGTGCCGTTCGGCAAAGCAACCTCAAAGCCCGATTCAGCCAGCTTTTTGATAACACTCTTTATATTCCCCGCCTTATCTGCATTAAAGCTGTTTACACTGTTTTTTATGTCAAGGACAAAAAATTCCGTTTTCGCCGTTCCTATCAGCGTATAATCTGTGTCCGTTTCGTTTTCTTTCAGATAAATCTGAACCGCAAGTACGTTTTTTCCCTCATTTTTCGGCTTTACATCAATTTTATATTTGCTTTCAAGCTTTGTAAATTCGTCTGTTACTTCTCCGTTTAACAAAATCTCGACTTTTAAGTCCTTATCCGTTTCGCCTTTCATCCATGCCGTCGCCTTTGCGCCATCGGTTAAGTCAACGTATTCCGGCACTCTTATACTTCCCCTTATCTCCGGATAGTCAAGCGAAATTTCGCGGATTCTGAAACGCGTCATCGTATCTGTATAAATTCTGAACTTATCCGAAGCTACCGGTGAAAAGCTAACCTCTGCAACCTTATCGTTATTTTCGTTTACAAAACTTGCCGCGGTCACCCAGTCCCCGTTTTCGTCCATATACTGAACGGAAAAATTCGTCAGAATATCCAAGTTATTCGGATCGGAATCTTTTTGGTTTCCGCTGCAAACCATTGCCTTTGCTATCACCGTCTTTTTATCAAGAGTGAACTCGGCATAATCCTTTCCCGTAGGGTTCTGAACAAACCATTTCGTTTTCCCGTTGCCTGCTGCACTGGTGCTCTTTCCATCGACAAGAGCCGCTGCTGCCGTAAGTTCTCCGCCGGATACCTTTATCTTATCCTCAGCAAGACCGAATGTCGCGCTGTTGTTTATGTTATAGTCATAAATCCCTTTCCACTCCACATCCGGGTTCGGGTCTTTCTCATCCGGCTCTGGTTCCGGTTCTGGGACATATGTACTGTCATTATAAAGCTCAATTTCTCTTATACGAAATCCCTCTGTATTATTGGGGTCTTTATCTCCAATAATTCCCGTTCCCTCCTGAAATTCAAGCTTAATCTCACTTGCTTTTTCCGGCGCAAACTGAATTGTAACAAGCTGACACTTATTTTCGGTATCATATTCTTCGCTTGTATTAATTTTAACTTCTTTCCAATCCGCACTTTCTTTAACAAATACGGATATTTTGTCGGATTTAAGTTTTTCATTTATTTTATCGAGTTCCTCCGCATCTCGTCCGGCAAATATTTTTACCGTATTTACACTTTGCTGCGAATCAAGTTCGTATGACACAAAAGGATAGTTGTTATTAAGTTCTTTTGCCTTTGACGGGAACTTAATAAACCATACTTCCCATTGTTTGTTCCTTATCCCATCTGTCATTTTCAGACTTTTTGAATCCTTTGATGTTGAATATCCGTCATTGTCCTTGCCTATCGTCGGCGAGAAGCTTTTCGGATTCAATCCCGACAGATAATTCGGGCTCAGCGTACCCGTTTCACTGTCGGTAAGCAAAGCCTGTTTGGATGATTCAAGCCAACCGTCAGAAACCCCCTCATTGATTACGGTATCTTGAACCACAGGGTCTTGGGCAATAACGGCAGCCGGCTGAATAAGCATACAAACGGCAGCCGCAGCGCTTAGCTGTCTTTTAATTCCAAATCTTTTTTTAATCATTTTTAACTGTTCCCCGCTTTCTTAAAGAATCTGTACTTATATTAAGGCGGCAATATAAAAAACATTTTTTCATTGAAGCATTTGCCGCCAAAATATATAAAAAATTTATTTTTTTATTGTATTATAACCGCTTTATATGTCAAAATCAATAGCAAGTTTGTTGTATTTGCGACAATTTGTTTTATCCAACGTTTTTGCGCGTATATAACATATTGGCCGTTGACTTTTCATCCTGCGGCGGTTATTATGAAATCACAGAAATAATTAAAACAGGAGGCTATTCAATGAACACCACAAAAATAAAAAAAGGTTCATCACGGTTTTTAAAAAAATCCGAAAACCCCGATGAAAAAAAGTACGGAAAATATTCTCTAATGAATATCAAGAGAGATTTTCACATGAACAAGGGTCTTTATCTGTTAATGATTCCGGTTCTGCTCTATTACATTTATTTCCGATACGTTCCGATGTTCGGTGCGATTATTGCGTTCAAGGACTTCAGTCCGGCTCTCGGAATCTTAGGAAGCCCATGGGTGGGTTTTGAGCACTTCATTGATTTCTTTACAGGAATTCAGTTCGGAAGAATTTTAAAAAACACTCTGACAATAAGCATTGCAAGCTTGATATTCTGCTTTCCGGCACCTATCCTCCTTGCACTTCTTATAAACGAGGTTACATGTATGCCTTTTAAGAAGTCGGTTCAGACTATTACATATCTGCCGCACTTTATATCGCTTGTAGTTATATGCAGCATGATTAAGGAGTTCACTTCGGCGGACGGTATAATCACCCATTTCGCCGCACTTCTTGGAGGTTCGGGTGGAAATATGCTGAATAATGCAAAGCTGTTTGTACCTATATATATTGTATCCGATATATGGCAGACGATAGGCTGGAGTTCTATTTTGTACCTTGCGGCGCTTACCACTATCGACTCTGAATTATATGAGGCTGCAAAAATTGACGGTGCAGGAAGAATTCGTCAGGTAATATATGTTACTATACCCGGAATAATGCCGACGATTATCACGATGTTTATTCTTCGTCTCGGCTCTGTATTAAATGTCGGCTATGAAAAAATTCTTCTTCTCTACGGCCCGATGAACTATGAAACCTCTGACGTTATATCCACATATGTATATCGCGCCGGTCTTCAGGAATTCAAATATGACTTTGCCAGTGCTGTTGGTCTGTTTAACTCGGTCATCAACTTCTTCCTGGTATACTCGGCTAACCTTATCAGCCGAAGAGTCAGTGAAACCAGCTTATGGTAATCAAAAGAACGGAGGACAATTAAAATGAACCATAAAAATAAAATCAAGGAAACGCCCGGACGCATTGCTTTCGTGATAATAAACGGATTTTTTCTGACCGCGCTTATGATTGTGTGCCTTTATCCGCTTTTGTATGTTGTGTTTGCTTCATTCAGTAAGCCGGATCAGTTTATCGCGCATCAAGGACTTTTGTTTAAGCCGCTCGGCTTAAGTCTTTTGTCGTATCAGCGTGCTTTCAGCCATCCGCTTATAGTTTCGGGTTATCGAAACACCCTTATCGTTATAGTTATAAGCCTTTCTTTAAGTATGTTTCTCACCTGTGTCGGCGCATACTTTCTATCGCGGAAAAAGGTTCTGTGGCAAAAGCCCATATCGTTTTTCATCATCTTTACGATGTTTTTTAACGGAGGTCTTATTCCCACATACTTCGCGGTCAAGAACTTTGCCGTTGTTCTTCCGTGGATATCGAACGGTACATTAACATTTAAGTCGTTTTCCATATTCAACACGCTTTGGGCGCTTATCATTCCCGGTGCAATAAACACGTATAACCTTATCGTTCTCCGCACGGGATTTGCCGCTATACCCGACAGCATCGAAGAAGCCGCAAAAATTGACGGTGCCGGAAATATGACCATACTCTTTCGCATAATTCTTCCGCTGGCAAAGGCATCTATCGCGGTTATCGTGCTCTATTACGGTGTTGAACGCTGGAACTCGTGGTTTGACTCGTCGATATACATAAACGACAGTAACTTATATCCGCTTCAGCTTGTTTTGAGACAGATACTCCTCATTAACTCGGAAAACTCAATGACCGCCGGTGTTGATGCAGGCGACCAACTCGCCGTAAGCGAAACAATCAAATATGCGGTTATCATCATAGCGACGCTTCCTATCCTCTGTGTTTATCCTTTCTTACAGAAGTATTTCGTCAAGGGTGTTATGGTCGGTGCTGTCAAAGGTTAATCGCTCTGACACTGCCCCGTATATAAAAATCTGTATCAAATCCGCTAACGGAGCATTTCGTATAAGAGAAGTTGAGGCATATAATATCAATTCGGAAATAAAACCAAGTTCCGTTATACAATCAGCGAATATTAATAATATAGGTGACGCCCTTGAGTTTAATACGACCGACACAGCACAAGCCAACACCTACATCGCCGCAAAATATGACGCAAACGGAAATCTGACAAAAGCCGGAGTTCAAAAAGCTGATGAAACGGGTTATGTTAATTTCAACGGTCAGGGACTTACTGTATCGTCTGCCGATGATAGTGAAACAAAGGAATCAATCAGAATATTTATGTGGGACGGCGAGAATAATATGAAGCCTGTTTCGGATTTTTATACCGTGATACCGAAAAACGCGAAAACAAAAACACTCCCGACCGCATAGAATTTTAATGAATAATATACTATTCAATCTTGCGAAACATCTTTCAGATAAATAATGTGCCATATTCTTTACACAAAAAGCGCCTGCCTCATTTAGGCAGACGCTTTTATCATTCAATTATAATTCTGCTGTCCGAAGGCAGTTTTTTATGTTCTTTCTTCGGCAGAACAACTGTCAAGACACCCGATTTATACTTTGCCTTTGCATCCTCCGCCTTAACATCGCCGACATAGAAACTGCGTGTGCAAACTCCGGCATACCTCTCCTGGCGCAGAACACGTCCTTTCTTATCCTCTTCATCCTTGTCAAGACCTTTTTCTGCACTGATAGTCAAGTAACCGTCCTTAACATCAAGGCTAATCTCATCTTTCCTGAAACCCGGTAAATCAACAGAAAGCTCATATGCACCGTCTTTTTCACGAATATCGGTTTTCATTAAGTTCTTTGCGTGTTTACCGTACAGCGGATTACGTCCGCCAAAGAAATCAACGTCAAACAAATCATCAAACATATTTTCACCATAAATACTGGGTAGCATAATAATTCCTCCGTTTCAATTTATATATTAGCCGATTGTAAAACTCTTAGAAGTCAGGTTTTAAGCGGCTTTTAATTGTTAATATATGATGATTTTTCTACGCTTTTATGGTATAATTAAGTTGTAAAATAAATCATTTACACACAGAAACGGAGAAAAAATCATGCCTAATAATAAATTGCCGTCTTCCCAGATTTGATGGACAGAAAAAAGTGTGATATAATGAAATGGACACAAACAAATCCAAAATCACAGGAGGAACTTTTATGTCAATCAAAAAAGGAAAAATGCCACCTCGTTATGACGAAGCATTCAAGAGTGGCGCAATCAAAATGGTTACCGAACAGGGGCGTCCTTCAAAAGAAGTTGCCACCGAACTCGGTATATGTATTGAAACTCTAAAATCATGGCTAAAGCGTGCCGGCTTTCAGCCCGGTGTAACCGATCGCCAAAGCCGCATTGATACAAATCTCACCGTCGCTGCGCTTAAAATGGCTGTAAATCGTCAAAGACCACAGAATGATCTGATTTTTCATAGTGACCATGGCGTTCAGTACGCATCCACAGGTTACCGCGAAGCATTAGCAGAGCACAATATTATACAAAGCATGTCAAGAAAGGGTGATCCATATGATAATGCAGTAGCAGAAAACTTTTTCAGCTGTCTCAAGTGTGAGCTGGTACATCATACCGGCAGAGGCTCGTTGTCAAGCAAACCGTGGAATAAATGCGAGCTGTTTTAGTAAATTAACGAAATACTGCGATTCATTTCGTTTTTTGAAGCTTTTTTGTGTCCGCTTTTGCTGGGAGGACACATCATATTTTACTTATATTTTTCTTATATATTCAATGCTTTTCATCTTTTTTCCCCCATTCAATTATGACACCATACTCGTAATCTTTATTTTAACATTTCCCCTATCGGTCTTTTCTGTAATTTTTATATGTACCCGATATATAAATTTTCCCCATTCACCGATGAGCTTTTTATCGGTAATTTCTATATCTTCACAGAATATTTCTGTTTCCTTATCAGCAATTACTTCCATTCTGCAATTACCGCTTTCAATCACATTACCGACTGTAACAGGCTTTTCAATAAGCATCAGCACAAATTCCACACTGCTTTTCTTACCCAATTTAAAATCATCGGTAACGCTGATTGCTTTTTCTTTGCGGTTAAGCTCCGCAGTACGTATCCAATTTTCTAACTTACAGTCATTTTCATAAGCCTTATTCAGACTAAGGCTGAATATATCCCTTTCCTCCGTGAATGTATGACTGACATTTTCAGCAAAATACTCTTCTCCCTCGTGTTCACCCTTACCGTCTATCATCGGCAGATTATGATACAGGCTCTGCATTGTCCAGATTGTATATCTGTTTTCATTGAATGTATCGCGCGTATATGTCCCTACGCCTACATCTATAATAACAGGTCTGCCGTCATTATAAACCATAAAATTACCTATATCATTATGATTATGACTCTCAATATTTGTTCCGCCCTTAACCGCAAATATTAATCCGCGGTTTTCTCTGTCGGTTTCGCGTGAAATCATATTCTGTGTGCCTTCAAAATATGTACTTTTGCATGATTCCGGCTCAGATGAACCGAGACTTATTTCATCATAATAATTTATCCTTCGCATTATTTCCCACGCTGCAAAATTTTCCGCCGATGCTTCATTTACAATATATTTTCTCAGAAATCTTCCCTCTTTCAAAAATATTTTATTGTCAAATAATTTTCCCATGTTATATATCGCAAACGCATCAGGCTCATTAATTTTTGCGCTTCCGTCCGCAAAATTCTGATAGTAATTACCGCAAAACCTCGAACGCACAATAAACAGTCCACAGTTTTCCGTTTTTTCTATGTTTTTTATCTTTAATTTGTTTGCCGATGCGCTGTTCAGTATTTCCAGCGCATTTATAAGCTTGCCGCCGGACTTAAACCAGTATGAAGTTCCCTCATCACACGATCCGTCCTCCGGATACTGTGAAAGAAAAACATCAAGGCTCTTTACCGCTTTTTCCAATACCCTGCGGCGTATATCGTCATTTTGTTCGGTGCACAGCATACTGAATAAAACATTGCTGTTGCACCACGGATTCCAGTTATTCAGCCTTCTTCCCATTTTGCCTATCCACCAATAATCATTCCGATTAAGATACGGTTTTATAATTCTCCGATAAATTTCTTCTCTTATCCGTTCGGTTATTACAACACTCTGTTCTGACAATTTTTCATATAGCATATAATACACGAAAGCTACAAGCTGTGCTGTTTCACACGCTGCCAAATCAAGTATTTCCTCTTCTGTCCTCGGCAAACCGTCAAACGTACCGCCGCAGGTATCAATATGCGCCGCAGCCGCCCACGAGGTTTCTTCACATATCGACCATAAGCCGTCTGTAATATCATCAATAAACGTACCGTCATAAACAGCACATTCCGCTAATGTAAGCGAAAGCAGCGCTTTCCTTTTGCCGTTTATTTTATCTGTTCCTTTTCGCTCGCCCTCTCTTACATATGCCAGCAATTCCGTCGCGCGTATTTCCTGCCATTCAAATCCCAGATACTTTTCCGCTTCTTTGACCAACGCCTCTTTATACTTCGCATTGAGTTTTTCCCACGCTTTTCTCTCCGATGCTTTTGCAAACGGTCTGTATGCCTTATATGAATACAAGCCGTCAAAAAAGCCGCTTCTTTGGGTTTCTTCCGAAATTCCGTTCATAACTGTCTCCTTACTTAAATTCAATCTCCGCATTAAGACTGCAATATTTTGAATAATCCGTTTCCAGCGCCGATGATACTTCAAAAACAAAGTCATTGCCGTAATATAAACTACCGCTTACTTTAAAACTGAAATCTTTCGCTGCTCTTCCGGTATATTCATACAACAGTTCCCGAAAACCGCCTATACTGTTCCCGTCACTGTCATTCGTTTTGTAAATACGAACAGTCCGTATCGCTCCGTTCGGTTTAAAATTTCCTTTTATTACCGCATTTTTACCGTCAATATCTTTCCCGACAGTATAGTTATATGCAATCGGAGATGTTCCGACATATATATTCCCTAAAGCGTCAAGGCAATTCTTATGCAGCTTTTCGGAATTATCGGCCGTCCATTCCTCTGCCGAAAATGTGTTTGCACCTGTTCCTTTTTCCAATGGTTTTAGTGATGTGCAGTTTATATACGACCATCTTCCGGGCAGTATCTCGGATTTTCCGTAAATATCACTGCCAAGCTCATAATTGATTATATTGCTTGTCGGAGCCGTAATTTCATCGGCGTCTATTATTATATAACAATATAGCTTTTCGGCATTACTGTAAGTATAGGTCACAAGCTTATCTGCCGGTACAGTAAAGCTTAAATCTCCGTTTTTCTCATCGAATTCAATATCATAACGGATTTCACCCGAATAATCCGACAGTACAACACTTTTTGCACCGCTGATACCTCGGCATACAACCTTCTTATCCGCAATATTTTTCTTATCCGCCGCATCCGATATGATGACCGCACGCTTATTATCAGTTTCAAATCCGTACACCCGTTCCGGCTTTGCGGCGTCAAACGAAAACGCTTCGTAAATTTCCGTGTTATCCGCTTTAAGTGTATCTAAAAGCATTTTCATGCTTTTACCGTGATACGTAAGCGTACCGTCATTATAACGCATTACCTTTCCGTAACCGTAAGCCTCAGGATCGTTCGGAGCGCCCCACGAAAAATAAAACAGCTTGAATTGGTTTTCTTTATCGGAACGATGCTTTAATGCCCATGAAAGCATATTGGCATATGTTCCGCATATCCAGCCTTTGCTTGAAATCCAGCCAACCTCCGTCTGCCATATGCACGGCTGTGTTTTTCCTGCTTTTAATGCGCGGTTATACAATGTATTCATATCGGATATACCGAAATAATGCACATCAAAGACATCTATACTGTCCCACATATCGTATTCATCAAGCAAGGCACAATACTCGCCTATATCTCCGCATTCGGGCCATCCGCCGTACACAGCCTTGCAGCCGTATTTATGTATAATATCCGCTGCGCTCTTATGCAGTACGTTCATATAATAATCCATACCTCCGTACCAGAAGCTTGAGGACGGATGCGCCTCGTTCCAGATTTGGAAATACCGAAGATTATACGGTTCTGCGCTGTATGTCGAAACAATTTTTTCGACATATTCTTCCCAAAGCCTAATATCTTTAAAACGCTGTCTTGATTTGCGCAGAGTTACGGTGCTTTCCGATGCCGTACCGTCGGCTTTTATTACCGTAAGATTCCTTTTCCAGTAGGACGGCTTGCCATCAATTTCCTCCGCCTCGCCGTATATATACCTTGTTGTTCCGTATGTATATTCATATGCCGAAGAATCCGCCGCCCAATCTGCCGTATAATCCAGTATCGGCAGCATGGTTATGCCGTTTTTCCGACATTGCAGTATAGTGTCGCCCCATTTTTTCAGCTGTTCTTCGCTGAATCCTCCGTTCTCTGTCGGCTGTACACTCTGCCATGCAAAATCCGTTCTGCTCCAGCGTATATCCCCCACCTCGCTCATATCCGTTTGTGCTCCGTTGCACGCCGTTATGTCCGATATATCCTGCTTTACTCCGGATTTTTGCGGAAAACGAACGGCTCCGGTAAGCGGCTTAGCTTCCGAAAGGCTGTTCCATACATATGCTTTTAAGTAATCCTTACCCGATATGCCCTCTGCCTCTGCGGCGGTAAATTCAAGCTTTATTTCACCGTTCACCACCGATACGTTGTCACATTTTATTTTTTTCATTCTGCCTGTTTCATCATACACCGCGGCAAGCATACATAAATCATCTGCACCTTCGGTATCGCCCGATACCTGCGCCAAAATTACAAATCCGTTTTCCGAAATTCTGTCCGGCGGTGTTTCGTCGGAATTGCAGAGGGTAAGTCCGTTTATGACGGAGCTCTCTTTCTCCTCGATTGTAATGCTTAGAGTATTATATATGTGTCCGATTTCCGAAGCGGATACCGCAAACAGCAAATCATCACCCTCTGCTGCTTCATATGACGGAATTTCAATTTCAAATCCGTTACTGCCCGTACCGAATTTTCCTTTCAGCTCCGTATCTGCAATATGTGACACATCTTGGTCGCTGCTTTTTTGCACATACAGCTCCGACGATGCAGCTCCCGCAAATGTTCCTTTTACGGTAATATCTTTGCCTGCAAGTTCTTTTCCGATTGTGAAATTATATATTATCTGACGTCCCTTGGAAGTGCATATTTTTCCGTTCGGCAAAAGAAAGTAATTATCAGGCGATGCGGCAGAATAACACCAACCGCCGTTTTGCCCGTTTTTTTCAAGCAGACAAAGCTTATCGGAATTAAGTTCCGCTGTGCCGTCATAATAAAGATACGACCATGCACCGCTCCGTATTTCGTTTACTTTTGCATTGTAGCCGGATTTATTATCCGTTTTAAAAGCATCGGCACAGACGAAGTTTACAAATAACGCAAATGACGAGATTATTGCAAATATAAATAATGTTTTTTTCACCGTAATCTCCGTCCTTTCTTTCAGTTTGCCGATACCTCTGCGTTCAGATTGCATTGTACACCGTAATCGCCCGCTGTAACCGATTTTACCTCAAACAGGATATCGTTTCCGTACTCGCCATGCAATCCGATATTAAACTCTGTTTTATCTTTTCCGCTGTATTCAAATATCAGTTCTTTCTCTGCCGCTATCGAATACGCGTCTGTATCGTTTGTTTTATAAATCTTTATGCTTCTTTTTCTGCCGTTTGGATTGAACGTACCTTTTACCGTCAGGCTTTTTCCCGACATTGACTCGCCGATTGTATAATTGTAACCGACAGCTCTTGTATCTGTATTAATATTTCCGTTTGAATCCAAACACCACGACTTTACGGATTTTTTATTATCCACCGTCCATGTATCAGCCGAAAATTTTCCTGCACCCGTTCCTTTTGACAAAGGACGCGGTGAGGCATAGTAACAATCAACATACGACCATCTGCCCGGGACAATTAAAGATTTATTGTTTTCGGAATCGCTGCCGTATTCAAAATCACGGATATTGCTTGTAGGCGCCGTAATTTCGGCGGCATTTATTATGATATAAAAAATCGCCTTCTTAGAACCGTTATATTCATATGTCTTTATCAGATTTTCGGGAATTGTAAAGCTGATATTTCCGTTTTTGTCGTCGGTGAAATCAAGGCTGTGGTACTCGCTCCCGTCATAGCTCGCAAGCTGCACCGATTTTGTCCCGAAAACGCCTTCGCAGCGTATCGGCTCCTCACCCAAAATCTCCTTTACGGTCTTATCGTTTATATCTGCCGCAAAAACAGCCGCAATTTTTCTTTTGTCAATTTCAAAAGCATGAATCGTATTTCCAGTCATGGCATACCCGATACCCGTACCGGTACTTATACGTGTATATCTTTCAATACTGTTTCCGCGCATCGTCTCGGAAAACATTTTCATGCTTTTTCCGTGATATGTAAGCGTTCCGTCTGTATATTTCAAAACCTTTCCGTAACCATAGGCATTCGGATCATTCGGTGCGCCCCATGTAAAATAAAAAGCCTTAAACTGGTCATTCTGTTCGGAGCGGTTCATGAGCGCCATATACATGAGTCTTGAATACATACTGCATATATATCCGGGATTTGAAATCCAGCCGATCTCCGTCTGCCATACCTTGGGCGATTTAACTCCGGCTTTCAGGGCACGTTTATACACTGTATACATATTATCCGTATTATAATAATGCAAATCAAAAATATCTGTTGTTTTCCATGCATCGTATTTATCAAGCATATCACAATAATTTCCGATGCCGCCAATCGACGGCCAGCCGCCGTACACAACCTCACAACCGTATTTATGAATAATATCCGCCGCGCTTTTATGCAGAACTGTCATATAGTATTCCATTCCGCCGTCCCAAAAGCTTGATTTCGGATGTGCTTCGTTCCATATCTGAAAATATTTCAGATTGTACGGCTCGGCGCTGTATGTTGAAACGATTTTTTCGACATATGCCTCCCACAGCTTTACATCCCTGAAACGCTGCCTTGACTTACGCTGCGTTACCGTGCTTACGGTTTCTGTACCGTCCTGCTTTACAACTGTAAGCTCTCTTGTCCAGTATGACGGTTTCCCCTCTATTTCCTGTGCTTCGCTGTATTTATAGGTGTCTGTTCCGCTGACATATTCGTATGCGGAGGGATCCGCCGCCCAGTCTGCCGTATAATCAAGTATCGGCAGCATGGTTATGCCGTTTTTCCGACATTCCAGTATGGTATCGCCCCATTTTTTCAGCTGTGTCTCGCTGAATCCTCCGTTTTCTGTCGGCTGTACGCTCTGCCAAGCGAAATCAATTCTGTTCCAGTTCACCGCGCCGACATCGGACATATCGGTCTGACTTCCGCAGACGGCAGTATACTCACTTGCTTTTCTGTCGTACTTATCCGTATCCGCCGGAAATGAAAAAGCCTTTTCCGCTGACCTCATACCGTCTGAAAGATTCCAAAAAAACACTCTGATATAATCATCTTTATTAATTCCTGAATTTTCCAGTGTGATCTGACCGCGGTTATTATGTTCGTTTACGGCGCTTACCGTCTCAATCTCCACCGCTTTGAGTGCATCGTTTTCACCGTCATACAGCGCGGAAATCATTTCGATATTTTGCGGTGTTTGGGAGTAATTTTCCACTTCGGCGGTTATTTTTATGCCGTTCGACACATCTTCAAGATTTTGCAGCTCCCTACCGTTTTTATCGGTAAAATCAACGTATGCAACATTAATACCGCTATCGTCCGCATATGCCGTAATTGCCGCCGCAATTACGGCGGCAATTAGAAAAAGTATACCTTTTTTCATACTTATATCCTTTCATTAAAGGTCAGCGTCCGCAACAGTATCGGCTTCATCATTCATGACCGAAATTGTTACGCTTAAAATGTTTGTCTGTGTACCACCACCGGTTCTGTTTACCCAAAAGGTTATATCATTACCTGCCTTTGATTCCTCTGCCGGTATTTCAAACTCGAATTTCCCCTCGCCTGCCGTAAGGTTTTCGTATTTTTGATACACATTATCGTCAAGCCATGTATCCGTATAACCGATTGCGCCTTTTCCGTAATCGGATACGCTTTCAACGCTGTCATTTGTTTTCAGAACATACAGTATAACATCATCGCTCCCCGTAAAGGTCCCCGATACCTTTAATCTTTTTTCCGCCGTGAGGGCTCCGATTGTATAGTTAAATCCCATAAGGCGGTTTGGCTCTGTTTTTACGGAGCCGTCCGGATTCAGCAGCCAGTTGCCTGTTTTTCCATTCGGGTCGGTATACCATGTTCCGTTTGTATTATCCGCCTTTTGTCTGCACAGTCCCATTGATGCACTCAAAAGAGCGGATGTGTTCGTCATATCCCTGTATCGGCACAGATACGACCAGTTGTCACCCCGCACCTCATTTATGTGCATATTATAATCGCTCACGTTATTCGTGGAATATGTCGTTCCGTATTCGCTGAAATGTCCCGATTCCGTACCGTCAAACAGCTGCTGCATACCCGTAAGACTATCCCATATATACAGTTTAATCTTGTCGCCTTCTTTTACATTTACCGCTTCAAGCTCGGATTTGTCCATCTCCAAATCAAAGTCTCCCCGATAACCCGCTTTAATGTTTACCGTTCCCGATTTTTCCAGATACTTCATTTTATCAGTTGTACCGTCAAAAATCCCTGCAAGCAGAATGGCTTCTCCGTTCCATGACGGATTTTTTACAAGCGTCTGTATATACACACTCTCGGTATCGGCATTTATTGTTTCTATTTCTGTTCCGTTTTGATCCGTAACACTCAGCATCTGAATTTTGAAATCATCCGCTTTGCTGTATTCCGCATATGTCAGCGGTGCCGACATAATCAGCGCCGAAATTACGACAGGCAGTATTGATAATTTTTTCATACTCCGCACTCCTTTTTATTAATCCGCAAATACTTCCGCTATTTGGTTTCTTCCCGCTCTTCTTCTTATTACAACAAACTGTCCCGTCTGCAATGCCGAACCGTCGCTAAGCTCAAATCTGCGGTCTGACGAACGCTGACTGTCGTTTATCAGCACAACCGACGGCATTTTCATGACCGTAACGGCAGACGTCGGCGTATCTTCTCCGTAGGAATGTTCAATTCTGATAATATTCGCCGCCTGATTTATTTCCGTAATCTTTCCGCAGAAAATGTTCAAATCGGTAAATGAGCTGCCGTAATTGTACGGTGTTTTTCCTACCGTAACCTTATTTTCACTGACCGAATAATCTATCGCCAAAGCTGTTCCGATACCGTTTAAATCAGTTTCAACTCTCACAAAATCGCCGATATTCAGCTTTTTATAGCTTTCCGACTCGACCGTATCTTCGTTAAGCAGATATGATGTTTCACCGCTTGAAGAATATCCGCTGATTTTTATAAAAGTATCATCATCGTACAATTCCTCCGATATATCGGTGACAATCATGCTCGGCTTTTCCATACCGACGTTTTCGCTTCCCGTCACGGCGTCGCTCCTATGCACTATAATTGCCGGAATATAATCTTCGACGTCATAAAGCTGCACGTATTTATATTTTGTATCTCCGAAATTGGAAATCCTCTTTACATATTTCGTCTTATCATTTGCATACTCATCGCTTTGGGGTATGGTTACGGCAACGGTATTTTCATTCGGATAATACCCTATTTCTCCGCCGGTGCTGTAATCCATATAAGCGCTCACGCCGGAGCATCTCTGCAAATTTTTGTCGCTTCCAAATTCTGCTTCACAGCTGTATATTTTTGATATATTTCCGCTGCTGTTCTTAATTAAACGCACAAAGCTTTTTTCAAGCGCCTTTATATCCTCCGGTTTTTTGGAGGAATCGTTTACGGATATTTTTTTATTTCCGTTCAGTTCATAGTTTTCCCATTCGTCGGCGCTGATGTTCCATGCCGAAATAATTGTATCTTCTCCGTTATCCGATTTTGAAACATTTTTTATGTAATAATATTTACCGCCGGCTTTTCCCTCTTTTATTGCCGCCAATCTGCCGTATACGTCAAGGCAAAAATCCTGCGTAACTCCCGTTTGCAGACTTACAAGCTTTTTTTCTATGTACTTTTTGAAAGTATTGTTAAGCTTATATTCCGTTCCGTCGATTGAAACGCTGTCCGCCGATACGGAAGTAAGCCTTCCGGTCACTACATTCCTTGATATTTTTATTTCGGCATATTTTCCCGTTTCTGTCTGCGCTTCGCATACCGAGAGAATATCCCATGCCTTAATATCCGCAAATGTACCGTTTTCACCGTCGGGTTTAATGATTTTTATAACGTTGCCGCCGTCGTTTTCGTCGGCTGTCAGCGTTTTTGTATCATCATAAAAATCCGTAACCTTTCCGAAATATGCCGAGGCATTCTTTACCGTATATGTGTCCGTACTTTCAACCGAAACAACCTCATATATACCGTCTCCGTTGTTATCAATCAATGTAACCGCTCCCGTATCGGGCATAAACGTCTTGCTGTCATATTCAAAACAAACCACACCGTTACGGAGAACATCGGCTTTCGGACTGATTTTTGCCGATAAAACTTTTCTTCCCCCGTTTTGGGCATACTTTATTTCCGAATTGCCGTTTCCGGCGGCAAGATATACGTCGGTTATATCATCACCGGAGATTTTAAGCACATTGTTTTTGCTTGTGTATGCAGTTACAGCCGTCAAAGTTTTTTCATCGCTGTTTTTAGGATTTGTATAGTAAAACTTCACATATTGTCCTATCAGTTCTTCCGCATTTGTCTTGCCCGCCGCATACATTTCTCCGTCTATAATTACGTATCCGTTTGCGGCAGCCGCACCGCCGTCAAGAGAAGTCCTGGAATTTGCCGTTATTATGCCCTTATCATCATACATATCAAACGACTCGGACAAAACCGTCGAATCCTCCGACTTGACATATTGCATTTGTCCTCCGGAATATTTTACCGTCATATACGGTATATCAAGGCTGTTGTATATTAATGCCGCCAAATCTTTAAGACCTATAAACTCACCGCTTTGAGCGCTTATTCCGTCAAGCATTTCGAGCCTTGCGGCAGTCTGCATATAGCCGTTCGGGAAACCACCCTCTATTTCCGCTTCCGCATTATAGCCCAGCACGCACACCAGACACTTTACCGCTTCTTCGTATTTAACAGCCACCTCCGGTCTGAAAATCCCCTCTCCGTAGCCGTTCAGTATATTATGCTCATAAGCGTATACAATATCCGCCGTTGCGGCATCGTTTATATCCACATCTACAAACTCACATTTTCCGCTGTTTTCGGCATCTCTGCCGCCGTTTAACATTCTTGTGAGCAAAACCGCAAAATCCTTGCGCTTTACCGTATCAACCAGCTGAATCTGTTCATCGGTTATCGGATTCATTATTCCTATGTTTATCAGAAAATCAACCTTTTCGTCCTGTTCGCTTACATTTGCCAAAACCGGCGGAATAAGCATTGCAGCCGACGTAACAGTCGCGGCTGTCAGTGCGCATAATAATTTTTTTATTTTAATCATGCTGTTCCTCCCCATTCATCTGCATTGCGGCTGCTATGATGACTGCCGCCTGCGCACGCGTTGCCGTTGCCTTCGGCATAAAGCTGCCGTCCTCAAAGCCGTTTATTATCCCTGCGCAATACAGTTTTTCTACCGCTTCTGACGCATAATCCGAAATGTCTTCCTTATCTTTAAATTCAGCTGCGGCGCGTTTTGCCCCGACAGCCGCTCCGGCTTTATCGAGAGCCCTCATTGTCATTACTGCCATATCTTCGCGGCTTATTTCTCTGCCTGCGCCAAAACTTCCGTCATCCGCGCCTCTCACGATTTCCGCATTTACCGCACTTTTTATATAATAAAAGAACCAATCGGACTGTTTCACATCCGTAAAGGATATATCGTTTGTTCCGCTGCCCGTCTTAAACGCACACACAAGCATTTTTACATATTCTTCTCGCGTTACGGTTCTTTCGGGAATAAATCTGCCGTTTCCGTCACCCGAAATTATTTCTGCCGCCGCAAGCTTTTCTATGCTGTCCGCCGCCCATTGCACGTTCGATAAATCCGTAAATCTGCGTTCATTTACCGTGCTTTGTGTTTCTTTAATCACCGGAGCCGGCAGCGTACCGGAGGTCTTTTTTGAGCCCGAACCTGAACCGGAGCCGCCGGAATTTCCTCCGCCGCCCGTACCGCCTGTGCTGCCGCCGTCCGTATCGGACGCAGCTTTTTTCAGCGCCTTTTCAAAATTTGTATTGACATCTTCGATTTTTTCGTAAGTGTACTCCACCATGTATTTATGAACCGCGGTCTTTTTCGATTTATAAACACTGCTGTCGGTATCAAGCCTGACATATCCGCTGCAAAGAGAAATGACTTTTTCAATCTCGTTCCAGCGTGCAGTTCCGAAAGCCTTAACAATTACGGAATCGTTAAATTTTTTCGCCAAATCCGCCGATGACATATATGTACCGCCGCTCAGAACGGAATTTATTACATCATCCGTTTTTTCCGTTCCGAGCCATTCGGAAACGGTGTTTTTACCCAAATCAATTCCCAAAGCTGACGCGTTCTCTCTGAACACCTTTGCTCTGTCGCTTTCCGCCGCCGTGTTTATATTCACCAAAGCTGCTGCCGCATTGCTTTGTTCGGTGAAATTATCAACACTAAGCTCTGAATTAAGCATTATTTCGCAATACATATCCTTTTCACTATCCGAAAATGCGTTATACTTTTCATAATCAAATCCCAGGCTTTTCATTACCTCTGCCGAATATTCGTCGGATATGAAAGCTTCAAATTCGGATACGGTCTGAAATGCGTTTATTTTTGCAATTGTTTCCTCCCTGTTCTTAAAGGAAATAAACGTAAACGGCTGTGACACAACCTCATCTATATCACGACCGCCGATATACACAGTATATATTCCCCCCCAGTCCGTATCATCGGGAGATACTGTATAGGTAAAGCTGCCTGTATCGTCGGTTTTAATTATATCCGCCCGATAAATATCCTCAAGCTCTCCGAATGTTCCTCCCGGAATAATCACCTGGGCTGTCAGAGGTCTTGAAACCGTGTTTTCTATATGTCCGCTTAATATTATTCCCGATGCCGTACTTGAAACATTATCTATCATTACTGTTTCGGCATGAGCATTGAGACAAATTCCTGCCGTCAATGCCGCTGTCAGGCTTAAAACTATATTCTTCATTTATCTGCCTCCTGTATCAGTTAACGTTTTGCGCGGGCGGAATAATTTCCACAAAAAAGCTTGTCATAAATCCGCTGTTTGCCGCAACGGCTTCCGCTGTTTCGTTTATATTATTTGCCGGAGCGCTTATTTTGTCCGGAACGGCAACGTCCATATACATAGTTCCGTCCTCATGCCATTCACGGTTTATTTCCCATTGATTTCCCGTAACGGTGGTGCGCTTTACAACCGAATTTTTCGGAATACCCGATACGTTTATACCCGTATAGCTGTTTGAGAAATTAACGTGCATTGTATCTCCGTTTTCATTTGAAAATATAGCGGCGGTGTTTTGTTTTAGGAAGTGCGCCGCAAGAATTATTCTGCCGTCCTCCGTTTTAAAGCCCTCCGCCGATGACATATTATCAAATATACGGAAATTCAGCTGTGCGCTGTAATTGTATCCTTCAAAAGCGGCAAGTGTTTTTCCGTTAAGGAGCTTTTCGATTGCCGCAATTTCCTTGCCGTATATTGTAGCCTCTCCGTCACGGCTAAGCGGAATTTCTTTGCCGTCCTGCGCTTTTTCCGACCAGAAAATTTTAAACTGATCCGGGTTCGAAGTATCCCTCACATCCAGCGACCATCTTATAAACCTCGGGTACAAATTCGGCGTATAAACTCCCGAATTTTCGTACCCGACAGCCGTAAGCCATATAGACGGGTTTTTCAGTCCCTTTTCGGTAAGCCGGTTATACATATAATTCACCGCACCCAGCGTATTGTATGTCAGATTAAAAACATCAATCGTATCGTAACCGTTTTGCCGATCAAGCAAATCCAAAATTCTCGTCACTCCAAATCCCGTACTCACACCGCCACAGACAGTCTTATAACCGTACCGATGCAGTATTTCCGCCGCCGGTTTATGTATGCTCACAAAATAGTCATCGGCATTTGCGAAAAATTCTTTCACGCTGCCGAACGGATTATTCCCTATCTGAACATATTCCACTCCGTCATTCTTAAATTCCTTTGCCGTTTTCTCCACAAAATCCGTCCATGCTGACGAATACTTCTTCGAGACAGGCATTTGCTCCGTTCCGACGGTAAGTTCTTCAACTCTGCCGTCGGGATATGTCAGATTCCTGAGCATTTTTCCGTATTTTATGCCTATATACTCACCAAGCTTGTATGTACCCTCGTCACGGTCAAATATCAGCTCCGATTTATCCACAGCCCACATCGGAACATTCTCTATGGTGAGCATTGCTTTTTTTCCGCTTTTGCTTATCTGTTTTAATGTATCATGTACGGACGATATATACTCCGCATTTATAATTCCTCTATTTTCCTCTGCTTTTGCCCAGTCCACGCTTACGTTTTCCCAGCCGATTCCTTGTGTTTCGTCGTATTTCAGCGCATTTGATCTTCCGAGCATATTTGAAACATAACTCATATCCGCAGTATCGGCAGCCGCAGGCACGGCGAATGATACGCTTAAAACGAAAGCCGTCAGATAAGATAATACTTTTCTCATTTTTTTATCCTTTCTTATTTGTATGAAGGTACGGTCCAGTCACCGTCCGCAATCTCGCTGTCGCTGTCAATGCGAACATAGAAATTGCTGCAATATGATTTTTTTATGGCGGCTTCGGTATAAGAATCCTTTTCCGCAACAGGTACGCTTATTTTTAAATTTCCGTTGTCCGCATATGAATATTCCAACGGGGTTTCATTTCCGAACTGGTCTATGCGTTTTACATTCACATTGCCGCTTACCCCTTTAACCTCTACCGTTACAGCTGCCGACGGGTCGGAAATATCAATTGCCTCCCCCGTACCGTTTATGTCACTCACGGCATTTGAATAATTATTTTCTTTGATAAGATGTATTGCAATCAGCGCGCTGTTTTTATCCAGTTTAAATCCTTCTGACGCCGAAAGCATTTCTGTTGTTTCGGGTTTCAGATACGGCGTTGTCCTGTAATTGTTAAATTTTTCTATTTTATGAGCAATCAGCGCATTATTAAATGCAAATACCGATTTTCCGTTATCCGTTATGCGTGTTCCGGCAAGCAGCGAACAGTTCCAGCCGTATGCCTTGGGATCGTCGGGCGAACCGCTTGCAAACCAGAAAAGCTTAACGGAATCATTATCCGTTACACCGTTTTCATCTGCCGCAAACAATCCGTGTTCCAGTCCCCACCTGAGAGTGCGCGCATACATATTTGCGGGATAGCCGCCGTCTGTCGTAAAGCCCATTTCCGTCTGCCATACATACGGCTTTTCAAATCCGCGTTCTTTCGCCGCTCTGTACAGATAATCCATTCCGTCAAGCGGCGTATAGTGAACATCTATAACGTCCATATACTGCCACGCGTCATTATTATCCAGCAGTTCGACAAATTCGCTCATCGGGCCGCAGCACGGCCAGCCGCCGTAGACGATTTTCACGTCCTTATATTCACGCATTACTTTCGCCGCAGGTATATGCACCACCTGCATATACTGATCCAGATCTCCGTAATAGAAGCTTGATGACGGATATGCCTCATTCCATATCTGGAAATATTTAAGATTGTACGGTTCTGCCGTAAAATAGTCGAGAACCGCTCTTACATAGTTCTGCCATGCCTCAACGCTTTCAGCGCTCATCTGAAACTTATTGTTGAGCGAAACGTCCTGATCCGCAGTTACCTCTCCCCACCTGTTCGTAACTTTTTTGTGCAGTCCCGTTCTTACCGTTCCGTTAATTTCAACTTCACCGACAGGGCCGTACTCATAAACGTCGCCTGTCAGCTTATGAGTAAAGGTATATCCGTTCTGTTCCACGCTCCATGTCGGGCCGTAGCCGAGTATCAGAAGCGGCATATATCCGGCGTTCAGGCTTTCTTTTACCTTTTCGCCGATTTTATCAAGATACTGAGTATCGTATTTTCCTTTTTCTTTTTCATAATCCGCCCAGATGCAGTCAAACCGCACCCAGCCGAGAGTATCTTTGGTATATTCCGGTGAAATAACATTATTGCACACTGCCGAAAACTCCCTTATCGGATAATTGATTATATAATATTTCGATGTAATATAACTGTCCTCAAAATTGTCCTTTGTTGCATATGCCTGTAAATTTGTTCCCTGCGTTATTGTTACAGGCTCTTTGTAAAGAGTTCTTGTTTCCGATGTTTTCGGATTTGAACCGTCGGTTGTATAATATATATCTGCCCCCGCGGTATTGGTTGTTATTGTAATCTTTTCTCCGCTTTTTACTACCGCTTTGTCTGTTGTAAAAACAGGTTGTTCGGTCTGGTCGGTATACATTGCTTTTACATTGAAATCCGTTTGTATTAATGACGTATAGCTTGACGCCGAGCTTTTTCTTATTACAAACAAAATGTCGTCGCCGGTTTTTAATGTTCCGGCAGGTATTGTTATGTCTGTTTCGTGTTTAGTCTTTGTTTTATCATATATCGTTTGTGTTGCTCCGGCAATTTTATCAACATTACGGTCGCTTGTCGTCAATATCTGAAAATGCGATGCAACAGGCAAAGAAGCTTTTATATTTATTCCCTTGGGCGCATTTTCCATTGTATTGTTAACCGTATAATTCCATACAATTGACCTTGTATCGGACGCAAATTTTCCGCCGTCCTTTACATACCACACATGAGATGTTTTATTCAAATCCACGGCATACTCGTCCTCACTGAATCTTTTACCGTTTCCCTTTACCATGAACTGGACTTCATCGGGAAGTCCTTTGTCCACATCATATGAATAGTAGCACCAGCCGCCTGCCGAAGGCTTATTTTCCTTTGCAAAATCCGTGCCGTTATTTGTGACAATATTCGCCGATGACGCTGCGCTTGCAGCAGCTGCCAATATACCCGATGTCATTACTGCCGTAAGTATTAAGGATATTATTTTTTTCACTTCAAAAAGCACCTCCCGAATTTATCCCGTGCAGCGGCACATCAATCGCCGCCGCACGTTAATCAACCCTCTGTTATTTGTTTGCATCCGCAAGAGTTTTCACTCCTGTATATGACAGC
This sequence comes from uncultured Clostridia bacterium, assembly GCA_934476675.1. Lineage (GTDB taxonomy): Bacteria > Bacillota > Clostridia > UBA1381 > UBA1381 > UBA4716. The sequence continues at coordinate 10,503 of CAKSOE010000023.1, read as the reverse complement.
ATTTCCGCAACAGAGTTCCAAAGCATGAATTTAACCGTATCGCCTGCCGCAAAACCGCACTCGGGAGCAAACTGTCCGCTGATTGATGCCGTTTTACCCGCCGGAATTGCGTAAGCTGCCGTTTTAAATTCCGTATTTTTGAGTATTCCGTTTTTATCATACAATGCGATAATTAAAATCGGTGAAATTTCCGTATTTGTATTATTTTTTACCGCTGCATTTATATCAACTGCACTTATATCTGCCGTCAACTCGGATACTGCCGCACCGCCCGACGTAACGCTTAATGATGTTATATCGGCTTTTTCTGTTTCTTCGGTGCTTTCCGATACTACAAGTCTCGGATAGGTCGCCTGCTGTGACTGTCCTCCGCTGTTTGCCGCACATATCCTGACATAACAGTCCTTTACCGTTTCATCTGCCGCTTTTATCAAAAATCCGTTATTATCCGACTTTTCCCATTCCTTTATTGTATCGGCGGGAATGGTAAATTCAAGCGCCGATGAATCCGGGCCAATTGTCGCCGTTGCAATCGGTTCTGCTTCATATGAGCCGCCGCCCGGCTCTCCCAAGCCTAAACCGCCTGCCCAGTTTGTTCCGAGCTTTGTTTTATCATATTCCGCTGATGCCCCCTCCCAAAGGCTTGAGTCTGCCAGATACGCCGAAAAGTCTTTATGATTTGTGCCTACCTTGGTTTCTTTCGCAGTTCCGTCAGCAGCCTTTGCAAAGGTTATATCACCCGTATAGCTGTGCCGTATTTTTTGGGCATATGTTGCTTTTGAAGCCTGAGATGTATTTGTTGAATTGCCTGCCTGCCAGTCGCCGTCCTTGTCGGTTATTTTATAGAGTTTGAGCGTCAGATTCGACTTCGGAGCAGTGTTTATTCTGTATGTAAGCTTTCCGTCGCCTGCATTTACACCGCTTTTCAGCCCCGAAAGGTCGAATCTCGCGATTGCACGCATAATTTCGCCTTTACTGTTCGTTCCTATATCCATAATCCAGTCTATCCCGCTTGTAAAATAGTAACGTCCCACCGTATTCCACAAAACGGTGTCTCCTACACCCGTGTAACCGTCCTGTCCGTAGAAGAACGAATGTTGACCGTCCTGCACATAATAGTAAAATGTTGAGCTTAAAGCCGATTCGTCAGAGTCAATATACGTTCCGCTGCCTGTTGCCGTTACCGTTGCCTGATAAACTCCCGTTTCGGTAATGCTTTCCTCCGGTATTTCGTATTCGGTTGTATTGCTTGTTACAACGCTGCCGAATGCCGCGCCGTCTTTATAAAGCTGTATCTTATAGCCCGATGCGTTTTCTGCCGCGTCCCATGTTATCACTCTGCCATCGATTTTTACGTTTTCCGGTGCTGCCAGCTTTACCGCATCACGATAGTAAACCGTCAGCTCGGGAGCATTGGCTGAGTCTTTGTTATATGTAGAGTGAGAATTTGACATATATATACCAACATAGCCGTCATTTTTTTCGCTGTCCGCTCTTACAATAAAACCGTTATTTTTCCCTTTCGCCCACTCTGTAAGAGTTTCTCCGTCTATGGTAAACGTCAGCGTTCCTGCTTTAAGAGGATCTGATGACGTATTGGTGGTATCAAGCTTAACGGTTGACACCGGCGCAAGCTCATACGAGCCGCCGCCCGGCTCTCCCATTGCCACGCCGCCCGTCCACGCTGTTCCGAGCTTTGTCGTGTCATATGCTGCCGTTGCACCCTCCCAAAGGCTTGAGTCTGCCAGATATGGCGCAAACGCGCTGTTGTTTGTATTTACCTTAGTTTCTGCCTCTGCTCCGTCAGCACTCTTTGCAAAGGTTATATCACCCGTATAGCCATGCCTTGCTTTTTGGGCATACGATGCACTCCCTGATTTGGTGGTGTTTTCACTTTCAGCCGCTGTCCAGTCTCCGTCGGCGTCTGTTATTCTGTATAACGAATATGTTTTGTTATCCACATTACTGCCGTATTTCGCGCGCACGGTGATTTTAAATTCTCCGCGGTCGATTTTTTTCTCCGCAAGTCCGGTATCCGATATATTTATTCTGAAAATCGTTCGGTCTGCTGCGGTTCTATTGAATCCAAGGACTGAATTCCAGTCCTGTGCTCTTGCTCCGTAATACTGTCCGATAGATTCACCGTAAAGTCTTGTATCCGTTATTGAAGAAAATGTCTTTGTTTCCCCTGTTTCTACATTAATATAAGAGTGTTTATTTTTGAATGTAACGCTTTTTAAATCCGAACCCGCCGCATTTACCGAAATCGCCGAAAACGCGGAGCATACCATTGCTGCCGAAAGCAGCAGGCTGATTACTTTTTTCATATTTATAACCATTCCTTTCCGTGCCTGTGGCACAAAACCTTCTATTATTTATCCTTTGAGTCCGCTCATGTTCAAGCCGCCCATTATGTGTTTTGAAAAGATTGTAAATAATATTGCCGGCGGTATAATTGTAAACATCAGTGCTATCATGTACTTATCAATCGTTATGCCGCTGCTTTTGAACTGGTATATTTTTACCGCAATCGGAAGCTTATTGGCGTCCTGTATAATCAGATACGGCCACAGAAAGTTTCCCCATGCCGCCTGAACGGTAAATATCGCCACAACCATTATTATAGGCTTTGCAAGCGGCATGACTATTCTCGCAAAAATCCCCATATCCGTACAGCCGTCTATACGTGCCGCTTCTATGTATGACATAGGTATTCCGTTAAAGAAATTCCTGAACAACAGCACATTAAATGCGTTTGCCCCCGACATAATCCACATCGGCCAGTATGTATCCGTCATATTTATATGGAATATAGGTACATCCACAAACCCCATGAATAACGGCACAAGGTTCATTGATGTAGGCAAAAGCATTGACCAGAATATCAGCGTTCCTATAAGCGCCGTACCCTTCGGCTTTAATCGGGACAGCACGTATCCTATCACTCCGTTAAGAATAATATTGAACACCAAATCCCCGATTATTATGGTACAGCTGTTTTTATAAAGCTTTAAGAAATTGAGCTGCTGCCACACTTCGCTAAGCTTTGAAAGCTTGAAATGTTCCGGAAAAAGTGACGGCGGTATTTTATAAAATTCCTGTGCGTCCTTAAATCCCGACAGCAACACCCAAATCGCAGGAAGAACACATATTAAACTTATTATAACCAAAACCGCAAATATTGTCCAGTACAGAAAACGGTATCTTCTTTTTTTCAACTCCATAAAATTGAGAAGACCCGAAGTTTTATCGCTGAATCTATTCATTATAACCCCTCCCAATTTCATTAATCGTTAAGCTTTTTATCGGTTTTGAAATATATCAGCGTCAGCGCCATAAGTATTAAAAACGTTACCATGCTGAGCGCCAACGACCAGTCAACCCTGCCGTTTACAAAAGCGTATTTATAGCTTTGCAGAGCCATAGTCACAGATGCATTATTCGGGCCGCCGTCCGTCATGGCAAGCGGCTGTTCCATTACCTGGAACACGCTTATTACCTGACGTATCAGCATAAGCAGCAGAATGGGACACATATGCGGAAACAGTACATACCTTATTCTTTTAAATATGCCTGCCCCGTCAAGTCTTGCCGCCTCGTACAGCTCCTGGTTTATGCTTTGCAGCGACGCAAGATAGACTATCATTGTCGAACCGAAACCGTTCCATGACATACTGATAACAATTAACGGTATTGTAAGATTTTTATTCTGAAGCCATTCAATCGGATTACGTCCCAGTAAATACAGCAGAGAATTAAGCAATCCTCCCTGACTCGGTTTATAAATAAAGTACCATATGAGCGATACCGCTATGCCCGGAATAACTGCCGGAAAATACATCGTAAACTTAAAATATCCTTTTCCGTGTACCATTTCGTTAAGCGCTACCGCCACAAAAAACGGCAGCGGAAAGCCTATTATCAGCGACCATACGACATACTTAAACGTGTTAAGCAGAACAGTCGGAAAATCGGTAGAGGTTATTACGTCCATATAATTTTTAATTCCGACAAATTCCATGGGTGTATAGCCCCTCAGTCTGAAAAAAGAATCATATGCGCCCATTGCTATCGGACGCCACACCACATATATAAACAGCAGCACGCTCGGCAGCATCAGCATCCAGCCCGATATATTTTTTTGCACAAGACCGTTAAATCTTGATTTATTGCTTTGCCGTTTGGTTTTTAACATATTTGTTCATTCCTTTTAAATTTATAATCAGTCAATAGCCTTATCAAGACAGTTCTTCTGGAAATCCGATGCTGCCTGCTTTATCAGCTGTGCCGGATCTGCCTGTTCGTTTGTCAGAACCTCCTGAATACACTTGTCAAGAATTGCATAAAGCTCCTGTGCGCCCTGCGCCTCCTCGGGATTAATTATTACATTTTCAAAATCATAATAATTCTGGAATTTCCGCGGATCTATGTTTGCATACTTGCTTCTTATTTCTTTTTCAGTATTGTTTCTTTCATCGGAAACCCAGATTTTAAACGGAGTCTGGTCAAGCACTATGCCGTTCTTTGCCAGTGTTGCTTGAATATTGCTTTCTATTCCGGCTTTTCCTTCTTCCGTAAGTTCGGGGCTGCAGCCGGTAATTTCCATCCATTTAAACACCGCATCAATCTCTTCGTCCGTTGCATTGGGCGCTATCATCTGTACGTTTCCGCCCATCTGCGAATATCTGCCCTGCGGGCCTTCGGGCATACTTACAACCATTTCATTATCTTTATTCATACCGTAATCGGTAACAAGCTTGCCGCTCGGCGGATCAAGAAAACACATTGCCGCCTGATCTGTTGCAAACATTCTCATCATTTCATTTTTATCCACCAGAATATTTTCGGGTACACAGTTATATTTCCATTTTAAATCCTTTACATATTGAAGTGCAGCAACACATTCAGGTGTATCGAATGTTGATTTCCACTTCCCGTCCGCATCCTGTTCCTCAAATTTCACACCGTAGCTCCATGCAATGTTCATGAAGTGCCAGCCGCCCATATTTGAAGTTGCGGGAATTATAAATCCAGCTTTTCCTGTTTTTTCCTTAATGGTTTTTGCTGTTTGTGCCATTTCTTCATAAGTTTTAGGATAAATCGGAAGTCCGTTTTCATCAATCAGACCTGCCTCCGTAAAAAGATTGACATTAACAAACAATCCCTGCGCATATGAATCTTTCGGTATGGCATAAATCTTTGAATCTTTTGATACAAGCGACAAAAGCTCCGGATTAAGGCTCTTTGAGTAACCGTTTTCATTCATTTGCTTCGTTATATCCGCCGCATAACCCGAAGTTATAATTTTACCGATTTCGGAGAACCATGTTGTATACACTGTCGGAAGCTGATTGCTTGCTCCTTTTGCCATAAAGGTTTTTACATCATATTGATATGTATCCGGCACTACTTCAATATCGGGATATAACTCATTCATTTTTTTTACGTATCCGTTATATACCTCAACCTGCTGCGGTTTTGTATCATCGGGCCAGTTTCCTACTTTTATTGTAACCTTTCCGCCGCTCTTTTTTTCCTGTCCGCAGCTTGCCGCCGCCAAGACCAACGCCAGCGCCATTGCCGATGCAATTATCTTTTTCCCTCTCATTTTTAAATTACCTCCTCACAAAATGAATTAATTTCGTTTCAGCTGTTCAGCAAAGTCAGTTTAACATCACATATCAGACTTTTCAAGATACATTTTGAGTAAATGTAACAATTTTCGCCCTTTAAAAAATACACTTTTGATTTTTTGTACACTTTTCACCCTGCCGATATTTTTGAGACGAAATTTTTACGTTTTTAAGACGAAAATCGGTACATTTGTTTTTTCTTTATCTTGAATTTGTATGTTATGTATGCTATAATTTAAAATGAAAAAAGATATTAAATTACAGAGAGGAGATTTTAACATGACGGAAATTATACATAAAAAGCGCAACAAAACACTTGCAAAAATATCCATTGCTGTCCTTTTTCCGTGTTTGATTCTTTTAATTTTCATATTATCGTCTTTGGCTATATTTCGGAATACTTCGATGCAAAGTATAAAAAATGAATGTTCATATAAGCTCGAAGCGATTTACAAAGAAAATGAAATTAACATTCAAAATATTAACTCCGCAATAAATTTCATCACCGCAAATGACCGATTTGCGAATTTTGTTAAAAACACCTCCGGATATTCTGACGATAACGAAACAAAATACGCTCAATCCATATTAAGCACATTAAAAAGCAGCTCACAGTTTATTGATAGTACCGTTATCGTAAACAGAGGTACAAAGAAAGTGTATTCACCTACAAATACGGCAGATTTTGATACTTATTTTGATATAAGCTATATTTATAACGACTACAACAAGCAGTACTGGCAAAAGTTCAAAACTCCCATTTCCGGCTCGGTTATTCTGCCGCCCACAACAGTTACGCACAACGGAGTTAAAAAAAATATAATCCCCATAATTTACACCCAGGTGAATAAAATCCGTACAAGCAACCTGATTATTGTAAACATTAATATCGGCAGTACTCTGGAAACCTCCGAAACCACAAAAATCACCCCCAACAGCCGTCTTTATATGATAAATAAACAAACAGGCAGCGGTTTTTCGGCAGATGAATCACATAACGCGATTTTTGAAAACGATTTGCTTAACCGTATAAATGACAGCGCCGAAAACTTCTTTACGCAAAAACACACCGATATGGGAAAATCACTGTTCATTTCATATTCACCGTCTGTCAACCACTTCGGATACAGTTATTGTGTAATCGTACCGTACTCGGATATAAATGCCAAAACAAACAAGCTGTTGTTTGTGTTTATTTTTCTGATGATTATATTTGTCAGCGCCGCCGCTGTTTCCGTGTACTTTGCAGCAAGGCGGATATATACTCCTATTGACGAAATTGCACGTATGTTTCCGTCCGACAGCAGTTCGCCGGATAAGTTTGACTTCATTCGCGACTCCATTGTAAAGGTACTGAATTCAAACGACACGCTGACCGAGCATTATTCAAATTCTCTGCCACTGCTGCACGAAAAGTATCTGGTTGACCTGCTTAATTCCAACGAAAGTTATACTCAAAATTATGATGAATGTCCGGTTAAGTTTAAATACGATTACTTCTGTTCGGTGGTTATAAAATTCCGTCAAACCCCGGATTTTTATAAAAGCTTTGACAACAACGAGGCAGCGCGCATAAAGTCCGGTATATACACAATAGTACAGTCCGTATTTAATGATAAATACGATTCATATGTCATGCCCTGCGAAACCGATACGCTGTATGTTCTTCTTAATCTGAAAGACGATACACAGAGAGATTCAATAGTTAAACTCATTCAGACCATAAATGACCTTTTTGAAAGCGACCATTCTCTCATACGCATACACGTCGGGCTCGGCATGATAAGAAAAGGTATCGACGGTTTAAAAAAATCGCACACAGAGGCAGTTAACTCAATTTCCATCGTCAAAAGCTCCGATACGATAAATCTGAAAGGTACTTCTGAAACCAAAGACCGCAATTACCGTTTCAGCATAACAAGCGAAAACTCTCTTACCAATATTCTTTTAACCGGGAATACCGAAAAAGCTCATGATTTTATTGAAAACTTAATTTCGGATAATAAAAACATACCGGAAAACAATATCAAAGAGCTTTATGCGCGCATCATGCTTGTTATCCTGCGCGTTATGAACTCAAAACACATTGATACTCCCTCCGAAAACACAAGTGATATTGAATATGTTGAAGAAGCTATGCATTCGTCTGTTCGGGATATGAAAAATTCGATTGACAGCCTGCTTAACTTAATTTCCGAAAATTCAAAAAAATCCTCGGCAAAAATAGATTCGGATCGAATTATAGAATATATAAACACTCACTTTTCCGAGGATATAAATCTTGAACAGCTGGCAGATATATTCAATACTACTCCTAAATATATTTCAAAGCTTATAAAGGATAAGCATGACATAAATTTTGTAAATTATCTTGCCGGCATAAGAGTAGAGCATGCCAAAGAACTGCTTGCCTGCTCCAAGAAAAAACTTACCGATATATATGAGATGTGCGGTTTCAATAACCGAAACACTTTTGTGAGAACTTTTAAAAGAATTACCGATATGACTCCGTCGGAATACCGCAGCTCGGAGAGCGCGAAAAAAGATCAAAGATTACATAGATGAAAACTATCAGAAGGCAAATTTATGCGCAACATTAATATCTGAAAAATTCGGGATACAGCCTGTCGCCCTGTCGGTTCTTTTCAAAAAGTCGTTCCACATCGGTATGTCGGATTATATCACGAAGCTGCGCATAAAAAAAGCCAAAGAGCTGTTGTCTTCATTAAACAAATCATCAAACATATTTTCACTTTTTTTGAAATGTTTATGATAAAATAATTTCAGTTTCAGAACATTTTTGCACAAAAATATGCCTATCCCCTCCGATAATCAGGGATAGGCACAGTATTCTTTTTTGCTTTTGCCGCCGGAAAAGTAAGTTTCCTTATCGGTTATTTGGTGATATAATCGGCATTTGCCAGCGGAATCATACCGCTTGCATTATTCCAATAATAAATATATATTTCATCGCATCCGCTTATATTACCGATAGATACCGTATCGCTGTTTTCTTCTCCGACTACCGCCTTTTTCAGAACGTCTCCCTCGTATGCCGCGGCTATTATTACATAATCGGAATTGGTTGTAATGTCGCATTTAACGGCAATTGTTGTATTGTCTCCTATATTGCCGATTATATTTTCAGCATTAATGCTGTCTTTGTAAAATACCGCATTTGACTTGAAATAATCAGTTTTTACCGTATAAAGCTTTACGCCCAGTCCATCGGCGGAATATACCGCTAACTTCATTCCGTCCGCAATCTCCGAATTATCTCCGAGAGGTGTTTTTTCGTCACTTTCATATACCTCTGCTTCGGCATTTTGCGGCAGCACAATATTGCTGATAAATTCCGATTTTGTAACCGGCTTATTGCCTATTGCAATGACATATTCGGAGGCGTCAACCGTATACTTATCAGACGTAATATCAACGCTGGCAGCAGAGCCGTCATATTCGCCGAACTGCTCATAATATCTTATATTATCAATTGAAATGTCGCTTTCGGCTGCATTTGTTTCCTTATGCAGCTTATAGCCCGTGGTATGAAGCATTGACGGTTTTGAGGACTCAACCGTTTTTACAAGCTGTTGTGATACAATTGATGGGTGACAAAAAAATAAGAAAATGAACTCCAAATATGGTATAATGTTTAACGACCAAGAAAAACATTAGTCAAAGGAGTCATTTTCTTATGAATATTGTAACATCAAATGCGCACTTTCGTCAACGGGTAATTAAAAAAAGTTATAAAGTTGGAGTAACAGAAGCAGCAAGATACTACAGAATAAGCCGTCAGGCAATCTATGAATGGCGAGCAAAATATGACGGCAAGCGTTGGAAAAGCCTTTTAGACAAAAGCCATAGACCGCACCATCATCCAAATGAACATGCCGAGGAAGAAAGGCAATTGATATTACGGCTTTACCCATATTACAAAGATGATATGATAATGCTATGGGATGCTCTGCGCAAAAAGGGATACAGTCGTTGTTACACAAGCCTTGTAAGAGTAGTGAACAAATGGATAAAGCCTGAGGTTAAGAAAAAACAGACAAAGAAACCACGACCGTATAAGAGAGCAGATTATCCGGGTCAAAAAGTACAGGTAGATGTAAAGTTTGTACCGTCGTACTGCGTTGCAAACGGGGAAAAGTACTATCAGTATACGGCAGTGGACGAATGCAGCCGTTGGACATTTAGAGAAATGTACGATGAGCACTGTACATACAGCTCGGTAGAGTTTTTGAAAAAGCTAATACTGAACAGTCCGTTTCCTATAAGAGAGATACAGACGGATAATGGGACGGAATGGACAAGAGCATTAATCAGCAATGACGGAAAGCCGTCAAAGTTTGAAAAAGCTCTTGAATTATGTGGAATAAAGTATCATCGTATAAGAGTTGCAACACCAAGGCATAACGGCAAGGTTGAAAGGCAGCATCGAACTGATGAAAAGAGATTTTACAAGAAGATAAAAATGTATAATCTTGCAGATGGCAGAAAACAGCTACAAAGGTACAATAAAAAATCAAATAACATACCAAAGATATGTCTTGGGTTTCTCACGCCAAATGAAGTGCTTGACAAGTATTTGGCTGTGATGTAGACAATTAGGCGCAAGGCACAGAAGTGCTTACGCCAATAAATATTATATCACAAATTCGTTATCAAGGTAGACGGTAGTATTTTCTTGCGAAAATCTCCACCGCTCCACCTTGACAACGTAAAATTGGAGTAGTCATTTTATTTTTTTAATAAAAGTGTCACCCATCATTGACAATTGAACAAAAGAAAGTCTTAACAATTGGCTTTCTTTCTTGTTTTTTGCGGAAAAATATGGTATAATTAAAGTTAGAAAAAGCGA
>CAKSOE010000022.1 GCA_934476675.1 uncultured Clostridia bacterium | reverse complement strand
AATGTACAAACTCTGTCTTATCGACAGCCTATTTATAATACCACATCTTTCGCACTTTGTCAATACTTTTTTTGAAAAAAATTTATTTTTTTGACGAACTTACTTTTAAATTTGATAAACCTACATTAAATTATAATATTTTGTAAATTTACAGATTGACAAATATTAAGCGATATGTTAATATATTATATGCGAGGAGGCTTACGAAAAAACAGCTTCCTTTTATTATTTGTTTTTTTGCGAAAGGAGTCATTTATACAATGAAAATTCAGATGAAAACACCGCTTGTTGAGATGGACGGCGATGAGATGACGAGAATTATATGGCAGATGATAAAAGATATTCTTCTGACGCCGTATATAGATTTAAAAACGGAATATTACGATCTCGGTCTGGTACACAGAAACGAAACCGATGACAAAGTAACGGTTGAAAGTGCGGAGGCGACAAAAAAATACGGTGTTGCCGTAAAGTGCGCGACAATTACGCCCAATGCCGCAAGAATGCCCGAATATAATTTAAAGGAAATGTGGAAATCTCCGAACGGAACAATCCGTGCAATACTTGACGGAACTGTTTTCAGAACCCCTATACTTGTGAAAGGAATAACACCGTACATTCCGACATGGACAAAGCCGATAACGATAGCTCGTCACGCTTACGGTGACATTTACAAAAATGTCGAAATGCAGGTAAAGGCAGGCTCAAAGGCAGAACTGGTATGCACCGACAAAGACGGAAACGTTACGCGCGAGACCATTCACGATTTCAAAGGTGACGGCATAGTCCAAGGCGTACACAACCGCGATGAAAGTATTGCAAGCTTTGCAAAAGCTTGCTTTAACTATGCGCTGGATATGAAAAAAGATATTTGGTTTGCAACAAAAGACACAATTTCCAAAAAATACGACCACCGTTTCAAGGATATTTTTCAGGAAATTTTCGATAAGGAATATAAAGAAAAGTTTGAGGCTGCAGGTATTGAATATTTCTACACACTTATTGATGACGCCGTTGCAAGAGTTATACGCTCGGAGGGCGGATATATCTGGGCGTGCAAAAACTATGACGGCGACGTTATGAGCGATATGGTTGCAACAGCTTACGGCTCTCTTGCAATGATGACATCAGTACTTGTTTCACCCGAAGGCATATATGAGTACGAAGCTGCTCACGGCACTGTTCAGCGCCATTACTACAAGCACTTAAAAGGTGAAGAAACCTCCACAAACTCAGTCGCAACACTGTTTGCATGGACAGGTGCATTAAGAAAAAGAGGCGAACTGGATGGTCTTGACGATTTGATGAAATTTGCGGACAATCTTGAAAAAGCAACAATTCAAACAATCGAAGACGGCGTTATGACCGGAGATTTATACCTTCTTTCAAATCTACCCGGCAAAAAAAAGGTCAACACCGAGGATTTCTTAAAAGAAGTTAATGAACGATTGATAAAATTAATGTAAATCACAGCAAGAATCTCTTGAATTGAGGTTCTTGCTTTTCTATGCGGTCATTGTTATAGCATTTTAACAAATTTGTGATTAAAAGATTTAATAATTTTGTAAACCCATTATCTATTTTATGTGTTATAATAGAAAGAAAACGGAGAAACGGAGAATAAAATGACTATATTATATGAAGTTTATAACGGTTTATATGTAAATATGACAAATAAATGTCCATGCAGCTGCACATTTTGTCTGCGTCAGGACAGAAATGAGATGAACCATTCGGGCAGTCTTTGGCTTGAAAGAGAGCCGTCTGTTGACGAGGTTAAAAAAGAATTTGAAAAATTTGATATGGATAAATACGACGAGGTTGTGTTCTGCGGTTTCGGCGAGCCGACAGAACGTCTGTATGATATGCTTGAAGTTGCGGAATTTGTTAAAACAAAGTACGGCAAGAAAACAAGGGTAAACACAAACGGATTGTCGGATTTGATATGGAACAAGTCAACTGCCGCCGATTTTAAGGACAAAATAGACGTTGTTTCGATAAGCCTTAACACCCCGAACAAGAAGAAATATTATGAGCTTACACGAAACAAATTCGGCATAAACGCATTTGACGCACTGCTGAAATTTGCCGCAGAAGTGAAAAAATACGTAAAAGAAGTGGTTATGACAACCGTTTCAACCACACTGACGGCGCAAGAGGAGGAAGAGTGCGGAAAAATCTGCGAGAAAGTCGGCGCAAGATACAGAATACGTCCTCTGGAATAAAACATATTGAAAAAAATAACGGAATAGTATATAATAGGTATGAAAAAATTTTTAATAATTATTTTTATTGCCATATCTGTCAGTATCGGCTGCCATATCGAAAAGAACAACAGAGCAGGTTTTGAAATCATTCTTGCCGGCGATGAAGAAACCGAGCAATACAACGATACCGGAAACAGAATAATTAACGGTCTTGTCAATATCAACGCCGCCGAAAAAGAGCAGCTCGAAAGCGTTGACGGAATAGGTGAAAAGACGGCTCAGAAAATTATTGATTACAGAACAGAGCACGGAGCATTCAAAACCCTTGATGAGCTCAAAAATATAAAAGGAATAGGCGATAAAAAGTTGGATAAGCTTAAAGACAAGCTGTGTGCGGAATAAAAACACGATTTATGAAAGGGGTCAGGCTATGAAAATATTGGTGGTTGATGACGAAAAACTAATCGTCAAGGGACTGAAATTCAATCTCGAACAGAACGGATATATGGTTATGACGGCGTTTGACGGCGAAGATGCGGTGCGTCTTGCGCATGACGACAGCATTGACCTTATTCTGCTTGACGTCATGCTGCCTAAAATAGACGGATTTACCGTATGCCGCACAATCAGAGGTTTTTCAAACGTGCCTATAATCATGCTTACTGCAAAAAGTGAGGATATAGACAAAATCCTCGGTCTTGAATACGGAGCGGACGACTATATAACCAAGCCGTTTAATATCCGCGAAGTAACCGCAAGAATAAAGGCAATTTTAAGACGTGTTAACCCGACTCCGAAAGGCGACAGAGATAAGGTGATTGTTTCGGGCGAAATACGTCTTGATTACAATTTAAGACGGGTATTTGTTCAGGGCAAATCTGTCGAGCTTACAAGCAAGGAATTCGATTTGCTTGAGCTTTTTCTGCGCAATCCGGGAAAGGTTTACACGCGTGAAAATCTGCTCGACATAGCATGGGGCTTCGATTATCCCGGAGATGTACGCACGGTGGACGTACACGTACGTCGGCTTCGCGAAAAAATCGAAGCGAACCCTGCCGAGCCTGCATATATAAAGACAAAGTGGGGTGTGGGTTATTATTACAAGCAGGAGCAGTGAGCGTATAATGCAGCTTACGGGAATTTTTCATTCCATGCGCTTTACGATGATTGCAACATATTTTGCCGTGGCTCTTATAACCATGAGTCTTATGTGCGTATATGTCATCGGACTGCTCTCCGAAAAGCTGCATTCCTCAGAACAAACCGATATGTTTGCAAAAGCAAACATCATTGCGCAGGTACTTTCCGAAAACTGGGACAGCGACGGCAAAGACCTCAGAAGCTTTTCCGAGCCGGCAGAACAGTGTCTTGCCGGAACGGATACGCGCGGAGTTGTGGTGAATACTTCATATACCGTTCTCTACGACACAAACAAGGAATCTGATATGCGCGGAAAAGTATTCATGCGCGATGTATTAAAAAGCGCATTGTACGGTGAACAGGCTTATCTGATTAACAGCAGCGAATCCGGAAAGAAAATGATGTATGCCGCCGTGCCGGTAATAACAGACGGTCAGATTTTGGGCGGCGTCTATTTGGTGCGCTCTATTGAGGGTATAGAAACAACAATAGAAACCACGCGTAACAGCCTGATAGTGTTTTCCGTGCTTATCATATTGCTTATCGGAATGTTAAGTTTTGGAATGAGCTATGTAATCACCTCCCCGTTCGAGGAGTTTACATCGGTTGCAAAGGAAATATCAAAAGGTAATTTTTCAAAACGTATTGCCGTAAAGGGGCATAACGAGATTTCACAAATGGGCGAAACGCTTAATTATATGTGTGAGGAATTAAGTCTTTTGGATGAAAAAAGGCGCAAATTTGTATCGGATGTTTCGCATGAGCTGAAAACTCCCATGGCGGGAATAAAGCTGATATGCGACAGCCTTGTGGCAGCGGAAAATCCCGATTTTGCCACTGTGAGAGAATTTTTGACGGATATGTCAGACGAGGTGGACAGGCTTACAAGAATTGTGGAAAGGCTTTTGGTTCTGACAAAACTTGACGCCGGAGAAAGCTCATCGAAAATGGAAGAAACCGATATACGTATGCTGGTGAGCAATGTAATAAAAAAGCTGCGTCCGATAGCGGACGGAAAGCAAATAACGCTTTATACAGACTATCACGAAGCATTGTTTGCACCGGTGCTTGCCGATTACGATAAAATATATGAAGCTATATATAACATTATAGATAATGCTGTAAAATATTCGCCTGAGAACAGCCTCGTACAGATTGACGTTGCCGAAAAGGACGAATGGATTGTGATAAAGGTATCCGACAATGGTCCCGGTATCCCCGAGAGCGAAAGAGAACGGATTTTCGACCGTTTTTACAGGCTTGACGATTCACGCGCAAGAGATACCGGCGGAACGGGACTCGGGCTCGCAATTGCAAGAGAAGCAATCGTTATGCACGGCGGAAGTGTTTCTGTTTCGGAGAAAAACGGCGGCGGAAGCGTATTTACGGTTATATTGCCTATGGAAAACCGCAGCGATATTGCCGAAAACATTTAACCTTACCGACAGGGGGATTAAAAATGAAGCTTAACAAAAAAACAGCCGGAATAATCATGGCAGCAATAGCTGTCATTGCGCTTGTTTTTGTTCTGATATTCACCGTAAACGGTGACAGAAATACCGAAAAAATGCGCTGCGAGTTGTATTTTCTAAACAGTGAGGCGAATGCTCTTGCATCGGAGCAGCGCGATATAAAGTATCTTGACGAAAAAACACTGTATACGAATATTGTCGTGCAGCTTATAAAAGGGCCTGAAACGGTCGGATATAAAAGCGTAATTGATAAAGACGCAAAGCTTATAAATATCGAAGACGGTTCCAACGGCGGAATAATCGTAAATTTTTCGGAGGAATTTCTGACAAATGACAATACAAAAAATGCTCTGAGCACATATGCGGTTGTGAAATCCCTGTGTGCGCTTGATTCCGTGGAACGGGTAAAAGTAACCGTAGAAAATGAGGATTTAACAAATGATGACGGCAGTAAAATAGATTATCTTACCTCGGAGGATATAAATTTACCGACTGATGCATACACAAGTGAAACACGCGGTATCACTCTGTATTTTCCCGAAAAAAATACAGCCAAGCTCAGAAAAGAGGAGCAAACGGTAAAGGTGACGGATCAGCAGCCCGTGGAGCAGTATATTATAAATGCGCTCATAAAAGGTACGGAAAACGGAGAATTAAATCCCGCACTGGACAGCAATACAAAGCTTTTATCCGTATATATTTACGACGATTTGTGTTTTGTGAATTTTAAATCTGATTTCATTGCAAAAAATTCCGGCAGCGAAGCCAAGGAAAGGACTGCGGTATATTCGGTGGTGAATTCGCTGACGGAATTAAACAATATTAAAAGAGTTCAGTTTCTGATGGACGGAAAAAAAGTTTCGGCATTCGGCGGAATGGATATTTCAAACCCGATTACCAGAGACGAAAGTATTTTACAATAAAAACATTGGGGGTTTTTATAATGGGAAAAGGCAGTTTTTTTAAGCGCGGATTACGTGACGGTATTCCGATATGCCTTGGATATTTTGCGGTTGCTTTTACACTCGGAATAGCTGCAAAAAACGCCGGAATGACAGCATTGCAGGCAACGGTTACAAGTTTTTTGGTAAATGCATCGGCAGGTGAATTTGCCGGATTTACGCTTATTGCCTCGGGCGCAGGATATGTGGAACTGGCGGTTATGATGCTTGTTGCCAATGCGAGGTATCTTCTTATGTCATGTGCTTTGAGTCAAAAGCTCCCGAAAGAAACCTCCATTCTTCACAGAATGTTAATCGGTTTTGACCTTACGGACGAAATTTTCGGTGTTTCCGTTTCCGTGCCCGGTCAGCTTAATCCGTTTTATGTTTACGGCGTAATTGCCGCGGCTCTGCCAGGGTGGTCGCTCGGCACCTGTCTCGGCGTTCTTATGGGAAATATTCTTCCGGCTAATATAGTGAGCGCACTCAGCGTCGGATTGTACGGAATGTTTATCGCCATTATAATTCCGCCTGCAAAAAAGGATAAGGTAATAGCCGGAGTTGTGGCAATTTCCATGGCATTAAGCTACTTTGCCGGAAAAGCGCAATTTTTACAGAGATTTTCTTCGGGAACTCTTATCATCATACTGACCGTACTGATTTCCGGTGCAGCGGCGGTTTTGTTCCCGATAAAGGAGGAAGCAAATGAATAATATGACGGTTTATATACTGATAATGGCAGTTGTAACATATCTTATACGGGTTTTACCGCTCACTCTCATACGCGGCGAAATCAAAAACAAAACCATACGTTCATTTCTGTATTATGTTCCGTATGTTACGCTGGCGGTTATGACATTTCCGTCAATCCTCCAGGCAACGGCAAGTCCGTGGTCGGGTCTGGCTGCGCTTATTGTAGGCATAACGCTCGCCCTTTCCGGAAAAGGTCTCTTCCCCGTCGCTGTGTGCTCGTGCGTTACGGTATTTATAGCGGAACTGTTTATTTGATTTTTGACGAATAGCATTGAACAAGCCTTGTGCATACTATATGTATGAAAGAGGTGGTTCAGTTGGACAATAATGTTTTATCGGCGTTTGTGATGACGCTCCTTGCCGGAATGGCAACCGGAATAGGAAGCATAACCGCGTTATTCGCAAAACGCAGCAATACGAAATTTCTTGCCGGTTCTTTGGGATTTTCGGCAGGAGTGATGATTTACGTGTCGATGGTAGAGATATTCGGTAAATCAAAAACCTATCTTATCTCGTCGTCCGGCGAGCTGCGCGGAAGCTGTTATGCAGTCGCCGCATTTTTTGCCGGAATTATTCTGATAGGTCTGATAGACTGGCTTATTCCATCGACCGAGGGAGACATAGGAAACCTGTGCGAAAACCGCGACAGCAGAGAAACTACATTGCAGCGTATGGGCATACTTACCGCACTTGCAATAGGAATACATAACTTCCCCGAAGGCATGGCAACCTTCACGTCCGCACTTCGCGATCCGCACCTCGGTGCTGCGATTGCGGTAGCGATTGCCATTCATAATGTTCCCGAGGGAATTGCCACATCGGTTCCGATATATTTTTCCACGGGCAGCCGAAAAAAAGCGTTCTTAGTATCGTTCTTTTCCGGAATAACCGAGCCTCTCGGTGCGGTTATAGGCTATATTATACTGCGCCCTTTCTTTAATGATACGATTTTCGGAATACTTTTCGGAATGATTGCCGGAATTATGGTGTTTATTTCGATTGAGGAGCTTTTGCCGATGGCGCGTGAGTATGATAAAAGCAAGATTACCATTATCGGATTTGTTATAGGAATGATTGTGATTGCGGCAAGCTTGCTGATGTTTTTGTAGAAAAATAGTACAGAGGATTTAAAAATGGATAACATAAAGATAATTTCCGACTATATAAAAAGCGGAATTAAGACAACCGGAAATGACCGTATCGGAATAGAGCTTGAACATTTTGTAACGGTAAAAGGCGGTTATGAAAATGTACCGTATTCGGGAGAAAACGGAGTCGGTGCGCTTTTAGAAAAAATATCGCACCGATATGAAAATAAAACCTACTCCGAGGGGTATCTGGTAGGACTGTATAATGATGAATACAGCATTACCATTGAACCGGCCGCACAGCTTGAAATAAGCATTGCGCCGGTTGAAAAGCTTGAAACGGCTGAGAAAATATATGCTGATTTCAGAAATATAATTGACCCCGTATTGGAGGAAATGGGACTTAATCTCGTTACGGAGGGATACAGGCGCGAGGGAAAAGCCGCCGAACAGGAGCTTATTCCAAAAAAACGCTATGAATTTATGAACCGTTATTTTAAAAAAACGGGCAAATATGGAAAAAACATGATGCGTTCCACTGCGTCAACACAGGTGTCAATTGATTATACAAGCGAGTGCGACTGCGTTTTAAAATTCAGAACCGCAAACATTTTAAGTCCGCTGCTGTCGCTCATATGCGACAACAGCGGATATTTCGAGGGCGTGCCGTACAGCGGACGCATGGCAAGAACCGCTGTATGGAGCAGCGTTGATAACGATCGCTGCGGTATTGTACCGTATATATTTGATGAGGATTTCGGGTTTGACAAATATGCAAAGTATATATACGAACGCCCTGCAATTCTTGTCATTAACGACGGAATACCCGAATATACCGGAAATAAAAAAATATCCGGTATTTATAAAAACAAACAGCTTACCGAACCGGAAACCGAGCATATACTGTCTATGTTTTTTCCCGATGTGCGGCTGAAAAAATATATAGAAATCCGTCCGGCAGACAGCCTGCCGTTAGATGCTGCGCTTTCATACGCAGCTCTTGTTAAGGGAGTGTTTAAGAAGGCGGAGGATTTCGATATAAAACCGATTACGGTTCATGACATAGAAAATGCCAAATCCGCACTTATGAAAGACGGATTTTTTGCCGACGTATACGGCACAAAAGCGTACAAGCTATGCGAAAAAATGCTTGATACCGCAAAGAATACGCTTGATGCGGAGGATGCAAAATACCTCCCCCCAATCGAGCGCGTAATATCGGAACGTAAAAGCTTTAAAGAGGAGCGTAAATAAAATGGATATAAACGAATATTACAGAGGTCTTATCGACAGCAATTTTGAAGAAAACGTAAAGAGCGCCGAAAAGCAGCTTAAATATATTGAAAATTCAACCGCAACCTATCATGGAAGAACGGCATACACCATGTATATGCCAAAGCTTTTTACCGCCGAGGCGGCAGAGTATTTCGGCAGCATAACGGAAACCATGTACGGAATAATGGTAAATGTCATAGCGCATTATGAAACCGACGCTGAATACAGAAAGCTTTTCGGGTTTGACAAGCGTCTTGAAGAACTTATCATAAGACCCGACAGATACAACTGCAAGCTGCCGATTGCAAGAATTGATATTTTCTTTAATGAAGATGATTTTTCGTTCAAATTCTGCGAATTTAACACAGACGGTTCAAGCGCGATGAATGAAGACCGCGAGCTTAACAATGCAGTTGCCGTAACGAAGGCATTTAAGCAATTCAAGAAAAAATATAAAACGAAAACATATGAACTCTTCAATTCGTGGGTAACTGCGTTTATGAAGATATATAAAACATATCCGAAAGCAAAGAAAAATCCGCATATTGCAATAGTTGATTTCATGTCGAGTGCGTCTGACAGTGAATTTAAGATTTTTAAAGAAAGCTTTGAGAAAAAAGGATTAAGCTGTGAAATATGCGAAATAACAGAGCTAAAATACGAAAACAACCGGCTCATTTCACCGTCCGGCAAAGCTATTGACGCAATTTACAGACGTGCCGTTACGAGCGATATAATGAAAAATTATGAGCGTGTGCAGCCGTTTATTGACGCTGTAAAAAACGATGAGGTCTGCTTAATCGGCGATTTCAAAACACAGGTTGTGCATAATAAGCGTGTGTTTAAAATTCTTCATGATAAAATGACAGCTGCATTTCTGACCGATGAAGAAAACGCTTTTATAAGAAAACACATCCCCTACACCGCTTATCTTACCGCCGATGAAGTGAAAAATAACGATGTTCTCCGCACCAAGGATAAATGGGTAATTAAACCGGAGGATTCGTATGCGTCAAAGGGTGTGTATGCCGGAGTGGAGTTTCAGAACGAACGCGAATGGATAAAACACGTTACGGAAAACATCGGCAAGGATTATTTGCTGCAAGAATACGTTAAGCCGTTTGAAACGGTGAATATTGATTTAACGCACAATAACAACGCCGAATACAGAAATTATTCCTCTATTACCGGTTTATTTGTTTACGGTGGAAAATTTAAGGGAATTTATTCAAGAATCGCAAAAAACAGTATTATTTCCACGCAGTACAGTGAAATGTCACTGCCGAGCGTTGTTGTAATCGAAAAATAATATTTTTTTGTCAATGCGGCAGCTTAAAACTGCCGCATTATTGCGGTTCTTTTAAAATATCGCTGTTTTAGGGGTTGAAAAAACTGCAAAAATATAGTAAAATTAAATACATACAAACCCGATTACCGTTGTCCGACGGTACATTGTAAAATTTTCGGACGGAAAGGCTATGATATTATGGCAGCTATTTTGGCTTTTTGCGCTGTCTTTGCAATTTTATATTTTTTTGTATGGAAAATCTATTTCACCCCGGGCATTCAAAAAAGCGACGATAATGCGCTTTATTTTATTGGTGTTACGGCATTTTCTTCGCTTATTTATATTATCTGCTCCGCGATTTATGTTGGTCACAAGACCGATATGGGATGTTTTTCAGCATGGTCGGATATGATTTTTAAGGGTGGAATTGCAAATTTCTACACCTCCGACGCTTTCCACGATTATCCCCCCGGCTATATGTATGTGCTTTACGTTATCGGCGCGATAAAATCGCTGTTCGGTATTTCCGGCACAGCTCCGGCGCTTTTAAAGCTGCCGTCACTTATATGCAATATCGGAACGGGATATATTGTCTATATTTCGGCAAAAAAGCATTTCGGTGCAAAAATATCCGCCGTCCTTTCGGGTGCGTACCTCTTAAACCCTGCCGTTATAACAAACGGCTCGCTTTGGGGGCAGGTAGATTCCGTCTACACCTTTACCGTTGTGCTTATGATTTACTTGCTCTCGCACAAAAAAATGATTTCATCATACTTTGTGTTTGCAATATGTATTTTCATAAAACCGCAGGCATTGATTTTCACACCCGTGCTGATACTCGCTATTGTTGAAAACGTATTTTTAAATGATTTTTCATCAAAGCGCACAATAAAAAATCTCTTACTCGGACTTTGTGCGATTCTTATGCTTTTTGTATTGGCGCTGCCGTTCGGCATAAATAACGTTATATACCAATACACACAAACGCTTGCACAATATCCGTATTTTACAATAAACGCCTTTAATCTTTGGGGAATGTTGGGCAAAAACTGGTCTCCGATTTCTCCCGCAGCTTCGGCAACGGGATATGTGCTGCTCGCTCTGATTACGGTTTATTCTGCATACGTTTTTTTAAAAAGCAAAAACGTGTCAAAATATTACTTCACGGGTGCGCTGCTTTCATTCCTTACGTATATGCTTTCCGTAAAAATGCACGACCGCTATGCTTTTCCGGCTCTTGCGCTCATGCTCATGGCATTTGCCACCGGCAGAAGCCGCCGCAGCTATGTGTTGTTTACACTGCTTACGCTTTCGCAGTTTTTTAACACCGCATGGGTTCTGTTTATATACGAGCAGGACATAAATGTATATTTTCAAAGCCCCGTTATCCCGTTTGCGTCAGCGCTCAACATTGCGTTGGCTGTCTTGCTTACAGTATATGCGCAAAAGGACTATATTTCAAACGAAATAAAAGAAACGCACTTCAAAAAAGCGGATAACATAAAAACTAATATTGTACGTCCGTTTGCTTTTCAAAAAAGCGAAACGCTTTCAAAGCTTACACGTTTCGACTATATCGCAATGGCGGCTGTAACGCTTATCTACGGCGCTGTGGCGCTGTATAATCTAGGAGATATGCACGCTCCCGAAACCGAAACGCTAATAAATAAAACACCCGTAACCGTTGATTTCGGCGAGGATGTTGAAATTGACAAAATTGCATTCTTTCTCGGTTCGTACAACCTCGACTCCACACGCACATTGAAGTTTGCATATAAAACAGAGAGCGGAAATGTCACAGAGGAAGTTATTGACGAAGGTTCTGTTTTTTATTGGAATGAGATTGATGCCGCACAAACGGCACGTTATATAGAATTAAGCTCCGACAGCACAGTAAGCATAAAGGAGCTTGCTATAAACGGCGGTGCAGTAAAGCCGGTTAACTCATCAGACATCACTATAAGCAAAATGTTTGATGAACAGCAGTATATTCCCGACCGTCCGTCTTTCCGTAACGGTACGTACTTTGACGAAATTTATCACGCCCGCACCGCATACGAGTTTATTCATCATCTGGATATATACGAATGGACTCATCCGCCGCTGGGCAAGCTGATTATCTCATTAGGAATAATGCTGTTCGGAATGTGTCCGTTCGGTTGGAGAATAGCCGGAACGGTTGTAGGAATACTAATGGTACCTATTATATATATATTTGCAAAAAGAATGTTTAAACATTCTTGGCTTGCGCTTATAACGTGTGTACTGTTCACCTTTGACTTTATGCACTTTGCTCAGACGCGCATTGCCACAATAGACGTATATGTCACATTCTTTATAATGCTCATGTACTATTTCATGTACCGTTACAGCCAAATGAGCTTTTACGACACACCTCTCTCCAAAACGCTTGCACCGCTTGCTTTTTCGGGAATATTCATGGGTCTGGGCATTGCAAGCAAATGGACGGGCGTATATGCAGGTGCGGGACTGGCTGTTATATTCTTTGCCGTTCTTGCAAGACGTTATAGCGAATACAGATACGCACTGCAAAATCCGCACGGCACAACCGACGGCATAAGCCATGACGCAGTAACGGCAAACTTTAAGCCTTATATGATAAAAACAATAGCATGGTGCTGTGTTTTCTTTATCGCAGTGCCGGTTATTATATATTTCTGTGCGTATATTCCGTATATGATGACGCCCAGCGGAAACGGACTTAAAACCGTTTTTGAGAATGCGGAATCAATGTATACCTACCACGCAAAAACCGTACTCGGTTCGGAACATCCGTATTCGTCACGGTGGTATCAGTGGCCTGTTATGTATCGTCCCATATGGTTCTATTCGGGCAAAATAAGCTCCGAAATTAAAGAAGGAATAAGCTCCTTCGGCAACCCTGCCGTATGGTGGATAGGTATTCCGGCATTTATTTACCTGATATACCGCACAGCAGTACACCGTGACCGCAAATCAGCTTTTCTCGCCGTCGCATACCTTGCTCAGTATCTTCCTTGGGTACCGATTTCGAGACTGACATTCATATACCACTACTTCCCCTGCGTTCCGTTTGTAACGCTTATGATCGGGTATTGTATTTACACTATTTATAACGACGCTCAATCCGTGCCGGCAAAAAAACGCGTAATCTGCGGCTCCTGCGCCTATGCTGCAATAGCAGTAATATTGTTTATCATGTTTTACCCCGTTCTTTCGGGAGCGCCGTGTTCCGTAAAGTACGCAGACACGTTTTTGAAATGGTTTGATTCATGGGTGCTTCTGTAATAATCAGAAAACCGCAGCAGTAAACACTGCCGCGGTTTTCTTTGTCTTTTAGGTAAAACGTCAAAATTGTTAGGTTTTGTATGATGTTCATATACTTTTTTTAAAAATATAACCAAAATTCCTTCAAATATATTGCTTTTTCCCAAAAAATCAATTATAATTACAGTAAGCGTGAAAATTGTAATTCATTGTATTTGTTACAGTTCTTCACCACAGTTTAAGAAAAGAGAGGTATATTAAAATGGCAGAGATTAATTTAAGTAAGTACGGTATTACCGGCGCTACGGAAATTGTGCATAACCCTTCTTACGAAATGTTATTTGCGGAAGAAACAAAGCCCGAGCTGGAAGGTTATGAAAAAGGTCAGGTAAGTGAATTGGGCGCTGTCAATGTAATGACAGGCGTATATACCGGACGTTCGCCTAAGGATAAATTTATTGTAGTAGATGAAAATTCAAAAGAAACTGTATGGTGGACTTCTGACGAATATAAGAACGACAACCACCCTGCATCACAGGAAGCATGGAATGCCGTAAAAGACATAGCTATCAAAGAGCTTTCAAACAAGAAACTTTTCGTTGTTGACGCTTTCTGCGGCGCTAACAAGGATACACGTATGGCAATACGTTTCATCGTTGAAGTTGCATGGCAGGCACATTTTGTAACAAATATGTTCATACAGCCGACTGCTGAGGAACTCGAAAACTTCGAACCGGACTTTGTTGTTTACAATGCATCAAAGGCTAAGGTTGAAAACTACAAAGAGTTGGGTCTTAACTCGGAAACAGCTGTAATGTTCAATATCACAAGCCGCGAACAGGTTATCGTAAACACATGGTACGGCGGCGAAATGAAGAAGGGTATGTTCTCAATGATGAACTACTATCTGCCGCTTAAAGGTATTGCTTCAATGCACTGTTCCGCAAACACAGACATGAACGGCGAAAATACAGCTATATTCTTCGGTCTTTCGGGAACAGGTAAGACCACGCTTTCAACAGACCCCAAGCGTCTGCTTATCGGTGACGACGAGCACGGCTGGGACGACAACGGCGTATTTAACTTTGAGGGCGGCTGCTATGCAAAGGTTATTAACCTCGATAAAGAGTCAGAGCCTGATATATACAATGCAATCAAGCGCGATGCGCTTCTTGAAAACGTAACTCTTGACAAAGACGGAAAGATTGATTTCGACGATAAGAGCGTTACGGAGAATACTCGTGTATCATATCCTATCGACCACATCAATAACATTGTTCGTCCGGTTTCGGCTGCTCCTGCTGCAAAGAATGTAATCTTCCTGTCAGCAGACGCATTCGGTGTACTTCCGCCGGTATCAATCCTTACACCGGAACAGACTCAGTACTACTTCCTTTCGGGATTTACCGCAAAGCTTGCAGGTACAGAGCGTGGAATAACAGAGCCTACTCCTACATTCTCAGCTTGCTTCGGTCAGGCATTTTTGGAACTGCATCCTACAAAGTATGCGGAAGAGCTGGTTAAGAAAATGGAAAAGAGCGGCGCTAAGGCATACCTCGTAAACACAGGCTGGAACGGCACAGGCAAGCGTATTTCAATCCGTGATACACGCGGTATCATAGATGCAATCTTAAACGGTGACATCTTAAATGCACCCACAAAGAAGATTCCGTTCTTCAACTTTGAAGTACCGACAGAGCTTCCCGGTGTTGATTCGGGTATTCTTGATCCGCGCGACACTTATGCAGACGCTTCCGAATGGGAAGCTAAGGCTAAGGATTTGGCAGACAGATTCGTAAAGAACTTTGCAAAATACGAAGGCAACGAAGCAGGAAAAGCTTTGGTTCCGGCAGGTCCGCAGAAATAATTACAGCATAAAAAAATGTTCATAAGGCTTACGCCTTATGAACATTTTTTATTTAGTCTATTTTCATAATCATTTCAAGCACACGCTTTGCACTCACTTCTATTTCCGGTCTTGTTATATTTCCGTCAGCAAGCGCCTTCATTACCTCGTCATGCTGTCCGACAGGCATTTTTATATCATTTCCCGCCTTGACTTCCTTATAATTTTCCGCATGGTTTCCCCAGTCGGAAGTAACCATTCCTTTAAATCCCCATTCTTTTCTGAGGATATTGGTAAGCGTATCATGATTCTCTGAGGCTCTCGTACCGTTTACTATATTGTATGATGACATTATTGTCCACGGCTGTGATTCCTTAACACATATTTCAAAGCCTTTGAGATAGATTTCACGCAATGCTCTTTCCGACACAATTGAATCGGAATCCAGTCTGTTAACCTCTTTGTTGTTTGCGCAGAAATGCTTTGCAGATGCCGCGATATGCTGCGACTGTATACCGTTTACCTTTGCGGCAGCCATCTTTCCGGCAATCAGCGGATCCTCCGAATAATACTCAAAGTTTCTTCCGCAAAGCGGATTTCTGTGAATATTAAGCGCCGGTGTCAGCCATATTCCGATGTTGTTTTCTTTTACCTCCTCTGCTCCGGCTTTTCCGATTTCATACATTAAATCCGGATTCCATGTGCAGGCGATCATTGTTGCACACGGGAACGCGGTGGTTCGCACCCCTACACATCTGTCGATACGCAGTCCGGCAGGGCCGTCGGCTGTCATTACATTCGGTACACCGTATTTCGGAAGATTACCCATTCCAAACGTATTCGCTACACCTGTATTGGGTTTTCCGTATGTAAGTTCAACCAGTTCATCGTCTGTAAGCTGCGCAATAAATTCGTCCATGGTAACTTTGCCGTTAAATACGTCTATAAGCTTTGCAAGCTCCTCCGGAGCTTTTGCCGTGTTTTCAGGATAGTTATTCTCGTATACATTGTTTGTATATGATGCCATTTCCTCAAAGCTCCCGTCTGACAGCATACGCTTTTCAAGCTTTGACGGTGCGCTCTGCTGTGTCAGCTGCTCCGTAACGGTGTCATTTTCAACTGTATATTCATAATCTGTCTTTACGGTATTTCTTACCGAATTGCCGACATAGAATTTATAACTTCCCTTTTCAAGCACATATGCCGACATGGCAATCTTGCCTGTATCGTCATAGCTTGCCATGCTGTTTATGTCAAATTCCGTTGTTACCGTGCGCTTTTCGCCCGATTCAAGCAATGCGGTCTTTTTAAATGCCGCAAGCTCATACTTAGGCTTGCCAAGCTTGCCCTGCGGTGCGCTGTAATATACCTGAACAACCTCTTTACCGCTTACATTTCCAATATTTTTCACATCTGCACTTACAACAATCTTTTCGCCGCACTGTTTTGCCGAAATATTGCTTATTTCAAAATCCGTATACGAAAGTCCGTAACCGAACGGATAATTTACGCATTTATCAGCGTCGGGAATTGTTTCAAAATATCTGTAGCCTACATAAATATCCTCATAATACTTTACGTAGTCGTCGGATTCCTCAAAGCTTTCCGATGACGGATAGTCGGAGAATTTCTTTGCAAAAGTGTCAACCAGCTTTCCTGACGGATTTACGTCGCCGCAAAGTACGTCTGCCGTTGCCAGTCCGCCCTCCATGCCGCCCTGCCAAGCGTAGAGAACCGCACCGATTTCGTCGTTTGAGTGATACCATTCCGTATCTGTCTGCGCTCCCGCATTTATTACGACGATTACATTTTCAAAAGCTGCCGTAACGGTTTCAACCATTTTTTCTTCCCGCTCGCTAAGATAGAAGTCGCCGTCATGCAGCTCGCCTTTTCTGTCCCAACCCTCGCCGGAGAAACGGCAAATCGTTATAATTGCAGTATCGGTGTATGCCTTTGCGGCATTAAGCAAATCCGCCGGAATTTCCGGTTCTTCCGTTCTGCCTATCTCTTTGCCGTCCGCATACTGCTTTTCCATTTCGTTTTTATAAAAATCAATAAGTCCGTCAAAAACTCCGATTTTGCCCTCCGACTCCTTGATTTTCAGTCCTTCGTAAATATTTCTTACGTAATCGACAGTAACGTCACCGCTGCCGCCGCCGCCTTTAACGTAATCATACTGTCCTTTTCCGAAAACAGCCACTCTTTTACCGTCTTTTAACGGCAGAAGATTATTTTCGTTTTTAAGCAGAACCATTCCTTCCGCCGCAACGCTTCTTGAAATTTCAATATGCTCACTGCACGCCGTAACTCTTTTCCCGTCCTTGCCCATCGGCAGGCACGGAGCATACTTTACTCTCGCCCATTTTTCCATGTTCTTTTTTTCCTTTCTGTTATTTATTTGAAAAAATATTTTTTTCTTACTTGTATTGTATACTTAATTATGCTATAATACAAGACATAGTACATCAAAAACAAGTCAATTTGTGCTTTTTTAAAGGGGATCTGATTATGAATTATTTTTTCGAACAGCACGGCGATATAACAATATCCGATATGGAAACATTTGATTTTGCGGCACATCTGCACAATCATATAGAATTGTGTTATATGATTGACGGCTGCACCGATTTGTATATTGAGGATAAATGCTATCGCATAGAAAAGGACAGCTTTTTTATAATATTCCCTAATCAAATTCACAGATATGAAAATTCGCATAATATCAATGCGAAAATGCTGATTTTCACACCCGATCTCATTCCCGAATATAACTCTGTGTTTTCGGAAAAGCTCCCCGTATCGCCCGTTGCCGACAAAAACATCAGCGGTGCGGCAGAGCTTATAATGCTGCTTTGCAGAGAATACCGCACGCTTGATATTACGGCGGTAAAAGGCTTTATAACCGCACTTACGGGACTTTTGTTCAGAAGTATGGAGTTTCATGCTGTTGATAAATACAGCATCAGTACATTAAAAAATGTGCTGATATACTGTGACGCACATTACACCGAGCCGATTACGATCGGTTCAGTAGCAAATGAGCTGCATATAAGCCGTTCACACATATCGCACATTTTTAAATCCAAATTAAATACAACCTTTGGTGATCACATCACGGCAAAGCGCATAAAGCACGCCTGCCGGCTCTTGAAAAACACCACAGCCACTGTTACGGAAACCGCTTTTGCATCCGGCTTTGATTCCGTGCGCACCTTTAACAGAGTATTTGCGCAGCAAACCGGAACAACGCCTAAAGAATATCGAAAATCAACGCATTTTTAGTTCCATTCCGATAAATCGTTGCCTTTTACCAGAAATGCTTTTTTTGCTAATTCTGCCAGCGGTGTATCGGAAAGAGAATCCGAATAAAACTCATCAATAACCGGATTTTCAACCGTTTCATACAGCCGTCTGACCTTTTCTTTTCCGTGACAGTTTTCGCCTGTGTAGCTGCCGTTCTTTTTGTTAACTCTTGACGCCATCATCCGCACACCAAGCCCGTCACATATCGGAGAGAGCAAAAACTCCGGCGAGGCAGAAATAATCAAATCATCACTGCGCTTTTGGTCAAGATACCATTTTTTTATTCCGTTTTTATGTGTTTCCCAAAACAGCTCTACCTCACTATCAATATCGGGTATGTACTTAAACATTCCGTACATTTTTTCTTTAAACTGTGTTTTCGTCCTGAACCGCACCGCATACATCAAGAACGCCGCTGCCGTTTTCGGAAGATTTAAAAGTACTGACGGATGCCGTTTTATGCTGAAAAATATAAAATCCGCCGTTGAATCTCCGTCATAAATAGTCTTATCAAAATCGTATACGTTCAAATCTCTGCTCCTTATTTATCAATCAATACAACCGCCATGGCTGAAATACCCTCGCCTCTGCCCTCAAAGCCAAGCTTTTCTGTTGTTGTCGCCTTTACGCTGACTGCACCAATATCCGTTTCCAAATCCTGCGATACGTTTTTACGCATTTGTTCTATATATGCCTGCATTTTGGGACGCTGTGCAATAACCGTGATGTCTGCATTTACAACATAATATCCCTTTGCCTTGACTGCACTTACAACCTCTCTTAGAAGCTTTCTGCTGTCCGCACCTTTAAATTTAGGGTCGGTATCGGGAAACAGCTTACCTATATCCCCCATCGCCGCAGCGCCGAGCAGCGCATCCGACAGCGCATGAAGCGCCACGTCTGCATCGGAATGTCCCAAAAGTCCTTTTTCATACGGTATATTTACACCGCATATTATACACGAACGGTTTTCTGCCAGCCTGTGTACATCATAGCCTTGTCCTATTCTCATAGCGTTACCCCTCTTTTTTTCAAAATATTTTCAGCTGTTATCACATCCTCCGGCGTGGTAAGCTTTATGTTTTCATAGCTGCCCTCGGTAAGCTTTATGGGAATACCCGCTTTTTCGGCAATACCGCAGTCGTCTGTTGCGTTGAAATCACCTGTTTCCTCATAGGCATTTAATATATCGTCAAGTGCAAAAACCTGTGGCGTCTGGATTTGAAAAACGCTGCCGCGGTCAATTGTTTCGGTGATAAAACCGTTTTCATCGGCTCTTTTCAGTGTATCCTTGCACATCACCGCCGGAGCGGCAGCGCCGTATCTGACAGCTGCTGCTATGGTTTTCGATATTATATCCTCGCTTATCAACGCTCTTGCCGC
Source organism: uncultured Clostridia bacterium (assembly GCA_934476675.1). GTDB lineage: Bacteria > Bacillota > Clostridia > UBA1381 > UBA1381 > UBA4716. Next base: position 30,659 of record CAKSOE010000022.1, on the reverse strand, counting down.
ATCATGAATTACCGCTGTTTCTTCGCGTACAAGCTTTAAACCGTTATACACAGAACCTCCGCGCGTGTCTGCACCCGCCGTAATATCCGTTACTTTTTTCAATCCGTATTTTTCAATTATTTTTCTGCATTCCTCAATATCTTCGCTGCCGGTCACAATTATAATCTGCGAAATGTCCGGACTATTCTCAAAAACCTCTGCGGTTCTTGCAATAATTTCCTTACCTATGAGTTTCAAAAATATTTTATTTTTCCCTGCGCCCATGCGTGTTCCCTTGCCGCCTCCGACAATCACTGCCGCTGCTCCCATAAAAACCTCCATTTCTCCGTAAACCAAAAACTGCGCAGCGAAACGGCAAAGCCTACGCTGCGGCAGCTCTTTTATTATACTAAAACTTCAATTGTATCAAACAAGATATTCTCTATATCCGTCTTGTCGGCAATGTCCGACATTATAAGTTCACTCAAAACAATCTGCCTTGCGCTGCCCAAAGTTTTACGCTCGCTTGTTGACAGTCCCGACTTGCGTTCCCGATACATTAAATCCTTTAACACACCCAAAACCTTATATATATCGCCGGATCTTATCTTCTCCATATTATCGCGCTGTCTCTTGTTCCAATTAGAATCGTCTGTAACAGGCAAATCCCGGAAACATTCCAATATTTTCTTTGCTTCGCCTTTATCTATAACTTCTCTTATTCCTATGCTTTCACAGCTTTCAATCGGTATGTTCGTAACCATATTGCCCACAGCAAAACGTACCGTGTAATAACGGCGTTTCACTCCCGCAATTTCCATTTCTCTGATTTCTTCCACAATTCCTGCACCATGCATTGGATGAACAACCTTGTCACCGATGCTATACATTTGTTTTTCCTCCCGATTCTCTACTCTTATGTTTATATTACTATTATAGCATATTTTAACAGAAAAGTAAACAGATATTTTATCACAAAGTGCAAAAAAAATCAATATCTTTTTTGGTTAAAAATCTTAATTATCGCATTTTTAACGATATGTATAAAATTATTTGTATATTTAATAATATTTTTATATATATTATAAACAAAGGGGCTGCGAAAAAAACGCAGCCCCTTTAATTATACCCTTACGAAATGATATGTTATACTTGCAAAATCATGCTGTCCGTATTCGGGAACAATACCCTGATACATAAGAACGTCACCGCCGTAAACAATACCTGTATTTTCATCGCGATAATCAGCGTTCGGGTCAAGTCCGCACAGCTTAAAGCCCTCCTCAAGCTTTGTGTGAACGTTCGTCAGCACACGGCACGTCATTACAAACGCTTCCTTTTTATCCTTTGAAACTGTTTCCCATGTGCAGTTGTTTGTTTCATACGGACTTTGCAGTCTGTAAAAATCACAGTCAATCATGAGTGCACGAAGCTTTTTAGCATATTCAATCTGCTTTTTAACTTCTTCAATTTCATCATCGGACATTTTTGTTATATCCAGTTCATATCCGAAAATTCCGGCATATGCTACGTCTGCTCTTGTTTTCAGTGGAGTTACTCTGCCGTTCTGATGGTTCGGAGATGCTGTTACATGAGCGGATATTGCCGATGAAGGATATGCAATTGATGTTGAATACTGAATTTTAAGTCTTGCAATCGCATCCGAGTTATCGCTCGTCCATATCTGCGGCATATATGCCAAAACACCTGCGTCAAATCTTCCGCCGCCGCCGGCACAGCCCTCAAACAGAATCTCAGGAAATGCTCCCGTAATAGCCGACATAATCTTATAAAATCCCAGCATATATTTATGGTTATATCCGCCGCACGGCATATTAATCATAGGTCTGTTCATATCCCATTTAACATATGAAATATTTGCACTCGAAAGAACGTCCGAAACAGCCTTTATTACATATTCGCATACGTCATCATTGCTTAAATCAAGCACATACTGATTTCTGCTCTGTACGATTTCTCTGCCCTTTACCTGAATTGCCCAATCAGGGTGAGCGCGGAATAAATCCGAATCGGGACTTATCATTTCCGGCTCGAACCAAAGACCGAACTTCAATCCGAGGTCGTTTATTTTGTCAGCCAAAGAAGCGATTCCGTTAGGCAGCTTGCGTTTATCAACTATCCAATCGCCCAAAGAGCAGTTATCCGAATCTCTTACGCCGAACCATCCGTCATCCAGAACAAACATTTCTATGCCTGTCTCCTTTGCCTTTTTAGCAATTTCAAGCAGTTTGTCCTCGTTGAAATCAAAGTATGTTGCCTCCCAGTTATTTATAAGAATAGGTCTTTCCTTATGTACCCACTTGCTGCGGCAAAGATTATCCTTATACAAATCCGAAAGCTCTCTTGAAATTCCGCCTATACCGCAGTCAGAAAAGCAAACAACGCTCTGCGGCGTGCTGAAATTTTCGCCGCTTTTCAGTTCCCACTCAAATCCAAACGGATTTATACCCTGCATCATTCTTATTCTATTAAAGTTGTCGCAGTTTATGAGTGTTGAATGGTTTCCGCTGTAAATAAGCGACATTGAGTATACGTTTCCGTTGTTTTCATCAGCATTCTTCTCCGCCACCATAACAAACGGATTCATCTGATGACCGCTGTAACCGTATGCGTTTGCGATATTTATGCACGCGCCCTGTTCTATCTTATTTCTCGTAAACTCTCTTTCTCTTGCCCACGCACCCGGGAAATGAATTTCATCATACTCCCCTACTTTAAGCGTAAGGCATGAGCTGTATGCCGAATTAAGCTTGAGCATTTTGTCGGAAGTATTTACGAATTTCACGCTTTTTGCAACGATATTATACTCTTCAAACACTGTATACGACAATATTACATTAAGACCCGTAAGCTTATCTTCAAGAGTAATTTCAAGAGTCTGAGCCTGCTTGTCACCTGCAAGAAGTGTCGGAAGTCCGTCTATTTCGCACACACCGTCAAGTATTTTGTGTTCCTTATAAAGCAGCTGTGAAATGCTGTTGCCGTCCGAATTCTGCACCTCATATGCAGGAATATGCAAATCAGGATAACCGTATGACGGATATTCAAGCATTGTACGCTCATATACACCGGTACCCTCTTTTACAGGTTCCCACTTTTCCGATTCCATTGTAAAGTTTGGCTTATAGTTCTCATTTACCCTTATCTTTTTTCCGAAATAAGCCTGAACCGCTTCTCCCGTTTCCGTAAGAGCAATTACATAGCTTATATTTTTACCCGAAATATGAAAGAAACTTCCCGTTTTTTCTATCATGTTATTAACTCCTTTATATAAATATTTCACTATTTATTATAACATCTGCCATCTCATATTTCAATATTAATTTTACTGCAAAAATGCATATAAAAAAAGCGGCTTTGTATAAAAATAACACCAAACCGCTCTTTATTATTATAATTTAAAATCTTCGGGACGCTTATCGCTTAAACCGAAAGCATAAAGAATTGCCTCGCATATTCTTTCGGACGCTTTTCCGTCGCCGTAAGGATTTGCTGCATGAGCCATTTTATTGTACGCACTTTTATCGTCCAAAAGCTCCTCAGCAAGCTTTATTATTACATCTTTTTCCACTCCGGCAAGTTTAACGGTACCTGCTTCGACAGCTTCGGGGCGCTCCGTTTCGCGTCTTAAAACCAAGACAGGCTTTGCAAGCGCCGGCGCCTCCTCCTGAATACCTCCCGAATCGGTCATTACCATAAAGCTTCTTGCCATGGCATTATGCAGTTCCAGTACGTCAAGAGGATCTATAAGGTGTACTCTGTCCATGCCGCCGAGTATTCCGAATACTGTTTCACGAACGGCAGGATTTAAATGCACGGGATATACCAACTCAACATCATCGTATTTTTCAACTATATGCTTTAGCGCATTGCAAATATCCTCCAGCGGCTTGCCGAGATTTTCACGGCGATGTGCCGTTACGATTATCACCCTTTTATTTTCAAAATCAAGGTTTTCCAAAACCTCGCTTTTAAATTTATAATTTTTCTGCACTGTTGTTTTAAGAGCATCGATAACCGTATTTCCCGTTATATATATCGAATTCTCCGGCACATTCTCTTTTAAAAGATTTTTCTTATTCTGTACCGTCGGAGAGAAATTTATATCCGCAATACGTCCGGTAAGCTGTCTGTTCATTTCCTCAGGAAACGGTGAATATTTATCATATGTCCTTAATCCAGCCTCGACATGACCCACCTTAACCTGATTATAAAATCCCGATAATGCTGCGACAAAGCTTGTTGAGGTATCGCCGTGAACAAGTACAATATCGGGTTTTTCCGTTTTTATAACCTCGTCCATGCCTTCAAGAACTCTCGTAGTGATACCTGCAAGAGTCTGACGGTCTTTCATAATATCCAGATCGTAGTCGGGCGTCAGTTTGAAAATCTCCATAACCTGGTCGAGCATCTGACGGTGCTGCGCCGTAACACATACCTTTGATTCTATATTTTCATACTCTCTCAGTTTGATTGCAAGCGGAGCCATTTTTATTGCCTCCGGTCTTGTACCGAATACCGTAAGTACCTTTATCTTTTTCATATCTATCTCCGTTCCGCCGCATTTGGCAGCTTTTAATTTTCCGTATCATCGGTCACGTCGCGGTTATCGCTGTGATGAGTGACATTTTTTCCGAGAATTGATTCTACCAGAATAAATATCAATACACATATGAGCAGCAGCAGCGCACGCAAGAAACCGCTTTCCGCCAGCAACACCGCCGTTATTCCCAACACTCCGCTTATGGCATAGAGAATAAACACTGTTTGTTTCTGTGAAAATCCCATATCTATCAGTCTGTGATGCAGATGTCCCCGGTCCGCAACCATCGGACTTTTTCCCGACAGAATACGGCGTATCATCGCAAAGCTTGCGTCAAACAGCGGAAGTCCGAGAATTAATAGCGGCACAGCAAACGAAATCACCGCATATGATTTAAACATTCCCTGTATGGAAAGCGTTGCAAGCATAAAGCCAAGAAAGGTTGAGCCTGTGTCACCCATAAAGATTTTAGCCGGATTGAAATTGAACGGCAAAAATCCAAAACACGAACCCATAAGTGCAATTCCGAGAATTGCAATCGAAATTTCTCCCGAACGCACCGAAATAAACACAAGCGAAATTGACATTATCGCGCTTACTCCCGCGGCAAGTCCGTCAAGTCCGTCAATAAAGTTCACTGCGTTTGTGATAAACACAATCCATAAAACCGTAACCGTAACCGAGAACCACTCAGGAAGTACCCAGTAGGGATTTTCGGAAAAAATATTCGGGTTTGTAAATACCGATATTTTTATTCCTCCGACAAACACCACAACAAGTGCGGCAATTATCTGAACAATGAATTTCGGTACAGCCGGCAAAGCCTTGCAGTCGTCCACGACTCCCATTATGACTATTATTGCCGCACCCAAAAGCGTTCCCAAAAGCTCACGCTTATCACAATACGGAAACGCAAAGCATATTGTCGATACCATAAATCCGAACACTATCGCCAATCCGCCGATAAGCGGAGTAGGCTTTTTGTGCATACGCCTGTTATCCTTAGGTACATCAACCGCACCTATTTTAAATGCCAGTCTGCGCACAAGCGGAGTAGTGGCAAAAGTGAAGACAAACGATATAATCAAAGCAAAAAGTATATCTAAGCTAGCGTCAATATTCACGATTTTTCTCCTTTCATTACAGAACAAAACCCACTTTTTTGTAAACCTTGTTCAAGGTGCGCTGTGAAATATACCGTGCCTTTTCCGCGCCGTTTTTGCAGACTGCGGTAAGATATGCCTTATCCTTTACAATCCTGTCGTATTCGCCCCTTATCGGACGTATTGCTTCTACTACGGCTTCTGCCACATCAGCTTTAAATTCACCGTAACCCTTTGATGCGTACTCTGCTGCAACCTCTTTTATATCCCTGCCGCTGACAGCAGACATAATGCTCAAAAGATTGTTTATGCCGGCTTTTGTTTCGTCATTTTCTCTATACTCAATTACGCCTTCGCTGTCCGTCACTGCGCTTTTTATCTTCTTTGCGATAACGTTTATATCGTCAAGCATAGATATATATGCTTTTGGGTTTTCGTCGGATTTGGACATTTTCTTTGTCGGCTCCTGAAGGCTCATTACCCTCGCTCCGCTTTTGGGTATAAATCCCTCCGGAATTGTGAAAACATCTCCGTAAAGTGCGTTAAATCTCTGCGCAATATCACGGCAGATTTCAATATGCTGCATCTGATCCCTTCCGACCGGCACCAAATCTGTCTGATACAGCAGAATATCGGCAGCCATAAGCACAGGATATGTAAACAATCCCGCATTTATATTATCGGCGTGCTTTGCACTTTTGTCCTTAAACTGCGTCATTCTCTGCAATTCGCCCATATAGGTATAGCAGTCAAGCACCCAGCCAAGCTCTGCATGAGCAGGGTTTTGGCTCTGAATAAACAGTGTGCTTTTTTCCGGATCTATTCCGCAGGCAATATACAGCGCCAAAAGCTCCAAAGTTCTTTTTCTAAGTTCTGCCGGAGTTTGTCTTACCGTTATTGTATGCAAATCCATCATTGCATAAATGCAGTTGTAGTCGTCCTGAAAATCCACCCAGTTTTTAATTGCGCCGAGATAGTTTCCCAGAGTAATGTTTCCGGACGGCTGAACGCCGCTGAAAATCACCTTTTTCTTTTCGTTTTCCATGTTCGTTTCCTTTCGCTTTAAATTAAAGACTTTCCGTTAAAACCTTTCCCAAGCGTCTTACTCCCTCTTCTATTTTTTCGGGAGTTGCGGAGGAATAATTCAAGCGGAACTGATTTGACGGCAGCGTCATATCGGTTGCAAAATTAGATCCCGGTACAATCGCCACTTTTTCGTCAAGACACTTATTTACAATTTCCGTTATATCGGTTATTCCCGGGCAGGTACACCACAGGAAAATTCCGCCCTCCGGCACAGTCCACGTAACCTTGCCTTTGGGGAAACACTCCTCCATGGTATCAAGCATTACTTTGCATTTTTTGCCGTAAAGCTCGCGGTTTTTCTCAATATACGAATCAATATTATATTTTTTCATAAATTCAACGCACATAAGCTGAGTAAGCATAGGCGTATGAACATCGTTAACCTGTTTTAAAATTTCTATCTTCTCACAGATTTTCGAGTTTGCTACAATATAGCCGAGACGCATACCCGGTGAAAGAATTTTTGAGAATGAGCCTGCATATATAACTCTGCCCTCTGTATCAAGCGATTTTATTGTCGGCTCGTCATTGCCTGAAAATCTCAAATCACCGTAAGGATTATCCTCAAGTATCATAACGTCATACTTTGATGCCAATTCAAGCATACGTTTTCTTTTTTCCAGAGACATTGTTACGCCCGTAGGATTCTGGAATGTCGGGATTGTATAAATCATCTTGACATCTTTATTGTTTTTTAATGCTTCTTCAAGCTTTTCCGTATTTATACCGTCATTTTCGACTTCAACGCCGATAAGACGGCATTCATATGTTCTGAATGCGTTAAGGCTGCCGATAAAGCTCGGATTTTCAACGATAACGGCATCACCCTTATTTAAAAGCGATTTTGCCGTTAAATCTATGCCCTGGTTAGCGCCTGTCATGATAAGTAATTCATCATCTTCGTGATATGAATTTACCTTTTCGGCACGCTGTTTTGCACACTCTTTCATTTTCGGATAACCGTCGGTTGTACCGTACTGCAAAGCAAGAGTCGGATTTGTCATGAGTATTTTTCCGGCAATCTTTGAAAGTTCTTCGCCCGGAAACAATTCAGATGCCGGATTTCCCCCTGCAAGCGATATTATTTCAGGGTCTGCCATTCTTTTGAACATTTCTCTGATTGCGGAACCTTTCATATTCTTTACTCTGTCCGCAAAAAAATTTGTATATTCCATATTCATATGCTCCTTAATAGTAATTTACTTTCAAATCTCCCAGTTGGGATATATATTTATTCATTTTATCTATTATTTTCTGCTTTTTATCGCCCAATGCCGGAGTGGGCTGGTAATTGTTTATTCCGCTTTCGTAAGCCGAGGATATTGTACACGGAACAAGCGTTATTTCGCTGCTCTTACCCCCGTCCTTAAGCGTAAAGGTCTGACGGTAAATAATTGTGTCCATATCCGCAGGCGAATCATTGCCGCCGAAACAGAAATTTCCCAGGCTGTAAGCTATAATGCTGCCGTTATATTCCTCAATTCCCTGCAAAACGTGCGGATGTGACCCAAGCACCAAATCCGCACCCAAATCCACCGCTTTACGCCCATATTGTTTTTGTTCCTCGTCCGGCTCCGTCGCTTTTTCACTGCCCCAGTGAATATACGCTATAATTAAATCCGGATTATGCACCTTTACGCTGTCCATTGCACTTTCAAGCCTTGTGCGGTCTGTATCGTTAAGCTCGTTTATTCCTATAAGTCCCACTTTAAGCCCCTTTACGGTGCATACAACCGTCCGAGCGCTGTCAAACGCCACTATTCCGGCTTTTTCAAGCGTATCATAGGTATCATCATTGCTTATGTCACCGTAATCATGAGAATGATTGTTTGACATTGACGCAAGTTCAATATTCCCCTCCGTAAGTATCGACGCATATGACGGAGAACCGCGAAACGCAAACAGCTTGTCCTGCCGCTCACCGCGCTCCGATAACGTTCCCTCAAAATTTACGATTGTCATATCATCGTCGGCAAAAATATCACGGACGTTTTTCATAAAATACGAAAGTCCTTCTTCCTTAGCCGCTTCATCAAAGCTTCTTGCGGGGGTTGTGTATATATCAGTACCAAACGTGCAGTCCCCTGCCGCACTTATCGTAAGGGTTTTTACCTCATTTTCCGGCGGTGCGGTTTCCGCGGTTTCGGAAATATTATTTTTTGACGAGCACGAAGCTGTCAAAACAACAGCCAATATAACAGCAAAATATTTTATCATTTATCTATTTTTTTCCATGAATCCTTTAATGCGGCTGTACGGTTAAATACAGGCATTTTCTCTGTACTGTCCTTATCCTTGCAGAAATATCCCGTTCTTAAAAACTGGAATTTATCTCCGACTTTAGCAGACTTCAAATTGCTTTCCAGCTTTGCATTTTTTACCACTATCATAGAATCCGGATTGAGATTATCCGTAAAATCATTTACCCCGGTTTCATCTGACGGATTTTCTACGTTAAACAGCCTGTCATAGAGCCGTATCTCGGCATCAATGGCATGAGCCGCACTTACAAAGTGTATTGTACCTTTTACCTTTCTGCCGTCGGGCGTCTGACCGCCTCGCGATTCGGGGTCATAGGTGCAATGAACTGCAGTAATATCGCCGTTTTCGTCCTTATCGCAGCCTGTGCAGGTCACGTAATACGCACCTTTTAAACGTACCTCTCTGCCCGGAACAAGTCTGTGATACTTCGACGGAGCTTCCTCCCTGAAATCCTCAGCTTCAATATACAGTTCTCTTGAAAACTCAACATTTCTCATTCCCATTGACGGATCTTCCGGATTAGTCTCGACTTCTATCATTTCGGTTTTGTCCTCGGGATAGTTGTCCACGATAAGCTTAATCGGATTTAACACCGCCATTGCGCGCGGAGCCTTTTTGTTCAAATCATCACGCACACACGCTTCAAGCATGGCAAAATCTATAACGCTGTTTGCCTTTGAAACGCCTATTCTCTCACAGAAATCTCTTATTGCCTCCGGCGTATATCCGCGGCGTCTCATTCCGCACAGAGTTGACATTCTCGGGTCGTCCCAGCCGGATACTATACCCTCTTTCACAAGCTTCAAGCAGCGTCTTTTGCTTGTAAGCGTGTAGTTTAGGTTCATTCTCGCAAACTCAATCTGCCTTGACGGCTTTTCAAAGCCTACCTCCTTTAAGAACCAATCGTAAAGAGGTCTGTGATCCTCAAATTCAAGCGAACAAAGCGAATGCGTAACGCCCTCAACCGTATCGGAAATAGGATGAGCAAAGTCATACATCGGATATACTATCCATTTATCGCCCGTTCTGTGGTGATGCGCTCTTAATATACGATAAATAACGGGGTCACGCATATTTATATTCGGTGACGCCATATCTATTTTTGCTCTTAAAACCTTTGAGCCGTCCGGGAATTCGCCCTCTGTCATACGTCTGAACAAATCGAGGTTTTCCTCAACGGTTCTGTCACGGTATGGACTGTTTTTGCCGGGTTCTGTGAGGGTTCCTCTGTATTCGCGTATTTCATCTGCCGAAAGGTCGCATACATACGCCTTACCCTTTTTTATAAGCTTTATTGCTGCTTCGTAAAGGTCGTCAAAATAATCAGAGGCATACAGTACCTTATCCCACTGAAAGCCCAGCCACTGAATATCTTCTTTTATGGCATCGACATACTCCGTATCCTCCTTGGTCGGATTTGTGTCGTCAAGACGCAGATTGCACGTTCCGTTATACTGCTTTGCAATACCGAAATCAATACATATTGCCTTTGCATGACCTACGTGCAGATATCCGTTGGGTTCGGGCGGAAAACGCGTCTGCACATTAGTGTAGTTGCCTTCCTCCAAATCCTTTTCCACTGCCTCCTGAATAAAATTCTTGCTTACGTATTCTTCCATAAAATCTATCCTTTCAGTACATTTAAAGCTTCGTCAAAGCGCTTCATAACCTCGTCATAGCCGAGGGTCTGCAATATTTCGTATAAATCCGGCGTGTTTCGTCTGCCGGTTGCCGCTGTGCGTATCACGCCCGACACATCCCCGACGTGTCCTTTAAAGGCGTCGGGATCTTTTTTGTAATCTTTCGGTGATTTTGCATAACCCAGTCTTTCCGACAAATCTCTGACTGCCGGGAACCATTCCTCCGCCGATGCGGACGGATTATATATCTTTTTATATTCCTCTATAATTTCAGCCATATCCTCTTTCGATAGGTTGTCCGCAAAATCAAATTTTCTGTCCCACAACTCATCATAGAAGTACGCAAGATAATTTTCCACGTCCTCCCATTTTCCTATATCCTTACGCGGTTTTGCATTACCGCGTTCAATTCCGAGTATTGCTCTCGCATACGCCTCATTTTCCGTCAAAAGCTTATACAGCTTTTCGTTATATTCCTTTGCCCATTCGATTGTTCCGCTGTATACCGTTTCAGTATCAAGGGTACTGATATAGTTTTTGCTTATATCGTTAAGCTTAACCAAATCAAACAATGCGCCCGCCTTGCTCATTTTAGAAAGACTGAACTTAAAATCATCTATCGGAGCGGTTTTGTTTGCTCTGCGCCAATCCTCAAAATTAGAGTTTGCAATCGTCATAAGATATTCAAGCACCGCTTCTTTCGGAAAGCCCGCTTCCTTATAATACGAAACGGCCGCCTCGGGATCTTTTCTTTTTGAAAGCTTTCTTTTTCCGCCCGTTTCAGCGTCTTCTTTCATTATCGGAGAAATATGCGCATATTTCGGCGCTTTAAATTCCAACACTTTAAACAGCTGCAAGTGTATCGGTGTTGACGAAATCCATTCGTCACCCCTTGTAACGTCTGTTGTGTGCATAAGATGATCGTCTACCGCATGTGCAAAATGGTATGTAGGCGTTCCGTCCTTTTTAAGCAATACAACATCAAGTATATTTTCAGGCATTTCAATACTTCCCTTTACTGCGTCCTTAAACGACACCTTGCCGTCCGGTTTTCCGGGAGATTTCAGCCTTAAGACATATTCATGACCTTCGTCCATAAGCTTTTGCGCTTCTTCAACTGTTATATCACGGTATTTTGCATATTCGCCGTAAATTCCCGGAAGCTTTTTTTCCGTCTCCTGCAGTTCGCGAACCTTTGCAATTTCTTCTTCGGTCATAAAACACGGATATGCCATTCCCTGTTCAACAAGCGATTTTACATATGCCTGATATATGTGCGTACGATGGCTCTGTATATACGGTGCATATGCGCCCTTTGATTCGGTTTCGTTAATCATTCCCTCATCGGGGCATATTCCGAAATCCTCCAATCCTTCGACGATGCCCGTAACGCCGTCTTTTACCTCTCTTTTTTTGTCCGTATCCTCAATTCTGAGATAAAAAACTCCGTCTGTCGCTTTTGCCGCACGCTGCGAAACAAACGCCGCAAACAAACTTCCCAGATGCAGAAATCCCGTAGGACTCGGCGCAAAACGAGTAACCTTCGCGCCCTCCGGCAAATCGCGCGCAGGATATTTTTTTTCAAAATCCTCCGGCGTCTTTTTTATGTCGGCAAACAACAGCTGTGCCATCTCCGCATTTTTGTCCATAATACACCCCATTCCGCCGCATAAAGCGGCACAAATATCACTAAACATTATTATACCGTTTTTTCGCATCAATATCAATGCTTTTTACATTTTGGCATATAAAGCAGTCTTATCCAAATTACACCTTTTAACATTATATCACTTATTTGAAAAAAAGTCAACATATGAGCATGTAAACGAATAAAATTACATTTATGTGCAGATAATAGCAATGAAGAAATTTTAGCGCTTTATCTGCCTGCGTATAAAGCGTTAATAAGTTTTTTACTATCCGCGGGCAGAAAGGTTACGGAGATTATTATGTTTCGTGGAAAAATCGTTATAATCGGAGACGGACTTGTAGGTTCTACGAGTGCATATACAATAATGTGCGGCGGCTTATTCAGCGATATTGTCATTATAGATATAGACCGCGACAAGGCGGAGGGTGACGCAATGGATATTGCGCACGGCGTGTCGTTTGTAAAACCTGTTGACATACGCTGCGGCAGCTATGAGGACTGCGCAGACGCCGACATTGCGGTAATAACGGCAGGTGCAAATCAAAAAGTCGGAGAAACAAGACTTGATTTGCTGCAAAAAAACACTGATATTCTCAAAAGCATTATACCGCAGATAATGCGGTATGCACCCGACGATATTATAATTCTGACCGTTTCCAATCCTGTTGACATTTTAACGTTCATCACCTGGAAGCTGTCGGGTCTGCCAAAAAACCAGGTCATAGGCTCGGGAACGGTTCTTGATACATCGCGCCTTAAATATATGCTCAGTCACCACACGCACGTTGACGCAAGGAATTGCCACACCTACATTATAGGTGAACACGGAGACAGTGAGGTGGCAGCATGGAGTATTTCAAACATTGCCGGAATACCGCTTGAAAATTACGAAAAACAAACAGGACTATGTTCCAGAGAGGCATGCGAAAAGATGTATCATGATGTAAAAAATTCGGCATATGAGATAATAAAGAAGAAAGGCGCAACATATTACGCTATTGCTCTTGCCGTTTCAAAAATAGTAGAGTGTATAGCCGGAGAACACAATGCATTTTTAACCGTATCAAGCATTTTAAGCGGCGAGTACGGCATACGTGACGTGGCATTGAGTATTCCGTCAAAGCTTTCGGGCAGCGGTGTGGAATGGATTCCCGAGGTTGATTTTTCCGCCTCCGAAACAGAAGGTTTAAAAAAGAGTGCCGAAATCATGCGCGATTATATTATGAAACTTGACTTCTGAACACATTAAAAAGAGAATGTAAAAAAAGGGACTGCAAAAGAGTCCCTTTTTGTTAAATTATTCAAAACATTCCATAACCGGAGAAGCAAGTATTCCCATATCCTTAATCTGATATTCGTACGACCATTCATCATCCATTGTATACCACATTTCCGGGCCGAACCACTCGCGCTTGTCTCCGCAGCAGTGCAGTGCGGCAAAGGTGTTATATCTGTTTCCGTACAGCACAAACTCGATTTCGTGTCTGCCGGCAGCTATATGCCCCAGCTCCGCCGTATACGGGTCATATACGATTTTTCCTGCGTCTTTTCCGTCTATAATCACTTTGATAAGTGCGCCGCGGTAGTAATTTGCACGTATTTTCAGTTCACATTCGGGCAAATCTACCGTCGCTTTGTATCGGATATTTCCTCCGTAAAACGGCATTCCCTGATGCGTCAGCGAAGAAAATCCGATTTTTTCATCGGCTTTGACAATTTTCTTTTCAACGCCATTAACCGTCACTCCGAAGTCACCCAACAGGAAATAATTTTCAAGGCTTGTTCTCTTGCCTATCGGCGCTTTTATAAGCAGTATATTTTTTCCCTTTTTCAATTTCGGCAGCTGCATTGTTTTAATCGAATGGTCAACAAAATACCCGTTTTCTTTTATCGGCACGTTCTCACCGTTAAGGCTCACGCTCTCCGCTTCTTCAAATGCCAGACGACACTCCGTCTCGATTTCACTCTCTATTTCGAACCGCAGAATCGGATAATTTGTTATCTTTTCCTCCGGTATCGCCCACGGCTGACAATCCTCTCCGCTTGCAAGAGGGTAATTAAGCTCCTGACGGATTTTAAAATCAATCCTCAGTATTTCTTCTTCCTCCTCCGTAAAGGTCTTTCCGCCGTCAAGCGAATACCTTGCCATATCAAGCAGATACACATTATCTTCTTCGCGTTCATAATCCAGGCGCTTTTTAAAGTCTATCGTTTTTATGAGCTTTTTCTTCTCCGATTTTACGGAATATTCTGTTTTTGACGGTTTTCTCAACTGTAACAGCAGGCTGTCGCTTGTATAAAGAGTATGCTTTATCTCGGTGACGCCGTTTCTCGTTTTAAACTCCGCCGCCTTTATATCTCCCGTAATAGTATCGTATATAAAAGGCTCATATTCTCCCTTTATGCGAATTATAATATTCTGAGGGCTTATGTTGTCACGGCTGTATTTTTTATTACGCACGAAATCTATTCTGTAACTAATCTCATTTGTTTTTCCTTTCGTTACAAACAGCCACTTTACATCGTTATCTTCACGAAGCTGATAGATAATATTATCAGTCAAGGTCGCATCGGAATTTCGTATTTCCACATTTCGTTCATCTTCGAGATTTTCCAAAAGCGATATGCGGTTAAAGCCGCAATGAATTGATTTTTCATACAGTGCCTTTACTTCATCACTGCGCTTCGCATCAACGTATTTCGGACACTCTCCGATAAATATAATCTTTCCGCCGTTTTCAGAGAATTTCTTTAAAATTTCAACCGTTGACGAACGCAGTGTCTCACACTCCGGTACAATAACGGCAGAATAATTCATTTCCCCGACATTTAATCTGTCCGATACTTTTCCGCACTGTGATGGCAGCAACGCTTCGCTTATGAAATCGAAATCAATCATGCCAAACAGTAAATCTTTAATTATTGTTTCAAAATTATCTTCCATCTGTTCCCGCACATCAGATGTATTTTCCGACGGCCCGAATTTAAGCCAATAGCTCTCAATCGGGTGTATTACACCTACATTTACAATCGGCTTTCCTCTTGTAAGCGCGGTGTTTACTCTTGCAAAATGATTTTCTATATATGGGTATTCCTTATACCACGGCGACTGATAGCTTATTGACGCCGGATAATCGCGCTTTGCGGAGCCTTTCATTGACACCCACGACAAATGCGGCACACGTAACGTTACGCCCAGCGCCGCCTGCCAGTCGCCCTGAAATTTATGACCGCGGAAGTCAAAATCCCAGTTTGTAACTCCGTAAAGTTCTGAAAGCATACCCTCGCGTCCGTACTGACGGCACGCCGACTGCGCCTGCTTCGCTGTAGCAAGCTCCACATGATCGCACAGCATATCAATACCCGGTATACCGAACGACCTGTATGCTCTCATAGCCTCTCCGACAGAACCCGTCTGCGATTTCAGCGTCTGTTCCTGCATTACATGACCCGTCAGCTTTATTCCGTTTTCATCGCACCACTTTCCGCAGTTATCCGAAAATGAACGGGTAAACAACTCGCTTATCAGGTCATGATAGTGATACCTTGCCTCGGAGGGTTCTCCGTCAGGCAAATCCCATATTAACTCCGGAAAATGCTCAATCAGATCAATACCGCATTCCGACTTGTAAAATTCGTCAAAATCAGTTGTCCATGGTAAAACCACATCGTCTTTATTCTCTGCAAATTCCGGCAGCTTTTTAACCGCAAACTGCGGCTCATCGGTAAATATGGAATTTACCGCACCGCCGAAATCCTCACCGACAGCGCTTTTATACGTTTCGTAGGTTATTTCTATAAATTTGTCTATCGCTTCTTTACTGAGAGTATCAACATAGCTTTCACCGTTACACCAGCCTGTTTTAGGAACCGTTTCGACATATGCGTACCACTTTATTCCGTCCGCATTTTCATTCTCGTTTATTACTGAATATTTTTTGAGTGTTCCGTCACTGTTCAACACTACATCATAGCATGAAAGGAAATATGGTTTTCCCTCTTTTATTCCCTCTTCCCTGTCAATGGTTTCTATCGGATTTATTGTGATGCGTACAATTTTTCCGGCAAATTTTCTTTCCTTTGTAACATATCCGCCTGCCGAACCCGACGGCCATCTGTCCTCGTCATACAAGCACGCAAGCATATCTTCTTTTTTGGCCTTTTCCGTGCACGCTTTTATCAGTTCCATAAACTCCGGACTTAAATATTTCGTTGCCATTCCTGCTCTGGAATGCATATGAAATCCGCCGAATCCCATTTCTTTTAACTGTTCAATCTGCCATAAAAGTTCGTTTTCGTCAAGCTTACAGTTCCACGCCCAAAACGGCATACCTCTATATTCTGAAGTCGGATTTTTAAAAAGCTCCTCCGAAAGCGCCTTTGAGTTATTCTTTTTATAAAGCATAACATCACTCCCCATATAAATTTGTTACCCTCATTATATATCAGCGTCTTAACAAATTCAACATGGTGGATTTTCTTTTTTACCCCAATAATTTAACCACCGAATAAGTGGCAAAAAGAACTGTAAAAAAGTATTTTTATAGATATAGGGAAAAATGTTTCAGAACGGACTTTTTTAACGTCCCCATTTTTTATTTTCTATTAAATGTTAACGTTATCGCCGTTCCCTTACCCAAAGCGCTTTCAAGAGAAATATCCGCATTATGATAAATGGCGCCGTGCTTAACAATTGAAAGTCCAAGTCCTGTGCCGCCCTCTGCTTTGCTTCGGCTTTTATCCACTCTGTAAAAACGCTCGAAAACTCTATCCTGCTGTGACTGCGGTATGCCTATTCCGGTGTCGCGCACCGACAGCTTAATTTTGTCATCGGCGGTATTTATTATAACGTCAACAACACCGTTTTCCTTATTATACTTGATTGCGTTATCGCACAGATTATATATCATCTCATACAAAATCTGTTTTACACCTGTTATATGCGCCGTTTCTCCAATCAGATTAAGCGATATATTCTTTTTTTCGGCATTCATTTTAAGGCTTTGAATAATTTCTTTTGACAGCTCATACAAATCAACCTTTTCCGCTACAAAATGTTCGTTTCTTTCGTCAAGCTCCGAAATTTTTATAATATCCGTGACAAGGCTTATCAGCCGCTGCGCCTCCGTATATATGCTGTTTGAAAAATCAACCACTGTTTCCTCCGGCACTCCGCCGTTTTTCATCAACTCCGCAAATCCCGAAATCGAGGTAAGCGGCGTTTTAAGCTCATGCGAAACATTTGCGGTAAATTCACGGCGTATACTCTCGCGCTTTGCGCTTTCCGTAATATCTATTATCACTATTACCGCACCGATGACTTTTTCTTTTTCGATAACCGGATTTGCAATCAGATTATATGTCCGTCCGTCATGATTCATTGTATTTTCCGCTCTTTTTCCGTTAAGAGTGGTCTGAACGGTATTTCTGAAGCTGCTTGTGCGGTTTATGGCAAGCACGTTTCCGTCGGTTTTCTGCGCGTCAAGAAGCTTCATCGCCGCTGTGTTTCCCGAAAGCAGATTTCCGTTTTTGTCGATAACCAAAAAACCTTCGTTCATGTTTTCCGTAATCAGTTTAAACTCATCCTGCATCTGCTTTGCACGGTCAAGCTGCTCGTTTATGGTTTGCCTTTGATTAATTATTTTATGCAGAAACGGCGACAGCTCATCGTATGTATCGCACATTTCCGGCTTGTCGGGATCAATTTCATTTATTGGCTTTATAATGCTTTTTGCAATCCTTGACGACAGAAAGAACGAAAGCACAAATGCAATAATCATTATTACAAGAAACGGCTGAATTAAACCGAACAGCACCGACAGCGCCGTATACTGAGTTGTTGACACGCGAAGCACTCGTCCGTCAGTAAGCTTTTTTGCATAATATACCGTTTTCTCCGTCAGCGTATCGGAATATCTCACGCTTATACCGCTGCCGTCTTGCTGCGCTGCTTTAAACTCTGCGCGGTCGGAATGATTGTTCATACTTCCGGCATCCGCATCCGTATCGGCAATAACTCTGCCGTCCTTATCTATAAGCGTTATTCTTTTATCACTTTTATTGCCGTCTGAAAAATTATCAAAAAATTTTGTATCTCCGTCCTGCAAAGCATATGCGATATAGTTTGCTTCACTGCCCAGCTCTGCCTCTATGCGGCTTTCAAAAAATCCCCACAGCACTCCCCAGATAAGCGTCAGACAGGATATAATCACCAAAACCGACGTGGCAAATGTTAAACGAAATATCTTATTTGTCATCTGTAACCACCCCTATTTTATAACCGATATTCTTGACGGTCTTAATCATTGCTCCGGCATCGCCAAGCTTAACACGCAGTTTCCTTATATGTACATCGAGAGTTCTCGATTCATCGTAGAACTCTCCCCACACCTTTGTTAAAAGCGCATCCCGGCTTACGACATTCCCGTCTGCCGAAAGCAGCGCCATAAGCAGCGAATATTCCTTATATGATAAATTTATATCGCTGCCGTTCACACGTATGATATGCTTTTCGGGATTAACGTAAAGTGCGCCTATATGATATTCGGCCGTCTTTTTCTTTATTTTATCCATGCGCCGCAAAAGCGCTTTTACTCTCGAAACAAGCTCCGTCATTCCGAACGGCTTTGATATATAATCATCTGCGCCCATATCGAGTCCCGTAACCTTGTCATACTCACTTCCCTTTGCAGTAAGCATAATTATCGGAACGTCCTCCGTATTGCCGAACGAACGCAGCTTTTTTAATATGGACAAACCGTCCTCCTCCGGCAGCATTATATCAAGCATAACCAAATCGGGAACATTGTTTTCAATCTCATTCCAAAATTCATGAGGTGTTTCAAATCCCTTTACCTCATACCCTTCTTTTGTCAGAGCATAGCTTACAAGCTTTCTTATATTGTCGTCGTCTTCTACCAAATAAATCATAAAACTCTCCGTTCTCCATAAAACAACGATTACCTTACTGCTTTATTATATCATTCACACAGCAATCTTGCAAGAATTTTAATTATTAACGCTTTTGTGTTTTCCCGTTATGGAATAAATTACCCACTCGGCAATGTTTTCGGCATGGTCGCCTATACGCTCAAAATATTTTGCTATCATAAGCAAATCAATGAGCGCCTCTGCGTTTTCGGTTTCATCCTTTACGCCCGAAATAAGCTCATTTTTTACCTTTAAAAACAGATTATCAACAATATCGTCCTGTTTGATTACGTCATAAGCTATATCAGCGTCATTTTTAACAAACGATTCCACGCTGTTTGTCACCATTGCAATTGTCGAACGCGCCATATCCGCAATATGCACTTTGCCGCCGATACCGCTTTTGTTCACAAAGCACACAATTTCGGCAATATCCGACGCCTGATCGCCTATACGCTCCATATCGGAAATCATTTTGAGTGCGGAGGATATTGTTCTCAAATCCCTCGCCACCGGCTGCTGCTGCAAAAGCAGCCTCATGCACAGATTTTCTATATCCCTTTCCTTTTGGTCAATCTGCCTGTCGGTTTCAAATATGGTTTCTTTGAGCGACTCGTCATTATCTATAAGATATTTTGCCGCCTTTGAAATTGCCTCCTCACACAGCGCGCCCATAGTAATAAGCTCTGTATTTAACTGTGAAAGCTGCTCGTTGAAACGATTTCTCATTATCCAAACCTCCCTGTGATGTAATCCTCTGTCCTTTTATCGGCAGGTGACGAAAACATTTTTTCCGTATCGTCAAACTCAACTATTTCGCCCAGAAGAAAGAACGCAGTTTGATCCGCAATTCTTACCGCCTGCTGCATATTATGCGTAACCATAATTATAGTATACTTTTCTTTAAGCTCCATTGCCAAATCCTCGATTTTCGAGGTGGAAATAGGGTCAAGCGCTGATGTAGGCTCATCCATCAAAAGCACCTCCGGCTCTACCGCAAGCGCTCTCGCAATGCACAGTCTCTGCTGCTGTCCTCCGCTCATTGACAGTGCGCTTTTTTTCAGTCTGTCCTTACATTCGTCCCATATTGCCGCCTGTTTTAAGGAACATTCGACAATTTCATCAAGCTTTACCTTTGACTTTATCCCCTGAATCCTCGGACCGTATGCAATATTATCATAAATGCTCATCGGAAACGGGTTCGGCTTTTGGAACACCATTCCTACGCGTTTTCTTAAAAGCGTAACGTCAATATCCTTGTATATATCAACTCCGTCAAGCGTAACCTCGCCCTCAATCCGACAGCCCTCAACCAAATCGTTCATACGGTTTAAAGTCTTTAAAAATGTGGATTTTCCGCAGCCGGACGGACCTATAAGCGCCGTAATCCGATTTTGCGGAATTTCAATATTTATGCTTTTAAGCGCTTTATGGGTATCATACCATAAATTCAAATCCTTTGCTTTAATTATCTCTTTCATTTGTCCGTCCCTCTCTTTTGCAGCTTTTTTGCCGCCAGCTTTGCGGCTAAATTTATTATAAAAGTGAGTATAAGAAGTATTGCGGCAATCGCAAACGCAATGTCAAAATCGCCGCGCTCCTTTGCGTACATATACAATGCAACCGTAAGCGTTGAGCCTGCTTTATTCGGCAGCGGCGCACTCAGAAAGCTTATAACCTCATTTGCCATTCCTGCCGTAAAAAGCAGCGCTGCGCTCTCTCCCACAATTCGTCCGATAGAAAGAATACAGCCCGTTACGATTCCGTCAACCGCCGACGGCAGAACCACAGTACGTATCATACGCCATTTTCCGCTGCCGAGCGCCAGCGCACCCTCGCGGTAGCTGTCAGGTACGGTTTTAAGGCTTTCCTGCACCGTTCTTATTACGGTAGGCAGCGTCATAATTACAAGAGTAAGCGCACCTGCCGCAAGGCTTGTTCCGAGTGAAAAGAACTGCACAAATATCAACATTCCGACAAGTCCGTAAATAATAGACGGTATTCCGGCAAGCGTTTCCGTTGCAAGCTCTATAACACGTACAAGCTTACGGTTTTTTGCATATTCGTTAAGATATACCGCCGAACCCACACCGAGCGGCAGTACGACTATCAGCGTCATGATTACGATGTATATTGTATTAAGTATATTGGGAAGTATTCCCACCGTATCACGCACAAGGCTCGGCTTTTGGCTTAAAAAGCTCCATGTGATGTGCGGCAGTCCGCGAAAAAGAATATATCCTATAAGAAACGCCAGAAGCAAAATTATAATACCCGCCGCCAGATACATAAGCACATTGATCGCTCCGTCCTTTATCATTCGTCTGCGAGATATTTTCTTCAAGCCGCTCACCCCTTTTTCTTTTTAATTACCATATTAAGCACAAGGTTTATAATAAGAATAAATATAAACAGTACCAGCGCTATCGAGAACAATGCCTTTCTCTGCAAACCCGACGAATATGACATTTCCGACGCCACCGCAGTGGTAAGAAATCTTACGCTTCCGAAAAGCTTAGGCATATTTGCCGTGTTTCCCGATACCATCATAACCGCCATTGCCTCGCCGATTGCTCTGCCTATTCCGAGTACAACCGCTGTTAATATTCCGCTTTTTGCCGCCGGAACAACTACCTTGAACACCGTTTCGGTTTTGGTTGCGCCAAGGGCAAGAGAACCCTCCTCGTATTCTTTCGGCACTGCCTTTATGGCTGTTTCGGAAACGCTTATGACTGACGGTAAAATCATTACCGCCAGTACAAGTATTGCCGAAAACAGATTTGCGCCGTCCGGCAGCGAAAACGCTTTTCTTACCGCCGGAACTATGATAATCATTCCGACCAGGCCGTAAACCACCGACGGGATTCCCGACAGCAGTTCAACCGCCGTACGCACCGCCGCACCGAATTTCGGCGGTGCAAATTTTGAAATGTATATCGCACACATAAGTCCGATCGGTACGCCGATGATGACTGCGCCGATTGTTCCGGCTACCGAGGAAAGTATGAACGGAAGTATTCCGTACTGTGCCTCCGCCGCTGTCGGCTTCCATATCTTTCCCAAAAGGAATTTCACCGCGCCGATTTCCCTTATTGCCGGTATTCCCGAAACAAGCAGGAATACCGTTATCACTATCACAAACGCCAGTGCCGTAAGACCGCATACCGTAAACACAGCGTTCATTGCGTTTTCTGTTGCTTTTGATTTCTTCATAGCTTTGTCCTTATCTTATAACCGGAATTGCTCCCGCTTTTTCAATCAAATCGTCAGCCTGTGCACTTGTTGCAAAGTCAAAGAACTTCTGTGCTTCGTCGCTCAGTTTTCCGTCTTTCTTTGTTACAAGTACGAAATCCCTCTGTATCTTGTAGCTGCCGTTCTGTATTGTATCCTTTGACGGGGTTATTCCCTCAACCTTCAAAACCTTTACGCTGTCCTTTACCGATGCAAGCGACGCATAGCCTATTGCGTTTTCGTTGCCCGATACAGTCTGTATAACATCACCTGTTGACGTAAGCTCCTGTGTATATTTGCACTTATCCTTTGTTTTTGTGATTGATTCAAAGCCGTCTCTTGTTCCCGATGCCGCCTCTCTGCCTATCGGAACTATCGGATGATCTTCTCCGCCGACTTCTTTCCAGTTTGTAATTTCTCCGGTATATATTTTTCCTATCTGCTCAACCGTCAAATCCTCTATCTTGTTCTGCGGATTTACGATTATCGCTATACCGTCTATCGCTACTACTGTTTGTGTAAGGGTCTGCTTTTCATCATCTTTCAGGTCACGGCTTGAAAGTCCTATATCGCATCTTCCCTCCGATGCCGCCTGAATACCTGCCCCCGAGCCTGTCGGATTGTAGGTAACCTTTACATTCTTGTTATCCTCCATGTAACTCTCGCTTAAATATCCGATAACCTTTTCCATAGATGTTGAACCGTCGGTTGATACCGTGCTCTGCTGTGACGTCTGCGATGTACCCGGGCTTTGCGATGTCTGATCTCCTCCCGAACAGCCTGTAAGCATTGCTGCCGCAAGTAATCCCGATAATGTAATAATCATAGTCTTTTTCATAATAACCTCTCCATTCTGCCGCAATACGGGCTACAAATCATAACGTGAAAAAGCTGCGTAACATATTTTTACGTTATCCGCTCTTTTTTACAGGCTTATTATATCTCTGCTTGTGTTAATTCTAAAAGCCACTGTATGTTAACTCTATGTTAATCTTAGTTTTTAGAGATATTTCCTCAAATATTCGGTTGACGGCAAAGGAAATTTATGCTAAAATGAAAAAAGCATATGTTACGTATAAATTTGCTAATATTTTGGAAAAACACAGACATAGTGTAAATTTCTAATCCGACCAGGAGGATTTTTCAGTGAAACAAAACGGTTTAAATGAAGAACAGGTAAAAAAATCGCGGGGCCTGCACGGTTCGAATATATTAACGCAGATACCGCCCGATCCGTTGTGGAAGAAGTTTTTAAACGGATTTAAAGACCCGATGATTATGATACTTTTGGTGGCGCTGATTGTACAGCTTGTGCTGTTTTTTCTCGGTCAGTCCGAGTGGTTCGAGGCTGCCGGAATTTTTACGGCTATTGTAATTGCAAACGGTGTTTCGTCAATAAGCGAAAGCAAGCAGGAGGGCAAGGCGTCCGCGCTGAAAGCTGAGGAGGCAGCAAAGGAAACCGCCAAGGTTATCCGTGACGGCAAGCTTATTGAAATTCATATAAGCGATATAGTTGTCGGGGATATTGTATATTTGCAGTCGGGAGACAAGCTGCCTGCCGACGGTGAAATAACCGATGGAATAATAAACGTTGACCAGGCGGCTTTAAACGGTGAAACCGAGGAGGCGGAAAAGAAACCTGCCGACGGCAATTCCTACAATATAAAAGATTTGCTTAACAAGCACTACGCCTACCGCGGCACGGTAGTATGCGGCGGTGAGGCATACATGGAGGTTAAGGTTGTCGGCGACAATACGCTATTCGGTCATCTGGCGCTTGAAGTGCAGGAGGAAACGCGTGCCACACCGCTGCAAGTAAAATTAAAAAAGCTTGCAAAACAAATTTCCACCTTTGGATATGTGGGCGCTATTGCTATCGTTGTCGGTATTCTGTCAAGGGCAATTATCACCGGTTCGGCTCCGACAGGCGTTTATGACTGGATAAAGTTTTTAATGAACACGATAACCGTTGCGGTAACTATTATTGTTTGCGCAGTACCGGAGGGACTTCCGATGCTGACGTCGATTTTACTTTCGTTCCAGAGCCTTAAAATGACAAAGGATAACGTACTGGTACGTAAAATCAACGGAATTGAAACCGCCGGAAGCTTAAGCCTGCTTTTCAGCGACAAAACGGGTACCATTACCGAGGGCAGACTCTCGGTTGTGGAAATGGCAACAGGAAACGTCGAGATTTTCAAAAAGCTGAGCCAGCTGCCGCCGCCGCTTTCGGAAGACGTTGTTATAGGCATCGGAATAAACAACAGTGCGGTTGTAAGCGACGGTTCCGTTATAGGCGGCAACAGCACCGACAGAGCGCTGATGTCATTTCTTAATGAAGCCGACGCCGCCTCTATGTCAAAAGAAGAAGTGCGCAATTTCAACGCATTTGATTCGAGCAAAAAAATATCAACCGTCACGCTTGAACATGACGGCAAAAATATTACCTATATTAAGGGCGCACCCGAAAAGATAATCGGAAAATGCACAAAGTATATTGATGAAAACGGCACAGAAAAGGATTTGGTCGAAAAGAATTATCTTAAATCTTATATTGATTCTCAGGCAGGGCGTTCAATGCGTCTGCTTGCGGTTGCAAAAGCAGAGGGCAACAGCTGCGATGAGAATTTAACTCTCATATGCGTATTGAGTATACGTGATAATGTCAGAAAAGAAGCGGCAGACGCAATCAAAGAGGTTGCAAATGCCGGAATACAGGTTGTTATGGTTACGGGCGACAGAAAAGAAACTGCCGTTGCAATTGCGAAGGACGCAGGACTTATTACAAGCTCTGACGATGTTGCGCTCACATCGGCTGAAATGGCTGAAAAGAGTGATGATGAGCTTAAAAAGATACTGCCGCGTCTGAGAGTTGTTGCAAGAGCATTGCCGACAGACAAGAGCCGTCTTGTAAGAATAGCGCAGGAGCTTAATATGGTTGTCGGCATGACGGGAGACGGCGTAAACGATTCTCCGGCGCTGAAAAAAGCCGATGTAGGCTTTGCCATGGGCAGCGGAACGGAGGTTGCAAAAGAAGCGGGCGACATCACAATACTGGACGATAACTTCTCCTCTATCAAGAAAGCCATACTTTACGGCAGAACAATCTTTAAGAGCGTGAGGAAATTTCTTATATTCCAGCTTACGGTAAATATAGCTGCGGTTCTTACCTGTTTTATCGGGCCCCTGCTCGGCGAAACAGTGGTTCTGACGGTGGTTCAGCTGCTGCTTGTAAACCTTGTGATGGACACGCTTGCAGCAATCGCATTTGGAAGCGAGCCGGCGCTTGACGAATATATGCAGGAAAAACCCATTCCACGTTCGGCAAGCATAATAAACAGGGAAATGTTCATTGAAATCATAATAAGCGCACTGTATATAACCGCTGTATGTACGTCTATTTTATTCGTACCATTCATAAATAACTTGATCGGCGATGTTGATAAATCGGCTGTTTTTGCAACGTTTATGATGGCGATTACCTTTAACGGCTTTAATGCACGCACATCGCATATCAATCCCTTTGAGGGCATAGGCAGAAACAAAAACTTCCTTTGGGTTATGGCATCGATATTCATACTACAGTTTTTGTTTGTTACATTCGGCGGAAGTGTTTTGAGCGTAGAGCCGCTATCCCTCTCCGCATGGCTGATATGTATGTTTATGGCGTTTCTCATCATTCCTATCGACATGATACGAAAAGCTGTTATGCGCAAAAAACGATAAAAAGAAAAGAATTTATCCGCCTTGCATCGTTAATCATATCAGCTCTTCCTGCTGAATTAAACCATGTGTCATATTTGTCTTATTTTATCATTGTAATGTCAAAAAAAACAGGCAAGCTCATTTAAATGAACTTGCCTGCTTTTTATTCCAATGTCTGCGGTGCTGTATGTATCACCGTTTTCAGCGGTAAATTCGGATTTGAACCTATCATTATGTTAACGGGCGCCTCCTCAACCTCGTATTTTCCGCGTGCCGAATATATTTTAAGCTCATCATATCCCAGCCTAAATTTCACGGTTTTGGTTTCATTGGGATTAACGTATACCTTTTCAAATCCTTTCAGTTCCTTACCCCTTCTGCGTATTGAATTGTCATATCCGTTTATATACAGCTGAACTGTCTCATATCCGCCGACTTCCGATATATTTGTGACATCGGCATACACGAGAAATTCATTTTTGCCCGTATTTTCCACTCTTAAATTGCTGTAACTGAATTTTGAATACGATAAACCAAATCCGAACGGGTGCAAAACTCTCTGCGGATAATCCTTATACGAATTTGTACAGCAATCATCAAAAGCCTCCTCCGGGCTCCATACCCTGTTGTAGTAAGCAGGCAATGTATGTGATGAATATGGAATTGATACAGAAAGCTTACCCGACGGATTAACCGTTCCCGAAATTATATCCGAAATTGCGTCTCCGCCCTGTTGTCCCGGATACCATGCTATCAAAACCGCATCGCTCATTTTTTCAACATCTGTAATTATGTACGGTCTGCCCTGAATCATAACGGAAATTACCGGCTTGCCCAATTCTTTTATTATCTTCAAAAGTTTTTGCTGATTTCCCGCAAGACTTATATCTGCCACGTCAATTCCCTCGCCGCAGTCAATAAATCCCTGCGCTGAAATCTGCGCGCCTGTATTTGGGTCGAATTCCGTTTTAGTTATCGCGCCTGCCGAACTGCCGCCCATCACAAAAATCACCGCATCGGCATCCTTTGAATTATTTACGGCCTCCTCAAAATATTCCTCGCTGTTTTCAAAATCCCATCCCTTTGAATATACGACAGAATCGAATTGTCCGCGTATTGCTTCAATAAGTGTTTTGCCCTCGCCTTTTTTACGCAGAGATGTATAGCTTCCGAGAAGATAATATAAATTATCTGCCAGACAGCCTATGACCGAGAGCTTTGTTTCTTTTTTCAGCGGAAGTACGCCGTTATTTTTTGTCATTACAACGCTTTCGCACGCTGCTCTGTATGAAAGCTGTTTTTGTATTCCCGAATCCAAAAATGTTTCAAGCTCTTTATTCTCACTGACAAAAGGATTATTGAATAATCCGATTTCAAATTTCTTTTTCAAAACTCTCATAACGGCATTATTTACATACTCTATATCAAGCTTACCGTCTTTTACCGCCGTAATGAGATTTAAGTACATTCCGTTGTCGGCAAGACTTATATCAATTCCTGCTTTAAGCGCAGCGGTACTGCCTTTTACCGGATTATACCGCATCTGATTTACCATTCTTTCAACGCCCCAGCCGTCGGAAAGAACTATCCCCTCAAATCCCAGCTCATCTCTCAAAACCTCGTTAAGCAAATAAGAATTTGCATGACATGGTATAGAATCAACCGTGTTATATGCCGCCATAACAACATCTGCTCCTGCCTTTACGGCTTTCTGAACAACAGGCAAATGAATATCATGAAGTTCACGTCTGCCGATGTTCACCTCAGCCGTATTAATACCTCCGAAACAATCGCCCGTTGCGCAGTAATGCTTGCAGCATACAAGCACGTTTTCCTCTTTTAACCCCTCTACACCGTTTTTTGCGTACTCCGATGCAAGATACGGGTCTTCCGAAAAAAATTCCTCCACTCTGCCCCACCTTGGGTCTCTTGCCATATCAAACATAGTTACAAAGTCCATGTGATTACCGGAAAGCTTTGTTTCTTTTCCGACAGTTTTCATTATTTCTTTATAAAGACCGGTATTGAAGGTGCAGCCCATTCCTATATTAGTCGGGAACATCTCGCTTCCCAGTGCCTGCAAGCCATGATTTGCCTCAACTTCTATAAGAACCGGAATTTGCAGACGTGTATTGTCGATTACATATTTTTGCAGCTGATTTGCCACCTTCGCCCTGTGCTTAGGTTCAATACCTACTCCCCAATCCTTTTTTGTCCACGCGCATGAACGCAGAATATTGCTTATCGCACCCATAGCGCCGTATTTTGAAATGAAATTTTTAAAATCATCTTCAAATTCAAAATTGTCGCCGCTGCGTTTGTAGCATCTGTACCCAGCAACCGTTTGCGAAAGCTGTGCGATTTTTTCCTCCAAAGTCATTTTTTGCAGTAATTCTTTTGCAAAGATTTCCGCTCTGCTCATTATGTTTCCTCCGTTATACTAAAAAGATATTTTTAGTATAACACACACTATATGCACATTCAAGTGTCAGATTCACATTCAATGCGCCACTTTTACAGATTACATAAAAAATTTTCTCATATGCTTTAATATTGGCACAAAACCACAGATTGCCGCTTCGGAAAGTTCTGCGGCAATCATAAATTTCATAGATGAAGCGAGCAAAAAAGTTGTACGCATATAACCAACAAAAAATTCGCCAATGCAATATAAAAACGACATATGTATAAAAATGTCCGATTAACTTTACATTTTCTTTCTTTTGGGTTTTACATTTATCCGACATTTCGGCTCGATATTGCATTTCCGCAATACTCGCATTTACCGGAACTTCCGGCGCGTATTCTTGTTGTTCCGTTGCATTTTTCACACACAATGTTGACAAAGCACGTCTTGCTTCCCTCCTGCCCCGAAAGAATAACGCAGGGCATACCCTGCTTTTGCAGAGTGCAATCACAGAATACTCCTTTTTCGAAAAGTTTCTCGAGTTCGGAAAGCGCTTTGAACGGCGGCTTTCCGGATTGCTTTGCAATCTCCTCGATTGTCACGGTGCCGTCAATATCGCACATAAAGATGGAGTTGTAGCGATATGCACGCCCCGCCATTCTGCCGTTTTTAATGCCGTTTAACAAAAGCAACGCGGACGGAACAAGCATGACTATATTGGTAATCAAGTTATCGCGAAGCTTTTCATTATATCCTGTAACCCCCGAAATAATTCCAAACAGAAAAACTGCTGTGAAAAATCCGCCTATAATCATTTGTATGTGTTTTTTTAATGTAAGCCTTGCAATTGCCACTTTTGAAATATAGGTTCCGCCGCCCGAAAATATTTTTTTATTTATCCTCATTTTTACTGCCTCCGAAATGCCATCATTCCCACACCGATTATTGAAATTACTATGCCTGCCACTATGCCGAAAATTGAGCCTCCGCGCACTCCTTTTTTGTTCTCAGCGGCAAATTCTTCTGCCGTCATAATTCCCTTAATGGTTGTTACTGAATCGACGTCCTCGGCTTTTATCAGGTTACCCTCTTTTTGTATTCCGATGATCGTATAATCGAGCGGATCATCCGGCGAAACGATACCGTAGGATATTTTTTGAGATCCATCTCCTGTCGTTGAGTACCTACCCTTTGTTTTCTTTGGCAAATTATATTCTTTCGAAACGCAGTAGCGGCTTTCTTTTCCGCCCGAAAGCACATTCCAGCCGTCTTTAAGGCTCTCCTCGTCATATTGCGTAAATTCCGTGTTTCTTATAAGCGGATTGAGCAGCTTGCCTTCTACCTTAAACTCACCGAGCAAGGTAGGTGCGGCAAGCATTGTTGATGTAAGTATCTCGGCGTTTATCCCAAAATTCGCCTTTTCACTGTAGTCGGTATTCTCCGGATGCCAATCCCACACTTTTTCATCATCGCTGCCGGTATCCTGTTTATAAGTCCAAACCGTTCTTTTTGCCGTTACCCCCGGAAGCTTAACGCCCGTTATAGGGTCTTGAAGCTGTTCGGCCGGTTTAAGAGTTCCCGAAACAACCACAAGCTTCCCTTCATTTTCGGGAACAACCCTGCCGTCCTTAATTGTTTCCGCAGTTCTGATTTTCTCGTAGTTCTGCGGCGCTGATATAAGAGCTTTTACGGCAAGCGAGGCGAAGAGTATGCCTCCTATAATCAGTATAACGCCGATTATTTTTTTCATAGTCATTCCTCCATTCTGTGTTTATTCAAGCTTAGCCGCCTGGTTTTGATATTCCTGCTGTATAAATTTCGCATTTTTATCGGTAAGAGCGTTTACAACCTCGCCAAACGCTTCAAACTGCTCTTTTGTGCAGTGTGCCGCAACGGGCTTGCAGGCATATCCGCGCGTCATACGATCTAAGTTTTCGTTTTTAACAAGTCCGAGCATAACTTCATAAAGCTCATCCGTATTGAAATAGGTTGCTTTTTCTCTCCATGCGTCATAGTTCTTCTCGGATTTGTTTGTAAAGCTTGTCACAGCTGCCCATGCGGGAACTTTGTCACTGCCCGGTGTGGTTTTAAAGTAGTCTAT
>CAKSOE010000021.1 GCA_934476675.1 uncultured Clostridia bacterium | reverse complement strand
TCACAAACAACTTCAAGCTACTACCTATAAAAATACAATCAAAACAATTAGGGACAAATTAGGGACAAAATAAAAAAATTTATTTTTCCTAAAAAGGAAACACCGCCCAAACGTAGTGTTCATGCGGTGTTTCATGGTGAGCCATCGGAGATTCGAACCCCGGACAACTTGATTAAAAGTCGTTCAAACAAACTCGCCATTCGCCACCTTTTACACGCAATTTATTTAGTATTTAAGCCATTTTGGGTTGCTTTTCTTTTATCGTTTCTCACCACTAAAAACCATTATAATTCATAGTCTGATAGTCAAAAATATAGTCAGGCATCTTTAAAGAAATCATTTAATTTATTACCTGCTTCTTCGACTTTCTTTTCATCAAGATGTGTATAAATATCCATTGTCATTTGTATGCTCGAATGTCCTAACAGGGTTTGAGCGGTTTTTACGTCTATCCCTGCATAATACAAATTTGTCGCATATGTATGTCTGAAAATGTGTGGTGTTATATCACTTGCAATAACCTTTAATGGCTTTGTGTCCTTATCCTTTGCTAAGTCGGGACGGCTGCATTTATCCCCTCCGGCGGCAATGTTCAGTTTATCTAAAATATTTTCCCAAAATCTACGGAATGATGACTTGGACATCGGCTCGCCATTTTGCATTGTAAACAAATACAAATTTGTATTTTCTCGCATATATTCCTTTAATGTTTTTAACAATTTATCCGGTATGGGAATTTGGCGGTTTCCTGCTGCCGTTTTGGGTGAATCTTTTATTTCACTTTCTGTTTGTTTCATTACAAGATTTTTATTTACTTTCAGCCTTTTGTTAACCAAATCTATATCTTGCATTGTCAATGCCAAAGCTTCACCTCGGCGAACACCTGTATAATACAATATGTCGATAAACGTGCGTTCTTTGGTGGATAAGTCCGCTTTTGCGATGAGTTCCTTTTCTGCATCGGTTAATGACCTCTTTTGCGGCTTTTGTTTTTTAGGCAATGTAATCCCAATCGTTATATCTTTATAAATATATTCCTCGGTCATTGCTTGTTTTACTATCTGTTTCATTGTAAGATTTACAAGTTCCGCTGCACGTGGGTGTCCTTTGTGAAGAATATCATTTATTAATTCTTGTATTTGATGAGTTTTAAGAGCTTTTAATCTAATATTTCCCACCGTAGGCACAATGTGTTTTTCTACAACACCACGATACATTTCATATGTATTATATGCTTTATCAGATTTATATAATTTAAGCCACTTTTCCGCCCATTGTCTTACGGTCATGCCCTCGTCATCTATTACTATGCCTTTATTTTTTAAGCTTTTAAAATCCGATACGTTTTTATCAAGTTCGGCAATGGTACGCCCGTAGAATATTTTGCGCTTGGCTTTACCGTTATCATATCCTATTATTATACTCGTTGAGTATCTGCCGTCCGGGCGTTTGCTGTATTTTGCCATGAAAACAAAACTCACTTTCTTTTTATTTTCTTGAATATTTACTAACTGTAAGTACAAATGTCAATTAATTTATTAAAAATGACGTTTTTTAATAAATTAATCGTTAAATTGGCAAGGGATTTTATTTAATAATGATTTCCAATTATCATGAAAACCATATGAGCGTATATCTATGTATTCTTTATATTCATCAAAAATTTGTTCAATGCTCGGAAGAATAAAATGAAGCCATTCGTCGGGAACTGGATATAGATATTTCATGATATAAATTATATCAAAAACCCGATGTGTGGGCTTTGGGAATTCTTTTGTATTTCTATCTAACATAGGTATTATTGAAAGCTTAAAATTATACAATCTCATGTAGTGTGCAGCCATATTTCTCAGATAAGAAATAGCACGCAGTCTATCTTGAAGAATAGGAACAGATACTTTCAAATCCTTGGCAATACATTTTTGATATCGGGTTTCTAAGTTGTTATAAAAGCGTTCAAGTGTTCCTAATGTAAATAAATTTACTGCCACCCATATAGGAAAATGACTTTCGTATTTGTCGATGTGGTGTTTTACAAAAGGAACGTTACTGTTATGTTTGATAACATCTTTGAATATATTGGCAAATTTTTCAAAGCTTTCCTCGCTTTTAAAATTTGAAACATCTTCATGGCAGAGAGCTCCTGCTTTATGTGCTAATTCATAAGCTATTTTTGTTTTTAGATTTTGTTCTATTTCATCTATGGCATATAAAATAATGTTCTTAAACCTTTTATCACATTGGTAAATGTTCTTGAGTTTTGTCATAGTAATGCCATCTTTGAAATTTTCTCCATCTTTAAAGGCATGCAAATAGCCGCTTACCGTATAATAATTAACACGTTTTAAGAAATTTTCTGCATCTTTTTCATTTTCTACCACTAACCCGCGTGATTCCAATAATTTAACCTGTTGTTTTATTGTGATTGGACTTTTTACTTCCATAACATTTTTTTCTCCTGTAAAAAAACAACCCCGGCATGGTCCGCATTGTCAAGAGGCGTGCCGAGGTCTAACTCATATATATAGTATATACTAAAAGTCGCCTTTTGTCAACGCCTGAACAACTTTTTTGTGCAGTTTGCTATAAAAATTTGAATTTTACTTACATTTTTTTATTAAATACTGCCCTTAATATTATTATCCTTTTTTCATATACCCTTATTTATTATTATTCAAATACAATATAAACACTACCGGACTGCTTATCTACTATATTGACGGAAAAATTATAGTTGCACTTTGGTCTGCCAATTCCTCGGGCAATTCTCCAATTGCCCAACCATGGGAAGTGCTTTCTAAATAAAAAAATTTACGCCCATCAGATGAACTATAATAATATCCATTATCTATGCCGTCTTCTACTTCTATGCCAACGCCTACATGGTCAGAAAATGCAATCAAACACGAACTATATCCGGCTTTTGTCAACAAGCCGCATAAAAGAATTGATTTATCTTCGCAGTCACCGCCACGCTCATATAAAGTTTCATAAGGGAATTTTGCATAATCCCTATTATTGGGGTCACTCAGATATTCAATATCATTTTGAACAAAATATATGATATTCTGAAGGTATGTTCTTCCCCAGGCAGGAGCGGTACGTTTCAATTCGGAAACCGCTTTTTGAAGAATATCATCGCCTAAATCAGTGTTCAGTCTAACATATAAGTCTTTATTGCTTAAATATGGCGAACCATTTATGGTTTGTAGTCTATTATTAGCATTTTTGTAGCATTGATAATAGTCTGTATCCATTTCTAACAAAATGGTGTCAAATGCAATAAAAGACTTAGTACTATCCTCAATATTTTTATCTGATAAATCAAAAGTTATATCTTTTGAAAAATTACGGCATAGTATTGTACATAACTCCGCTCGTGTAATTAATTTTCCACAACCAAAAGTTCCATCTTCATACCCCGACATAAACCCTTTTATTGATGCTTCGTATACAGTTCCCCAAAGTCCTCCGAAACTATCAGCATCACTATACTTGTCGGCTAAATACTTCTGTATTTCATCTTCGTGTCCTATATAACTCCTTGGATAGCCGTATATAAGGTCTGCTATTCCCATTGCCGCCTCGCCTCTATTAATTAATTGATCCGGATTCGTATTATCATATAAAAACCACTCGCGATACCCCCACGAGGATTGTGACATTGTATTCATATAAACTTCTCCCCAGTGCCCTTCTATTCCTTTAATAGAACTCCATTCTTTTCTGCTATCATCTAAATTAGGTATTGTTTTTCCAATAGCAGTTACCGCCATTTTGCAAAATTCAGCTCTGGTAACATTTTCGTCAGGTCTGAATGTTCCATCGGAATATCCATCTATATTGCGTTCTTCTACCATGTCCATGATATAATCATACGCCCAATGGTCGGGTGATAAATCCGAAAATGGATTTTCAGCAAACACAACTGTACCAAAAAACAGTACTGCAAGACTTATACAAATTATAAAACTATTTTTCTTCATTTTTGCTCATCCTTTCTTTCACTTTTCCCTTTCGGGAACAACATAATAACGACCTTATCCTTAGTTTATATTGTTAATATGTTACATCGTATATCACGGATTGCAGTATTTACAAGGCGAATATTCTTTTTCTGCCTCCGCTCTGCTCAACGCGATACAATCTTTATCTTTTGCATACATGCAGTTTTTGCGGTGATATGCCTTGCCTGTTCGGGTAATATATACCGTATCGTCTGTTTCAGCTGCTGACACAGATATATCCGGTGTCGCTGTAACTATCGGATTTTGAACATTGTTTACGGGCGTTTTGGTTTTTGTATATGTAATGCCGCACGTTAGCAGCATTACTACACTCAAAACAGCAAGAAGCCATTGCCAATATTGAGGTTTGTTATAATTCAGTACGTTATAAGCAAAGCTTTCCGCTTCCATCTCCATAAGCCTTTTATTTTTGAGGTCGGTATCACCATGACCGATATGTTCAAGAAGTATATGCCCCAACTCATGCAGCAACAAGCATAATTGGTCTTGTTCGTGTAAATTATGATTAACAAAAACAAGCTGTTGTGTGCCGGAATAGGTTATTGCATTAACTCTTTTCAAAATATCCGTCATTCCATAGCAATCTGCAATTTTATCGCCTTCATCAGTATTAAAAAATACAACGTCATACCCTTGTTTTTTAAGAGCATCTACAACATTAGGTATGTCAATATTATCTTTGTATTCTTTTCTTAGTTTCTTTATGATTTTCTCTGTGGTAATTTTATTCATTTGATTTCCTTTCTGTCAAAAGAAAGGTCATTATTATGTTATCATAAAGAAACTACTCCAACATTTCAACTTTTTTCTTCTTTCTTCCGCGCGTTTCTGTTCCACCCTCGGCGGCAAGTTCCGCATAGTCTGATAGATTGGTTTTGACGGAGTATTTATCCGCTTTAAGCATTTGCTTGATTGTGCCCTTAATTTCTGCTTTATCAACATTGTCAAGTTCGTGATACATATCTATCGTTTCGGCGAGCTTGTCATATTTATATATTTCGATTTTTTTCCGAAGACTATCAGGTATAATTTCATCTACTATTTTGTCCATATTGCACGTTTTACAAAAATCGTATATTTTATTATATAGCCATTTGTATTTAGATAAGATATGATAATCTTGCAAATTTTGAAATTTATCTTGCAAATTACCCAATATCGAGATTATACACTTCTCTTTTTCCACGCTATTTGATTTATCACATAACTTGTCAATTACTTTTAAGAAATTAATGTAGTATTTATTATCATAATCAATACCAATCCAATCGTTATAATCAGCAATAATCAAATCATTCTTATAATTCCCCATTTTTTTTATAACATTGTCATCAATAATCACTCTCGGAAATTTTGCATCATTATTTTCTATTTTGTATGAATGAATGAGGGCTTCACCTAAAACGAAAGTATCGTTAATATTTAATAGCCCCTCACATATCCCGCCCCTAAGAAATAATTTATTGATGGCAAGTGCATTAAACTGCGCATAAGCAATTATAAGCACAATATAAAATACAACCTCGCAGTATTTTTCACGGCTTGCATTTGTTTCACAAGGAATACATATCAAAACATTGTCGGAAAATATCTTATATTTTATTTCCGATTTTATTTCCGATTTTATTTCCGGCATGCTATTTAATTTATCAATAGAGTTTTTGAATACATTGTATATGCTGGTTAAATATTCCGCTACTGTTTGAGATTTGTTATTTTTTATTTCTGATTTTGTACCCAAAAAGTCGATATATCCCACAATGTAATTTTGTGCAGATGTAGCTTCGGGAATATTGTTTGGTTGATTATCTGTATCTCTACCTAATAGATAATCTATGGATAATCCAAAGTAATCGGCAATTTTTATCAGGTAGTCGGTTCTGATATTTCCTTTTTTCCAGGTTGCCAAATTACCTGGGCTACCTGTAATTTTTGTACACAGAACAGTAGGGGTAATATTATTTTCTCGACAAATTTTTTTTAGTCTTTCGTATAAACTATTGTTCATTTTGTCGCTCCTTTTCTAATTTAATTGTTTAAAATGCACTAAAATACAAAATATTGTATTTTAGTATTGACCGATACAAATATTTGTATTATAATATAAATATAGCAAGCCACCACGGCTACTATACAACCAATAAGAACAAACTACCCCCGTTCATGTTGGTTTTTCTCAATGGAATAGACAGGCTCTGCAAAAACTTCTCTATTCCATTAAATTTTGCATTTTATGTAAACAATTTCAAACGGTAATCACACTATAAAGGTGGTGATAACATGAAAAAGTATTTACAAAAAAATTGGCTTGGCATAATTTCACTTTTATTAGCTATCACGGCTTTAATAGTGCGATTATTGAAATAACAATTGCAATTGATTGATTTTTGCTGAAAATTTCATCGGGTTACCTCTTTTGTTTACATAATACCTCCGTTGGCGTTATTCGTTCTCCCCATATGTGGAACGTGCTGCGCTCGTTGTTATTAATTTTGTGTGGTAACTAAATTATAATACGGGAACGAATATATGTCAACATATTTTTACAATAAAAGTTATTTTTAAAGAACGAAAGGAAGTGAAAAAATGGAAAATATGAAAATAACAGATGAAGTATTACTATATCGGGAATTAAGAATTGCACGGATAGAAAAAAGCATTATGTTTCTTAATCTTATGTTGAGTGATGGAGATTGCTATAACGGTTTTTCCAAGCTTTGCGGCAAGATTATTGAGGATACCACCCCAAGGAGTGAAGAACGTTTATACCGAGGGGTATTAAAGCAGACAATCAGAGATTTGGAAGATTTAAAGAACAAAATTGCGTTTGGTGCAGTTCCGGCTGAATACGGTGATTGTATCATAACAGATTATTAAAATCAATGAAAGGAAGTGAAAAAATGGAAATAGCAAAGCTGCCGTTACATGAAAGATTGGAATATTTAAAGGTTTGTATATCAATTCTTCCGCAGACAAAGGAGCGGATTATAGACGGTGAAGATTATAAGGCATACAAGGAAGTCGTAAAACAGAAAAGAGGAAATGAAACAGGGATTTTCACTTCCTCAAAATTAGATATGGCTTGTGCTGACAGTGATGTTTTGGATATTGTATTGCAATTCCTTAATGAGTTAAAGGGTCGAATGAACCTTGAATTACATAATCGGGATTGTCCATAAGGAAATGCCACAGGTTATTAACGCATTTGATACAAATTTCAGAATTATCACTGTTATCACAAACATTTATAGGTATGACAACGGTTTGATTGTTGGATTGCTTTATAAAATCGATTATAAATTCAAATGTCGCGTTTTTATAAAGATTACATTTGACATTTATTTTCCGTTGATATGCCATATAATCACCCCCATTCTACGGTGATTATATCACAAAGAAAAATACAAATCAATGAAAGGAAGTGAAAAAATGACAAAAAAACTCAAAGCGAGATTATGGCTCAAAAATTTAAGAGAAGGCAGCGGGTGGACGTTTGAGGAAACCGCTCAAAGGCTCGGTCTTGCAAGCAAGGCGGCATATTTCGGTGTGGAAACATACGGAAAACCGAAGATTTTGAACATTGAACTCGTTATTAAAATGTCCGAGGTTTTTAACGTATCTATTAATTGGATTGCTGACGAGGACAGAAAATGGCGTGAAAGACAGAATATATCAGATAAGGATTGAAGAAAGGGGTGAGGAGTATGCTACAAAAATTTGAAGTAATTGAAGCACGGGCAAAAGAGGCACGCAAAG
Source organism: uncultured Clostridia bacterium (assembly GCA_934476675.1). Lineage (GTDB taxonomy): Bacteria > Bacillota > Clostridia > UBA1381 > UBA1381 > UBA4716. The sequence continues at coordinate 43,563 of CAKSOE010000021.1, read as the reverse complement.
CATTGAACAATAAAATTGATTTAGAACCTGTGATGAAATACATAAGAAGCTTGGGTTATGATTTGGTTTCTTATAAGAAAAACGTTATTGACAAAAGGTTTTTCGGTCTTGGCGTATGTGATGAGTGGGTTTCAAAAGATGCTTTCCTTTTCACCACAGATGAATTGCGTTGGGTGTGCTTCAATATAGATTTACATCCGTATGATAAATTATATGTTTTGCTGCGTGAACTGGGGCATATTGAATTAAAACATATAAATTTAGCAAAAAACGATAGATGTAATTGCGATGTTGATGGATGTAATTGCGATGTTGCAGTACGAGATGGATTTTTTATGGGTATGGAAGCCGACGTATTTGCATATTTGGTTTTAAATCCGCGTGAAGAATAGAAAGGAAGTGAGGATATGGAAATATGGAAACGGCAGATAAAGTATTACTATTAAGATTTCTTGCAGATACATTACAAAAAACAACCCTTAAAGATTATTTTGGAATATATGCCGACTTAAAGCACGAAGACAAAGAAACTGCCCGTATGCTGATAGGTACATACAGGCAGATGTTTGATGAAATCACTGCGGAATTGGAAGATTGTCAAGGTCTATTATTCCGCTCGGAATGTATTTAGGATATTTTTTAAAAAATTCATAAATATCTACTGTACATTTCTTACATATATCGGAACCGTCCGAATTATCACAGATGTTCGGAAGTATTGGAACTTCCGTTCCTGTTTGGGTTGTTCCGAAATACACATCAAAGTGTCCGGAATGTAAACCACAATTTCGGCGGCAGATACAAGTAATCTTTATTGAACGAAACATATAATCACCCCCATTCTACGGTGATTATATCACAACAAATTATTAAAATCAATGAAAGGAAGTAATAACTATGGCAGAAGTAAAACAGGTTGATTTAAAAACTTTTCGTGCAATGTACGGCATACCGGAAAATACGGTTTTGCGGTGGATACATCTGAAAGGCTTTCCAGCATACAAGCAAGGTCGCAAATGGTACATTGATATTGACAAATATGAGAAGTGGCGAAATATCGAACATATAAACAGTTACAAATACGCATAAGAGGGTGGTGCATATGAAAACACAAATAATACGCATATATGATTATATGCAGAAATACGGAAGCTTAACATCGAAAGAAGCGCAGGACAAGTTAGGTATTGCACGATTGGCGGCACGTATCAGCGAAATGCGCAGGGACGGCGTCCCGATTAAGAAAGAAATGGTTAAAAGCAAAAACAGATACGGCGAAACCGTATATTTTGCAAGGTATTCATTTGACAAGGAGGAAGTAATATGACAGCAAAAGAAGTTATAGACGAATTGAGCAAATATGACCCCGATACAGAGGTACGGTGCTTGCTTAGCAGAGAAAACCCATTCTGTGAGTATGAGGACACGAATGGAATTTTTGCTTTAAAAACACCAGCCGAAACAGTTATATATATTTCACACGGTTAAGGAGCAAGAGAATGAGCAAGCTTGAAGAAATAACAGCAGTATGCCGCTGCCTTAATGAGGACGGTCTGCGCATCGCATACAATGCGGTATTAAGTATTCGCGATAAAAAGCAATATAGCAAGCCATATAAGGCGGCGGCAAAGGATATTGACGCACAATTCGATGAAGTGATTAATTTAGTCGGGAGGTGAAGTAATGCAGAAGAATATGGTTATAGCAATGCTTATTATACTGATTATCCTTATCGGCGCGGCTTATATAATTTCAGAGCGCGAGAACGAAAAGCTTACATTACAGAACAGGCGGCTTTTAAAGCGTTTGGAACGCAAGGAAATGTTTAATCAGAGCATAAACGCACAGCTTGAATATTACATAAGAAAGGAACAGGAACGTGAGGGAGAAGAAAACTAAGACCGATTGCAAATTTTACGATGCAAAATCAAACACTTGCACGGCATTGAAAAAGCTTTACTGCGAATGCGGCAGAAGCAAATGTAAATTTTACAAGATGAAAGGAGCTGAAAAACAATGAACATTATAAAGGTAACGGCAGTTATAGCAGCATTTACAAGGCTTTCGGAACTGGGGCATCCGTTTTGGGGCATGGCTGCGGCAGTTGTAATGTACAACTTATTTACATACTGTTTTAAAACAATAAAAAAGACCGCCTAAACTCTCCCAAAGTCAGCGGTCAACAGACATAATACGGTTAGTACCCATATCTGTATTATGTCTGTATTATAACACAAAGAAAGGAAAATGTCAAATGGTTTACAGAAACAACACTTTTGAAGCGGCTATGGCAATGGAACGGGCGCGGACGGGCAACTACGGCGAAGATGAATACGATGACAGTGCAGCTCCCGAACGCTGCGAAATATGCGGCGAATACTGTGATGATATGTACGAATATGACGAATACAAAGGCAAAATCCATATATGCCTACGGTGTTTGCAGGAGGAATGTATGGAAGCTATGAGTGATGATTGGAGGAAACTTTAATGGAGATGAAAACGGTCAATATAAAAGGCAAGGATTATGTTCCGGTAAATGAACGTATAAAGGCGTTCCGCGCAGACTACCCTCTTTACAGTCTGACAACAAAAATTATAGAGCTTAATGAAAAGCGAGTTGTAATGGTTGCTGAAATTACAAGTGATGACGGACACGTTGTTGCAACGGGTCATGCTTACGAAGATGCAAGCAACGGTTACATAAACAAAACAAGCTATATAGAAAACTGTGAAACCTCGGCATGGGGGCGCGCGTTGGCTAATTTAGGAATCGGCATTGACACGAGTATGTGCAGTGCGGACGAGTTGGCAAACGCACTTAAAAATCAAGACAATGCTCCGCAGGAGTTTGAGAATGAGCCGCCGAAAGCCATAACCAAACAGCAGATAAGCAACCTTGAAGCAGTATTCAAAAATATGCCGGACGGTGGAAAAATGTTAATGCCGCTGTTGTTGGGTGAAAAGAAGCTTGAAAGCCTTACAAACATTGAATATGCGCAGATTTTAGCAAAAATCAATGAAATGGAAAGCGAGGGCGTAAAGAACATCAAAAAATACGTTGCCGCTTATGCAAAATCAAAAGGTATTAAAAACAGCGGTGATGCCGCAAAGGAGATTGAAACCGTTCTCGGCATAAAGCTTCTTGCAAAGCCGCTTGAATGGAAAGACTTATGCCGGAAGATACAGGAGCTTGCGGAAAAATGAAAGAACTTGTATTTGAAAAGAACAGCGGCATAAAAGCCGTGGCGTGGTTATCGTCCTTGATTGATTCACTGGACGATAAAAAATACATTATTTCCGTAAAGCAGTTTCGGAAGAAACGCTCACTTGATGCAAACGCTTATTGTTGGGTTCTGATAGACAAGCTTTCGGAGGTAACAGGCTTTGAAAAAGAAACCATATACCGCGGAGCGATAAAGGAAATCGGCGGTGTTTCCGAAACAGTGTGCGTACAGAATAAATCTGTTGAACGGATAACCAAAGCATGGTCGTATAAGGGTTTGGGTTGGCTCGTAGAAACATTTGAAAGCAAAATAGACGGCTGTACAAATGTTATTCTGTATTACGGCTCATCTATATACGATACGGCGCAGATGTCGCGACTTATAGACAACATCGTACAAGAGTGTAAGGCGTTCGGCATCGAAACCATGACCCCCGATGAGATTGAAGCATTAAAGGGGGCGTGGAAATGAAAGAATGTTTTTTATGCGGCAGAAACGGCAACGGGGACAGGCTCGAACGTCATCATATTTTCGGTGGTTCCCGCCGTCCTCTGTCGGAAAAATACGGTCTTGTTGTTTATCTCTGCGGCAACCGCTGTCACCGTAACGGAGAATATGCAGTTCACAGAAACACCGAAACAATGGCGTTATTACACCGATGCGGTCAGCGGAAAGCCATGTCAGAAAACAACTGGACTGAACAGGAATTTATTAAAAAATTTGGGAGGAATTATTTATGAATTATGTATGTTTAATGGGGCGGATAACAAAGGATTTAGAACCTAAGGTTACGCCATCCGGCAAGCGTGTTGTAAGTTTTACACTTGCGGTCGACAGACAGACAAAGGAGCAGCAGACGGATTTTATAAACTGCGTGGCATGGGAGAAAACAGCCGATATGCTCTGTAAATGGTTTGGTAAGGGCAGATTGGTACTCGTTGAGGGAAATATACAAGTGCGCTCATGGGACGCACAGGACGGCAGCAAAAGATATGCAACGGACGTAATCGTGAACCGCGTACATTTTACGGGTGAGAAAAAACAAGACGATGGATTTTCGCAGGGCCCGATAGAGGGTATGTCGGCAGGTTTTGAAGATTACACCGAAGAAATGCCGGACGAGTACGATTTACCGTTTTAAACAGCATAGAGAGGTAACATAATGACGTATATTGAAATACTTAATGCGTTTTGGAATTGGCGTAGGTTTAATGTAATTCCGCATTCGGCGGCTGATTTGTATTTTTGTCTTTTGGACTTTGCAAACGCGGCTAAATGGGAAGATAAAATTACGATACCCAATTCGCGCATCACGGGTAAGATAGATATTTCAGAAAAAAGCCTTTTTAATGCAAGAAACGTATTGGTTCAAAATGAACTCATAGAATACAAAAACGGCAAAAAGGGTCAAGCCGGTACATATACAATCAACCTAACCACCCTATATTTTTTCATCAATAAGGGGAGTAATCAAGGGAGCAATAGGGGGAGCAATAGCGGAGTAATAAGGGGAGCAATAGGGGGAACATATAAAGATAAAGAGAAAGATAAAGACAAGATAAGAGGAGTAGAAGAAGTAAAAGAAGATGCCGCCGCTGCCGCCCTCAAAGACGTTGTTTTGTGCTACGAGGAAAATATCGGCACGGTGTCATCAATACTCGCCGATAACATGGCTGATTGGCTTAAAGATGTTGAACCCGATGTAATTAAATTTGCAATCGGTGAAGCTGTCAAGCATGAAAAGCGCAACTGGAAGTACATCGAAGCTATAATTAAAAATCATTTTAATTCGGGTCGTACTACCGTTGCAGCTATAAAGGCGGCGCAGCGGACATTTACCAAACACCCCGATAAAGATACCGGAGTTTACAAAAATGACGGCTATGATTATTCGGAGATTGAAAAACTCATGCAAAGGAGTGACGGACAGTGATAAGCGTGTGTACGGATTGTGCTGACAGGTGTGTAGGCTGTCACGGAAAATGCGAAAAATATGCCGCCGAACGTGCGGAGCGGGACAGGCTTTTACAAGAACGCAATAAACAAAAGCGTGCCGATTACGAAATGTGCGGTTATCGGCAATGCAAGGCTGACAGGCTTAGAAAATCTCACGCAAGGAGGAAGTCATGAACTGGACGCAGGAGCAATATGATTTATACCTTGAACGCATGGGAAAGGCGCAGAAACCCAAACGCAAGAGCAAATACAATGCCCGTAAGACCACGGCGGACGGTATCAAATTCGACAGTGCAAAAGAAGCAGAATTTTACGGAAGTTTAAAATTGCTGCTTCGTGCCGGAGCAATAAAAGGCTTTTGCCGGCAAGCACGGTTCCCATTGTTGCAGGGCGATGAAAATACGGAATACGTGGCGGATTTTGTGATATTCAACAATGACGGTACGTGCCGTATTGTAGACGTTAAAGGCGTGGAAACGGACGTGTTTAAGCTGAAAATGAAGATGTTTAAGGCACAGTTTCCACAGTTGGAAGTTGAAATTGAGAAAGGATAAATGTTATGTTAAAAATTAAATTTTGGAGAATTGAAAACGTTATACTCATGAAAATATTGGAGCAGGGCAATGAAATTGAACGGGGTAATTTTGGATTTGAAGCATCGAACGGCGTAAAACTTAGGTCAGCCACTTATCCTCAAATATGTACAAGTAAGCTATTTATTCAAGGTAAATTTGAGAGTTTTGATAAAGATGTAGAAATATGCACGTACGATACATCAGAAGAAGCAAGAGAACAGTTAAAAGCTTATATTGAAGCCGTAAAGGAATACAACAACAGCTTACCGCAATCAACGGGCAATATTGGAGATATTGAAACGGTTATAGCGGAGTAAGGAGAAAAAACGATGAATGAGAAAGCGACAATATTTGATTATGCAAGGGTTTGTAAAGCACACCCTGGTTGTGAGAAGTGTCCGATACACGGAATGTCTTTATGTGAAGCATGCACAAAAGATATATCAGACATAATAGACGAAGCAAACAAAAAAATTCTTGACTGGTGCAAGGCTCACCCTGTTAAAACACGCCAGAGCGAATTTTTAAAACATTATCCAAACGCAAGAATGTCAGACGGTGTTATAGACATCTGTCCTCAAAATTTTGATACAACTTTTATTTGCACCGATGAAATGGTGTGCAAGGATTGCCTTAAAGGTTATTGGTCTAAGGAGGTAAAAGAAAATGTATGAAAATTATGACATGGACGATATTGAATTAGAGTTTATCCATTGGACTTGTAATGAGGAAGAATCTCTATATGAACTCCGTTATAATGGGGAGAAGTATTTGATTACCTTGTTACTCGGAAAAGAGTTTCATAACAAGATGTATGTTTGCGAAAATGAAAAAGGTAAGAAACTCCCGAAAGAATTAGAGGGGTTTGTAGAAACAATACTTAACAGAGAGAAAAAGAGGTTGATGAAAAATGAATAAAAAAGCTGTAAAAAAGTATCGTAAAAAGCCTATTGTTATAGAAGCCTATCAGGCGGATAAAGTCATGTATATAGAGACCTTAGAGGGAATCCACAAGGCTAATGTAGGCGATTACATAATTACGGGAGTTAAGGGCGAACAATACCCATGCAAGCCGGATATATTCGAGCAGACATATGAGCCGGAGGATTTAAAGGGGTGGATAAGCGTAAAGGATAGATTGCCGGAAGATGATAAAGAAGTACTTGCGTACGATTCAGAACATAAAGAAATAGTTATAGCGTTTTATGACAGCGAATACGAGGAATGGACTTATGATGACTGGTATGACGGTGAGATTACACACTGGCAGCCATTACCCGAATTGCCGGAGGTGGAACGATGAAATCAGTATTATTATCAATCAAGCCTAAATACTGTGAGCTTATCGCAGGCGGCATAAAAACTATTGAAGTACGGAAAACAAAACCGAAGTTTGATACTCCGTTTAAGTGTTATATTTACTGCACAAATACAAAGCCATATTTTGTGTATGGTCATGTATATAAGAGAGGGGTTTGGGAAATTGGACCTACTCTTTTAAGCGGATATAGCCACAAAAGAGCTGAGCGCATATGGGAAGTATTGAATGGTAAAGTCATAGGCGAATTTATATGTGAGGAAATTACAAGCTTTTACCCAACAATAAACTTAGATATGGAAGAATTGTTCAAACATGCAGACGGTGAAGCACTTTATGCGTGGCATATATCCGACCTTAAAATTTATGACAAGCCGAAAGAATTAAATAAATTTAGGCAGTGCCATAAATGCGAACATTACTTTCATTGTAAAGCCGGGGAATACTCATGTGACGGAGTATATAAGCTGACAAGGCCGCCGCAAAGCTGGTGTTATGTTGAGGAGGTAACGGAATGAACGATAGATATTTATCACGTGGAAAACGAGAAGATAATGGCGAGTGGGTTGAGGGATATTATAGTAGACTTCCTCATCAATTCAGCGGATTTCTGAAAGACCATATTGTGGTATCGTCTTATGATATTGAAAGCGAAACAGGTATTTGTAACGCCTACCCTGTTGTCCGCGAAACAGTCGGACGATGTACAGGCTTAAAAGATAAGAATGGTAAGCTGATATTTGAGGGCGACGTACTGTACGATAAAGAAAGTGGATTTGTCGGTACTGTAAAATTCAATGATATAATTGCGAGTTTTGTCGTGGTAATAAACGATACGACACCGACATTTTATCATTGGTCATGGTTAAACAAAGGCGATGTGGCACGCAGTAAAAATTTAAAAAATACAGAAGTAATCGGCAATATCCATGATAATCCCGAATTGTTGGAGGCACATAAATGAAAAGAGAGATACGAGAAAAGATATTTGCAAAATATCATGAACATTGTGCATATTGCGGAAAAGTAATATCTTATGATGAAATGCAGGTAGACCATTTAATACCTCAACGGCTTAAAGAAAAGTATGGCGAAGATAAAATTGAATGTTTTGAAAATTATATGCCGGCGTGTCGTAGATGTAACCATTATAAGAGAGGAAATTCCCTTGAAGCATTTCGTTCAGCAGTACAAGAAATACCCTCAAAGCTATACCGCAATAATTACATTTTTAAAGTTGCAGAAGATTTCAAGATAATTAAAGCAGATTATGATAATAAAATTAAGTTTTGGTTTGAAAATTTTGAAAGGAGCGGACAGAATGAAAAAATATGAGAAGGCAAAAAAGTATTTTCAAAAAGTGCTTGATTCAGCAGTAAAGAGCGGTAAGAGTTATGAATTAAATCAAGCTGGCTATTCTGAAATCAGTACAGCGATAGAAGCACTTGAAAAGCAGATACCGAAAAAGGTTATATTCGGTCATGATGAACAAGATGCTATTTGCTGCCCTAATTGTGAAACAGAAATTGCAATGATGGACGAATATAGATATGAAAGTGTCTTTTACAAACATTGCCCGAATTGCGGTCAAAAATTAGATTGGAGTGATACAGAATGACAACGGCAGATAGTCTTTGTGTCAAATGTAGATATTTGCATGCATATTTAAACAATGTAGTTATAGCCAAAGGAAAACGACATCTTATAAGCGAATGTTGCTACGGTGGGAACAATGCCGGAAACAGAAAACAGTGTAAAAAATTTTCTTTTGCTCCCGAACAAGAGATAACCGCAAGAATAGAAACGTTAAGAAAGTGATATACAAAAAGAGTGATGCAAAATGAGACGAAAATACTATAGAAAATGTGGAGTTTGTGGCGAAAGGCATGAGCAAAGTGAAATGATAAGGGATAATAATTCTCCCAATGGCTGGATTTGTGAAGATTGCTATCATGAAGAACATCCCGATTATGAGATAGAAGAATTTTAAGGAGTGATACAGAATGACAGATGAACAGAACCTTACCCTTGACCTCATCAACCACCAAAAGGAAAAAATAAAAGAATTTGACGGAAAAATTGTAATTCAGCAAGGCATGATTGATTATCAAAAGGCAGAAATTGAGAGAATGGAAAAAGAACTGACAGAGTACAAACTGCGACTAAAAATGTCAGAATGTACAGTAGACGAAATAAAATCCGAGGCAATAAAGGATTTTGCGAAACGGTTGAAATCAAAACTTAATGATTTAGAGTTCCGAACCAAAACGCATCGGAAAACAGTTCCCACAAAATTTTGTGATGATAATGCTAATTGGGTTATGCATGAGTGTGTACCAGAAGAAATTGACAAACTTGTAAAAGAAATGACGGAGGTAGCAAAATGATACACGCATTAAAAATAGAACCGAATTACTATGATGACGTAAAATCCGGCAATAAAAGTTTTGAAGTCAGAAAGAATGACAGAGATTTTCGTGTTGGTGATTATCTTGCACTTAATGAACTGTCGGACACAAGAGAGGAATACACAGGACGGGCAATACTTGTGAAAATTACATCTATTGTAAGTGATGAACGTTTTTGTAAAAAAGGATTCATTATAATGGGAATAAGGAAATGTATTGTTGCAGAAAATGGCAATTCATATACCGAACTTGACGGAGATATAAGAAAAATATGAGCAAAAATGAAGTACTTGAAAATTTTGAAGAAATAGAAAAGGTCAAAGACATTGCCCTTAGAAATTGTTTAGGCGTTACACCGGAGGACAGCAATTACATTGTAAACAATATTGAGAAAATTCTGTTTACTGTTTACCATGTTTTTAATGATTATATAAAACTCCGTGCGGCGTTAGATACAGTCGGTATAACAGCCGAAGAATTAAGAAAGGAGGTACAAAAAATGATAACTATTAATTTGAACGACCCAAACGTTGTTGAAAACCTCAAAGCAATAGAACAACTGCGTGAATCGGGAATGTTTACAGATGCAGAAATACAGAAACTGTATGAAGAACAGGTTGAAAGAGATAAAAAAGGAATACCGGAACATGGGCTGCACTTGAATACTGAAAAAATATACAAAGATGCGGCGGCGTTTTCAAAAAACATTCCTGCTGATATTACGGAAAAGGAGGATTGAAATATGGCAGAAGAATTTATCAATAAAAATGAATTGCTTGACCGAATATTAAACGTTTCTACAACAGGAATATTCGCAAGTGATATGCAAGAAGCGATATTACGGGTTATTGATGATATGCCCGGAAGGCAGGCAAAAACATTTTCGTGAGTGTACGGAAATGATATGAAAGGAGTTGGTCGGAAAATGGTAATTATAAAAAAACTGCGTCCTACGCAATGTAATATTTGCGGTGGAAAAGTTGAATACATACCAAACAAGCAGATATACGGCAAACCATACGGCAGCGGTTTTTGTTATCATTGCTGTGATTGCGGCGCTTATGTAGGCACTCATAGAATCAGACCAAAAGAAGCGTTTGGAATTTTGGCAAACGATGAAATGCGCAAAATGAAAATGAAGTGTCATGATATATTTGATAAGATGTGGAACACTCCACAACAAAGAAAAAAATGTTACGCATGGTTGGCAAAGGAATTAAATATAAAAGTCGAAGATTGCCATTTCGGATATTTTGATTTGGATATGTTAGGAAAGGCATATAAAGTTTTAACAATGAAAGGGTGATGTTATGAAATATTGCCGATATTGTGCTTGGTGCTGTGAAGTTGATTGCGGTTATTATTGCAGTGAAAAACAACAGCTTATGACCGAAAGCAAAATCAAGCGGATTAACAGCTGCAAGGATTACGCTTACACACCTGTCGGAGATGTTATTACAGGCAAGCAATACCAACCAAGACGTAAGAAAAACAAAGTTGTATACGGTGATTATCAGCCGATTAAAAGCGAACAAATTGAATTATGAAAGGATTGATATTATGGATATAAAAGATTTTGCAAAAATGCTTGACGGCAGACGGTGTACGCATGAAATCACATCAGATGAAGAAAAAATAGCTGCCGAAAACGAATTTGTGGTTGTATTCGGGTATTTTGTCGATAGGTGTGAGCTGCGCGGCGCGGTTCATGATGAAATCGACTGCTATGACGGCGGTATAATTAAAGCTAAGGGATTACCAAAACCGATAGACGCAGTATGGTGTCCGGCTGATAAAGGGTGTTCATGGTCTTATGAAACAGATATGCCACATGAGGAATTTAACATTTTTGACGGTGATGAGCTGTTTTGCGTAGGAATTGTGATTGATATTAAAGCTGCACGATTGCAAATGACTGAGCATGAAAGATTAGTTGAACTGCTTTCGGAATGTAAGCCGATAATGGAAAGGATTTTAAAAGATGAAGGTATTAATAGCTTGTGAGGAAAGCCAAAGAGTATGCACAGCGTTCCGAAATAAAGGACATGAAGCATATAGCTGTGATTTAATAGAATGTTCAGGAAATTATCCCGAATGGCATATACAGCAAAACGTATTACCGTTATTAAACGGTCACTGCGAATTTAAAACATCAGACGGAGTGATACACTATATTGACGGCAAATGGGACTTGATTATTGCGCATCCACCTTGTACATATTTGAGCAATGCAGGGGCGCGACATTTATGGAAAGGGCACAAACTAAACACAGAACGATATGAAAAGGGGTTAAAAGCAAAAGAATTTTTCTTAAAATTTATCAATGCTGACTGTGATAAAATCTGTGTTGAAAATCCAATAGCGTCAAAAATCTATGAATTACCGCCGTATTCTCAAATTATTCAGCCATACGAATATGGTCACCCCTATACAAAACGAACTTGTCTATGGCTTAAGAATTTAGAAAAATTGAAACCTACAAATATCGTTGAAACCATTGGCACATTTTGTCCGAGTGGCTCATATAGCAATAAACACGGCGAACAATATAAAGGTTTATTTACTAAGAACAGAGCAAAAGAACGCAGTAAAACATTCCCCGGCATAGCCAAAGCTATGGCTGAACAATGGGGATAATAAAACATTGAGAGGACAAGAAGATGAAATTATTGTTTAAAGCGCAAAATCAGATGTTAAAGGATATTAAATGTTACAGGCAGGAAAGTTTAATTTAAGGGAGGATATACATGGCGAAGAAAAAGAAACGCGGCAAAGCTCCCAATCCTCAAAAGCAGCTCAACCGCGAAAAAGACAAGTTTATCCGTAAAGCGTGCGAAACGGCATTAAATTCATTGATAGTAATACCGCTGTATGTTTTGCGTATGGAATTTGGTTTTGGCAAAGAACGCGGACAACGGTTTGCAAAGGAGTTTAAGCGCATACATACGGCAGTTGCCAGAGGCGAAGTAAGCATAGATACGCTTAAATCGGAGTTGGAATACGGAATGGACATTGAAGTAGATACAAATTGGGAGGATATATGACTGTTAAAGAATGGCTAAACAAAGGTCGCAAGCTGAACATAGAAATTGCCGAACTGAAAAAAGCAAAGGACAACGCTTTTGTTTCGGCTTGCGGTGGCTCTGCCGCTGGCAGTGAAGAAAAAGTACAAACATCGCTGAATAACGGCACAGAGGGAAAATTCTCGGCATATGCGCAATACTCCGCCGATATGGATAACAGGCTTAAAGAATTGTATACATATCAGCGGAAAATGCTGAAACTGATTAATCACGTTGATGACAGTACATACAGAGCGTTACTGACGGCAAGGTATATTAATTGTGAAACATGGGAACAGATTGCGATAGATATGAATTATAGTTATGTTCATATAGTCCACAGGTTACATCCACAAGCATTGGATGCAATTAATGTATATTATAAAAGACGTAATAGAATGTAACATATCTTCTATGATATAATATAAAATGTGGAAAGGCACAAAAAAGTTTTTGTATACGGGTTTTCATAACATGATTCCTTTTTTTGATTTTTCGGAATAAGCGTACACAATCGGGTGTGCGCTTTTTTCGTGCATAGGAGGTGAGGTAAATGTCAAGAGGTAAGAAATACAGCGATGATATAAAAGAGCTTGCATACGCTTTATATGCCGTAAACGGCAGCAAGCAGGAAACAGCACGGCAGATTAAAGAAAAAACAGGCGTAACCGTAGCTGCAAACACTATAACGGATTGGATTAACAAAAAGCCGCCGGATGGGTTTGACGAACTTCGGGAAGAAAAGAAACGCGGATTTATAGAAAGCGCAAACACCATTATCGACAAAGGTATGCAGATAATGGACAGACGTTTTACACGTGCATTGGAGCAGGAACAGGAGATTGACGAGCTTATCGGTATGGTTTCCGAAACGGATGATATGAGCGATAAGCAAAAGGATTCCGTTACGCGCAAATTATCCGCTCTGCAACTGCACGACATCAAAGCCTTAACTACCGCCATAGGTACGTTATACGACAAGCGCGCATTGGCGCAGGGCGAAAGCACTGACAACACAAAAATTGAGTTTAAACTCCCAAAGGGTGTTGATGAATATGCCGAATAGCGTTATAGACATAAGCACCATTAACCCAAAACAGGCATTATTCTTCAAAGCGCGTACAAGGTACACCGCATACGGCGGAGCGAGGGGCGGCGGCAAGTCGTGGGCGTTACGAAAAAAAATAACGCTTATGTGTGTAAAGTATGCCGGAATAAGAATACTGCTTTTAAGACGTACCTACCCCGAATTAAAAGAAAACCACGTTAACACCTTGCTTGTGGAGCTTAAAGGCATCGCAAAATACAAGGAAACGGACAAAATTTTTACATTTCCGAACGGCAGCACCATAAAATTAGGCTATTGCGCTTCGGAAAAGGACGTTACCCAGTACCAGGGTAACGAATATGACGTAATTTGTCTTGATGAAGCAACACAGTTTACGGAATACCAATATCAGACCTTAACGGCTTGTCTGAGAGGCGCTAACGATTTCCCGAAACGTATGTATTTAACGTGTAACCCCGGCGGTGTCGGTCATGAATGGGTTAAACGGCTGTTTATAAGCCACAGATATAAGGCTTTGGAAAAGCCGGAGGATTACACTTTTATAGCAGCTACGGTATTCGATAACAAGGTGTTGCTTGAAAAAGACCATGAATACGTTAATATGCTCAATAACCTTGATGACGGATTAAGGCAGGCATGGCGTGACGGCAATTGGGATATGCTTGCAGGGCGGTATTTTTCGGAGTTTGACCGCAGCGTACACGTTATCGAACCGTTTACCATTCCCGAACACTGGCGCAGATACAGAGCAATTGACTACGGACTGGACTGTCTGGCTTGCGTTTGGGCGGCAATAGACGAGTTGGGGAACTATTACATATACCGCGAATACGCGGAAAGCGACAAGATTATATCAGACGGCGCACACGATATTATAAATCTTTCGGGTGATGAACATATACAATTTACCGCTGCACCGCCCGATATGTGGTCGCGGTCACAGGAAAGCGGAAAATGCAAGGCGGATTTGTTTTCGGAGGGTGGTTTGGTGCTTATAAAAAGCAATAACGACCGTGAAAGCGGCTGGCTTGCAATTAAGGATTTAATGAAAGTCCATGATGTGACCGAAACACAAAAAGAAAGCCGTTTAAAAATATTCAGCAGCTGTACAAATCTTATTGAGTGTATTCCGGCATTACAGAGAAATTCAAAGAAACCGAATGATTGTATGACCGAACCTCACGATATAACGCACTTACCCGATGCGTTAAGGTATTTATGTGTACAGTTTGCGGCAGCGGCTACGCCGATAAAGCCGAAAAAGACGGACTTTCAAAAGCATATTGAAAGATGTATTAAAGAAAATCGGCGCAGAAGTTTTTGGTAATACAAACAGATGTTTGAAAGGAGAGATTATTATGATGAGAGCAAGAAGAATAAAGCGCATTTGCAGCGTGAGAGGGTGCAAGAACACGGATTGTTATGTTATTGCACGTTTTTGCGAGTTTGCAAACAGCGTTATTATCTGCAAGGACTGTCTTAAAGACGCATTATCTGCTATTGACCCGAGCGTTTTCGAGGTTAAAGCTGTTGAAGAACCGACAGCAGAAAACATTGAAAATGCTGATGAACCGATAGCTGAAAATGCTGCTGTGGAAAAATCCGATGTAAAATCGGAAGAAAAACCCAAAAGGCAGACCGGACGGCACACATCAAAGGCAAAGGAGGAGTAATCCATGACTATAATTGTTCTTGCGTTATGCGCTGTTATAGTGGTTTTAAGTATTATACAGCATATTGAGCGCAAAGACCTATACAACCGCATAATGTGTGATGATTTGCGAGAATACAAAAACATAGACGCTCCCCCACCCTCACAGCCTATGAGCGCCCACCGTAAATTTATAAACGATTGGCACAGAACGGAGGAGTGATAAATGGGAATCGGCAATATGCTCCGACGGTTTTTTCGACCGCCGGAGGAACAGGAAAGCGAAGAACGCCGACCGCTTGATATAAGTAAAGACGGCGATACGCTTTACAAAGAGGATATTATTGCAAATATTCTTGAAGATTTGGAAAAACGCAGAGAAGAACGCAATCCGCTTGAGCAGCAATGGCGGCTTAATGCGAATTTCTTAGCCGGAAATCAATATTGCGAATTTAACCGATACCGCGGAGAGATTGAACAAGTACCCCCTGTCAAGGACTGGATGGAACGTGAAGTATACAACATGATTGCTCCGCTTATCGAAACAAGGGTGGCAAACCTCAAAAAGATAAATTATCGCATGAAAGTCAAACCACGCACCAACGAAACGGACGATTATGCAAAAGCTGACGTTTCTACAACGATTTTGCAGTATATTCAGAACAAATCGGATTTTGACAGCAAAAAGAACACGGCTATATATTGGAATGAACTATGCGGCAACTGTTTTTGGCTGTCGTGGTGGGATAACAATTCCGGTGAAAAATACGCAGTTGAAAAGAAAGTGTTGAAAAACGATGACGGCGTGGAGGTTATCGAGGAAAAAGCATATTTCCAGGGCGATTTGGACTACGGACTTTTAACCCCATATGAGGTGTTCCCCGAAAGCATATACAAGGAACACATATCAGACCAACGTTCAATTATAATCGAACAGGTGCGCTCCGTAGACGATATTTTTGATATGTACGGCGTAAAGGTTGACGGAACAAACATTGAAACATTTTCGCTTACGCCTGTTACGGGCGGCAGCGGATACGGATATGAAAGCACGGTGTTTGCACTTGGGAACCGTTCCGTTGAAAATGCCGAAAAGGTTATTACATACTTTGAAAGACCGTCAAAATACCATCCGAACGGCATTATGGCTATTATCGTAGGGCGTGAACATCTTGTGTATTACGGAGCTTTACCGTATGAGCACATACCTATCGTGCAAATGAAGTGTATCGGCGTTGCAGGGCAGTTTTTCGGAAAGAGCGTAATTGAAGATTTGATTCCGCGTCAAAGAGCATACAACGGCTGCATGAACCGTATACACGAATACATAAAGCGTCTTGCTCTGCAAAGTTACATGGTACAAAGCGGTTCTATTGACATTGACGAATTCCAGGACGATGCGGCGGCACCAGGGTCTATTATTACATATCAAAAAGGATTTGAAAGACCATACCCTGTACAGAATGGGAATTTGCCCTCGGAGGTATTGAGCGAACGGCAGTATCTCAAAAACGAAATGGAATATGTTGCAGGAGTGTCGCAACTTATGGTGTCGGGCAATGCTCCGTCCGGTGTTACATCCGGAACGGCGATTGATAACCTTATGGAGATAGACAACACCCGATTATCGTTAACGGGTGAGCATATACGTGAAGCGGTACGGCAGCTTGCGGTTGTATGGCTTGAAATCAACAAAAAATATGCTACCGTTAAGCGTGTGGTTAGCACCGTCGGCAGCAACAGCATAGGCAATGCGCTTGTATGGAGCAGAGACGATATAAACAGTTTTGATGTTGAATATACAACGGAAAACGAATTGCTTATGAGCGAGGACACGCAGAAACAGAACTTTTTGCAAGCTTTTCAAATGGGATTATTTACTGATGAAACGGGCAGAATACCCGAACGCATTAAAAATGAAGCTATCGAATACATGAAATGCGGCAATTATACGGCATTAATGAATATAAATACGCTCCATTTACAGAAAGCGAAAAGGGAAAATGCCATGTTTACGGAGGGAGTTATCCCGAAAGTATCGGAATTTGACAATCATGACATACACCTCGATGAACATATGCGGTACCTACTGCAAATGGAATTTGACGTATTGAAACACCGCAAACCCGAATATGCAAAGGCGTTTGAGGACCATATACGCATACATCAGCAGCTTGCGGCACAGGAAAATCAGAATATTATATCGGGAGGTGGTATTAATGCCTAATCCCCGTCTTTAAGCACAGACGCTAAACAAGCTTCACCGAATACGATATAAATAAGGAGGATTTTTTTATGGATTTTGAAGAAGCAAGCGAACAGGCACAGAATATGTTCGCACAGAACGCCGAGGAACAGTTCGGGGACGCTCCGGTTAATCCGGAAGAACAGCAGCCGACAGCACCAGAGGGCGAACCGACACAGGAACAGACGGCAGAACCGTTACCGGAACAGGCAGACACTCCGATACCGGAGAATGTCCCCTCTGCCATTGATATGAATACACAACAGATGTTACAGCAGCGGCAGATACAGCAGATTTTAGAGGAAAATCAGCAGTTAAGGCATACAAACGAGGAATTACAGAAAACAATTACGCAGCAATCGGACGAGCAGGAGGGCAAAATCGAGGAAATGGCGCTTCCTACGCTTGATTTGTCTAACCTTGCGTTTGACGATGCGGAAACCATTGCGCAGAAACAGAACATCTACGCACAGCAAATGGCGGATTACGTCAGACGGGGTGTTATGTCGGAGCTGGCGCCGTATCTGGCGGAAGCAAAACAAGGCATGGAACACAAGCAGCAGGAGAACTTGCTCGAATCGCTTGAACAGATGCCCGAATTTAAAGAAATCCGCGGTTCTCTGCCGCAGATTAACAGAATTATGGAGCAGAACAGTAATTTATTTGCTTCTGACGCTCCGTATGAGGACAAAATCATCGCTGCCTATGCAATAGCACGGGGTGCAAATGCAATAAATACGCCGCCCAAAGCCGCGCCGACAACGGACGAGCTTATGGCAATGTACAACGCAAGCCCCGAATTTCAGCAGATGGTTGAAAAACAGCGTATTAACGCATTAAAGGACAGTCAGCAAGTGCCGGTTATGTCAGCTTCAAGCGGTCTGACTAACGCAGCACTAAATATAAAAGAAAAACCGCAGACAATGGACGAAGCCTCTGAACGTGCAAGAGCAATGTTCAGAGAATAAAGAAAGGAAAGTGATTTAAAATATGGCAGATTTAGCAGCTTCAATAGCAAAAGCAGAACAGGTATTGAAAGAGGTGTATGAGCCTGCGTGGCAAAACCAGGTTTATACAGACCCGAGTGTATTTATGGCGAAAATGGGTCATGAAGCGCTCAAAGGCGAAAAAGTAAGAGCAGCGGCAGAAATAGGACTTAGCGGCGGCTTTGGTTTCTCTACGGAGGAGGGCGAAACTCCGTCAGCGGGACGCGTACCGTATCAGAGTTTTAAGCTTGCTCCGGCGAGTATGTTTGTAAACGTAGTTGTATCGGATAAAGCGGTAGAACTCGGAACGGAAAGCGGCGCTATGTTTAATATCCTTGATAATGAAATTAAAGCCGCATATACCACGGCAAAGTGGAATTTGGGACGTTCCCTTTTCGGTGACGGCACAGGTAAACTTGCGGCAGTTGTTTCAAAGTCGGGCAAGACAATAGTTGTCGATGACCACAGACTTTTAAAGGAGGGTCTTATTATTGATTTCTATGCCGCAAGCGACGCAAAAGGCGCGGCACCCAAAGCAACAGCGAGAATAGCATATGTTGACCGCAAAAAGAATAGCGGTGGCACAGGCTACGATGTACTTCTTACGGAAGATGTGCCGACAGCGGTTGCGGCAGCACAAATTATAACGGTGCAGAAATCATTACATAATGAAATAACAGGTCTCGGAGCAATCTTTGACAGCTCTATTACATCAATATACGGTGTTACAAAGGCAGACAATCCTATTGTTAAGCCTACATCTCTTGACGCTAATCATGAGTTGTCGGACGATGTTCTCACACAGGCATTGTCGAACGCAAGAGATTATCATAACAGTTCGATTGACCTGTTGCTTATGGGTAACACGGCATATAAAACGTATGTTGATTATCTGCGCACCAACAATTACAGAATCGAAGTTACCGACGGCACAATGCGCGGCGGTTTCAAAGGTCTTAAATTCTTATTCGGTAACAGAGAAGTTGAGATTTACAACGAACCGTTTGTTCCCGATACTAAGATTTGGGGCGTGGAAACAGGCAAATGGAAGTTTAAAGATACCGGTTGGAAGTTTATGCAGCTTCGCGGCGGCGGTATATTTAACCTTATGGAGAACAAGTCAATGTACCGCGCTACACTTGCCAACTACGGCAACCCGATTTGTTCAAACCCCGGCGGCTGCGTAGAGATTACCAACTGCGACCCGACCACAACAACCACTACAACAGGCGGCGGCAATGCTTCACAGGGCGGCTGATAATAATTAAAAGCTGACAGCGGAGGGGAAAGCCTCCGCTGCGGCACTTGCTGAACAATATTATTAATGAAAGGAAATATAACATGACGGTACTTGAAATATTTGAAAAGGTAAATCTTAAAGTTCCGTTGGAGCAGCGGCGTTTTTTCAATTATTACAACGATACGATTGAAGAATTAAACTCGCTTTATTCCGACTATGTATTGGAACACGGTTCGGAATTTGCACCAATCGGGAGTATATACGACCCTTATGTTGTATTGCCGCGGTACGCTTCCGCAATAGTGGATA
Source organism: uncultured Clostridia bacterium (assembly GCA_934476675.1). Lineage (GTDB taxonomy): Bacteria > Bacillota > Clostridia > UBA1381 > UBA1381 > UBA4716. The sequence goes on along the minus strand of CAKSOE010000021.1, from coordinate 23,516 downwards.
ACATTTTATATTTATCGGGTTTCGACAAAGACGGCACAAGCAAATCCGAATTTCTCCGCAAAGCCGAAAACGCACATTTAAGCTATTGGAATGAAAATGCGAAAAACAAACGCATTAAACGAATGAGGTGGTAATATGTTCGACAGTAAAATAAGCGCGAAAGCATTAATTGATGATTTAAAGGATGAAATAGACGTTGCTCTTGAAATTCCCGACAGAACATACATAACCTTTTTAAACTCTCTCGAACAAATGTTATATGCGGATTTTATACAGGAACAGAACGAGGTTATATTAAAGACCTTTTCAGCCGATAAATCGGTAAATTTATCAACGCTTTCAATTCCCGACAACGAGGATGACATTACATTTGAAGATATAGCGTCCGTATATGCCAATCATAACTTACAGCTTATAAAAACCACTCCGGCAAACGGCACAATCTTTCCCAACTGCTATTACAAAAGCGGAAACAGCCTTAAATACAACACTGTAAATCCGCTGTATCAGCTGCGAATTGTATACGTTGCGAAGCCTAAACTTAAAACCTCCGACAACTGGGAGGATTTAAACGTTATGATACCGATTGAGTTTATTGAGCTTGTAAAATCAAAGCTGAGAGCCGAAGCATACATGGTTATGAATGAATATAACCCTGCTTCAAATCAGATAAGCATATATAATGCGCAGCTTTCAACATTCCGCGACTGGCTTTCCAACAGAAGCCCACAATTTGGGTGAGGTGACGGCTATGGCGAAAAAAACACAGGAATTACAATTCGGACAGCTGCCGCAAGTGTCGGGTATTAAGGATTATACCTCCGTAAAATACAATTGGAGCGGTCTTAATAAAAGAAATGTTATTGATACGGGTTATCTTTCTATGGAACAGAATATTTCCACAATGGAAACCCCGTACCTTACACCGTCCGAAACACCCAAATGTATCACTTCCGCCGCATATACGGACAAAATAGCATTATTCGCCTTTGAGGGTATTTTGATTGTAATATACAAAAGCAATTCAAAGGTTTTTCTTGACTATCTTGTGTTGGACGATGACGGCGAAATAAGCGAAACATATACCGGACTTGTTACCGACAGCGATGAATACAGCGGTGCAATCCGCAGCATGGTACAATTTAATCTTTACAGCTCCGTAAACGATGTTATAAGCGGAAAATACGTTAAAAAACTGCTGCTATTCCCCGATAAGGCGGCTATGTATTTTAACATTATAAACGTAACTTCTGTTCCTACATACAGTGATGACATGGATTTAAACGCTATGTATTGCTATAAAAACGGCAGTACAAAGAGGTATTATGTATGGCAGACGTATGATAAGCTTGCATCGGGAGATAAAACCGAAACCGCAAAAACAAACGGCGGCAAGTTTATTCCCTGCGGCAGTGCGAATCAGTTTGCATTAGACGGATTGGACGTTGATGTTAAGCAGTATTACAATGACGGGCATACCAAAACAAACGATTCCGAGGTTAAATCGGGCAAGAAGTATTACACAAGGGATTACAATTCCCAAACCACAAAATACACCTACGCGGAGATTACGGACATAGCCGACGGTGACATCCCCTCTCAAAAGGGTTGGTATGAGGAAGTGGAATACAAGGACGCATATGTCAAAACCGCTGACGAAACATATAAAAAAAGTTCCGGCAAAACATATTACAAGCTTAATAATGACGGAGATTTTGAAAAGGTTGAATTTTCGGACAGTGACAACGGCAGCAGCTTAAAAGGACTTTATGAAAAAATAGAGGACTACTACCCTCCACAGGGTGACAGAAACAAAAGCTATTATTTTCATAACAGTTTTGATGATTGCACATATAAATATGTATCTGATGACGGAAACGGCAACAGTGGTTGGCGTGTAAGCGCTGCTCCGATGTTTCCCGATATAAAATATGCGGCGGTTCACCAGTCGAGATTATTCGGCGTTGATGACAGCAGAATATACGCATCGGGATTTAACGATTATACCAACTGGAATTTGGATACTGTCGAAAGCAACGAAAGCAACGCGTGGTGTTCAACGGCACAATCAAATTCCAAAGCCGACAATGTTTTTACAGGAATAACCGTATATGATAATCATGCAATATGCTTTAAAAAAGATTACATTCACGAGATTTACAACAACAAAAATCCGTTTCGCGTTGTTGATGTATTTCCGGAGGGTGCAATCGACAACCGAAGCATTGTTGACGTTGACGGCAAGCTGATATTTGCTTCAAGAGACGGGATTAAGGTTTATACAGGGTCAAATCCGAAAAATATCAGTTATCCGCTGAATATTGACCGTTTCAAAACGGCTGTCGCAGGAACGGACGGCAGAAATTATTATTTATTCTGTACCGCATTGTCAAAGGCATATTTCTTTGTATATGACGTATATGCGGAGCAGTGGTCGGAACGTGCTGTATGGAAAAACGGGAACGTTGACGAGGATATACTGTATTTTGCGCATAACAAGCAGGGTATGTATGCGTTAAGCGATACAGGGAAGATATACAAGCTCGATACGCAGGAATACACCTCCGCGTGGGAGTTTGAAACGGATTTATCAACCGCGCTTTCGTCCTCGAAAACCGTAGACATCAAGCATATACGGAAAATTCAGCTTTATGTCTATGTTGAAAGCGGCAGCAGCTTAAAAATTTACGGCTTATATGATGAAGAAAAATTCAATACAAATTCGCAGCTTTTATTCGACAGCAAAGGGCGCAGCGGTCAATTTCCTATAAGGGTCAGACCACGGCAGACCGCAAACTACGGCTTTAAGCTTCATTTTAAAGGTGACGGATATATCCGTATTTACAGCATGGAAATAAGCAAGAACAGCGGCGGAGAGGTATTTAAGACTGGAGATGCTTTATATGAATAATGATATTACAAAAATGCAGTATAAGGCACTGCGTGAAAAGGTGCAGGAGCATGAGGACGCTCTCGCAAAGCTGAAACGGTACTTAGAGGATGCTTTAAGCAACATTTCAAGCGATAACTTTTCAAAAGAATTTCGTATGGAACAGGATAATTTTAAGGCTGAAATACGGCTTGCGGCCGATGAATTATCAAGCGTGTACAAAAATTCCGATGAGCTTTCGCAAATGCAGTCGGAAATACGCCAAAATGCCGAAAGGATTTTACTGTGCGCTTCAAAGGAATATGTGGACGGCAAGATAAGTACGGCACAGATTAATGTATCGGCGGAAGCCATACAGGCAAGAGTTTCAAGCGAGGTCACAAATCAAATGTCGGGTATAACGCTCAGTTCCGACAAAATTATCATGACAACAGGCTCTACACTGTCCGAATACGGGAAATCGGTATCACGGAAATTTATCAGTGTTGAAAACAGTGCTATAAACAGCGCTAAGGATAACTCCGTAAAAAACGATTGTTTAAGCTCTATGGGGTATTTTAAACCGGGCAAAGACCAAGTAACAAAACTTGAGGATGACGGCGAATATATCGCTCTGGTAACGAGTTTTGAACAGAAAAAAATGCTGTGTCTGTATAACGATTCGTATTACTATTACACCAATAGCAATAAATATCTCGGTTATGACAGAGGTATGTCGGTATGGGTTAAGTGTGATGAAACCGCAGGCGAAACCGTGAATAAAACTATGTTTACAATGGACAAAGACGGCTTTTGGTTTACGAATAATGTAAACATTGACGGTGATTTAGTTACTGAGGGACAAATAAAGTCGCAATACATACAAACAAGTACATTGGCGTGTTCGAAGATTTACGACGCGTCTTTTTCTGTAATTCAACATTCACCGTATATAAGCGTGGTTGGTGTAGGCAATGATAAAACAAGTATGCTTGCGGGTTTCGGACTTTTTGACGCCAATTTAGACACTGTTTCATTTTCAGATATTCAAGGTACCGGTTGTGTATTTGGAGTAAGTCAGCCTACCGCGGTTACATCTGCGGAATCGGGCGGAGTTAATATCTATATGAGAGGTCAGGCAATACTCGGATATAACCCGATTTCGGGCAAAGTATTCCCCAAAGGGAAGTGGGATTTTTCAAGCTGTACGGTAACAGGAATGTGAGGAGGTATTTATGAAGTTAAAATTTAAAAACAACAATTCGGAATATGAGGTAAAAAACATTATCGAACAAAAGGCATTTAAAGGAGATACATCGGGGTGGTTAATATCATTTATGCTTACCTGCGATATGGACGCAGAAACGATTGACGCGCTGTTTTCGGAGGAGGGCATATCGGAGCTTACGGTAATAAAAGAGGACGGTGCAAACGTTATAACGGGATATAACAAGGTTGTGACGTTATCCATTCATTATCTTACGGACGGTATGCTTGTTGAGGCGCAATTGTCTAAGGGATTGTAAGGAGGGAAATATGTATATTGATTTTTCGGTGACAAATCAGACGCTTTCGAGAACCTCGAACGATAAAACAGTGGAAAATTCCCAAAATTATTGGCGGTGCAGATTTAATTTTGTTTCTGCCGATTGGGGTGAGGTCACAAAAGCGGCAATGTTCAAAACTCCCGATATGGAAAAACCCGTTATTCGTCTGCTTGTGGATAATGAATGTGATTTTCCGAACGGTGCGTCACGTTCTACGTGCAATATTGCATTAATCGGCGGTGGCAGTGAGGTTATTACAGCACTTGCAAGCGGTACGGCAGCAGTAAGAAGCGGCATGATTGTAACCACCAACACTGTATGTATACCGTTTGAGGACACTCTCGACAGTGATGATGTGGATTGCGATTTATCCCTGCCGGATAATGATTTTACAGAGTTTTTATCGAAACTGAACGCCAAAATAACGAAAATTGATAATCTGCAAGAACAAATAAAGGTGGATTTGGACAGTAAGCAGGATAAGCTTACGTTTGATACTATTCCTACCGCAAACAGTACAAATCCAGTTACAAGCGGCGGTGTTAAAAGTGCATTGGACGGTAAAGCGGATAAGCAGACAGCAAATGGAGGATTTGAAGCAGGACTTAATTCAGTTGCTGGTCTTAGTGGCGTAGCTATAGGTAGGAGTGCAAGTTGTGGTAATGGTGTATCTATAGGTATGTGTGCAAAAGCAGGCGTTAATGGACTGGCCATAGGGATTGATGCAAGTTGTGATGATGGTGTATCTATAGGTAACGAAGCAAAAGTTAATAATTCACGTGGTGCTATACAATTAGGTGCAGGTACTAATCAAAATGGATTTAGTATGCAAGTATACGATTATCAATTATTAGCAGATGATGCAGAAACAAAATCAGCAACTGATGGTAGTAAATATCTTAAAGATGTAGGTAAACTTTCGTCGCTTGCTACGTCTGTTAAAGATAATATTGTCAATGCCATAAACAGCATAGTCACGCTACTATCTCAAAAGGTTGATAAGGTTGACGGTAAAGGTCTATCCGCAAATGATTATACTGATGAAGATGCGGCAAAACTTTCGGCATTGCCTACAAAATCGGAATTGAATAGCGATTTAGAGGGTAAACAGGACAAGCTTACGTTTGATACTACCCCGACCGCAAATAGCACAAATCCTGTAACCTCCGGTGGTGTTAAAAGTGCATTGGACGGTAAAGCGGATAAATATAACGAAAGCGGCGGTTTTTCCGCAGGTGATGTGGCAATAGCAGGAGATGGTGGTGCTATTGGCTCCAGAACCTATACAAATAGTGGTGCATCCATTGGATATGGTGCTCAATCAGAGAATGGTGCTGCTGTTGGTATGGGAGCAGTCGCAGGCAATGGTTTTTCAGGTGGTAAAGATGCTGAAACCACAGATTCTAAGGGCTACCCCGTAGACGCAATACAGTTAGGAACGGGCATGAATTCAGACGAGTTTACTGCACAAGTATACGATTATCCCCTCATAGCCAATGATGCTGAAACACCCTCAGCAATTGACGGTAGCAAGTATTTAAAAGACGTGGGAAAACTTTCGTCACTTGCTACATCTGTTAAAGATAATATTGTCAATGCAGTAAACAGTCTGGTTGCGGCACATAATGACTTAAAGTTGAAATCCGTACCGCATAAAGATGTTTCGGGATATCCGGTAACGCTTGCCGACCATCTTGCGGACGAGGAATTTATAAAGTGTAATGTGTATGGATGCAAAAATTTAATACCTTATCCGTATGCAGATACTACTAAAACTGAAAACGGTGTAACTTTTACAGTTAACAGCGATGGTAGCATAACCGTAAACGGAACAGCGACCAAAAACACTTTTTTTGGACTGAAATACCACCTTACGCTTCCGAAAGGAAAATTTTATTTTTCGGGTTGCCCGAAAAACGGAAGTACATCGACATATTATATAGCAGCTGATGTATATAAAAATAAAACATGGCAAAAAGCTTATTCAAATATAGGTAACGGTGTGAGTGTCAACACTGAAAATCTTGATTATGATGAAATGACATTATCCATCGTAATAGTTGGAAATTACACTGCTGACAACCTCGTTTTCAAACCGCAGATTGAGCTTGGTACATCAGCAACTTCATTTGAAGTAAATAAAAAAATAGGTACACTTGACAGCACAGATGGGAAATATAAAATACCTGTTACACTAACGGGCAAAAATGTACTTCCTTATCCGTATAAAGACCCCTCTAAGACAGGAAACGGAATAAGTTTCACCGTTAACGGAGACGGAAGCGTTTCTTTAACCGGAACGGCTACAGGAAAAGCCACCTATTATTTTGCCAGAAGTTTCGAGTTGAAAAGCGGAACTTATACATTATCAGAAAAAATGAAAAATCAGAGCAGCAATGTTTCAATCATATTAGATGCTTACGCAGGCGGAACATTTTTAAGCTCCCATTCTGCTTCTGCAAAAAAGACTACGGTTATCACATTGTCACAGGACGCAACTGTGAGTATATATGCTTATGTTCCGACAGGTGTGGTATGTGAGAATTACCCTGTCAAACCACAGCTTGAAATCGGCACAGTGGAAACCGAATATGAACCATATACGGCGAATGGTGTGACGGCAGCACTTGATACGGCTCTCGGTGAGGGTGAGTACATAGATATTATAAACAAAAAGCGTTACGGTACGGACGGCAGCACGACAGATATAACAGTAAGCGGAAGTCTGAAAACAATAGACAGCGCAAAGAATCATATATCTTGCGGCACAACGGAAACACCATCAAAAATTGAGCTGTCGTATTGGCAGGATATAAATAAGGTGTTATCAGAAACAACAAATGCAATTTTAGCACAGGGAGGTAATGTATAATGTTTAGTTTAAGAGAATTTATAATGACAGGCTTTAAGGACGCAATCGGTAAAATGGCTGATTATCAGATTATTCTGAATGTAACAGGGTACTATGAAAAAAATGTACTCACAACCGATGATTTGGCAGAATTACAGCTGCTTATCGACAACAAAAATTCAGCTGCTGAATCAGACAATGCAGCGGAAGGAGGATTAACAAATGAGTAGTACAATCATTATCAGCGTTATCGGGTTGTGTTTTACGGCTCTCGGTACGTGGGCAGGCTATAAACGCGGCTTGCAAAACGACAGTAACGCAGAGGGTTCTCTCCGCTCCGACATAGGATATATCAAGTCAAGCGTAGACGATTTGAAGAATGAGCAGAAGAATTTTAATAATCTGCATTATACTCTTGCCGAACGTGTCGGACGCGTGGAGGAAAGCGCAAAATCAGCGCACAAAAGACTTGACAGCATAGAAGAAAAAATTAAGTGAGGAGTAATTAAATATGATTAACTGGAAAATAAGATTTAAAAACCCCGTGTTTTATATGCAGCTTATATTGGCGGTATTAACGCCTGTGCTTGCGTATATGGGACTGACGGTAAAAGACCTTACAACATGGGCGGCGGTCGGAAACGTGCTTTTGCAGGCTGTTTCAAATCCGTATGTGCTTGCGTTGGTTTTGGTGAGCGTGTGGAACGCGGTTAATGACCCGACAACCTCGGGCATATCCGACAGCACGAATGCGCTCACGTATGATAAACCGAACGGGGAGTGATTACATATGCGTATTATTGAGACAGACTGGTATTGGTTAAATACATTATCACGGCGAAAATCTACCGAATATATCGTGCTGCACCATGCCGAAGCAGTACATTGTACAGCACAGCAAATTGACGATTGGCATAAATCAAACGGCTGGTCGGGCATCGGTTATCATTTCTTTGTTCGTAAAAACGGCGAAATATACAGAGGTCGTCCGCTGTGGTCTGTGGGGTCGCACGTGCTGCACATGAACAATTGCAGTATAGGAATATGCGCCGAGGGCGATTATCACGATAAGGACAAGGTTATGCCGGACGCACAGAAACGCTCAATAAAGGAGCTTGTAATCTATCTTAAAGGTATATATCACGATGCCAAAATAGTCGGACATAAGGAAATAGGGGATAGTAATTGTCCCGGCAAATATTATCCTTTGGAAGAAATGAAAAAATATCCATATAAAGAACAGGAGGACGAACCAATGACAGCAGATGAAAAGAAAGAATTTGCGGAGCTTAAAGCAATGCTTGATAAGGTTGCTGATAAACAAAAGGCAATTGATGAAAGCCTGTCAAATCTTTATGAAATAGTCAAGGGAATTAAGAATCCGATGATTTACAACTACATAGACGAAAATATGCCGGAGTGGGCGCGTGAGGGCGTGCAGTGGTGTGTTGACAACGGCATTATCACAGGAACGGGTGACGGTCTGGGACTTGATGATAAAGATTTGAAATACTGCACCATGATTATGCGTATTATGAAAAAGTAGCAGAGGGCGGTTAATGCCGCCTTTTGTTACAGAAAGGATTTTGCAATGAATACAAACGATTTTAATATACGAAACAGAATTAACAGACTTCTTCCGAACCGTACCGAAGAAAAAGCCGCGCCGAATACAAGCTTATTCAACCGTGTTAACAAGGTGTACGGGCGCGATACGGAGCAAACGGACACCGAACAAAATAACAGCATTGCATCAATATTCCCAAAAGTGCGCAATCCTTTTGCGGCAAATAACGCTATTGTTCGCAATGCTCCGGTTATGAATACGGATAATATGAGCGGCCAGACACGCAGTTTTATTAATTCTATATTCAATAACGGCGGTATTTTACAAAATCAAACCGCCGCCCCTGCGAACAATAACATTAATCTTGCGAATATCTCTGCCGATGACAATGTCAGCTCCGATTCGGGGAGCGTTCAAACTACCGGCAGTGCAGACGGGTCAAATCTCGGCAGCATGGACGTTAAAACAGAGCTGCCAAAACTATCTGTAAGCCAAATTGCAACTATTATAAAAAAGCATTTCGGGAACAGTAAGGTAATGTCACCGAACGATGCGCAGGGCATATATGACGCACAGCAAAGCACAGGCATGAGCGCACTTGCAATGCTCGGTATCGGTGCGCTTGAAAGCGGTTGGGGAACTTCAAAAATAGCAAACAAAACAAATAATATATGGGGTTACGGCGCAACAAACGTAAATCCCGAAGGCAACGCGCACAGATATTCGCAGATGTCGCAGGGTGCTAAGCAGTTTGCAAAGGAATTTATGAAAACATATTACAACGGTTACGGCGCAAAGTCTATAAACAGCGCAGGGACAGGCTCTAACCCCAAAGGCATGGGATATGCCTATAATGATGACGGTTCTATTTCCTCCACATGGGCGCCGGAGGTCAGCAATATCATGAGCAAGCTTTACAGCACGGCAAAAGGCGCAGGAAGTTTCAGCACAGCCGCATCGGGCGGTGATGATTATGGTAGCGGCGGCACAAATGACGGTGTGGGACGTGTCCGCAATATCATGAACTCGTTTTTGAACAGGGGTTTTGGCGGCAATAATTCCGTTTCAAACAATAACGGCAATATTAACAAATATTTCACCGTTATGCCGTCCTCACTGCAAAATACATTGTTCGGAAACGGTGCAAGAGCAAATGCGCTGAACCTTTCCTCTATGTTCGGGCAGGATAATTCGGGCGAAACAGCATCCGGCGGAACCGGAGGAAACAACAGTAGAAGCAGCGGCAGCATTGGCAGCGGTGGAAATAACGGAATTGTTTCAACCGCAAGCAAGTACATAGGCGTACCGTATGTATGGGGTGGTACTTCGCCCGAGGGTTTTGATTGTTCGGGATTGGTTCAGTATGTTATGAATAAAAACGGAATAAGCGTTCCGCGCACGTCACAGGAACAATTTAAAGCCGGAACAGCCGTAAGCAAAAACGACTTGCAGCCAGGTGACGCGGTATTCTTTAAAGGTTCGGGAGGTTCGAGCAGTGCACCGGGTCATGTCGGTATATATGTCGGAGGCGGTCAATACATACAGGCTCCCAGAACGGGCGATACAGTCAAATACAGCAGCTTGAACGGCAGAAGCGACTATGTCGGGGCAAGACGTTACAGATAAACAGGAGGTATAAATATGTTTAAATCAGCGGCAAACAATATTTTAAACTATAAAAAATCATGGGATGATGAAAATTCACAGGCACAGAAATACCGCACGTCATATCAAGGCACAATGAGAAATGCAGCGGGACTTAATCCTAATTCCACAAAGCAGAACAGCCAATTAACAAGCGGCATAGGCAATTTGCAGCAGTACAAGAAACACAGCGATGCGGCAAAAGGCTATTCGCAGGCGGCAAAGCAGTATTATGACACATTAAGAAAAAACGGTGAAAATGCTGTTGCGGACTATCTCGAAAACAACGGATATGAAAATTCAAAGAATTTCATAAATTCCTATTACAACGGCAACAAATACGATGCAAAACAGACGGCATACGACATTAATGCGTTAAAAAAGAAATGGGACACCCTCACCGCCGCCGGAGATACGGCAGGCGCACAGGCGGCAGCGGCAAGCGCACAGGGATTATATGCACTTATGCGTAAAAACGGTGATGATGTTATGGCAAACAACCTTGAAAATAAAGGTTATGATGACGCGAACAATTATCTGAAAAGCTATTACAGCATTCAAGGTCTTTCGCCTACCCGAAGCTATTTATACAGTTTGGGAACTAAAATGGGATTATCGAACCGCGATATTGATAATCAGCTCAAATATGATGACCGTACCGGAGAAGTGTATTTCGGAGGTAAAAGCTTGGGAAAAACACAGGCGAACGTTGACGGCGTTTCGTATTACGATTCCGACACATTAAACAGCGCATTTAACGATTATGTGAACCGTGCCGGAATTACCGCCCCGAAAGAGCAGTTAGCACAGCAATTATGGCAGAACCTTGTAGGCAATTACAAAGATTACTACGATAACATGGTGAAAGAAAATCCGTATACGAATGAAGTGGGAAAATCCATTCTTTCGAAATATGACCTTGCCGGATATACAGCCGGAAACAATGCGGCGGCTTCGGGGGCGGCTTCAAACGGCGGTAATATAGACAGTTTTGCGGCCGGAAACGCTATGCGCAATCAAGCGGCACTTATTGCTATGGGACAGGAAAAGGCTCTTGCTGCACAAAACCAGAAGCTTGAAAGAGCAAGAGATATACTTGCAAATATGGGTGTTGATGCCGAAAAGATATTTAACGCAAGCGAAACAGAGAAAAATAACGATGTTACGCGCAATGCTACAATTGCTGATGTTACCGGATATACACCCGAACAATGGACGTATACAAACAATCCATATCTTAACGGCGACGGCACGCTCCGTAATGAAAACCTTGATTACAAGGCTATTATGGAAGATGCACGTGCAAAACTTAAAAATGAAAAGGACGCAACCGAAAGGGAACGCCTTAATAACGTCATTAACAGTGCAGCACAGGCAAGAGCTATTAAACTCGGTTCGAGGTATAATTCTGACGGCAGATATACGCAGTACGATGACGGAGATTATAATTATACACCTCAGTATACAGAGAAAGCGCGCGAAGCTAATATGAATGATTTGTTACAGCGTGACATCACGAAGATGGATAATGACACATCTCTTGCAATCAGTAAAGATACAAATGCTACAAATCTTCAAATGAACCAGGCAAATGCAGACGCAAACAAAGAAATTGCCAATAACGGTTATGCCAGTCAAGAGCGTATGAACAGAGATACAATTGCAGGAAATCAGAAGCAGCTTGATACATCTTTGGCGGCAAGCGATAAAGCTGCCGATAAAAGCAATGCACATGAGACAGAACTGGCGAAGATTTATAGTCAAGGTGCAAGCAACGGTGGCAGCGATGAAGCAAACATATCCGATTGGGTTAACTGGATAAACAGTAAATGGCATGGTGCAATTGATAAGAGCACGGACGGAAAATACACAGTACAGGATAATTACAAATGGAATGTACATCAGCTTATACAGAGTGCAACAGACCTTTCAGACGCGGCTAAGGACGCGCTTGAAAAGGTTCTCGGGCTTAAATAACGGAGGTATATTATGGCTAACAACAATAAACTACACACAAGTAACGTAACTGCGGTAATGCCGCAGTTACGTTCCCCGCAGGGCGTTGATATGAGCATATTTAATCAGCAGATGTCAAAAATGCGGTCAATGTCCGCAAATAATGGAATAAGCAAAGTAGCGCAGAACGTTTTAAACGATATGGAAAACAGGCGCAAACAGTCAAGTCAGAATGTACGGAGTATGATTCAGTCCGCACAGAAAGAAAGAGCGGCAGAAGCGGCGCGCCGTCAAAAGACAGAAGCCAACTTAGAGCCGTACCGCCAGCTTAGCGAGGAAAACGCCCAAAAGGTTTACAGAAAACTATTTACAACCGATGAATTGAACGGTACGGCAACCGTTGGTATTAAAGATATAAATAACCTTACCGATGATGATTTTCAGCTTTTAAAAGGCAGAGCACAGCAAAGACTTACAGTAAATACCCGAAAAGGCGAAGAAAAGCAAAATGAACTTGAAAATAATATTCTTCGGGATTTTATATCCCAAATACCCGATAACGGAAATGTGCAGACCCCTACACAGGGTTCGGCACGATATGTTAAGCAAGACAAGCCGACAGACGTTTTTAATATGCCGTCAAATGAGCCTGTAAGCGATGATACGGAATTTAGCATACCCATAAATAAAGACAGAAATATTTCCGTAAAATACCGGACTGTCAAAGCTATTGATGATTACGTTAACGGCAATCAAAAGCAGAATAAGCATAAAACAGCACAGGGCATTGACAATATAATTAACGGTCTCGGTCTGGACGGCAAAGAACTTGACGATGCCAAATCCTATGCAGGGTTAAAGAAGTTATCATTATTTGATAATAACAGTTCAAAAAACGTTGGTAAATTAGGGCGTGCGGAGCGTATAATTACATATTTGCCGGCAAAAGCCTACAAAGGAATGAGAGATTTTACATACAGCGCCAAAAACTTTATGGCAAACCTCGGCGGCAGTGATGATTTACATTCAGAAGCTATGCTCGACGCTGAAAAATACTACACGGAAAACCCCGATAAACTCGGAAATGATATTTTCGATAATCGCTCCAATTTTAATTATGGAACACAGGACTATTTTTCAAATGTCGAAGCTGATAAACTTATGGGAAGATATGATAACATTCCCTCTCCCATGCAGCTTATAGGCAGCGGTGTAGAATCCGCCGGAGGTATGCTTGCTTCTGTCGGTACAGCAGGACTTACCGGAATACCACAAGTCTTATCAAACCTCAAAACCTATCCGCACGCCATTACAAAAGCCGCTTCTTCTGTCAAAAACGCCGTTGGTTCAACAAATGCAGGGAATATTATAGGCAAAGCAGTGAATGCTACCCCGAAAATAGCGAAAGTTGCGGCGGACGGTAAAATAAGCTCTGCAATAAATAAAGGTATCGGAATGCTGAATAAAGTTTCTGTTGGAAAAGCTGTTAAATTTCTTAATCCTCTTGATAATCCTACCACAGCGCTTATGGGTATAACATCGGGGCAGGAAAAATACAATGAGCTGCGCCGTATGGGATATAGTAAGGAAACGTCCAAGAATAACGCATTATTTACGGGATATGTAAATACAGTTACCGAAAAAATGGGATATGACGGTACTGATGAGAGCTTATTTATAGCCGGAAACAAAATTCTTACGGGTGATATGTCGGTATCGGCAAAAAGGAATACTGCAAATATACTGAAAAAATATCTTTCTTCAAATGTCAGTGAGGGCATGGAAGAAGTTTACGCCACTGTCTTTGAACGCATGGGCGATTATTTTTCAAAAGTCGGATATGTGGACGATGACGGAAATATAAAGCAAAGAAAAATAGTCGGAAATGAGGGGATTTTGGATTTAAACGCTTCACGTGACAGCTTTTTGGGCGGATTTGTAGGCGGTGCTGTTATGGGTTCTGCCGGAGTATTAAGCAATATTGCAAATACCGACACCAAAACCATAAAAGCTCATGCCGACATTATAAGCAAGCAAACCGCACGTATGACCGAACAAATGAATAATATCACAGAGAAAGCAGGCGTTGACGATATTTCTATGCCTAAACCGCCTACATGGAGCAAAGCTACACTTGACGAAATCAATACCTACTACGCACAAACGATAGACACTTTCGGCAAACTTCTCACAGATAAACGAGTGATAAATAACGACAGTAAAGCTATTGAAAATGCAACAAATAATATTACTGACGGATATTTGCGCCGTTTTTTCGGAAATGTTTCGCAAAATGCCAAAGCAGAGCCGAAACAAGCTTTAAACGGATTATCAAATCTATCAAAAAATATAAGCTCACAATTTAACAGCGTAACATATGCAACGCCATATGCAGACATATTCGATGCAAACGTCAAATTTCTGTCCTCTCCCGATAATGTGATTGACAGAGACCATATATTGGATTATGCAAAAATCTTTGTCGACGCAATTGCTGACAATAATTCAATGGCTTATAACGAAATATCGAAAATTACAGATGATATACCGTCTGCATTGACCGACAGCGTTATAAACAACACCATTCCCGATGAGTTGAAAGATAACAGATTTTATTCGCAAACCGTTAATACATTTGAAAAACTGTTAAAAAGTTCGCTGCAATCGGAATATTTAATCCGCAATAAAATATACTCCGATAATGCCGCACTTTCGGAACAGATGTCGGAGATAATAAATAACGGTAATTTTTCAACAGTAAATTCGGTAAAAAGCAATAATAATGATGAGGTTTCTGATGAAAACAGTAATGTCGGTGCTGCTGAACCACAACCATATGCGAGACGTTCCGGCGGAAGAAATGTGCAATCCAATTCAAACAATGAACCTGTTGCACAATCGGTTGAACAAACTGACGAACCACAACCATATGCAAGACGTATGTCAAGGCAGCCGGAGCAGAATACATTAAACGATGAACAAGACTTTTATCCTACGCCCGAAAACGCAGTTGTAAATGATGAACAGGAAAACACCGTTAAAAGCACGTCAGCTCCCCTAAATACTGTCGGAACTCTATCATTCCGCAAGGTTGGTGATTTTTACGAAATGTATGGTAACGACGCGGTTAAGTTCGCCCAAGAAAACGGTCTTAAAACCGAAAATGTATCTTACTCATACGGCGTACAAATACCGTCTGTTAAATTAACCGATACCGATTTGGTAAAGCTGTCGAATGAAAAAGGTTATGATATATCTGCGCATGAGTACAACGGAAATTCGTATGTTTCGCTTAAACCTCATGTTTCCACAGAGGTTAATAATGCGGCAGAAAATAAGTCAAAAAGCAGTACTGTTAATAATAATTCTGCGCAGATACCAGAAGATAGCACATCAAGTTCAAACGGTATTCATATAACCGAATCGGAACAACGTGCAATTAATCAATTATCCCAAGCTTGTAATGTCAATATTGAAATTGTTCCCTCGATTCAAGGCGGCATAGCAAACGGTGTATACAAAAACGGTAAAATATATATTGCGGAAGATGCGGAAAATAAACCGCTTGCTGTCCTTTCCCACGAAATAACGCACCATTTTGAAAATACTGCACCGGAATCTTACGAACTATACAGACAAGCCATAATTGACATTTATACATTCAACAAAGAAAAGAATATAAATGCCGTCGCTGATGAAATTGTCAAAAAATATAGTGATATGGGGATTAATTTAAGCCATTCCGAAGCAATACAAGAAATAGTTGCAGATTATACAAAGAACTTGTTTACCGATGAAACGGCAATAAATGATTTTATAAACAAAGCTGAAAATCTTAACATGACAGAGAGAAAATCTGTTTTGCAGAATCTGCACGATGCTATCGTTGCTGTTATTGATAAAATAAAATCGTTTTTCGGTAAAGGGTATAAGAGTACCGATATTGACAGAATGCAAAAAGCTGCCGACGCACTTTCTGCCATGATTGCCGAAACCGAAAGAAATTCAGTCGGTGGGAACTTTGAAATGGCGGCGGATGTTAAAAAATCGTCACCCGATGTACAAAATAATACTGAGGTTGACGGTACAAAAAATCCTGCCCCTGAAAACTATATTGCCGAAAAAAAGATGATTGAGGGAGATAACACAACTTTAAATGAAAAAAAGGACTTATCGCAAGTGAATCCCCAGCTGTATAATTATCTGGCAACTATTAACGATAAGCCCTCTGTTGATAATAGTTTATCACAAAACAAATCTATTGTCAACAATAATTCTATACAGAAAACGGGAGACAATGCGACAACAGAAAGCAAAAAAAATGTAAAAGGAGAAAGTAAAGCAATAATTAAACTCATTAATGACAATCGTGATAAAATATCTGATAAATCTGTATTTGATGTAAGCACGGATGACAATATAGATAAATTCAAAACAAAATCCGACTACATATTAAATATCTTTAATGAGCAAGGTAATGTCGCGCACAATCCTCAAATCGGTACGGTTGAGCTATCCAAATCCGGAGCAAAAAGTACTGTTTTACATGGTTTCGGCAAAGAAAAACTTGCAGCTGCAAAAGGAATAAAAAGCATTATTGAAAAAGGAAATATCATTGAACACATTGAGCAATACAATAATGGTATAGACCGATATGTTATAGCTGCTAATGGAGTTATTAATGGTGAAAAAGCTGTTGTCGGAGTTGTAATAAAATCATATCCGAAACAAAAGCATAATAGCAAATTCTATTTGCATGAAGCCGAAATTATAAAAGCAGACTCATCTTTCATGACTGCACCGCAATTAAGCGTAGATACAGTGGATAAGTCTGCTGTTGATAATAGTTTATCACAAAATAAATCTATTGTCAACAATAATTCTATGCAAAAATCGGAAAAAAAATCAGATGTTTCACCCGAAAACATATTGAAAATGCTTTCGCGCGGTGAAAAAACAAGCCTTGAAGATGTAAAATCTGCCGTAAATTCCATATGCAATAATGAAGCGGATATTAAAGCTGAATTATCAAAGCTTACAAATGCGGAATTAAAGCAAAAAATGAATATTGTAGATAGAGGAAGTTACAGTAAAAAAGCCGATATGGTAAATGCTATATATAATGATATGCTTTCAAGAGCGTATTACACCATAAGCGGCAAAAATACCATGTCAATGACGATGTTTGACGGCAAAAGTTTTACAGAACAGACAAAAGACCTTGTTAATACGGAGCTTAATTCTCTTACAGAGGAGCGTTTGAAAGCTCTTACGGAAAAATATTCCGAAGAATATAAAAAACGTGTCGCAGAAAGAGAGGAAAGAAAAAAAGGCATAGAAAATCCACAGACGCTTGATGACTATTTACGTAAAAAGCGCACTGTCGGTCTTTCAGAGAGTGAAAATTCCGATTTCGAAAGATTATATGCCGTAACAAGAAAAGAGCGCAGAACCGCCGACAGAGCAAGCGCATCAAACAGTAAAACCACTGTCGCTGATGATTTCCTTAAAAATAATGATAATTTCACCATTGAGGAATCGACACACAGTAAAACAGGCGAAAAAATATGGGTTGTTAAACCAAAGGAAAGACTTGCAACGGACGAATGGAAAAATATTAACAGTTCAATGAAGTCTTTGGGCGGTTTTTACTGGAAAGGTAACGGCGGTTGGAATTTTAAGAAAAATCCGATAGTGGAAAGCGAGCCGGAGATTCCCACCGTTCAAGGTTCAAGTTCCGAAAAACTACGCACAATTGCAGATAATATGCAAAAGAGTATTGATGAGTGTTTTAAAGACAGGCTTACAAACACCGCAAAACGCGCAAGGGAAGCGGCAAGCGCAACGGATAAGGGCGAAAAACTGCAAAGAACACAAGCTACCATAAGAAACATTGCTGACGGAATCGAAAGCGGAAACATCAAGCTGCTTACCGACATTGACAGCAAAGCACAGGTTGGCACTTTATTTCATATGCTCATTCTTGCGCAAAATAACCGTATAAAGGCTATTGACGGCATTACATATTCCGAACGTCTGCAAGAACAAGAAAAGCCTTACAGCAATGATGATATAAAGCACGCTAAACTTCCACTTGATACCGTATATTCCGGCATAGTGGAGGAATATGCAAAAACTGCTGACGGTAAAGCAGGATATAAAATGATACATTCGCGCCTTGAAAAAGCCGTAAAAGGTGCGAAGGACGATTATGTACACATCACTCCGCAATTGTTTGAAGATATAAGCAAAGTTGTGAAAAACCTTGATACTATACGCGATGATTACTGGAATGACGGTGTAAGCGAGTTGAACAGATTAAAGCGCATGGGAATCGAAAATAATGCGGAATTGCGTGCATATCTGCGTGAATTTGTTGAAAACATCCCAGGCGTAGACACAGAAGCAGAACAAAAAAAGGCTATAAAACAAAAAGAAATTGAGCTTGCAAATTCCAAAATTGACGGATTTTTTCCGACACCGAAAAACATTGTTGAAAAAATGCTCGATGAAGCAGATATTAAAAAAGGTGAAATCGTTCTTGAACCGTCTGCCGGAAAAGGCAATATTGCAGATGAAATAAGAACCCGATACCCCGATAATGCTTTGGAAGTAGCCGAAATTAATGGCAGTCTGGCGGAGCTTTTAAAAGAAAAAGGGCATAATGTTGTAGGCAATGATTTTCTTGCAACAAATAAGAAATATGATAAAATCATAATGAACCCACCGTTTGAGAAGTTGCAGGATATAGACCATGTAAAACACGCATATGATATGTTGAACCCAGGCGGCAGACTTGTTGCAATTATGAGCGAAAGCCCATTCTTTAACTCCGCAAAGAAAGCCGAAGCTTTCCGCACATGGCTTGAAGATGTCGGCGGTGTGAGTGAAAAACTTCCCGAAAATTCTTTTAAAAACAGTGAGCGAAGCACAGGTGTAAACACAAGGCTTGTTGTTATTGATAAAGGTACAGAAACACCGAGCGGTAAAAACAATGCTAATGAGAAATATTCATTAAAAGAAAATGACCTTTCAGTAAACACAAAGGATATTACAGCTGATTTTGACAATCTTAATGAGGCACGTAAAGAGTTTGTGGAATTTGCACGAGAGAATTTTCCTCAAAGCGTTATTAACAAACATACCAAAAAAGAAATAGGTATATCAAGAACGGGCATAGACAAATTTTTAAGTGGAAATATCACAAAAGAAAAATATGCAACTGGATTTAAAATTCCGCAGCTTATCGAAAGTGCTGTAAAAGTCGGAGAAGCTGAAAATAAAAAAGGGAAACAGGGGATTAACGGATATGAGTATTATTATAATACGATAGCCGTTGACGGAAACGAATATGCCGCACACATACGAGTTAGAAATACCGACATGGGTGATAAATACTATGGACATACAATCAGCAAAAATGTTGTAGACATAGAAATAGAGCCTTTGGCGTGGAACTCCGATGAAAATAAATCGGTACATTCCATAAATGCCGTTGGCTCTTCTATAAACAATATATCACATAATAATGATATTGTCAATAGTTATGATATGCAAAACGGAGAAAAAAATTCTATAAAAAGCGGTGTGAACGGAAAAACTCTTACAGATTTAATTGACGAATACGGTTCTATCGAAAAAGGGGAAAAAGCCGTAAGAGATATTCAATTCCCGAAACGAACCTCTGAAAAACAATATTTAAGCAAATTTGCCCGAACGATAGCAGAAGCCGGAGCTACTCCCGACAGTGCTGTCAGCGAGTTGGAAAAGAGTATACTCGACGGAAAAATGTCGCATATACCGATAACCAACAAAGGCGCAATGCAGTATGCTGTACACGAAATTAATGTAAAAGGTTTTAAAGGAGCGTTGGATAAATGGAATGCACTTATACAATCCGAACATCAGCTTACCAAAAACGATATAGCCTTAGGTCAGCAGCTTTACAACCAATGTATAAATAACAAAGATGTTGAAAATGCAATTAAAATATCCATTGATTTATGTGCCGAAGAAACGCGTTCCGCTCAAAACGTACAGGCGGCGAAGATGCTTAAAATGCTTAATGCAGACGGGCAGCTGTATTATATTGAACGTGCTGTTCAAAACATAAATAACGAAATGGATAAAAAAGGCGTGAAAAGCTCCGGAAAAACAAACAGCTTTTTCAACCAAATAAATAAGCTGTCAAAAATACGAAGTGATAAAGCTAAAAATTTCATTAACGGAGCTCAAAGAAATTCGCTTATACATATGTTCAACAATAATAATATAGGCGCAGCGCAAAAAGCTTTACTCGGTTTAGACAGTAATAATTTTTCGGCTGACGATGTAGCATTTATTGATTTTTTGGCAAGGAATTATAAGAAAGAAATCATTAAATATGACAAAATTAATAATAATGATTTTGAAAAAGTCACGCTTAATCCCACGCTGGCAAAGAAATTCCTCGAAGCTGAAAGCAAAGAAGCGCGCGATACGGCATATGATGAACTATGCCAGGATATAGCCGACCAAATTCCGGTTACAAAACTCGAAAAATGGAACGCATGGCGTTATTTATCCATGCTCGGAAATCCACGAACCCATATTCGTAATATAACAGGAAACGCTGTGTTTTATCCTGTTGTAAGAATGAAATCATATCTTGCAGCCGCAATTGAACACGCTGTTTTACCTGTCGACCAACGCACGACCTCATTATATAAAACGAAAGAAAGCAAAGAATACGCCGCAAAGGATTTTGAAATTATCCAAAAAGAATTACAAGGGGTTAATGCAAAGTATGCGATTACCGATGACATTCAAAGCAAACGACCTATATTCAAAACAAAATTGTTTGAATTTTTTCGAAAAAAGAACGGCGATTTACTCGAATGGGAAGATATGTTCGCCTTAAAAAGGCATTATATTGACGCATTTGCAAAATTTATGACAGCACGAAACCTCACTGAGAAAGATTTTGACATTTCCACCGAAAAAGGGCAACGCAACCTTGAAACGGCGCGAGCTATTGCGTTCAGAGAAGCGCAAGAAGCAACATACAGAGATGATAACGCAGTAGCCGAATGGTTATCTCACGGTCAAAAAAGCCTACAAAACAACGACAGCAAAGTATTAAGAGGCTTAGGCTACGGCGTAGAAGCTCTTATGCCGTTTAAGAAAACGCCTTTGAATATTGTAAGGCGTGGCGTTGAATATTCGCCCGCCGGACTTTTAAGCGGTATATATGACACTGTTTATTCCGTAAAAAAAGGAAACGTTACCGCTGCCGAAGCTGTTAATAAGCTTGCAAAAGGGTTGACAGGAACTGCGTTAACTATAATTGGATTTGCTCTTGCTAACAAAGGTATAGCAACCGGAGCAGGGGACGAAAAAGACAAAAAACGCAAATTTGATACTTTGATAGGCAAACAGA
Organism: uncultured Clostridia bacterium; assembly: GCA_934476675.1. Taxonomy (GTDB): domain Bacteria; phylum Bacillota; class Clostridia; order UBA1381; family UBA1381; genus UBA4716. Next base: position 1,664 of record CAKSOE010000021.1, on the reverse strand, counting down.
GTTATTCACTGAATATCGGCGGCAAATCGTATACAATAGATTGGGCGGCTCCCGATTCTCTGCCATTCTTTGTAGGTGTTGAATTATACAATGCAATTCAAGGCGAGGGGTGGAATTTTGCAAAGTGTGTTGACGCATTAGGAAAAATTACAGAACCGATGCTTGAACTCTCATGCTTGCAAGGTATAAGTAATGCAATCGAATCTGTACAATATAACGGCACGAATACTGTACAAGCCTTTGTGGAAGAATTGACCACAAGCTATATTACCCAAGCGCTTCCGACACTTGCAGGGCAAATAGCACGAATTACGGACGGAACAAGGCGCAATGCATACTATACATATAAAGATAGCTCGTTTCCGGCTTCATTGCAAAGATTTATAGGCGGCGCAATGGCAAAAACGCCCTTTGTCAGTCGATTGCTTGAACCTAAAATTGATAGCTGGGGACGTGAGGAAGGTTACGGGCAGCTTCCAGAACGTGTGGTTGAAAATCTTGTTTCACCGGGATATTACTCGGAAGAAGAATATACAGCGGTGGATAAAGAACTCGAACGATTATACAAAAGTACGGGCGAAGCGGACGTACTTCCTGTCAAGGTTAGTAAAAAAATCACGTATGAAAAAGAAGATTATAATCTTAATGTACATGAATATACTGATTTTTCGCGGCTAAAAGGCAAGAAAAGTTTTGAACTTATTAAAAATTTGATAAACGGTAAAAACTCTGTTAAAATCCGCAGAAACAACCGCAACGTCAACGTTGAGTATAAGGATATGACTAACGAGGAAAAAGTCAAAGCTATATCGAATTTATATAAAGATGCAGGGGATTATGCCAAAGAGGAAATAATTAAAAAGTATTATCCTAAAAAATATAAAAAACCTGCTGCCACAAAAAAGTAAATGATACGCTGAGGGTGTAACACAAATTACACCCTCGGTTTATTATGCAATATATTCATCTTTTATTCATCGTTCCGACAGGCATTTTTAATGGCAAAAATATAGTCAAAAATTTTTGCTCTGATAGTCAAAATATAGTCAGAAGCAAAATTTTAGGATTTTTACAAAAACAAAAACACCGCCCAAACGTAGTGTTCGTGCGGTGTTTCATGGTGAGCCATCGGAGATTCGAACCCCGGACAACTTGATTAAAAGTCAAGTGCTCTGCCAACTGAGCTAATGGCCCTGGCAGGGATAGCAGGACTCGAACCTACGAAATGCCAGAATCAAAATCTGGTGCCTTACCAACTTGGCTATATCCCCAAATTTTTTAAAAACTCAATGGGGTGGATAGTGGGACTCGAACCCACGACATTCAGTGCCACAAACTGACGCTCTAACCAACTGAACTATATCCACCATATTAATTAGGGCATCCTTTCGGACTGCTCCCGCCATTTCATTTTCCATTCCGGTGTAAACAGTTCGTTCCCACCTTATTAAGTTTAGTCCATAAGGACTTGGCGCGACTGAAGGGATTCGAACCCCTGGCCCACTGCTTAGAAGGCAGTTGCTCTATCCGACTGAGCTACAGTCGCATTGCTTTTGCTTGGCTTGCCCTAAGACGTGCCAGACAAAAAATGGAGCGGGTGATGGGAATCGAACCCACACGACCAGCTTGGAAGGCTGGGATTCTACCATTGAACTACACCCGCA
>CAKSOE010000020.1 GCA_934476675.1 uncultured Clostridia bacterium | reverse complement strand
TCATTTGCATCGCCTCCTGAACCTATTGTAACATTTTGGTTCGACGGTGTAAATGTGTGTATCATTTGACGCTTACTGACGCTTACTTAAAAAGCGATAATGTTTCATAAGAAGTATTCACAGAATACATAAATACCCTTGCAAAAATTGAAAAGTAAGCGGGGGGAAAAACAACAAGTCCATACCGCAAAAGCGCAAAAAAACTGAACAATTTAGAAGATATCTAAATTGTCCAGTCTGTCTGGTGGGAGAGGGTGGATTCGAACCACCGAAGCTGAAAGCAGCAGATTTACAGTCTGTCCCCTTTGGCCACTCGGGAACTCTCCCATTATTATGGGACAAGCAATGCTTGTCCCTTTTTGGAGCTGGTAATAGGACTCGAACCTACGACCTGCTGATTACAAATCAGCTGCTCTACCAATTGAGCTATACCAGCATAATGTTGGTGGGAGTTACAGGGCTCGAACCTGTGACCCTCTGCTTGTAAGGCAGATGCTCTCCCAGCTGAGCTAAACTCCCTCGATGTACATAGACGACCGACACCGTTATCCAACTTGTATATAATAGCACATATTTACGGATTAATCAACGCCCAAATTCAGTTAAATATTTGGAATTTTATTTGTTTTTCTCTGTATATCTTTAATTATCTCCTGTTTTCTTCTTTTTATTTGCTTTTTAATGCTATACCGCACCGCTGTAATTTGTTTTCTTATATATGATGTTTTCACGGAAAAACCATGCCGCCAAAGGTTAGTTTTAACTAACCTTTGGCGGCATGGTTTGCTTTTCAAGCTTTTTATTATGTTTACGTTTTTATCATTCCGGTATACTTATTTATATGTGCTCTTTTTTTCAGACAACTGCAGATTGATGTGTTTCTTCAAAATAACCCTTTAAAGCTTCATTAAGCGCACTTCCGCTTGATGAATGACAATGCTTTATATATGCGCCTGCCTTTTCTGCCTGCTGTGATGCCACAGATACCATTTTATGCGCCACCGTACCCGTGAAAACAACCACCATATCCGGGTTTCCTATCTGATTTTTAAAATTTGCCGGACATTGCGTAAAAACCTTACACTTACAGCCGTATTTTTTACATATTTCCTTATACTTGCAATGCATTCTGTCATGTCCGCCCACTATAACAATACTCATTTTTCGCCTTCCTTCCGTTGTAACAATACGGAGCCGGCAGCGGTGCATCATATATGCATATGCACCGCATACGGCATCAGCCGTTTGCCCTCCGCTCATTTTGTTCTTTTAAAATATAATCCGCCATACCGTCCGCATTTTCGTCCGAAAGCGAACACAAGCAGCATATAGCGTCCCTTCGGGCATTTTCGTCGCTGCTTTTGAGCTTTTCCTTGAAAAAGCGATACATGGTAATATACTTCAAATACAGTTCACCTGCGAACACTGCACCGCTCCTTGTAAACATGACGCTGCCGTTATCCGCACGTTCGACCATTCCTTCTTCAATCAGCTTCGGGAGCATCAGGGACACACTTGCTTTTTTTACTCCGAGTGCATTTGAAATATCTATACTTCTCACAGCGTCTCCCCTGCTGCCGAGTTCATAAATAATAAACATATATCTCTTCTTAGTTGAGGAGAGCATCTTCTTCCTCCTTTTTCAAAAATGGCTTCATACTGTTTAAGCATACGCCCATTGTCGAAATATTATGCATAAGCGCACTTGTCAGCGGAGAAATAACACCGCCAAGTCCCAGAAGAATCAGCGCGCTGTTAAACGCCGCAATAAATCTGTAATTGGCATGAATACGCGCAAAAAGTGTTTCGCTCAGTTCTCTCAGAACCACCAGACGTTCAAGCTCCGATGACAAAAGCGTCACATCGGCAACCTCTCTGGCAATATCGGAGGCGTCCTTCATTGCAACCGACACGTCCGCCGCCGCAAGTGCCGGAGAATCGTTTATTCCGTCGCCCACCATAACAACCTTATGTTTTTTCTCTTTAAGCGCATTCACAATATTAAGCTTATCCTCGGGCAGCACCCTCGCATAATACTTGCCTATCCCCAGTTCTCTGCATACGTTCGCCGCTGTGCTTTCGCCGTCGCCGGTAATCATGAGTATATCCGAAAAGCCCTCATCTTTAAGCTTTTGAATTACCTCTTTGGCATTCTTTCTTATCGGGTCTTCGATACACAATATTCCGCAGAGTCTGCCGCCGATTGCAAGATATACCATTGAATACTTCTCGCCGAGCTTATCCGTAAGCTCTTTTTCCTCATCGCTCATAGGTATATGCTCATCATCAAAAATGAAGTGCGCACTTCCTATCAGCGCTCTTTCTCCGTTAAGGCTTGATGCGATACCGTGCGCAACGATATATTCAACCTCCGCGTGTTCCTCTGAATGTTCAAGTCCTGTCTTTGCCGCTGCGTTTACAATTGCTTTCGCAACACTGTGCGGAAAATGTTCTTCAAGACAGGCGGCAATTTTTAAAATATCATTCTTAGCATATCCGTTAAATGCAGCTACTTCAGCAAGGTTCGGACATGAAACCGTAAGCGTTCCCGTTTTATCGAACACCATAGTATCCGCAAATGCATAATTCTCCAGAAATCTTCCGCCCTTAATCATAATATCGTAATTTGTGGCTTCACGCATTGCCGATATAACGCATATCGGCGTTGACAGCTTTATCGCGCAGGAATAATCCACCATAAGCGCCGAGAGCGCTTTTGTGACGTTTCCGGTAACCGCATATGCCGCAATACTGATTAACAGACTGAACGGCACAAGGCTGTCCGCAAAGCTTTCGGCTTTTGTCTGAATACCCGATTTCAGCTCCTCCGAATTTTCGATAAGCTCGATAATATTATGTATTCTGCTGTCGTCCGGAAGCTTTGAGGCTTCAATATCAATTCCGCCTTCTTCAATTACCGTACCGGCATAAACGCTCATGCCTGCGGTTTTAAGCCGAGGCAGTGATTCGCCCGTCATGGACGCCTCATTCACACCTGCCGAACCGCTTTTTACGGTTCCGTCAACAGGTATCATACTGCCCTGACGCACACGTATAATATCGCCTATGCGAACCTCAGCAAGCGGAATGTATTCTTCACTGCCGTCGGTGATTTTCCACACCTTTTCGATATTAAGCGCAAGGCTGTCGGACAGGGCGTTTTTGGCTTTCTTTCTTGTATATCCCTCCAAAAGTGAAGAAATATTCAAAAGCGTCATAACCGATGATGCCGCCGATGCCGAACCGCTTAACACCGACGCGGAAATCGATACCGCATCAAGAACATCTACATTCAGCTTACCGTCCGACAGGCTTTTAAGACCTTTTTTAACGAACGGCACAGCACGTATAACCGTGAGCGGAAGCTTTAAAAATGACGGCACAAATAATTTCATCAATATTCTTTGCCGTATGATTTTGAGAAAATCTCTTTTAAATTCCTCGTCAATCGTCTGTATTGAAGAAAGCGGTGTTTCCGGAATACTTTTTACTCTGAGCCCGGACACAATATCAAGCAGTTTTTCGCGTATGCTTCCGGTATAACAGACGAGTATTCCGCCGTTAACTGCGCTTGCCTGCACGGAGCTTACGCCGTTAATCCCTGCAATCATGGAGGCGATACCGCTTTCCTGCTTTTTTGAAAACACACCGCCGCCGCTGCGCAGACGCAATCTGCCGGGGGAATCGTAAACGATTTTATACTTCAATTCCGCTACCTTCTTTTCTTAGTTGTTTTCCACTTCCTGCTTTGCATCGCAGCAGATGTCCTCTGCTTCTTCTTTCATGTTTTTGAAAGTTTCCTGTGCGTCATTCTGGAGCTTAATACATTTTGCCAGTCCCTTTACACAAGCCTTTCTTGTTTTATCGCTTTTAACCGCTTTTACTCCGTATGTTGCGGCAAGCACGCCGCCTGCAAAGCAAAGAAATTTTTCGTTTTTAAGACAGTCTAACAGTTTCATTTTAATTCTCCGTTCCGCCGCTCAGATGCGGCACACATATTTTTTAAGTACTTTTTACACTTTCTCTTAATGACCGCAGCCAACGCAGCTGTTGCCGCGCAGAGCGCAGCCGCACAAACACCGTATAAGAACGATTCCAGTCCGTTGCCCATAATTCAACCATTCCTTTCAGTGGAAAGCCGTTTATTATTTTCCGCCGTGGCACTTTCCGTGCATTGCGCAGTGTGCACAGCTGCCGCCGCAGGAGGATTTCCCCTGCGCCTTGTCTTTTCTCATGCTGCGTACAATGAGCGCAATCGCCGCCAAGAGTATTGCCGATACAATAATTGTTCCTATGTTGTTTAAAAACCAAGTCATCCGAAAATCCTCCTAACCGTTTAATATTTACATTCTTACATTAGCTTTAAGCGTGCTTGCTTCTTTGTAAGGCTTAAAGAGCATATATACGATAAATGCCAGAACGATAACCGCAAATATAATTCCGACTACGCTTACATTTCCGGTAAACGCATTACCGAACTGGTTTACCATCAGCGCTGCCGCATAAGCGAACAGGCACTGATAGCCGATTGCGAACCATGTCCATTTAGCATTGTTCATTTCACGCTTGATAGCTCCGATTGCCGCAAAGCACGGTGCGCAGAGCAAATTGAATACCAGGAATGAATATGCCGTAATTCCCGTAAATGCACCTGCAAGCGTTGCGTAAGTATCGCCGCTGCCGCCGTAGAGAATACCCATTGTACCGACGATATTTTCCTTTGCAACAAGACCCGTAATCGAAGCAACAGCTGCCTGCCAGTTGCCCCAGCCGAGCGGCTTGAAAATCGGTGCGATAACGTTGCCTACTGCCGCAAGTATACTCATGTCAAGCTGATCCTCGCTCAGCATTATAAATTCTCCGTCAACAAATCCGAAGTAGGTCGTGAACCATACAAGAATTGTTGAAAGCAAGATGATTGTACCCGCTTTTTTGATGAATGACCAGCCGCGTTCCCACATACTGCGCAGAACGTTTAAGAGTGTCGGCAGATGGTATGCCGGAAGCTCCATAACGAACGGTGCGGGATCGCCTGCAAACATCTTTGTCTTTTTAAGCATGATACCCGATACGATAATTGCCGCCATACCTACAAAGTAAGCCGATGTAGCAACCCATGCCGAGCCGCCGAAGATTGCACCTGCAATCATTGCGATAAACGGTACCTTTGCTCCGCAGGGGATAAAGGTCGTTGTCATAATTGTCATTTTGCGGTCACGGTCATTTTCGATGGTTCTCGATGCCATGATACCCGGAACGCCGCAGCCCGTGCCTATCAGCATAGGAATGAACGATTTACCCGAAAGACCGAATTTTCTGAATATTCTGTCAAGCACGAATGCGATTCTTGCCATATATCCGCAAGCTTCGAGGAATGCCAGAAGCAGGAACAGTACAAGCATCTGCGGTACAAAGCCCAGAACTGCGCCGACACCGGCAACGATACCGTCAAGAATAAGACCCGAAAGCCATTCAGCACAGTTTGCTTTTTCAAGCAAGCCGCCTATAAGCGCCGGAACACCCGGAACCCAAACGCCGTAATCGGCGGGGTCAGGCTCGTCAAAGCCGTTTTCCTCAAAGTACGCAACTGCGTCCTCATAGCTCATTGCAACTGTTTCTTCCTCATCAGCTCCGTCGGGAATTTTCGAATAGTAAGCTGTCATTTCGTTTGTTGCAAGAGTTTCTTCATCTTCTACTTCTACCTTAGCTGTTTCCGATGCCGGCTCAAAGGCTTTCATTTCTTTAAGAGCCGTATCTGCATCGAAATCCTCTGCCGTAACATCAATTTCGGTAAACGCATTTACCGCCTCCGAAGCCGCCGTATATTCATCGGCAACCTCTTCATACTGAGACGTTCCTATTCCGAATAAGTGCCAGCCGTCACCAAACAAGCCGTCATTCGCCCAGTCGGTTGCCATTGAACCTATACCTACCATTGATATGTAATAAACAAGGAACATTATGATTGCGAAAATCGGAAGTCCCAGCCAACGGTTTGTAACAACACGGTCGATTTTATCCGAATTTGAAAGCTTTCCTGCATTCTTCTTTTTGTAGCAGCCTTTAATAACCTCTGCTATGTACACATAACGCTCATTTGTTATGATACTTTCCGCGTCGTCATCAAGCTCATTTTCCGCCGAACGAATGTCAGCCTCGATATGCTGCATAACGTCGGGCTTGATATTAAGCTTTTCGATAATTTTTTCATCACGCTCAAATATCTTTATCGCATACCATCTCTGTTCGTCCTCAGGCATATTGTGAAGAACCGCTTCTTCAATGTGTGCGATTGCGTGTTCTACCGCTCCCGAGAAAGTGTGCATAGGCACTGTTTTTCCGTTCTGAGCAGCTTTTATGGCCTCCTCTGCCGCCGTCATTACTCCGTCGCCCTTTAACGCCGAAATCTCTACGATTTTGCAGCCAAGCTCACGTGAAAGCTCTGCAATGTTTATCTTATCGCCGTTCTTTCTTACAACGTCCATCATGTTGATTGCTATTACAACCGGTATTCCCAGTTCGGTAAGCTGTGTTGTAAGATAGAGGTTTCTTTCAAGGTTTGTACCGTCTATAATGTTTAAAACTGCGTCCGGTCTTTCACCTACAAGATAATTTCTTGCAACAACCTCCTCCAGGGTGTACGGCGAAAGCGAATATATACCCGGAAGATCCGTAATTACTACGCCGTCATGCTTTTTAAGCTTACCTTCCTTTTTCTCTACCGTAACTCCCGGCCAGTTTCCCACAAACTGATTCGAGCCTGTGAGCGCGTTGAACAATGTAGTTTTACCACAGTTCGGATTACCTGCAAGGGCAATTCTGATATTCATATCTTTTCCTCTCTTTCTTGATTAGTCTGTGCTAACCCGATTTCAAAAAAATTATTCTACTTCAATCATTTCTGCGTCTGCTTTTCTCAAAGACAGCTCATATCCGCGAACCGTAACCTCAACCGGATCTCCGAGCGGAGCAACCTTACGGATATGCACCCGCGTTCCCTTTGTAAGTCCCATGTCCATCAGTCTGCGCTTTACGGCGCCCTCACCGTGAAGCTTTACCACGGTTACGTTGTCACCGATTTTTGCCTGCTTTAATGTTTTCATTGCTTTTCCTCCAATACTCAATATATTAAATCATAATTTTCCGTGCCATTTCTTCACTTATGGCAACTCTCGCCTCTTTAACGTTGACTATAACGTTCCCGCCGAGCGTGCTGACTACCTGCACATTCCCGCCGACAACGAATCCTAAGTTTTCGAGGTGTTTTTTTACCTCCGGCTTTCCGCCGATTCTTTTAATGATGTTGTTTTCCCCAACACTTGCTAAGCTAAGAGGCATCATTTTTCCCTCCGTTCCGGTTAGGTCTACCTAACCAATGCGCAAAATATACAGTTAGCTTTCGCTAACCTTCATCAGTTAGTTTAACATAACTAATTCGTTTTGTCAATATGTTCTTTAAATTTTTTTTCATTTCGTCAAATTTTACGTTTTTAATATTTACGTTCGTATATTTTTGTGCATTTTCTAAAATTCTCCGATTAACCGTTATTTTATATTTCGGTTTGACATTGCTTTCGGAATGTGTTATAATGGCATTATAACAGAAACAGAGGTAGTAAAATTATGGTAATAAAAGAATCCGCCGAAAATTATCTTGAAGCAATCCTTATGATAAAGCGGCAGAAGGGTTATGTAAGAAGTATTGATATTGCAAATTTTTTAAACTTTACAAAGCCGAGCGTTTCGGTTGCTATGAAATCCTTCCGTGAGGAGGGATATATCATCGTTGACCATGACGGCAATATAACGCTTACCGAAAAAGGAATGAAAATTGCAGAAAAGGTCTACGAACGGCACGAGGTAATCGCCGAGGCGCTTATGGCGCTGGGCGTCGAGCATGATATTGCTTACGAGGACAGCTGCAAGGTTGAACACGTTATAAGTCAGCAGACCTTTGAAAAGCTGAAAGAACACCTACAAAAGAAGAATATCATAAAATAAGGAGCTGTAAAAAAAATTTTACAGCTCCTTATTAAGGGGATAGGAAAAAATGTTTCAGAACGTACAAACCGAACCCGACGGCGTACATGTGTACTTCGAGTGGTTCAGTTTGTTCGTAGCAAAAGGTATCCGTCTCATTCCTCATAAAATTGCCTTTTGCGGTCTGGACTTTTTTTACATCCCCTATTCTCTGTTTTTTAAAATCTCCGTCAGCTTTATTTTTTTCAGATACCCGATAAGCATACTGCGTGTTGCAAAATATGATGCCAGAATTATCAGAATAACAATCACATACTGCAACGGTGACATTATCGCCTCAAATCCTGCGTTCACGTTTGACACGCAAAACGGATACGCAATTCCCACAATAATCCTGCAAAACGGTATTCCGAACACAATCGCAGCAAGCGTTATATAAAACGAGCTGCCCAGATAAAACAAATTAACCGTTTTGTCGGGATAACCCATTGCCTTTAACAGCGAAATCGAAAAGCTGCTGCGGTCTATTTCAAGTTTCATAAGCAGATACATTACGGACACAAATATTATAACCGATACCGCAATCATCATTAAAATCATATCCCACATAAGCGTCAGGAATTTACTTGCGCCGCTTTTCATATCCGCTTTCGACACCTCCGAAAGCATCATATTATGCTTGAAATTCAGTTGTTCGTCCGAAAACACCGTATTGTAGTAATAGCTTTCAGGTTTCGGACGTGGTTTACCGTTTTTATAATCCTCCGGATCGTAATATTCATAACCGAATGCCTTTCGCATGGCGTCTATATTCATGAAAAAGCAAAGTCCGTTTCCGTATTTTGTTTCACCCGCAATCTCAAGGGCATAGAGCTTATCCTCCGCATTATCGCGCAGCACCACCCTATCGCCGATATGATACCCGAATTTTATCCTTACCGAATCCGACATATAGATTTTATCCGAATCCCTGCTAAGATACGGCGCAAAGCCGAAATACTGATTATCATAGTCAATACCGATAAGGCTGACCTCCATTTCACCGCCCGTCATAGGAAAATCGGCATAAAAGCTGCGTGTATAGCCGAGACACGGATTTTTCGGCAGATCCGTGACGGGATTTCTCAGAATGTACATATATTCGTAGTTAACATCGTCTGCAATTCCGTTTATATAGCCTTTTATACTGCCGTAGCAGGAGACGGAAAACATAATCAAAAGCGCCGACACTATTATCCCGAAAAACAGCGTTATATTCCCCGAAAGTTCGCGAAAAAACTGACGTATTCCGTATTTTTTCTCAAAGCTCATATTATTCAGCTTTAAATTCTTGAAACCGCCGCCGTGCGGTGCGGAACGCATCATTTTAAGCGGTGCGGCGTCAAGCTTTTTTGAAAGAACCCATCGGTTCACAGCATACGAAAATATCAGCGGTAATCCCAATGAATACGCCCAAAGATAAACGGGATAAACGTGTATTGTTTCGGGGAAGGAATACAAACCTGCCGATGATGCCACCATAGTATCCGTAAGCATATATCCGCCTGCTGTACCGAGCACGGCGCCGAATACGGAGACAAGCACAGGTATTTTTATATAATGCGACAGTATTTCATGTCTGCTGTAGCCCAAAGCATACAGCGTTCCGATAATGACACGTTCTTTTTCAATCGTTCCGCCGGCAAAAACGGAAAGCATATAAACCAAAAGAATCAGCAGAAATACTCCTATAACCAACGCCGACTGCTTGCTTATCTGCGAATCGTCAACCGCATCGTTTATGCGTATATTGTACTTTTTTTCGCCAAAAGACGTTAAATTCACGGTTTCAAGCTGTGTGCTTTCGTCAAGATATTTTCCGTAGGTTCTCTGCATTTCATCAATTCCCGTATACAGCGACTGCGCACCGTCCTTTAATGCAGACATTTCCTCATCAAGCTCCGGCAGAGCCTCCCCTATTGTGTCTATGCCGTCTGCCAGTGCCGCCGCGCCTCTTTTAAGACCTGCCGACGCATCGTTAAAGCCGCCTTTCAGCTCCTCCGCTGAATCGAGTTGCCCTTTTAAATATGTATCCTTTACCGATGCCGCATTGAATTTCAGATGCATCAGCTTATCCTTTAAATCCCGCGTGTCACAGCCGCTGCCCAACTTATAGGCATAATTATATGCCGTTTTGTTTGCGCCTTTTAGCCTGTTCCAGTCACTTTCCGTCACGGCGGCAACCGAAAATTCATCATTTGCCGCAACATCGCTGCTGTTCTGCTTTACATAACTGTAATCGGGGAAACAGCCGATTCCGCACACATTAAGGCTTTCTCCGCCGACTTCGATATAATCCCCGACAGATATACCGTGAGACTGCGCATATTTTTTTTCAAGAAAAATTTCGCCGTCCGATTTCGGTATATTTCCGCTTTCCGTATACAGCAAATCAATTCTGTTTCTGGCGGTAAAAAGGCGGAGTGTTGACACATTATTTGCCGAAATATCAAAATAGAACATTTGCTCTATCTCCGCGTCAAGCTCTGACAGCTCTTTGAAATTTCTTTTTGACAGCGGTATGCAGGTTTCAAAGCTGCCGTCCTCAACATTGCAGCTTTTCCATTCTCTGTATATCGTCTCGGTTATGCAGTCCGTGGAGGAACACAGCGCCACCACAAGCGCCATAGACAGAGCAATAATCAGTATCATGGAAATATTTCGCGGCAGATTATCTCTGAAATCTCTGATTGTTCTTTTATCCAGAATCATACTACCACTCCAGCTCGCGCGCTCTTTTCCTTGACTTGTTTACGCTTATACCGTTCACCGCTCCGTCCTTTAAAAACACCGTTTTGTGCGTCATTTCGCCGATTGTGCGGTTATGCGTGACAAGCAGAATTGTTGCGCCGTATTTTTCGTTGATTTTTTCAATCAGTTCAAGAATGTCCTTTGAGGTTTTATAATCGAGCGCGCCCGTCGGCTCATCGCACAAAAGCAGTTTCGGATTTTTTATAAGCGCCCTGCCGATAGAGCATCTCTGCTGCTGACCGCCCGAAAGCTCCTGCGGAAAACGGTCTTGCAGCTCCGAAAGCCCCAGTACGGACAGTATTTCGTCCACATCCAGTGGATTATCCGACAGATATTCACCCACTTGTATATTTTCAAGCGCCGTCAGATTAGGGACAAGATTATAAAACTGAAAAACAAAGCCGAGGTAATCTCTCCGATACTGCGCCAGTTCATCATTGTCAAAATCCGTAATGTTTTTCCCGTCAATAGTGATCTTTCCGCCGTCTGCGCTGTCCAAGCCGCCTATTACATTTAAAAGCGTTGATTTTCCGCTGCCAGACTGACCGAGAACGGTGCAGATTTCACCCTTTTCCACCGCCATATTCACACCGTTTAAGACGCCGACCTTAGCCGCTCCCTCTCCGAAGCTTTTTGTCAGCTCGGATATATCAAGATAAGACATTTTGACCTCCCCAAATTTTCCGTTCACAGTCGTTTATTTTTCGTATACGGTTTTCACATACGTATATCCGGCTCTTTCGACTACACGGCGCATATAATCCTCGTCCGCCGACTTCATAAAGAACACCTCGGCACACTTCTTTTTAAGATTAACCTTTGCCATAAATCCGTCCGTACCGTTAAAAGCATTTTCCACCCTCATTTTGCAGTGCGCACACGTCATGCCGTCTATGTAAACGTCCGCCTTGTGTGCGTAATGTGCAGCGTTTGCGTCCGACGGCTTTACTTTTATCTCACCGCCGCAGCTGCCGCAGCAGCCGCTTCTAAGCTTTTTGGCATAACTTAACACAGCATACACGCAAATTGCCGCAAGAATCACACAAACAATAACAGTCGATAAATTCTCCATTTTCATCAGCTCCTAAGTTAGATTGGACTAACCACATTATATATCTTTTCTGCGTTTTTGTCAATAGTTTGTATGCTACAAAAAAAAATTATATTTTTTTTCATTATGTACTTAAAATTTACAAAATTCTGTGATATAATATATTTTATGATAATAAAACAGGAGGTTGTGTTATGATACATAACGACATAAAATCAATTCTTATTTCCGAGGAGGAAATCCAGGAGCTTGTAAGTGAGCTGGGCGACAGAATAAATAAGGACTACGAGGGCAAAGAGGTTATATTTGCCGTAATATTAAAGGGCAGCCTTGTTTTTGCGGCAGATTTGATGCGCCGTCTTACAATGCCGGTAAGGCTTGATTTCATGCAGGCTTCAAGCTACGGCGAAAGCGCTGTTTCAAGCGGCATTATAAACATTAAAAAGGATTTGGACAACGTAATTTCCGGCAAGCATGTTTTGATTATCGAGGATATAATCGACAGCGGAAACACACTTGCAAAGCTTAAACAGGTTCTTCTTGAAAGAGACCCGGCAAGCGTAAAAATATGTACGCTGCTTTCAAAGCCGTCAAGACGCGAAATGGACGTTGAAGTTGAATACGTCGGCAAGGATATTCCCGATGAATTTGTTGTTGGCTACGGACTTGATTTCAATGAACGTTACAGAAATCTTCCCTATATCGGCATTTTGAAGCCGCAGGTATACGCTAATCTATAATTACAAATAAGGATATGTAAAAAAAGGCACAGACCGTTCAATGGTATAGATGCTATCGCAAAATTATAACATTTGCTTAAAAAGTAGAAATTTAGGCTAAAACCCGTAAAACTGCGAATTTCTATTTATTTTTGCCCTTGAACTACACTTCAAACGCACCACTTGGAGGCTGGTCGCAGGCAACAGCCTGCTGCTCGCCCATGCGACCGGGTACACACGTACGCCGTCGGGTGCGTTTGAGGCGTTCTGCACTCTTTTTTTACACCCCCTTATTTGTAAAGCTCCTTAAAATCAACCGCGGCTAAAATACCGCAGACAACAACCACAACCGAACAGGCTATTGTCCCAAAGTTCAAAACACTGTAATTTTGAAGTATAATCACACCAAAAAACATTGCCCATGCGGTATAGGTTATGTTAAGCCCCATTGCCTTTGATACGCCGACTTTTGCAATCGCCTTATAATAGCACAAATACGAAACGGTGGCGCAAAGCGCAGCGGCTGCAATAAACAGCAGAACCGATATATTTTCTTTACTGAACAGGCACAATGTAAAATGCGTTCCTTTGAGCAGCGGAATAATAATCACCCCGTAAATCAATGCCGAAACGGTTTGACGTATCTGCAAAGCATACTCGCTGTTTACATCTTTCAGGCATTTTGACAAAAGCACACCCTCTGTTCCCCAACCGAATGCACACATAAAAATCCCGCATAATCCAATCCGAAAATCTTTTATATTTAATTCGGGAGAATAGCTGAGTCCGAAAACACCGATAAGAGTGCATAGCAGAAACAGCCACTGATACCAATTGATCTTTTCCTTTAAAAACACATATGCCAGCAGACTTCCTATTGCCGGATATACCGCACTTGCCACCGCACCCACGGACGCACCCATATAATTAACCGCCAGAACATAACCCGTCATGCCGACAGGGCCGCCTATGGCAGAGGACAGTATCATATACTTGAAGTTTTTTGTACCGAAAATTTTAAACACATCTTTAAGTCTGCCCGTTATTCCGTTAAAGCCGCTCATATAAACCGCCGAAAACATATCATGAATAAACGTACTGACAAACGGTGCCAAAAATATTCCCTGCGCATCGGAAATAAACGGTGTCATAGATAATGCAATTCCCAGAATAACCGTTTCCAGCGCCCAGAAAATCCCCGCAAAAATACCGTAAGCCATTATTGTTTATCCTCCCCTATCACTTCAAAAATCTGTGAAATATCAGGAATAAAAGCATCTGCGCATTTTCCCGTTTCGGCAGAGCTGCCAACGCAGACAGCAAAAATTCCTGCATTGCGCGCAAAGCGAATATCCGTCATGGTATCACCTACCATTATTATTTCTTCGGCAGGTATACCAAAGCTTTGCGAAAACTCCGATACGCACTGGGGATTGGGTTTTACGGGAGTTTTTCCGTCATCGGTATAAATCTTGTCAAACAAATCTTCAATACCAAGCTTAACCAGGCATTTATGTGTAATTTCATAATTATCGGTGGTTACAACCAAAAGCTTTATACCCCTCGCTTTTATCCGTTCAAGGATTTCTCTTATGTTTTCACAGGTCGGTTTAACCTCGCCTGCGTCCGCATTTCGGGTATACGCGTCAATTGTCATGCGAACCGTTTCCGCCGGCAAAATATCTATGCCGTGTAATTTTAAAACATCGTATATAGCAAGTCCCATTTGTTCATATGTACCCTTGCATAAAACCCCGTCAGACTCTGCTCTGCCGTTATTTACCCCCAACACATCAAGAAATTCATCAACCGGAATATCCTCTCTCCCCAGCTGTTTTAACATATCCTTTATTGCACAAACGGAAACCTCAATCCAAAATGCGTCAAAATCAAGTAAAGTTCCGTCTTTGTCAAAAACTATCGCCCGAATATCCATTTTAATCCTCCATTCCGCCGTTTCAAAAACATTATACTTTATTTTTCAGTAATTTGCAATACTTTTTGACAAAGCATATCTGTGTTGAATAAAAAAATTATATTCGACAAAAGTTCTGTGTTTTTGATAAAGGATTTTCCAAAAATAAACAGTATTTATATTATGAATATACTATTTTGGAGGTTAGATTATGGAATTATCCATTGCCGGAAAATACAGAACGCTTGTCGCGCGGCTTGACGGTGATCTTGACCATCACAGCGCTGCGGCAATGCGCGATAAAATCGACAGAGAGCTTAACAGAACGGGAGCGGTTAATCTTGCGCTTGATTTCAGCAGAGTGTCGTTTATGGACTCATCGGGAATCGGCTTTATAATGGGGCGTTACAAAATTGTACAGGCATTCGGAGGAAAAATTATTATTTACGGTTTGTCCGACAATGTACGGCGCATAATCGAGATGTCGGGCATAAGCCAATACGTGGTGACAGCGAAAAATCTTGAATACGGACTGTTGGAGGTGGTAGTATGAAAAACTCAATGAAGGTGGCTTTTCCGTCCAATTCCGACAACGAACGCTTTGCAAGAAATGTTGCCGCGGCGTTTATTCTGGAGCTTGACCCTACGCTTGACGAGCTTTCGGAGATAAAAACGGCTGTATCGGAGGCTGTCACAAATTCGGTCATACACGGCTACTGCGGCGTTGAAGGCACAGTCGTTATGGAGGGATACATAGACGGCGACAAGGTTGAATTTACCATAACCGATACCGGTGCAGGCATTGAGGACATCGAAAAAGCGCGCGAACCGCTTTATACCGGCAAGCCGGAAATGGAACGGTCGGGAATGGGTTTTACAATCATGGAAACATTTATGGATGAGGTAACGGTCAAAAGCGCGCCCGGCAAAGGCACAAGCGTTAAAATGTCTAAAAGAATAAAGCAGGTGTGACGTGAACGGGAATGCAGCTTTGATTAAGCGTGTGCAGAATGGGGATGCAGAAGCACAGGACAAGCTGGTGGAAAATAATATGGGACTTGTTTACAGCATTGTAAAGCGATATTCGGGGCGCGGCTACGACACGGAGGATCTTGTTCAGATAGGCGCTATCGGTCTTATTAAGGCAATAAAGAAATTTGACACAAAATTCAACGTATGCTTTTCGACATATGCCGTGCCCGTCATAGCCGGTGAGATAAAGCGTTTTCTGCGTGATGACGGAGCGGTTAAAATAAGCCGCACACTTAAAGAAACAGCAATAAAGGGCAGACGTACAGAGGAGGAGCTGCGGCGCGTGCTTAACCGCGACCCGACAATCGGAGAAATCGCCGAAAAATGTGGAGTTGACGCAGATACTCTTACTGAAGCATTTGATGCCGCCGCACCTCCGGCTTCTATATACGAAAGTATTTACGAAAACGGCGAAAATGAAATACGGCTTCTTGATACAATGGCAGGCGATGAAAGCGAGGAAAAAATAATCAATAAGGTTATGGCGGAAAATATTCTCACCTCTCTTAAACCCAGAGAAAGACAGGTAATCGTTCTTCGCTATTACAAAGGAAAAACACAGTCGGAGATTGCAAGAATTATAGGTGTGTCGCAGGTGCAGGTGTCACGCATAGAAAAACGTATATTGGAAAATCTGCGCAAGTCAATGTGCAATGATTCTTAAACCGACTAAAACAACGGCAGGAAAGCCAGGGTAAAAAATAAGCATAAGAAAACACAAAACACGAGCGGAGTGCGGACATATTTCCTGTTTGGGGGAATATATCCGCACCCGCCCGCGCAAAAATGCAATACATTACAGTTCCATGCCGTCATATGCTACATTGATTTTATACGGTAAATCAAGTTTTGCAAAATACTCGCACAAATCAAAATGAGTTTCCCACGGTCCTATATGTGTAAGATATATTTCAGTGTTTGTTGTTATTGTTTTATTCTTAAAGAGTATTTCAAGATTTTTCAAACACCCTTCAAGATCCATGTGTACTATCAGATTAGGGTCAAACTCCGCACCTATCTTCGGAAATGTACATTCGCCTATGAAAATATCCAGTTCCGCACCTTTGAGCTTTTCAAAAGTTTCTTCGCAGAATATACCCGAATCCAATGCGTAATAAAGCTTTTTTCCGTCTCTTTCGATAAGATAATTTGCCGAGTGTTGTTCATATGACGTTCTGTGCATTCCCTTTAACGGAGTTATGTCGTAACCGCCTATACTGTACTTTTTGCCAAATTCCAGTTTTACAAAATTAACATTGTCTGCACCGGCATATGCTTCTCTGCCTTCCGTTATACGCGATTTTAGATAAAAATCCGTTATTATATCATATCCCTCATCAACAAAAAATACATTTAATATTTTACCGTCCTGCTGCATACGCACAGAACGTTCCCATATCATGGTATAGTTAAAATGGTCATTATGCGTATGGGTATAGAGTACATTCTCAATCTCTGTAAAATCTTCACCATACAGAAAAGACTGACAAAAGAAGTCCGCGCCCATATCAATAATAGTATGCCTGTCAAGCATGAACGACGAACGGGTTCGTATATCCTTTCCGCCGTGTTTTCTTGCATATTCGCATATTCTGCACGTACAGAACGGGTTAGGTATTCCCTCCCCCGCACCTGTTCCTAAGAATTTCATATAATAATACTCCTTTTTCAACATTTAAGATATATAATTCTCTGTTTGCATTTTAAACCACTGCTAAAAAATATACAAAACACACAAACGGGTGTAAAGACTTAATCTTTACACCCGTTTAATGTTAAATTATTTCAATCTGCAATTATTTGGCATACTTTGTGTACATATTGTTGATAATTACAGCAGCCTGTGCTCTTGTGCAAGCCAAAGCCGGTTCAAATGTTGTATCTGATGTACCTGAAATGATACCTGCTGTCTGCAATGCCGATACTGCTGCTTTTGCATAATCGCTGATTTCATTTGCGTCTGCAAATGTCTTAACAGCTTCTGTTGCTGTAAGCTTTGTACCCATAATTGTTGCTGTTCTGTACATAATAGCAGCCATTTCCTGTCTTGAAATAAGTGCGTTCGGGTTGAAGTAACCGTCTCCCTCACCATTTACAATACCTAACTGTGCGCAAACCTCAACATAGTTGAAGAACCATGCGTCTTTCGGAACATCCTTGAATGACTGTGTAGCAAACTTAGATGTCGGTGTTACAAGGTTGTAAAGTGTTGAAACCATCTTTACAAATTCCGCTCTTGTTACTGATGCGTTCGGAGCAAACTCTGTATCTGTACGTCCTGTAAGGATACCCTTCTTCGCAAGTGAGTTGATAGCGTCTGCTGCCCAGCTTGCTTCGTTAAGGTCTGCAAACTGCGGATTGTATAAATCCGGTCTTGCAGAAATGTTTACGCCTGTGCTTCCGCTGCCTGCTGTACCGCCTGCGATTGAACCGCCGGATGTTGAACCGCTGTTGTTGTTGCCCGAAGATGATTTCTTTGTAACAGTTACAAGCAAGTCTGCTTCTGCAACATAATCTTTACCTGTATTTTCGCCAAGGTATACATAAGCTGTTACTATTGCGCTGCCTGCCTTTATACCTTTAATCTTTGCACTTGTGCTTGAAGATGAGCTTACAGATGCGTACTCGTCACCGCTTGTTACTACATATTTTACAGTATACTTAACGCCTTCCGGAATTCCGCTAACCTTTAAATTAGCAGTAGCTGTGTTTCCTGCCGAAACAGTGAATTTTGAATTTGTCCAGTTACATACTACGTCTGCAACGCCTACTTCAACTGAAGCTGTGTAGGTTGATGCAGCAAATTTAACTGTTATTTTTGAAGCTGTTTCATCAGCAGCAACGTTAAGATAATACTTACCGCTTTCAGCTGTAACCTTTGTGTCGGCGCTGCTGTTGCCCTCAACTGTGAAGTTTGCCTCTGTGAAAGTTTCCGAAACATTGTTCTGAGTTACTTTCAGCTCTGTCTTTCCGCCTTTAACAACGTTTGCATCTGCTGCTGTAAGCACGATACCCTTAACAGCTACGTCAACTGAAGCTGTAACATCACCCGATTTTACAGTAACAGTTACCTTGCTTGCTGTTTCGTCTTTACCGATATGAAGCTTAAAGTCCGCACCGTCTTGTACAACCTTTGTATCTTTGCTTGTGTTTCCTGCAACCGAGAAATTGCTTTCTTCAAATGTGGGCGCCGGATCAAAGAACTTTGACGTTACGTTCAGCTTTGTGCTTTCGTCCTTGTCAAGAATGTTATTTTCTGCACTGATTGAAAGCTGTGCTGCCGGCATTGCCTTTGCTGGAACAACTTCTAACTTCTTATCATCAGTAGCAGTCATATTATAAACAACACTACCACTCTTTACCAAAGCCTTAGAAAACGCAAACTCTGCTACATCTGTCAGCGGTGCATTTAATGCAACTTCAATTTGTGCAATCACATCATCAGCAGGTACATCAAAATCTTTTACCTGTGTATAGTTTAATCCAAAGCCGGTTTCTGTTGCTGAATTTGTAACATAGTCTTTATCTACTTGATTTGTGAAATTGATGTCTTTCTTTCCTTCTTCTGTTGTTGAATCCTTTGCTATCGTCTTATCATAATCCACTTTTACATCAAAAGTGTTGATTTTGTCGACATTTTCTAAGCAAAGATCAAGTTTAATACTATCATCTGTAACTCCATTAACCTTTAAGTACATTTTCGGTGTACCGTCTGCTTTGGCAACTGTCATGACACACATAGTTGTGAGCATAGAAATTACGCAAACTGCCGATACTATTTTATTTTTTAAACTCATTCAAAATTCCCCTTTCATTTTAACCCATAAATTTATAATTTACGGCATTACTGGCAATGTTTTAATATTTTCAACCGAGTAATTAAGAATAATGTTAGCATCCAAAGCATCAACACTACCGTCATAATATACATCGGCTACTTTTAACTGATAATCATCAAACTTAATATTTTCAACTGAATAGTTAAGTATTAAGTTAGCATCCAAAGCATTTACTTCACCATCTCGATCAACATCGCCCCATGCTATTTCTTCTTCTTTGCCATATGTAAACTCAGCTTCGTAGAACTTATCGTTTGTGCTGTCGCCTACTCTTACAACATATGTTGCGTCCTTTTCAAGCGCTTTCGGCAATACTTCCGCACCCGACAGGAAACCACCGCTTGCCTGCGCATCAGCCGCAGCCTGCTGATTGAGATACACAATCATATCATCTGTCGGAGTAGCATTTTTGTCCGGATCAGAATTCTTTTTGAAGATTATGATTGCAGCTTCATCAGACACGCTGCTTCCCGGCGAAAGCTTGACTACAACAGACTCATTTGTCGTATTCGGCGTTGCAGTTATACCGTCGGCGCTTACAGCCATAGCTGATACCGTCGTAACAGCAGCCGCTGCCGCACATACAGCAAACATTTTTTTCATTACGCTTTTCATTCCTATACCCCTTTTCTATATTTTATTTTGTCCGTGCCTTATACATAGCACATTGCAATTTACATTCATATAATTATTATAAACTATATGGCTCTAAATTTCAATTATTTTTTACATTCAAGTCTTTTTTTGTGCAAAATGTCTTAATTGTAAAAATATTTTTGTGACTTTTTATGAACTAATTATCTGTCTTTACCTGTATATTCCTTTGATTTTCCTTATACTTCTTGTTACCCGACTTAATCTCAATCGCAGGGTTCTTAATTCTTGCCGTTTTAAGCAGCTGATTAAGCTTTTTAGGTGAAAATTCCACTATTGGCATATAGCTGCATTCGCCGTCGACAGTTTCTATATAAATTATATCCATTCCCTGAACCTGTTTTTTTTCGTACCTGTCCTTTGAATGTTCCAAGCCTCTTACATTTACCAGAAATTCATCGTTTGTTTTTGCATAACGCTTGATAAAATTTTTAGTACCTATTAAAATTGAGGAAATATCTGAAACAGGTATTTCTGTTATCTTTGTTCCTGCCGGAACAAATGCGCTGAGCGGCTTTATTTTTCCGGTTATACTGTACGGCAGAAAATCATTTTTCCAGTTTTTCATATAAATTTTTTCACCGTCAGTCGCTATATACGTCGCATAGACCGTGTTTATTCTTATTATAATATACATCAGTCCGATAACCGCCGCTATTATATAGCCTATCCCGAAAAGCAGTCTCCTGTCGCTGTCTCCGGCAAGCGTATACACCGCCATAAACACTGCAAACAGCACAAATGCCGCAACAACAAATATACATATGCCGTTTCTGCGCCTGTATGCCGGATTTGATTTTGCCTGTACCGTATAATTCATTCGTATCCCCCCAAAAGTAATTTTTAACTGAAATAAAATCGTTCACATTTATGTGAGCGATTTTATTTTGATACTTTAATATACACGTCTTGCTCCTGCGTATTCTTTCTGATAATACGGAGTTTCAATTGACTGATATTTGACAACATCACCTGTACGCGGCGCATGAAGCATCATGCCGTTTCCGACATAAATTCCGACATGGTGAACGTCGCCGTTCGACTCAAAGAACACCAAATCGCCCGCCTGCAAATCACCCTTGCTTACCGGTACGCCATTCTTAATCTGCTCCTGCGAAGTACGCGAAACATTGATGCCCAAAGATTTCATAACATACTGAACCAATCCCGAGCAATCAAAGCCGTTCGGAGTTGTTCCGCCCCAAACATACGGTACTCCGAGGAATTTCGATGCCGCACTCACGATTGCGCGCCCCGTTTCGCTTGACGCCGTAACCGAAGTCGCTTCAAGAACAGGTTCGCCTGTTGTAAACTCGCGTCTTATCTGATTCGCCGCAAGTTCACGATATGCTTTTGTTGCCTTAACCTGCTTTTTGATTATCTTTTTCTTTGTCGTTCCGTTATCATTGACAAGCTCTTCATCATACAGATACAGCGCTCCGAGAGATGTGTCCTCGTATACAAAGTAGTATTTGTCATTCTTTTCAAGAATGGTTTCTTCAATTACCGGTTCTGCAAGCTTAACACTGCAATACACGGAATCCTGTGCCTTTTCGATTTCCGTTCCGCGCCGCAGCGCCGTAACGGTTACATAATATTCGCCCGGATCAACGTCAGTTATTATTATTTCATTTTTATCTTCGACCTGTTCGCTCTTTACAAGCTCTCCGTCCGCCTTATAAAGCTTTACCGAAAAATCATGGTAATCCTCGGCATTCCACCATACAGCCAAGCGGTCATCGTCTGTTTTTCCCTCATTGTACGGCGTGATAATCTTAACGCCGCTGTCATACGCCGAACCGTAGCTTATAAACACATCGTCAGCTGAAAGCGCAATACCGTTCTCCGCTACGGAGCTTACCCTTATAGTATAGTCACAGCCGTTTTTAAACACCCACGCCGGAAATACAATATCCGTCGCATCGGTAACAATATACGCATTTACCGCATATTCATCGCTTTCTACATCAAATATTTCGATATGATATCGAACCGCCGCCTGTTTTTCAAGGCTTATAACCACATCATCACCGATATTATACACATTTTCGGTTGACGGTGATTTTATTACCGGCACGGTGACTTCGTCAACGGTCTTTATCTGCGGTGTTTCGCGGTTAAGCGACACAGTATATGACTTCTGCGGCAGCTTTGCTTTCTCGTTATCCTTAACTATATTAAGCACAAGCCTGTCGTTATCGTCTATATATGCCGCTGCACCGGCGCTCACCGAATGTCCCTTATCCTCTGTTATAAACTCATTTTCGGCATTCAGATACTCATTATACATATTAAATACGGAATAGCTGCCGAATATTGAAGTATTATCTTCCTCCGTACCGGTTTCCTTAAATTCGTCAAGCGACTTTGCCGCCTCCTCGTCAAGCGAATCCGAATGTGCATAAACAGGGCGTGAATTTTTTGCTCTGTACGCATTTATCATATCTATAAATTCGTCTGCTTTTGCTTTTTGTATTTCATCGCTGTGCTCCGAGCCTTTAATTCTCGAATTGTAAAGCACGGCGTCTATTTTTCCGTTTTCATCCGTAAAATATTCCAGATTTTCATTTTTTTCTTTGCTCACGGTCTTTACAAAATTATCTCCCGCCTTAACACCGTCAGCATTAAATGAGGCATTGTTTGTGTACACTGCGCACACTCTGTCCGCCTGCACGCCTATCATGACAAACTTTGTATAATCGGCATTATACACATACCATTCAAATCCGTACTCGGAGGCGTCCACTCTGTTCGGTTCGCCTATTTTTTCAACAACGCTCTTTATATTACTTCCGATTGTGATATCGCAGTCGGCTGTATTGATTGTAATGTCCTTATTAAAATATTTATATATGAGATCAATGAGAATATCGCAGCTTTCCTTTGTCAGCTTTTTATTCGGCTCTGAGCTTCCCTCGCCGGATATTATATCGTGTTTCATCATAAACGCATACGCTATTCTGTTTTCATCGTCAATATATGCGTTATCATAGCACTTGTTAAGAATACGGTCAGCCTCCTCCGAAGTTACGGCAAAGCTGTCATCATAGCTTATAACGGTTTTATACAGAACATTCATCATGTCCTGTTTTCTTATACCCTCTATCGAAACACGTTCTGCGTCCTCCATATTTATGTAGCCCAGAACTGCCGCTTTTACAATGGTGTCACTGTTATTTTCACCATTCATGCCGTCGGGTATTTCCACTTTGCTGTTATGAAGTTTTTCATGCAAAAATACCGCCTGTTTAAGAGCCGCTTCGCCCGTTACGGCGTTATTTTCGGCAAATGCGGTTTTTGTACCTCCCGATCCCGAGGCGAGCAGTGCAATCAGTATCATCGCACCCAAACCCGACATCACTTTTTTTCTCACCAAAAAAACTCATTCCTTCCGATTTTACAGACATTAACATTATAACTATTTTACATTATAGCAGAATTAATTTCAATTGTCTATATATAAATTATGAATTTTTTGTTACGTTCTTTACAAAAAAAGTCAAGGGCGGCAATGTTTTGCCGCCCTCGGTTTTTACATAATATAAAATTCAAACGTAAATTTTTCGTCATTCATCTGATATTTTTCCGCCGTATACGGTCCGCAGCTGCCCGAGCCGATACCCGTAACCTTATAGTCCACACGTATATTGGTGCGGCCGTTCTTTACAAGCTCATCCGTATGCGCAGCCTCGGTCAGCGCTTCTGAGGTATACTCCGACACATTAAATTCAAACTCTCCGTTTGACGCAAACGTCAGACCTCTGCCCATTTTAAGCAGCTTTGCTCCGATGTGGTTTCCGTGCTCCTGCGGGTAAACATAATTCACGTACTGACTTCTTGCATCGCTTTCATACATTCCCGTTTTTGCATGATAGTGCATATCGGTATAGCACTCGCCTTCGCCCATTCCGAAATAGGTAAACGTATCGTTTACCGCAGGCGATGTGAACTCGAAGCCGATTCGCGGCAGACAGCAGCCGAGATTTTCTCTGAGTTCGCCGTTTAAGGTCGTCTTTACCTTTCCGTCCGCATAAAATTCATACTCTGCCGTATAATGCATAAACGGAAGTCTGGACACGCCGGAAAGCGAACCCTTAACCGTAATCTTATTTCCCGAAAGCTCACACGAATAAACCTTCGAGAACATACGGTTCATGTTTTCGCCCGCCCAGTTGTCGCCGTCGATAAGTCCCCATGTTTTCTTAATCTGCCTGTCGTTATCGGTAGGCGCTCTCCACACGGTAAGACGTGCAAATCCGCTTAACTGTTCTTTTCCGTCCTTGACGATGCTTTCAAACGCACCGTAATGCTTATTGAATATATATCTGCTGTCTCCGGCATTTACATATACTCTTAAATCGTCCTCTGAAATATCCTCTGCTTTTCCCTGCGCGTCTATTTCGGGTACGCTTGTTTCAAGCTTATGCTGGCACATTCCCGTTTCATAACCGTTTTCGTCAAGCAGATAAATGTTTATATATGCGCCGTAGCCACATTCTTTCGGAATCTCAAACGGTACGTCTATTTCACCTGTGCAGTGCGGTTCAATATCGAGAACAAACTCCTTTGACGCTTTTATTTCGCCGTCAACACTCAATTCTGCCACAAGCTTATATTTATTGAGATTTGTAAAATCATGCTTATTTTTAACCTTTATTTTGCCATCGCAAAGCTCTGTGCCGAAATACTGATATGAATATTTGGCATTTAACGAACCCGCTTTAAAGCTTCTGTCGGAGAACACCAGTCCGTCACTGCAAAAATTACCGTCGCTTGTAAGCTCGCCGAAATCTCCGCCGTATTTCTGCACGCCGTTTTCCATAACCACATGATCCGTCCATTCCCATATACAGCCGCCTATAAGCTTGGGATATTTTTCAAACATTTCCATGTAGTCATGCACATCTCCGGGGCCGTTGCCCATTGCGTGTGAAAACTCACACAGGAACACCATTTTTTTCAGATTATCGTCATTTGCGTATTCCTCAAGCTGTTCGGGCGAATGATACATCTGCGAGAAAAAATCCACCTTACCTATATCGCCTTTTCTCGAAGCGTCCTCGCAGTGGATAAGGCGCGACGGATCTCTGCGTCTTGCCCATTCGATCATATTCTCCTGGTTCACGCCGTAACCGCTTTCGTTTCCGGTTGACCATGTGATAATGCAGGCATGGTTCTTATCTCTTTCTACCATTCTGATCATTCTTTCAAGGAACATATCCTTGAAATTCTTATTCTGGCAGGGCCATATGTCGTTTTCTACATCAAAGCTGTAGGGTACTGCGTGACGTCTGTTAATGTAGCCGTGAGTTTCTATATCCGTTTCGTCAATTACGTAAAATCCCAGTTTATCGCACATATTCATAAATTCCGGTGTGGGCGGATAGTGCGACGTACGAACGGTATTTATATTAAGCTCCTTCATTTTGAGCAAGTCGTTCATAAGCTCCTCGTCAGTTTCGCAGTAGCCGTTGAGCGGATGCGTGTCATGATGATTCACACCCTTTAAAATTACCGGAACACCGTTTATCAAAAGCTCGTATTTATCGGAAACGCTAACCTCACGCATACCGACATAGAACGGCAGATACTCCGTCTTGCCTTTTACTACAACCGTGTAAAGGTGCGGATTTTCCGCATTCCAGAGAATCGGATTGTCAAGGTTTTCTACTTTTTTACCGTTATCGTATATTTCGTAATCATTTGCATCTACGTTTATCGTTTTTGTATCCGCTTTTATGTACACGTCCTTAATGTGATTTTCTTCACGCGAAAGCAAATAAACGTCTCTGAAAATACCGGAATATCTGAAAAAGTCCTGATCTTCGAGATAACTTCCCACGCACCATTTGAGAACCTTTACGCTAATTTCGTTTTTGCCCTCTTTTACGTAATCCGTTATGTCAAATTCAGCCTGCAAATGCGAACCCTGCGAAAATCCCACGTACTCTCCGTTCACATAAAGGAACATACACGATGAAACACCCTCGAAAACCACATATGTTTTTCTGCCGTTCCATGCGCCGTCTATGTCAAAGCCTCTCGAATACACGCCGCACGAATTATCATCCGGCACATAAGGCGCATCAACCGGATGCGGATAGTTTACATTGGTATATCCCGGGTTTTCATAACCCAAAGCCTGCCAGCATGACGGCACGGAAATAACATCCCATGAAGTGATTTTTTCCGGTACGTCAATATCTCTTTTAAAATACGCAAAATTCCATTTTCCGTTTAAAAGCTTATAATACGCGGATTTTTCCCTGTTGCCCTCCAAAGCCTTTTCGAGCGAATCATACGGTATATAATATGCGCGCTGCGGCTCTCTGTTTTCGGAGGTTTTATTAAAATCTTCGTAAATTCTCATTAAAATCTCATCTCCCAAAATAAATTTCGTTATGTTAATTATATACTACGCTGATAAGTATTTCAATATCAAATTTACACTTTTTACAACGGCTTTTTCCCTGTTTTTATATTAACATTTCACCATTACTGTTCAAAAACAAAAACGGCGCGTCCGTTGTCTATTTTAAGCTTTGCCGAAAAGCGTTTTCCGTTTCTCGGCGATACAAACCCGTCTATCATGCCGCTCATACCGCTTTTTAAAAGCGTTTCCACGCTTTTAATCGGAATAACCCTGCCGCATATGATTCTGCTTATCGTGAATTTACAGCCGTTTCGGTAATTTTCGCAGCCGTAGCCGAACTTTGTGCGCACCACATTTCCTCCGCACAGCGGACATTTTCCGGCAACGTCGCCCATAAAGCCGTCGTCCGTATCAAGCTGCGGCGGCACGCTTTTTTCGGCAAACACCGCGCTGATTTCGTTCTGCGCTATTTTCACGCTGTCTTTAATGGTCATTCTGCCGTGATACACGCTTTTGAGCGCCTTGCCAAGCTCTGCGGTCTTATATTTATCCATGCTGATATTCATTCGCATAAGAGCTTCTATAAATTCTTCTCCTGCCGGCTGAATGTAATACACGTCCTTTTTAAGCTGAATATATCCGCTTTTGCGTGCATTATCTATTATTCCCGTTCTTGTAGCCTCCGTTCCGAGCTCCAGTCCCTCAAACATCGCACGGTATTCTTCCTCATCATCATTTTCCGTACGATTTTTCTTCTCATTTTCAAACGGATTTTTTAAGTATTTATTAAGCGTTTCTATCGTGTAATGTCTCGGCGGTGTGGTCTTTTTCTTACACGGTTTAAAATCAATATTCACCTTGTCGCCTTTTTTGAGCATCGGCAGAACCTTATCCTTTTTTCCGTAATCATCGTACTTCGTCCACCCCGGCTGAACTATAACCGTGCCTTTAAGCTTAAATTCCTCCATTCCGCCGACGTCTACCGTTATTTCCGTTTTCTCCGCACGGCATTCCTCCGCGCAGAACACCGCCGCAAATCTCCGCATAATGGTTGAATAAACCTTGTATTCATCATCGCTTAACGCGTCCTTTGACGGTATTTTGTGCGTCGGGGTTAATGCGGAGTGCGATTCGATTTTGCTGTCGTCAAAAATAGTCTTATGAAAACGAAACTCAACGTTATAACCGAGTTTTTTCACTGCGGCTATAATGTTTTTCACCTTGTCCTGTTCCGCTGTTGCAAGATATTCGGAGTTTGTTCTGGGGTAGGTCACAAAACCTTTTTCGTAAAGCGCCTGCACAATTTTCAGACTTTCATCCATTGACATCTTATATTTCTTACCGAGAACATTCTGCAATTTTGTCAGTGAATAAAGCTTTCCCGGGGCGATTTTATCGTTTTTCTTCTTTTTTGCGGTTACAATGGCTTCTGACGCATTATATTTCCTGCAAAGCTCCTCTGCTTTTACCTTTTTATTCTCCGAAAATTTTTCCTTACTTGTCAGCTCCACCGTTTCGCCATTGGTTTCCGCCTTACTCACCAGTGCATAATACGGTTCCGGCACAAATTCGCGTATCGACTTATCCCTATCATAAATTGCCTTTACAATCGGTACAATAACCCTGCCCACACGCAAAAGCGAACCGTGCTTTAACGTGGCATAGCGCGTAAGATTAACGCCGTAAAGCCAGTCTATGTACGTTCTTGCAAAGCCCTCGTTTGCAAGAGGCTGATATTCCGTTTCTTCTTTCATCTCAGAAAGCGCCTGACGTATCGTTTCGGGTGTCTGATCGGGCAGCCACAGCCGATAAAAGTTTTTTTGTGTTTTGAGCGCTCTTTTCACGCATATACGGATAATTATTTCACCTTCACGGTCAGCGTCGCCTGCGTTTATAACCATATCCACGTCATTTCTGTTCACCAGACCGCTTATAATTTCAAACTGTTGTCTGGCCCCTTCATCAGGCTGCTTCTGTGCATTTTTGCGCAGTTCAAATTTAAATTGTTCAGGGAAGCACGGCAGACAATCCATTGTCCAGTATCTTGACGGATTTTCCTGGTATGCCTCAACATCCGCAAGCGAAAACAAGTGTCCGAACACCCATGTTATAATATATTCTCCGCCCTCCATATATCCGTTTCTTTTTCTCATATTTCCTATTCCTGCCGCAATATTCCGTGCAAGACTCGGTTTTTCCGCAATAATTACTTTTATGGCGGTTCCCTCCCCGTAATTTTTCTCATTTTCTTATTATAGCACATTTTCCCTGAATACGCAATCATTTTATTGTTGACATAAAGCTTTTAAGGCTTTATAATATTACTGTTAAAATATATTATAAGGAAATGTTAAAAAATGAAAGCTGTAATTTTTGATCTGGACGGAACTCTTACCGATACCATTGCCGCAATCACCCATTTCGGCAACCGCGCACTTGCCGAACACGGCTTCGGCCCGATAAAGTCCGACACCTACAAATACCTTGTCGGAGACGGGCGCACACTGCTTATACACCGTATGCTTGCATACCACAACGCCGATACCGATGAAAATTTTCAAAAGGTCTGCAAAACCTATGACACTTATTACGAAGCAGACCCTATGTACATGACCGACGCATATCCCGGTATAAAAAGCGTTATAAAGGAGCTGAAAGCACGCGGAATAAAAACGGCGGTATGCTCGAACAAACCCGGGAATGTCGTGGAGGGCGTTATAGAAAAGGTTTTCAATAAAGGGGATTTTGATTACGTTTACGGTCAGACGGAGGGAATACCGACAAAGCCCGACGCCGCACCGGCTCTTAAAGTTTCCGAAAAAATCGGAGTACCGCCGTGCGAATGTATTTTTACCGGCGACACAAACGTTGACATACGCACCGCCAAAAATGCAAAAATGACGTCTGTCGGAGTGCTGTGGGGATTTCGCACGAGGAATGAGCTTGAAGAAGCCGGAGCGGACTATATTATCGAAAAACCCGAAGAATATTTAAAATTAATCTGAACGGAGATGGGATAAATGAGAGCAAGCGGAATACTTATGCACATTTCCTCGCTGCCGTCCGATTACGGTATAGGCACGCTCGGAAAGGAAGCATATAATTTTGTGAATTTTTTGTGCGAAGCAAAGCAGACCTACTGGCAGATACTGCCCATTTGCCCGACAAGCTACGGCGATTCGCCTTACCAGTCGTTTTCGACTCACGCAGGCAATCCGTATTTTATCGACCTTGATATTCTTTGCGGGGACGGACTGCTTGAAAAATCGGAATTTTGCGACATAAAGTGGGATTTTGAAAAAAATAAGGTTGACTACGAAAATTTGTATAACAAACGTTTTAATGTGTTAAAAAAAGCGTTTGAACGCTTTAAGAAAACGGATTTGACGGATTTTAACCGTTTTCTTGCGGAGCAGGAACGCTGGATTTCCAACTACGGACTTTTCATGTCGATAAAAACGCAGTTTGACGGCAAATCATGGCTTGAATGGGACGACGGACTGAAAAAGCGCGACCCTCATTCGCTGTGGCTGTTCCGTCAGTCGCACGAGGACGAGGTGATGTTCTGGGAATTTTTGCAGTACAAGTTTTTTGAACAGTGGTTTAAGCTTAAAGAATACGCAAACGATAAGGGCATAAAAATTATCGGCGACATTCCGATATATGTTGCGCCAGACAGCGCAGACGTATGGGTATACACGGATTTGTTTGACCTCGATGATGACCTCAACCCCAAAACGGTTGCAGGCTGTCCGCCGGACGCATTTTCCGAAACGGGT
The DNA here is from genome assembly GCA_934476675.1 of uncultured Clostridia bacterium. Classification (GTDB taxonomy): domain Bacteria; phylum Bacillota; class Clostridia; order UBA1381; family UBA1381; genus UBA4716. The sequence continues at coordinate 24,060 of CAKSOE010000020.1, read as the reverse complement.
CAGCTGTGGGGAAATCCGGTATACAACTGGCAGCGGCACAAGGCGACTGATTATAACTGGTGGGTTGACCGCCTCGGTGCGTCGATGCGATTTTTTGATATAGTGCGTATTGACCATTTCCGCGGCTTTGACGAATACTATGCAATTCCGGCACAGGATAAAACAGCTGAAAACGGAGAGTGGAAACAAGCGCCCGGAACGGAATTTTTTGATTTCTTAAAGAACAAATTTGACACACTCCCGATTATTGCGGAGGATTTGGGATTTCTCACGCCGTCCGTGCATGAAATGCTTGACCGCACGGGTTTCCCGGGTATGAAGGTGCTTGAATTTGCGTTTGATCCCGATGAACCGAGTACATATCTGCCGCATAATTTTGATAAAAACTGCGTTGCTTATGCCGGAACACATGATAATGACACAATTGTCGGCTGGAAAAATTCACTTGATAAACGCACGCTTGATTACTGCAAAAAGTATTTAAGAATAACGACCGATAACGACAAGGATTTTGCATGGGAATTTATCGCCGCATTATCCGCAAGCAACGCGGATACGGTTATCGTGCAAATGCAGGATTATCTCACGCTTGACAGCAGCGCGCGCATGAACACGCCGTCCGTGCCTTACGGCAACTGGCGCTGGCGTGCGTCAAAGAACGCCTTTACAAAAAAGCTTGCCGCACGGATTGCGGATATTACCGAACTGTATGTAAGAGGTTGAATAAAACACCTCTTTGGCGAAATATGCCGCCAAAGAGGTGTTTTATTATTGTTCTATATATTTCTGACGCTTTATCTTATTTGATGTAGTCTTTTCAAAAGGCTCGTCCCTTAACACAATCTCATGCACCTGCTTATAAATCGGCAGCTCCGACAATGCGGCGCTTACCTTTTTCTTCAAGTCAGCTTCGGACAGCGGCAGCTCGGGATCAAGATAAATCTGAGCGGTAAGACCTTTTTCGTCACCATCGCTGTTCTTCTTTGAATAAACAACAACCTCGCTTACCTCCGGAATTGAGCTTATATACTCCTCAATTTCCTCGGGGAATACGTTTTTACCGTTACTTAAAACGATAAGATTTTTCTTTCTTCCGGTTATCATAAGCTGTTCCTTATCGTTGATTTTTCCGTAGTCACCCGTATAGAACCAACCGTCTTTAAGCACCTCGTCCGTCTGCTCCTGTGATTTGTAGTAACCCATCATTACCACATCGCCCTTAACCATGATTTCGCCTATGCCCTCGGCATTCGGCTCGTCTATCTTAACTTCCAGACAAGGTAATACCGTGCCGACTGTTGCAGTATCGTTAAAATAGTCACGGTTACAGCTTACAAGCGGTGCGCACTCGGTTATTCCGTAGCCGGATATTAGGTTTATGCCTATATCGTCGAAAAATTCCCCGATTTCCGGTCTTATCGGCGCGCCGCCGCAGACAATTTTTATCATTCTTCCGCCGAATACGTCATGTATATCCTTAAACAATGCTCTGCGCTTGTCAATTCCGATTTTGCGCAGTCCGCGGCTCAGCTTAATAAGCAGATTAAAGCCTTTTTCCTTACCGGTCTTTTTAATGTTCTTTTGTATTTTGCTGTAAAACATCTCCACAACCGCCGGAACAAGCATTATATACGACGGCTGATACTTTTTAAGATTATTCAGCACCTGCTTTAAGTTATTGTTTATGCAGATGGTCGATCCCTTATGCAAACTTACCAAAATATCGCACACCGACTCATACGCATGATGATACGGCAGAACCGACAGGCACGTATCGAACACAGTTGATACTCTTAAACCGTAATACACGCCCGAAACAATATTTTTCTCGGACAGCATAACGCCCTTTGATCTTCCGGTTGTTCCCGAGGTGTAGAGAATTGATTTTAACTCGTTCACATCGTTCGGCTTTTGATTCAAAAAGCACATATCGCCGTTATCGTAGAGCGTCTTGCCCTCTTCGAGCATTTTATAGTAATTTAAAAATCCATCCGTTTCCTTATCGGAAAAGCTGACAAATTTTACAGGTTTTTCAAACTTATCCTTATTCTCCTCAAAAAGCTTTTCGTATTTTTCATCACAGAAAACAACATTCGCTTCGCTGTGATTTATAACGTTTATTATATCTCCGCTCGGCAAATCCTTGTCAATGGGGATAAAAACATTATTTGACGAAAGCGTGCATAAATACACAACAAGCCACTCATAGCTGTTGTGTCCTATACAGCTTATATGTTTATTTTCAATACCCATGCCTGTAAGCTTTGTACCGAGATATACGGTGTCAAGATAAAATTCACGATACGTTTTTGCCATATCGGTTTTGTTATGCACAAATTTGAATGCGGTTTTGTCACCGTCATTTTCGGCACGCTTTGTTATCATTTCACGCAGAGTTGAAAACGACTCAACCTCATTGAGCGGATAGTTTGTTTGATTTTTCATAACCTTACGCCTCACATAGATTTATTTATTATTTAATGTAATATTAAAGACTATTTTAACACATTTTACGTAAAATGTCAATCCCCCGATTTTTCCGCCTTTGCCGAATAAATAACGCCGCGCGGACATTTTTTCACGCATATTCCGCAGTTTTTGCATTTACCGTAATCAATAACGGCATAATTATGCTCTACTGTGACTGCTCCGAACGGGCAGTTTTTCTCGCATATTTTACAGCCGATACAGCCTGTTTTGCAGTACTGGTTCACGAATTTTCCTATTTCGGGATTCTGACACTTAACTCTCTGATTGTTAAGCTTAGGCACAAAATGTATAATACCTTTCGGACAGGCTTTAAGGCACTGACCGCAGGCGGTACATTTATCCTCGTCCACGACCGCCACGCCGTCGCGAACCGTAATTGCGCCAAAACGGCACTTTGCCGCGCACGTTCCCAATCCCAGACAACCGCTCGGACAGGCTTTTGCGCCGCCGGCAAGTATTGCCGCGCTTGCGCAGTCCGGCTTGCCGTCATATTCGTATTTGTCGGACGCATTAAGGCAGCTGCCGGAGCAAGCCACATTTGCAACCATTTCGACCGTCTCGCCTGCCTCAACGCCCATTATGGCGGCTATCTTTTCGGCAACCGCCGCCTTACCTACGCTGCAACAGTTAACCGGAGCTCCGTTTAAAACCACTGCGTCCGCATATGCGCTGCATCCTGCAAAGCCGCACGCGCCGCAGTTTGCGCCCGGTAATTCGGCAAGAATTTTTTCGGCTCTTTCGTCCTTTTTTACCTCAAACACAAAAGACGCTATCGAAAGTATAAGCCCAAATACAAGTCCCGTTCCGCCGACAACCGCGGCGGCGATTAATATATTTTGCATATCCATGAGTATCCACTTCCTTTCTTTGTGCTTAAAAGGACAATCCCGAAAATCCCATAAATGCCAGCGCCATAAGTCCTGCCGTTATGAGCGCCGTCGGAAAGCCGCGGAATGCTTTCGGGATAAAGCGTTCGTCAAGTCTTTCACGTATGCCTGCCATGAGTATGATTGCAAGCGTAAATCCCAAGCCTGCCGTTACGCCGTAAAGCAGCGAAAATGCAAAGTTATATTCCTTTTCCACATTTAAAAGCGTAACGCTCAATACCGCGCAGTTGGTAGTGATAAGCGGAAGATAAATTCCAAGCGCATTATACAGCGGCGGCATGGATTTTTTTATAAACAATTCCACAAACTGTACCAATCCTGCGATTATAAGTATAAAAAGTATCGTTTGCAGATATTCCAGACCGTTCGGAACAAGCAGATATGTATATGCAAGGTAAGTGACCGCCGAAGCGATACCCATTACGAACGTAACCGCCATACCCATTCCGATTGCGGTGCTTTTCTGCTTTGATACGCCCAAAAACGGACAGCAGCCGTAGAATTTAACCAGCACGAAGTTCTCGGTAAACAGCGCTGAAATAAGGATTGAAATAATTTTGAGCATTTAGTTTTCCTCCCTATTCATAAAATGCTGCACAGCCGCAACAAGGATTCCCAAAACGATAAATCCGCCCGGCGCCATTATGATTATCGATGCCGGAGAAACGGTATTTCCGTAAACGGGAATATCAAATATTGTGCCCGCGCCCAAGAATTCACGCACTGCGCTTATAATGCACAGCGCACAGGTAAAGCCGAGTCCCATTCCGAGACCGTCAGCCGCACTTGCAAGCGCCGAATTTTTTGACGCAAACGCCTCCGCACGTGCGAGAATAATACAGTTTACAACGATAAGCGGTATAAATATGCCGAGTGAGCTTGACAAATCGGGCAAAAACGCTTCAAGGCACATCTGAATTACCGTAACGAATGCCGCAATAATGACTATGTACGCGGCAATACGCACCTTATCTGGAATAATTTTTCTCAAAAGAGATATAATCACATTCGAGCATACCAAAACGGCGGCGGCGCTTAAACCCATGCCGAGTCCGTTTTTGACGCTTGTTGTTACCGCAAGAGTCGGGCACATTCCCAAAAGCTGAACAAATGTGGGGTTTTCAAAGATAAGTCCGTTCAGAAATACTTTTCCGATATTTTTTTTCATATCATTTGCCCTCCTTTATTCCGGCAGCTTTAAGCGCTGTATTTACGATTTTCGCAACACCGTTTGAGGTAAGCGTTGCTCCCGAAATTGCGTTTATCTGCGAATCCGACGCGCCGGATTTTACCACCGACACCGAACCGCTTTTACCCTCAAACTGCTTTTTGAAATCGTCATTTGAAGCTTTCTGACCCAAGCCCGGGGTTTCGTTTGACGAGATAATCTCTATTGCCGTAACCTTTAAATCCTTATCCACGCCCACCGCAATCTGCAAACCCGAATCATATCCGCTGCCCGTTATAACCGAGCATATTCCGCAGTCGCTGCCGTTTTCGTCCTTTGCTATATAAATACTGTTTATTTCACAGCCGTTTTCGGCAGCTGCGGCGGTAATTTCTTCGTCCGCCTGAGTTTCTTCAAATTCCGCCGCCGACGGCATAACCGTTTTCAGCGCCGCCTGCTGCTTTGCTCCCGCATTTGCGGCAATGAGCGGAGCGGTTTTGTCGTTTACGAACGCCAAAAGCAGCGCCGCCGCGGAGGTTATAAGAAACAATATTAGCGTTGTTTTTATGACTGTTATTGCTTTATTCATGTTAACCTCCCATTCTGCTGCCGAACGTTTTCGGTATCGTTGCGCTTTCTATCAGCGGTGACGCTATATTCATAAGTATAATCGAGAAAGACGCTCCCTCGGGATAACCGCCGAACTGACGTATCACAAACGTCAGAACACCGCAGCCGATACCGAATATAACCATACCGAGCGGCGTTGTCGGAGTAGTGACGTAATCCGTTGCCATGAACAGCGCACCGAGGATAATTCCGCCCGTAAGCAGCTGATACAGAACATATTCCCACTGTGCATAATCGGCGCTGTTTTTGCCGAAAACAAAAGTCAGCGCCGCAAAAGTCAAAAGATATGCAAGAGGGATTTTTACCGATACAACCCGTCTTAACAGCAGATACAGAAAGCCGATAAGCAATGCGGCGGCTGATGTTTCGCCGATACATCCGGCTTTCACGCCCAAAAATGCGTCCAAAAGCGGCGGCAGCTCACCGCCGCTTTTCATAACCGCAAGCGGCGTAGCCGAGGAAACCGCATCGGTAAACGGCATGATAAAGCTTGTCATTGCACCCGTCCATGCGATAAGCATGAAGCATCTTCCTCCCAGCGCCGGATTCATAAAATTTTTACCCAGTCCGCCGAAAATCTGCTTTACTATTATTATTGCAAAAAGTCCCCCCGCTGCCGCCATCCACAGCGGAATTGACGGCGGAAGATTGAGCGCAAGCAAAAGTCCCGTAACCACTGCGCTTAAATCCGAAACGGTCACGCGCTTTTTTGCGCACAATTCAAATACCGTCTCTCCCAAAACACACGCAAGCGCCGTTACTGCGATAACAAGCGCGCTTCTTGTTCCGAAAAAGTATATTCCGCACGCCGCCGCAGGCAAAAGTGCGATAAGCACATCGCGCATAACCGACCGCACCGAATCATTTGAATGGATATGCGGCGACGCTGATACTATAAGCTTATTCATTTCTGTGCCGCCTCCTTTCGCTTGCGGATATTTTTAATTACAACAGGTCTTATTGTACGTATATTTGCCAAAGGATGCCGTCTTGCCGGACAGACATACGAACACATTCCGCACTGCATACAGTCGAGTATACTGTACTTTTCAGCCGATTCCGCATCGCCTTTCTGCGCAAAATCGCTCAGCTTATTCGGCATAAGGCGCATCGGACAGTGTTCAACGCATTTTCCGCAGTGTATACACGGAGAATTAACATCGTATGCCGGTTCCGCTTCTGTAAATGCAAGCAGTGACGAAGTGGTTTTTATCACCGGAAAATCAAGATCAAACTGCGCAATTCCCATCATCGGCCCGCCCATGATGATTTTTTTCGGTTCCTTTTTAAATCCGCCTGCCGCCTCAAACATGAATGATGCCGGAACACCCAGCGGCACAACAAAGTTTGACGGGTCGTTTACAGCGTTTCCGCTTACGGTGACTATTCTTTCCGTCAGCGGTCTGCCTGTTTTAAATGCATCGCCTATTTTGTATACGGTTTCAATATTAAACACTATCGCTCCGACATCTGCCGGAAGTCCGCCTGTCGGTACGTTTTTGCCGGTTATCGCTTTTATGAGCATTTTTTCCGCACCCTGCGGATATTTAGGCTTTAACGGCATAATATTTATGCTTTCGTCATATCTGAGCGCTTTCTTTAATGCGTCCATACACTCGCGCTTGTTTGTTTCGATACCTATATAGGCATTTTTGAGCTGCAGGATTTTCATAACCGTCCTGATACCGAAAATCACGTCCTCGGTATTTTCCACCATACGTCTGTGATCGGCGGTTATATACGGTTCACACTCCGCACCGTTTATTATAAGATACTTTATCTCCTTGTCCGTGTCAAGCTTAACGTGCGCCGGAAATCCTGCGCCGCCCAAGCCAACGATTCCTGCCTCGCGTATCACCCATAAAAGCTCACGCTTACTTAAAGAATCGATATTTTCTGTCGGATGAATATTCTCCGAGGGCGTATAAAGCATATCGTTTTCTATAAATACGGAATTAATCATAGCTCCCGACGGATGAATGTGCTTTTCGATTTTTAAAACAGTTCCCGATACCGAGGAATGAACGGGTACTGCCATGTATTCATCAGCATCTGCTATTTTATCTCCGACTTTGACGGTATCTCCCTTATTCACGAGAATATTAAGCGGTGCGCCTATATGCTGCGTGACCGGAAAAATGTGTACCGGACAAGGCATCAGCGGCTTTGCTTCGCAGCTGTTTGTAAGCCTTTTGCGGTCACGGATATGAAGTCCGCCCTTAAAAGATAACGGCATAATTTTCCTCCTTTTTATCGGCATTTAAGTAATTGCCCAATCTATTTATATACTGATTAGCTACTAATTATAGCATAAAAATAAAATCTGCGCAACAAAAGAAAAACGAATGATACAAAAATTTTGCCGAATTGTAAAGATTTCTCAGCTGCTGATCATTTTTCTGTATTTTCCCGGCGGCATACCCGTATTCTTTTTAAACTGACGGATAAAATGATAGTGGTTGTTAAATCCGACAAGCTCGGATATTTTCTCTACGGAAAGCGAATTATCCGACAAAAGAATTTTGGCGCGCTGCAAGCGTGAATTATTAAGATCCTTTTGCGGAGAAATTCCGAAAATCTGCCTGTAAACCGCAAAAAACCTTGACTCGCTCATATTTGCAAGACGTGCCATGTCCTCTACCGTACGGTCTGAAGCATACTCGGCATGAATCTTTGCGCGGATTTCGCAGAAAAGCTCCTTATAGTGCATTGCCGACAAATCGGAAAAGCTGTTTTTTTCCGCACGTGCAAGCAGCACAAAAAGCCGTTCGGCAAGACTGTCGCAGACCTCCTTATAAAACGCCTCACGCCTTAGATATTCAAGCTCAATATCCGCCACAATCCTCGAAACCGCGTCATTATCGGCAGGGTAGAAAACCTTTCCGCATTCAATTTTGTATTTTTTTGCCATAGCTCTGCACGAAACGGTATCTGCATGAAACCAGTCGTGCAAAAGCTCACATTCCGGCGAGGAAAATTTCTGCGGCAAAAAGCTTTCAAACAATATACACCCTCCCGGGCTTACCCTTGTTTCACCGCCGTCAAGATACGCCGTAACGGGAGTTTTGAAATGTACAAAAATATAGTTATCGCCAATATCCGAACGTTCCAGATTAAATCCTTTTTTTTCGTGCCAGTCCGATTTTACCGCATAAAATTCCATTATAGTCACCCTTTTTGATAATATCATATCCAGTAGAAAAAGTCAACTTTTTAATAGGATATGATATTTCTTTTTCGCACGTATGAGATATAATTATATTATCAAATAAAAAGGAGCGATAAAAATGGCAATTCCGAGAAACGAATATCCGCGTCCGACTCTGGTGAGAAAAGAATGGACAAACCTGAACGGACAGTGGCAGTTTGAAATTGACAACGAGAAGGTCGGTGCAGAGAAGAATTTTTTTGAAAACGGAGATTTTTCACGTGAAATCACCGTTCCGTTCTGCCCCGAAAGCAAGCTTTCCGGCATAGGACACACCGATTTCATGAACTGTGTGTGGTACAAAAGAAAGTTTAATCTGAATAAAGGCGGCAAGCGCGTGATTTTGCACTTCGGCGCAGTGGATTATTTTACAAAGGTGTACATAAACGGCAAAGAAGCAGGCCGGCACCGCGGCGGCTACACGTCTTTTTCGATAGACATTACGGATTATGCGGTTGACGGCGAAAACACCGTTACCGTATGTGCGGAGGACGATGTGCGCAGCGGACATCAGCCTGCCGGAAAGCAGTCCGTGCGGCTTAATTCTTACGGCTGTTCATACACACGCACAACGGGTATCTGGCAGACTGTATGGCTTGAAACCGTTGAAAGCTGCTATGTAAAAGACCTTAAAATAACAACGGACATTGATCTTCCGGCGGTGAATCTTTCGGTTAAACTTTCCGAAATGCCAAAAAATACACGTGTTTTTGCAGAAGCATTCTGGAACGGAAAGAGCGTCGGCAAGGAAAGCGTCGGCGTATTCTCAAAGCAGGTGAATTTTTCCGTTAAGCTTTCGGAAAAGCATTTGTGGGAGCTTGGCAAGGGCGGACTTTATGATTTAAAAATAAGCGTTGAAACGAACGGAAGCATTTGCGATGAGATTGAATCGTATTTCGGTCTCAGATGCGTTTCGCTTGACGGCAGAGCGTTTAAATTAAACGGCAAAACGGTATTTGGAAGATGGGTTCTGGATCAGGGCTTTTATCCCGACGGAATTTATACCGCACCGACCGATGAAGCGCTCAAAAATGATATTATCTATTCTATGCAGCTTGGTTTTAACGGTGCAAGACTGCACGAAAAGGTTTTTGAAGAACGTTTTCTCTACTGGGCGGACAAGCTCGGATATATGGTTTGGGGCGAACACGCAAACTGGGGACTTAACGTAACGGAAACAGGCAGAGTTGACGCATTTTTGACAGAATGGACAGAGGCTGTTATGCGTGATTTCAATCATCCGTCAATTATCGGCTGGTGTCCGTTTAACGAAACATGGGATTATGACGGCAAGCGTCAGGACAATGAAATTCTGAGAACCGTTTACCGTGTGACAAAAGCTCTTGACCCGACACGTCCCGTTATCGACACAAGCGGCAACTACCATGTTGAAACAGACATTTTTGATGTGCATGACTATGAGCAGGATCCCGAAGCTTTTGCAGGTTATTACTCGAAAATTGCCGATGGCATTATAGAGGATCAGATTTACCGTGCATCGGGAAACAACAAGCAGTGCTATGACGGCGTTCTGCCGACATTTGTGAGCGAATACGGCGGCATACGCTGGTCGGAGGATACAAGCGGCTGGGGATACGGAAACGCACCGGAAAGCGCAGAGGAATTTCTTGCACGCTATGATGGACTGACAAACGTATTGCTTGACAATCCGTATATGCTCGGTTTCTGCTACACACAGCTTTACGACGTGGAGCAGGAGCAAAACGGACTTATGACATATGAACGCAAGTTTAAGTTTGACCCCGAAATTTTCAGAAAAATCAACACAAGAAAGGCAGCAATAGAAAAATCAGACGAATAAAAAATAAGGGTGTAAAAAGTAATTTTTACACCCTTATTTTTATGCTATTAACCCCAATATACTTATCACCATCAGCACAGCATGAAAATAAAATATTACAATATTCCCCGCTTCGTTTCCGTTTTCGTTGTTATTCCTTATAAGCTTTATCACAACCAGCGCCGCGCCGAACAGCACCGCCGGGCCTATAAACAGCAGCATAAGCCAGCCGTGCGAGGTGGTCGAAAGCACAAATTTCATCACCGTTACAAAATATACTATACCGCAGAACATCGAAAAACAAAGCGAGCCTGTCGGTGTTTTGAGAAAATCTATTATCTTATCGTTCATGTTATATCCGTTCCTTTCCGCTTCGCCGCACCGCATTATACGGTGTGCTGTCAACTTTTTCTTTTGTGTTTTGCCGTAAGATAAGAAAATTATACCATACTTATTATGTTTCGGCAAGATATTTTGTTAATATTAATTTAAAATTACTCTTTCATAATTCTTTTTTTTATGATATAATATACAATAACTTTAACTTTATATTATAGTAGGCAGGTATCATAATGAAAATTATCGATTCACTTAAAGACGACAAATTATCGCTGTCTTTCGAGGTGTTCCCTCCAAAGACAGACTCGGCTTTTGAAAGCGTTAAAACGGCGGTTGAGGAGATTGCGCAGCTGCATCCGGCTTTCATGAGCGTAACCTACGGCGCAGGCGGCGGAACAAGCCGCTACACGCTTGACATTGCAAAGAACATAAAGGAACGCCACGGCGTTTCGACAATTGCTCATCTCACCTGCGTATCGTCAACACGCAAAACGGTGCATGAAAAAATAGAAGAAATTAAAAGTGCCGGAATCGAAAATGTACTGGCTCTGCGCGGCGATCTGACGCCGGAGCTTGAAAACTGCGGCAGAGAATACCACCATGCCGTTGACCTCATACATGAGTTAAAATCCTCCGGCAGCGATTTTTGCATAGGCGGCGCGTGCTATCCCGAGGTTCACCCCGAAAGCGTAAACCAGAAATCGGATATTTTACACCTTAAAGAAAAGGTTGAGGCGGGCTGTGAGTTTCTGACCACACAGATGTTTTTTGATAACAACCTTTTATACAATTTCATGTATAAAATACGCGAAGCCGGAATAAACGTACCGATTGTTGCCGGAATTATGCCGATAACAAACGCACACCAGGTTGACCGTGCAATAAAGCTTTCAGGCTCGTTTATGCCGCAGCGTTTCAAAAGTCTTGTCGATAAATTCGGCTCTGATCCGGCTGCAATGAAGCAGGCAGGCATTGCCTACGCAACCGACCAGATTATAGATTTATATGCAAACAATATTTCAAACGTACACGTATATTCGATGAACAAGCCGGACGTTGCGCAAAAAATCCAAAGCAACCTTTCCGACATTTTGGGTAAATAATTATGAACGCTGTATTTGTGAAAAGCTATGCCGCTCCGCCGGTTAATATGCGTGAAATTCTGCGGTATTCCGGCTGCCGCGGCGAAAATGCGGAGATTTTAGCTCTTGCTGAGGAATGTCTTAAAGAAACTGGCGGCAAACTGACATATAAGGTATGTTACCGCCATTTTGCTGCGGAGGAAATGCTTGATTTATTCGGCGCTGATTTAAAAAAGATACTTTGCGGCTGTGACACGGCAGTACTTTTCGCCGCAACGACTGGACTCGGTATTGACAGGCTCATATCACGTTATTCGGCGTCGTCGCCGTCAAAGGCGCTTATGCTGCAAGCTATCGGTGCGGAACGCATAGAAGCGCTGTGTGATACGTTTAACGCTGAAATCACAGCCGAAGCCGCAAAGAAAAATCTTTTTACGCGGCGCAGATTCAGTCCCGGCTACGGCAGCTTTCCGCTTTCGGCACAGGAAACGGTTTTTTCTCTGCTCGATTGTCCGCGCAAAATCGGACTTACTCTTAACAAAAGTCTTGTTATGTCACCGACAAAATCCGTCACGGCTGTAATCGGTATTTCCGATTCGCCGTCACAAAGCGGCGATAAATGCAGATACTGCGCAAAATCGGATTGTGAGTTCAGGCAATAAATTTCGGAAAGGAACAGAAAAATGAACATACGAGATTACCTAAAAGACAATATCGTTTATCTTGACGGAGGTATGGGCACTATACTGCAAAACGAGGGACTTCCTCCCGGAGAATACCCCGAAAACTGGAACATTTCGCATCCCGATATAATCGAAAAAATTCACCGTGACTATTTCGATGCCGGCAGTAATATCGTAAATACAAACACTTTCGGAGCAAACACGCTTAAATTTGAACCCGAAAGACTTAAAGAGATTATCAGCGCCGCCGTTGCAAATGCAAAGCGCGCAAGAGATACCTCCTGCGGCAAACAGGAAAAATTCATATCGCTCGACATAGGCCCTACCGGCAGACTTTTAAAGCCATACGGAGATTTTGACTTTGAAGAAGCCGTCGGTGTATTTGCCGAAACGGTGCGTATCGGCGCTGAATGCGGCGTTGACCTCATAACCATAGAAACAATGAATGACAGCTACGAAACAAAAGCCGCGCTTTTGGCGGCAAAGGAAAACAGCTGCCTTCCCATATTTGTTTCCAACGCATACGGAGAGGACGGCTCACTCATGACGGGCGCATCGCCTGCCGCCATGGCGGCAATGCTTGAGGGTATGCGTGCGGACGCAATCGGTGTCAACTGCTCGTTCGGCCCAAAGCAGCTGCGCGGAGTTGTTGAGGAGCTTTTGCGCGTTTCTTCGCTGCCCGTTATTTTAAAACCGAATGCCGGACTTCCCAAAAGCGACGGCAACAGAGTCGTTTACGACGTTTTGCCGGAGGAATTTGCGGAGGACATGGCAGAAATGGTTAAAGCCGGCGTAAGAATTGCCGGCGGCTGCTGCGGAACAACTCCGGCATATATCAAAAGGCTCGTTGAAAAAACGGCGGATATTCCGCCCGTTCCGATAACCGATAAGCAGATAAGCTGTGTTTCGTCATATACCCACGCGGTGGAATTTGCAAAAAATCCCATACTTATAGGCGAAAGAATAAACCCCACGGGTAAGAAACGCTTTAAACAGGCTTTAAAGGACAATGACATTGACTACATCTTGCAGGAGGGTATAAATCAGCAGGAATGTAAGGTTCATATTCTTGACGTAAACGTCGGACTGCCCGATATTGACGAACCGGAAATGCTTGTGAAAACGGTGTGCGAGCTGCAAGCGATTATTGATTTGCCGCTTCAGATCGACACCTCGGATTTCACTGCTATGGAGGCGGCTTTAAGACGCTACAACGGAAAAGCCATGATTAATTCCGTAAACGGCAAGCGTGAAAGCATGGAGGCTATTTTTCCGCTTGTGCAGAAATACGGCGGCTTTATTGTTGCGCTCACGCTTGACGAAAACGGTATTCCGCCCACAGCCCGGGGGCGCGTGGAAATTGCCGAAAAAATTCTTCGCACCGCAGCGGAATACGGAATACAAAAAAAGGATATTATTTTCGACACGCTGGCAATGACTATAAGCGCGGACACCTCCGCGGCGCTTGCCACGCTTGAATCGCTTAATTATATAAAAAACTCTCTCGGCGTACACACCTCGCTCGGCGTTTCAAACGTTTCGTTCGGACTGCCGCACCGCGATGGAATAAACAGCGTGTTTTTCGCCGCCGCTCTCGAAAACGGACTTTCTGCGGCTATTATGAATCCGTATTCCGAGGACATGATGAAAACATACTATTCATACCGCGCACTGCATAATCTTGACGAAAACTGCATGGATTACATTGCATTTTCCGAAACGCTTTCCGTACCGGTCACTGCGGCAAAAACTACGATAAAGGCAGCGTCAAAGACAGAATACAAATCAGAGCTGCAAAAGGCAGTCATAAAAGGTCTCAAAGACCAGGCATCTCTCATAACGAAAGAACTTTTAAAGGAAACTCCGCCGCTCGAAATCGTTCAGACGGAAATTATACCCGCTCTTGACATTGTCGGAAAAGGCTTTGAAAAGAAAACTATGTATCTTCCGCAGCTTTTAATGAGCGCCGAAGCGGCAAAGGGTGCATTTGAAAGCATCAAGGAGTTTATGGCGCAAAACTCGTCGGAGGGAATTTCAAAATGCAGTATTGTTATCGCAACGGTACATGGCGATATTCACGATATAGGCAAAAATATTGTAAAGCTCCTGCTTGAAAACTACGGCTTTGACGTAAAAGATATGGGTAAAGATGTTCCGCCCGAGACAATAGTTGATGAAACGGTGAAAATACACGCTCCGATTGTCGGTTTGAGCGCACTTATGACAACCACCGTTCCGGCAATGGAGGAAACAATAAAGCAGCTGCGCACTGCAGCGCCGTGGTGCAAGGTGGTTGTCGGCGGCGCGGTGCTTAACCAATCGTACGCTGACAGTATAGGCGCTGACAAATATGCAAAGGACGCAATGGAAACGGTAAGATATGCCGAAATCATAAATGACGAAATTAAATAAAAAGGAGACTTTGAAAATGAAATTTGAAAGAGAGGCAAAGCTTTCGGGCGAATATGATATTATCGTTGCCGGAGGCGGAGTTGCCGGCGCTGCGGCAGCCGTTGCCGCAAGGAGAATGGGCAAAAGCGTTCTGCTTATCGAAAAAACAATAGGTCTTGGAGGACTGGCAACAACCGGACTTATAAATCTGTTTGTTCCGATGTGTAACGGCAGAGGTGTTCAGATTATAAAGGGAATGGCGGAGGAAATGCTGCGCCTGTCGGTAAAATACGGCTACGACACAATCCCCGAAGAATGGCAGAACGGCGAACCCTTAAACGGCGAAAAAACACGCTACTGCACACGTTTTTCAGCTGCAATTTTCACACTCACTCTTACCGAATTTCTTAAAGATGAGGGCGTGGAACTTTTATTTGATACGATTATAACCGAGCCTGTTATGGACGGAAAACTCTGCCGCGGACTTATAGTTGAAAATAAATCAGGCTGTCAGTTCTATGCCGCAAAGATGATTGTTGACGCTACGGGTGATGCGGATGTGCTGTTCCGTGCGGGAGTTCCGACCGTACAGGGACACAATTTCCATACATATCTTACCATGGGTGCGGATGTTGAAAGCTGCAGGAAAGCGGCTGAAAAAGAGGATATGAGATTTCTTGAGAGTTATAGATTTAACGGCGGCGAGGCTTCACTTTACGGCGAAAAGCAGCCGAAGGGCAAGCCGACAAGAGAGGGCACAAACGTAAAGGATATTACCGAATACGTTATTGAAAACCACATTGAATGTCTCGGTAAGCTTAAAGACAGCGGCAGGAAAAAGCGTACGATCGTGACGCTTCCGACCATGCCGCAGTTTAGGGAAACACGCCATATTGACGGAAATTACACGCTGAAAACGGAGGATGCCTACAAGCATTTTGACGATTCAATTGCGGCAATCTGTGATTTTGACAGACGTGATTATCTGTATGAGGTTCCTTACGGAACACTTGTAAAAACAGGCTTTCCGAATCTGATTACGGCAGGCAGAAGCGCCGCTGCTGCCGGCTACGCATGGGACGTATTGAGGGTTATCCCTCCGGCAATCATAACCGGTCAGGCAGCCGGAATTGCCTGTGCGGCGGCAATTGACGAAAACTGCGGAATATGCGACGTGGATATAGCAAAGCTGCAAAACGAGCTGCAAAAGCAGAATGTTATGATTCACTTTGACGATTCTCTTGTTCCCTCGGAGGAGCAGGAGGACACACGCGCCGTAACTGACGGACATTTTTAATTAAAAAAGAACTGAACCGTTCAACATCGGGTTTACATAAAGAGAGTACATGGAGGTACGATTATCAAAAAGCATACAGGCTCGTACATGAAAATTTCTTTTGCCGTAAGGGAACTGTAGGAATACGACGAAAAACATATTATTGCGAAAAAGGCCGCCAAGCTTGTCAATGACGGCGATAGGATTATGCCTGTTACTCCGTCAAGCGCCTATATTTCCGAAACAGATTTTGGTGAAAAATTGCTTACAAGGCTTTAATATACAGCAAAAAATTAAAGAAATTTACATATATCACTCAAAAAACAAAGGAAATGTTGATTTTTTTGCTGTATAATTAATTTGAAATGTCTGTATTAAAAGGAGATGCTTATAAGTGAGAAACCATAATCCCGAAAAGGTTATATCGGAAATCACTGCGGAAATCGTTCCCGAATACCGTTACGACGGAAGCGAGGATTTTAAATGCTGGCAAAAGAAAGCCCGTGCAAAGCTGTCGGAGCTTTTGGGGTTAAAATACATGAGGAAATTTGATGCCGACTTCAAGGCGGAATATGAGGAGAACTGCGGCGATTACATAAAAACGCGTTTTTCATTCCAAAGTGAGCTTGGATATTATATACCCGGGTATGTACTTATGCCGAAAAATATCAAAACGCCCGTACCGGTAATGATATGTCTGCAAGGTCATTCAAAGGGTATGCAGATTTCCATAGGCGAACCCAAATATGAGGGCGATGCCGAAATGATATTTTGAACAAATCAGATGATTCCGTAAATATTGCTGTAAGCGATGCCGCACGGTTTATAACCGAAAACTATTCGCAAAATATTACGCTTGCAATGCTTGCGGACATGGCAGGGTACAGCGAAAGCTATTTTTCCAGGCTTTTTAAAACCTCCACGGGGTTCGGATATAAAGATTTTATACAAACCGTACGCTTAAAAACGGCAAAGGAATTGCTGAGTAAGGGCAATGATTCAGTTTGCGGAATTGCTTTTAAATGCGGTTTTTCGGACAGCAATTATTTTTCGTCGGTATTTAAGAAAAGCGTCGGAATGTCACCGTTAAAATACAGAAAGGTTCACCACGACTTTTCCGATAACTAAAAATCAGATGTAAAAATTTTACATCTGATTTTTAGTTATTATTTAAAATATCCTCCAAGATAGTCTTTTGTATTGTCAACCATTTCATCAAACAGCTTCTTCGCGTCTGCGGCAGAAACGGTTACAAGCGGATCGTTTGCAAATGCCATAAATGCCATATCAAGACTGCGCTCCGCACCGGCACGTGCAATAAGCTCCTGCTCTCCCGATATTCTTGAAATAAGCGGATATATTTCCTCCGGAATATTGCCTGCAAATACCGGAACAAGCATATCCGAACGGAACACGGCATTTGTTTCGACCACGGCTCCCAACGGAAGATTCGGCGTCTGACCGACATTGGGAATATTAACATTTGTTATAATATCTTTAAGTCCCAGAAGTGCGCGCATCTGATTTACACCCTCTTCACCGGTAGGCTTGATTTCAACATTCATTTCGTCCGAAACAAGTTTTGCGCTCTTTTCAAGACGATTTTTCAAATCCTCCTTGCGCCATGCAACGGTAGTAAGTCCGAACTTCCATTCTCTCACCTTTTCGGGGTTTTCAAGATACCATTTTCCCGGGCAAAATTCTGCAAGGTGTCTGTCCCCGGCAGCCGCTATGTAACCGTAGCGTCTGAACAAATCAAGCTTTACTCTTTCCGCGCACGCAAACGAATTATTCATCCAGTTTTTGTCTACTTTTTCACGGTAGCCCGTTTCATGATATTTTTCCGCAAATTCTCTGTAAACATCAAACAGGTCTGTTTTTTTATACTTTGCCTCGGTAATCCATGTGAAGTGATTTACGCCCACAACGTTTATTTTTATATCCTCACGTTCTGCGCCTTCTATGCCGCGTATGTCGGCAAGAGCCTTGCTCAAAAGCGTCTGCGTTCCGAAAACTTCATGGCAGCAGCCGAATGCTTTGATTTTTGGGAATGCGTTATAAAGCGCTTTCACGCATACCGTCATCGGATTGGTGTAGTTTATAACCCATGCGTCGGGAGAATATTTCTTTACCGCAAGCGCGATTTCCTCCATCATCGGAATGGTACGCAGCGCTCTGACTATTCCGCCCGGACCGGAGGTATCGCCTACCGACTGATATATTCCGTATTTTTCGGGAGCGTGTACGTCGCTTTCCATTTCGTCAAACGTTGCCGGCAGTATCGAGATTACCACGAAATCACAGTCTGTAAGCGCTTCACCTATAGTTTTAACCGCTTTATAATTCCAATGTGATTTGCAGTCGTCAAGGTCGTTATATTTATTTCCTATAACTTCATTATGATACGCCGCTTCAAAGTCGATATCGTAGAGATATACCTCACCGGACATATCCTCCGCCAATGCCAAATCTGACATAAGTCCCCACGCCCAGCCGCGCGAACCTCCGCCGATATAGGCAATTTTTACGTTTTCCGCTTTTTTACCGTTGTAATTCATTAAAAATTCTCCTTTCAGATTAAAACTTAAAATATTCCTTTGCGTTTTTATAGCATACACCCTCAACTATTTCTTTGAGCATTTCCGAATCGTCGGGATATTCGCCGTCTTCTACCCATCTGCCGATAAGATTACAGAAAATTCTTCTGAAATACTCATGCCTCGGGTATGACACAAAGCTGCGGGAATCGGTGAGCATTCCGACAAATCGTGAGAGTAATCCCAGATTTGCCAGGGCTTTCAGTTGCTCCTCCATGCCGTCACGATTGTCATTAAACCACCAGCCGGAGCCGAACTGAATTTTGCCGGGTGTAGGCGCTTTCTGGAAGTTTCCGAGCATTGTTCCCAAAACATAGTTATCCTTTGGATTTAACGTATACAAAATTGTTTTAGGCAGTCTGTCTTTCATTTCAAGCGCATTTAAGAGTTTTGAAATCCCCTGTGCAATCTCAAAATCATTCACCGAGTCAAAGCCCGTATCGGCGCCTAATTTTTCAAACATTCTTGTATTGTTGTTGCGCATTGCGCCTATATGCAGCTGCATTGTCCAGCCGCGCTTTGCATATTCCTCACCGAGAAATACAAGCTTTTCTATAATATCGTCGTTTATCCCGTCAACGGCATGGTCGGACAGCTTGCAGCCGTTTTCGTAAAAATAGTCCATTCTGTCCGTTATATCGCTTTTTATATTGCTTAAATCGGGACGGAATGTTGGCAGTATCTGAACGTCAAAATCCTTTAACCTCTTATGATATTTTAAATCATCATAGGGATTATCGGTTGTACAAATCGTCTCTACATTCGACATTTTTACAAGTCCCTGTGCGGTAAATTCGTCCTTCTTAAGGCAATCGTTTACCTGCTCCCATATTTCCTCCGCTGTTTTTTCGCTGAGTGTTTTATCCACTCCGAAATATCTTTTAAGCTCAAGATGCGTCCAGTGGTACATTGGGTTTCCTATCATTAAAGGAACTGTTTTTGCAAACATCTTCCATTTTTCGAAATCGTCCGCATTTCCCGTTATGTATTCCTCGTCAATTCCGTTTGAACGCATTAAACGCCACTTGTAATGGTCGCCGCCCAAAAACAAGTCGTATGCGTTTTTGAATTTATAGTTTTCCGCAATCTTTTCCGGCGGGATGTGGCAATGGTAATCAATTATCGGCAAGTCCTTTGCAAATTCATGATAAAGCTTTTTTGCCGTTTCGTTTTTCAGCATAAAATCATCATTTATAAAGTTCATAGCGTTACACCGTCCTTAAATATCGATATTTCTTTGTAGCCGTTTTCTTCATTTTTCGTTTTTCTTCCGTTTGCGGTTTCTATAACGAAGTCAAACAGCTCGTCCGTAAGATAGCATCCGTCAAGCGCTCTGCCCGCGTCAAAATCAATCCATGAGGATTTTTTCTTTGCAAGTGCGGTATTTGTGGAAATTTTGACAGTCGGCACTGCGCCTCCGAGCGGCGTACCTCTGCCTGTTGTAAATAAAATCATATGCACACCTGCCGCCATAAGATTCGTCACCGCAACGATGTCGTTCCCCGGGCCATTCAAAAGCGAAAGTCCGCTCTTTGTCACGGTATCGCCGTAATCAAGCACATCTGTAATTTCCGAAAGTCCGCCCTTTTGAATACAGCCGAGAGATTTTTCCTCCAACGTGGTGATGCCGCCTGCCTTGTTCCCGGGAGACGGATTTTCGTAAATCGTCTGATTATGGCGTGTGAAATAATCCTTAAAATTATTTATGAGTCTTACCGCTTTATCAAAAACCTCCTTATCCGCACATCTTTGCATCAAAAGATGCTCCGCACCGAACATTTCCGGCACCTCCGTAAGTACGCAGCTGCCGCCCATTGAGGTAAGCTTATCGCAAACCCTGCCTACAAGCGGATTTGCCGTAATTCCCGACAAGCCGTCACTTCCGCCGCATTTAAGCCCTATTTTAAGCTTTTTAATGCTCACCGGTTCACGCTTATCCTTTGCGGCATTCGATTTCAATTCTTCTATAATACGTACGCCAGCTTCAATTTCATCATCGACATCCTGAGCATTTAAAAAACGCACACGCTCCTCATCATAGCTGCCCAAGGCGTTTTTGAAAATCTCAATATTATTATTTTCGCACCCCAAACCCAGAACAAGCGCTCCGCCGCAGTTGGGATGATGTACCATTCCGGCAAGAATTTTCTGCGTTATTTCCATATCCCCGCCGAGCTGCGAGCAGCCAAACGGGTGCGAAAAATATTCCGCACCTGTTTTTCGGGCGATTATCTGCGCCGTTTTGTTGACACAGCCTACGGTATTTACAATCCATATATCGTTTCGTATTCCTACATCTCCGTTTTTGCGCACATAACCCATAAAGGTTAAATCCGTTTCGGTTCTTTCGGGAGTTTTTACGGGGTGGTATTCGTATGTTAATTTTCCCGAAAGATTTGTTGCAAGATTATGCGAATGGACGTGTTCACCTTTTTTTATATCCGCCAGAGCATGACCTATCGGCTGTCCATATTTAATTATGTTTTCGCCGCGTTTTATATCACGTACGGCATATTTATGTCCGTTATCAACATTTACTTCTACATTATCCGGCTTATTTATTAACATACTTTTCTATCTCGCTTTCAAGGAATGTCAAATCTTCGCCCCAAAGAGAATTATTTGCCAGAATTTTCTTTGCGGACGCGGTTTTCATAAACGCAGTTACTTTTTCATCGTCGTTTGTCATGTCCGTTCTGTAAAAATCAATCAGCTTGGCAAACGAAAACAGCAGGGTTTCGGGCATTTTTCCGTATCGCTTTATATATTCGAGAATTGACGGCAGAACACGCACCTTAAATTTGCTCACCGAATTTAAAGCAATCGATGAAAGATAGTGCTTTATATACGGATTTGCAAAGCGTTTCATAACGTTGTCGGCATATTCGATAAGCTCATCTTTCGGCAAATCAAGCGTGGGAATAATTTCATCATAAACACATTTTCTTATGTGCTCGTTCATACGCTCATCGTCAATGCACGATTTAACGGTATCAAAGCCTTCAAGCAGCGCATACGGCACAAGCGAAGTATGAGCGCCGTTCAGAATTCTTACCTTTCGCGTTCTGTATTTTTCGAGATTATCCGTAAGTATAACATTCAGACCGCATTTATCAAACGGAAGTTCATTCAATGAAGTGTGATAACGTAACCAATTTGTTATGGGTACGCTATCACATTTTTTTACATTGCAACGCTTGTTATATCCGCACCGATTTGACGGAAATACGATACGCTTTCACAAGGTTTTTCATTACTGTCAATTTTACCGACAAAGTTATAGAAAATATCTATTTGACGCGTGTTCGTTTCTTTGTCCAATTCGTGAATAAAAATACGGTCTATAAACTCGTGTACGTTCTCATAAGTGAGTTCGTTAATCTCCGTATAACGCTTCACAAGCTGAACGAATTTTGCCGCGTCCTTTTTGTTTTCTGCAACGGAATTTAGCTTTGTTTCCAATTCCCGTATTTTTGTTGCAAGCGTTTCTTTTTCTTCATCATAGCCGCTTGTAAGCGAAACAAACTGTTTGTCGGAAATTTTACCCAATGCGTTGTCCTCGTACAGTTTGCGGAAAATCGTTTCAAGCTCTTTTTCGCGCTTGACAGCGGAAGCAAGCTCTTTGCGGTCGTTTTCAAACGCCTTTTCTGCTTCTTTGTTTCCATACTCCGCAGCCTTTTGAATAAACTCGTTTTCTTTTGATTTTACATACGTCATAACTCGCTGCAAATCCGCCAAAACAAGCTCTTTGATTACGCTTTTGCGTATGTAATGCGTTGTACAGCAAGTATTTTGCCTTGCGCGGTTTCTGTAATTACCGCAGGTATAGGCGTGCTTGCGTTCCAACGTTTTAGCGCCGCGGACGGCGTACATTTTATATCCGCAGTCCGCGCAGAACATTACTCCCGAAAAAATATCAATTTCATCAACTTTTGTCGGTCTTGTCCGTGTGGCAATTCTCTTTTGCGCCAAATCAAAGGTTTCTTGGTCTATCAGCGGTTCGTGAGTGTTTGCAAAGAAATATTGCTTTTCTACGGGGGTTTTCTTTGTCTTTTTTGACTTATAAGATACCTTGTAGCTTTTTCCCGTAATCGTGTGTCCCAGATATTCTTTACGGGTAAGAATATCATAGATTGTTTTATCCGGCCAATTATAGATTAAGCCTAATTGCGGACGCGGGTGTCTTGCGCTGCCTGTCCGTCTGTACCTTAATTCCGATACGGTCAGGACTTTGTTATCCCTAAGCCAATTCTGGATTTCACACATTCGTAAACCTTTTACATATAATTCAAAAATCTTTTTTACGATATGCGCCGTTTCGGGATCGGGCAATAAATGGTTTCTATCTTCGGGGTCTGCGATATATCCGTATGGTACTTCGCCGTTGACGCGTTCGCCCTTTTGCGCCTTCGCCTGTTTTACTGCGCGGATTTTTTTGCTTGTGTCCCTTGCATAAAATTCATTGAACCAATTTCGCAGGGGAGTAAACTCGTTATCTTCCCGCGCCGTATCTACGCCGTCGTTGATTGCGATATATCTTACGTCGTTTTCGGGGAATACAATTTCTATCAATTCTCCCGTTTTCAAATAATTACGTCCAAGCCTTGAAAGGTCTTTTGTAATTACGGTTGATATAAGCCCCGCTTCAACGTCGCGCAGCATTGACTGAAGCCCCTCGCGCTCGAAGCTCACGCCGGAAAAACCGTCGTCCACATAAAACTTTGTGTTTATAAGGTGGTGATCGTCGGCATATTTTTGTAAAATCAATTTCTGATTTTGTATGCTCCCCGACTCGCCCGCCTGCAAATCCTCTTGACTTAATCTGCAATATAAAGCCGTTATTTTGTCTGACTGCTTCATAAAAAATACTCCTTTCCGACAGTCAAACAACAAATGTACTTATAGCATCATTATAACGTGCTTCGTATTGACCGTCAATGCCGTATCAGTAAAGTTTTGAGATTTCGGCGTTTTGCCCGACGTCTTTCAAAATCATCTTTTCTACCTTTTTATCTAACGTATCTTTCGCTTGTTCGCTTTGTGTTGAAGATACAAAATATGTTATTTTCCCAATTTTCTTTTCGGTTGTAATAACCTTATTTTCCAAAATAAAAACCCCCTTTGAAGTTTTTATAACTATATGCGTAACAGCGTGTCCGCTATTACAAGTAAATAAATTTCAGCAACTACAAACGGCGCCGGCTGCGCTCCACGGGAATCTCACCCCTGCATGGTTCTCATGCAGCCGCCCAATGCCGTGACGCGTTCAAGACGGGAGTATCATTATTGCGTCTGTGCGTCATTGCTTGCAGAGTGCCAAATCTGCAATTACGGTAAAAATGGTTTTCGCTCGCCAAATGGTTTCTTCGCGCATTTTCCGTAAAGCTCGGCACAGACGGAATGTGTTTGTTTGCCTATACTGCGGTCGAGTCGCTTTCTTTGTCAAAGATCAGTAAAAGCTGTTATCAGCCTGTAAAAACACATTTCTTAAAATGTGCTTTTACGGAA
>CAKSOE010000019.1 GCA_934476675.1 uncultured Clostridia bacterium | reverse complement strand
CGGCTTTGCTGCGAGTGGTGCTGTACGTGTGTACCGCCCCGAGCAAAAAGCTGTGCTGTGGGCGATTTTATTCAGCCGACTCCTCCGAGGTTACGTATGCCTCTATTATATATCTCGGTCGTCTTTTGACTTCTTTGTATATTTTACCGATGTATTCACCGATAAGCCCTACTGAGAGCAATGTAACTCCGCCGATAAACCATATTGACATCATAAGTGATGCCCAGCCGGAATCCGTATCGCGGAAAAGCTTTTCAAAAAGCGTATATGCCGCCATAATTACCGATATTACACACACAATTCCGCCCAAAAATGAAATTGCCCGAATAGGGCTTACGCTAAACGAGGTTATTCCGTCAAATGCAAAGGAAAGCATTTTTTTCAGCGGATATTTCGATTTGCCGGCAAAGCGTTCCGCCCTGTCATAATAGCGGCAGCTCGATTTAAAACCCACAAGCGGAGTCATTCCGCGCAAAAACAAATTTCTTTCGGGAAACTCCGCAAGCGCATTGAGCGCACGTCTGCTCATCAGCCTGAAATCCGCATGATTAAACACAATTTTCACGCCCATAAGCTGCATAAACTTATAAAATCCCAGTGCGGTGGCACGTTTAAAAAACGTGTCCGTTTTACGCTTATTCCGAACACCGTAAACGACATCGCAACCGTCCGTAAAATCACGCACCATCTGTGGAATAACCTCAATATCGTCCTGCAAATCGGCATCAATCGAAACCGCACAGTCGCAATGGTCTTTCACCGTCATAAGTCCACCCAAAAGCGCATTCTGATGCCCTGCGTTATGCGCAAGCTTTATACCGGAAATTTCGGTATGCTCCTTTGCAAGGCCGTCTATTATCTTCCATGTCGCATCGGAAGAACCGTCATCAACAAAGCATATTCTGCTTTTATTATTTACCAGTCCCTCCGATTTCATTCTGTTCATTAAATCAAGCATTCTTTTTGAGGTTTCGGGTAATACCTCCTCCTCATTATAGCACGGAATGACTATATATAAATTTACTCCGTTCATTATTTTATCAAATCCTTCTTGCTTATTAGCTTTTATTATACATCATTTTCTTTCAATTTACAAGTCTTTGCTTAAACCGCTCTTTATTTTTTCAGCCATTCCGCAAAATTCATCATACGTCAGCAGTCTGTTTATGACATCTGTAAGCATATTAGCTGATATTTTTGACGGTATTCCGAGAATTTGTGCCGCTTTTTTGCGGAGCAAGGCGCTTTGAGCGCCTCCCGAAAACCCGGCGGCGTACATATCCGCCTTTGTGATTTTTCTTTCCGCACGCGGACATTCCTTTCCGCCGTCAATTGTGCAGCCTGCCTTTTTCAGCGCATTTATTATTGTCTCCTCGTCTATTCCCTCAACGCCCAAAAGTCCCTCTTTTCCGGGAATACGCTTGCGCCTTTCTTTACCCTTTACATCAGGAATGTATGCGTGCAGCACCGTTCCGCTTTCTATACTTTGCTTTATAAAATTCCGTATCTTAAATCCGGCGCTGTCCGCATCGGTCAAAATAACTATTCCTGTTTTTTTTGCAAGGCTTTTTATACTTTCCAAAAGTTTTGCGTCTCTGAACACCGTAAATCCGTTTGTTGTGAGAATAACTCCGTCCACAAAACCGGAAAGCTTTATCTTGTCATACGTTCCCTCAACAATTATTGTTTCTTTTACCTTATACATAATTTATCTTCCCGTAAATTCCGCCGTCAAGCCATTTTGTACAAATTCGCTGTCAGTAACGGCAGCCAGTACATCTGTCTTTATCATCATTGTACCGTCCGAAACGAAAGCGTTTACTCCGTCAGCCGCCGCCTGCGACGTTTTTCCGTTTATTACAATATCCACTCCGCTGCCGTTCCATACAACCTCTGCGCCGAGGCTTTGTGCCGCCGCACGCAGCGGCACAAACAACGCCCCGTCCTTTTCAATCGGTGCGTTTGCCGAAATATATTCATCATTAATCTTTAACACTGTTTTTTCAGCAAATTCGGGCAGTGCAAACCTTTCTGTTTTATTTATTACAAGTTCTTTATCCGTCCTGTAAAGCGACTTTATTCTGTTTTGTGCTTCCATCTTCTCCCAATAAATTCCGTCTGAGGAGATATATAGACTGTTGCCGACTGCGCTGTAATATAAATCACCCAGCGAATCAATATACTTCGGCTTGAAATCCGTATAATTCACATGGTAAAATTCCGTTCCGTTTTCGCTCAGATATATTTCACCGTTTTTCGTTTTTGCACTGAATCTGCCGTAATTCCAACACGGCATTTTCGAACCGTGCATTTCCCATTTTTTCGCATCTGCCGAATACATCGGAGTACCTGCATTTACATAAAAGCCGTTCTGAACGGCGGTCATTGAGGTGGGATAATTTCTGAATTTTTCACTTCCTTTAAGATTGAAATCTTCATCAAGGAAATATACCTCCGTGAAAAAGTCTCTTACGCCGTAATACGGTATTCCGTCATAGAGCATTGCCTTTACCATATATCCGCCGCCGCTGTATTTTATCTCATACTCATTCCAGTTACCGTTAAATATTCCCTTTACGTTCTGCGGCAGCTCTTTCTCCTGCCAATCCTCATTATCTTTCGACAAATACAGCTTTCCTTTTTTCCATTTATAAAATTCGCGTCCCGTATACCGATAATCTTTAACGATTTCACTTCTGTCCGAAGTATACACCTCAACAGGCTTTGCCGTATCGGTTATTATCATTGAATTTTCCATACCTCCGGCATAATTCGTGGTCAGAACAACATCTATAATAAACGAAGTCGTTTTCTGTGCCGGCAGTTCCACGCACGCCATATTATCGGGGATTCTCATTTTATTCGTGCCCTTGCAGAGCGCATATCCGTTTACGGAATTTCCGTTTTCGTCACGAAGCACCACAACATTATTTGATGCGGTGCTGAGCGAATAATTAAAATATCTCGTCATGTTTCCGTTATTTGTAATATTTATCTTGTAGCGTTCTATTACACCGTAATTTCCGAGATTGCAGACATATTCGCGCGGCGCTTTGCCGTCCGCTATTGAGTTCGGGACATAATACGATTTTTGCCCAAACGCCATTCCCGGATAGGTTGATGTGTCGTTGTGCTCTGTATCAAAATACCAGTAATCATCTTTATCCTTTACCGATTTTCCGTAAAAATACTTTTTATTCGGGTCATAATACTTAAATGAAAGCATATCTGATTCCGCACATAAATCATACGACCATTCATCGGCATGAGGATTTAAGTGAGTGTACCATCTGTCTGTTGTATATCCGTTGGGCTGATAGCAGTTATATACGGTAACCGGCAGTTTTGTATCGCTCCATGTCCAGTCATCAATCGTGTACGACAGTTCCGTATTCACTTTGTTTATGCTGTCCGAAATGCCCTTGTGCTGCCTGTCGCGGTCATAGTATCCGTATGATGCGTTATCATCAAAAAAGCTTCTGTCGCCCAATGTTCCGGTTGATTTTAATGCCGCAACATTTACGTCACATTTTCCCGATACTACCGTAAAATCCAGCATAAGAAACACCGGTCTGAAAAACGGCGTCTCGCAGTAATTCGGAATATATTCCGAAAGCCATACCCTATCCCCCGGCTTCACCGTAAATTCCACCGGTTCGATTGCCTGAGGTTCATACAATACTCCCGAATCAATCTGGCGCACAGGCATTCCGATATATGACGCCCATGCGTTAAAGCATCCCCATTCGTCTTCGTAGGTATAGGACGCTCCGTTATACCAATACTGCTTATTCTGCGGCACTTCAAACCCAAGTGCGGTAAGCCGTACAACGCTTTCCTCCTCTGCACGGAACAGTACGTCAAGCTCTATATCAAAGCCTGCCTCCAATATCTGCGTTCCGTCCGCATTTCTCTTTTCCGTGTGGTTTACATGAGATGCAAAAAGCGCGTAATTATCAGCTTCAAGTCCCTCATTATTCATAATAAATTTTGCACTTTCATTTGAAGTATCCGCCAAATCGCTGCGGCGTATAAATTCATGATTGTTGCAAAAAATGTATTTTCCGTTTGTGTCTTGCGTAAATTTCAAATCACAGCTTTCCGCGGCATATGCCGATACCGAAAGCATTACAGTAAAAAGTGCGCTGAGAATTGCAGCAGTTTTTTTCATTTTAATCCTCCATTCCGCCGCTGTGCGGCGGCACAAATAATGTTTTTACTTTTCTTTTTCCATTCTCATCCCTTCCTATTATTGTATCTTCCGTCTGGTCGCTTGTTATATGATATTTTAGGCATATTAATTTGCTCCTTTCATATATAACAAGCAGCAACTTATATCTGCGGATATTATATCACCCATTTGAAATAAAGTCAAGAAATTATTATGCATTCTGAAGCTCCCTCCAATCACTGAATTCTTTCATGTCAATATACCAACGTCCTCCGATTTTATATCCCGGCAAATGCTGATGGTATATTAAATCTAACACTGTTGTCCTGCTCATATCGTACTCCTTGCAGAAATTACTTAGTTTCATTTGTTTTATCATATCTAATCCTTTCTTATTTATATAGTAAAAATGTGCCGGACAATTTAATGCCCGACACTTGTCCTTATTTGTTTGATATCCTGCTTCTAATACTTTATTTCGTAATTAATCCCCGAAATTCCGGGCTTAATGCCCCTTGCAATTGCCGCGCTGTTATCGGTATGGCAAATAATCCATTTATTTTTTGCCGAAATCCGCTTATCCTTAAGCTCCGTTTCCAGTGCCGTATTAGTTCCCTTCGGCAGAGCGACAACGCAAATAAACCCTTCGTCACTTACCTGGCACGGGCAGTAGTGCAACGTGGTTGCAAAACAGTCTATTACCGTTCCCTTCGGAAGATAAAATGCGGTAAATTTTGAAGAATCGATTTTACCGTCAACTATATCCCATCTGTGCCCCAGTATGAGCACAAGCGGTGTTACCGCAATATTAATTTCACTTGACGTATGCCATTCGGTCGCATTCAGGAAAGAGCTGTGTCCCCAGCAGCAGCCGATTTCGGTCGGCAGCGTTCCGAATATCTCGTTTTTTATACTCTCCGCACCGCCAAGGCTCTCAAACTCGTCCATACCTGCCATATATTTTACGCCGCTCTCCGGCATTTCAAGCTTTTCGCCTGCCCTTACAAGCTCATCCGCATCAAGCTCCGTAATCACTCTGCCGAATGAACGGAACTCCTCGTCAAATACCGAATAAATCTTTATATCAGGGTTTTTCTTCTTTAAATTTTCCAACATGGCTTTCACTCCTTTACAGACATGTATATCCGCCGTCAACCGATATTACCGTACCGGTTGTATAGCCTGCGGTATCACCGGCAAGATAAAGTGCCAGTCCGACAAGCTCCGTCGGCTCGCCGACTCTGCCGATCGGTGTCCCGTCAATCCATTTCTTTACTGCCGGGTCGTTCGGCGTGCTCAAACGCTTCTGCGTAAGCGGTGTGCGCATGAAGCCGGGCGCGATTCCGTTTACACGGATGCCCCTCTGTGCCCACTCTACCGCCATGCACTTTGTCAGCATGATTGCGCCTGCCTTTGAACTGTTGTAGGCGCACTGCGTCTGCGGCAGCGGATTCACAACAAGTCCCGACATCGAGGTTATATTCACTATTCTTCCGCCGCCCTGCTCCAGCATTACCTTTGCAACCTCGCGGCTGACCAGAAACACGCCGGTCAGATTTACGCCGATTATACTGTTCCAGACATCAAGCGGCATTTCCTCCGCCGGGTAAAGCTTGTTTATTCCGGCATTGTTCACAAGAATGTCAATACGTCCGAAATGCTCCCTGACCTGCTTTACCATATTTTTTACGGAATCCTCACACGAAACGTCGGTCTTTATGCAAATGCACTCCGCACCCTCGCTTTCAACCCCGCATTTTGCGTTTTCAAATTCTTCCTCACGCATGCCGGCTATTGCAACGCTTGCGCCGGACTGTGCAAAGCCCTTTGCTATTTCAAATCCGATTCCGCGTTCCGCACCTGTAATTACCGCAATTTTTCCTTTCAAATCAAAATTGTACTTCATTTCAGCATACACCTCACAACAAAATTATTCAGCCGCACCGAGAAGCTTTATCTTCTCAGCCGCAAAAGCCTTTACGTTCTCTGCCGCCTTTGACATTACAACATCAAGCGGTGCGCCGAACGGGTCAAGAGCCTTGAACCCCTCTACAAATGAGTAACACACATCCGTGCCGAAATTAATCTTTCTTATTCCTGCCCTGACCGACTCGCGTATCTGGTCATCAGGCACACCCGAGCCGCCGTGAAGCACAAGATGCGCCCTCGTTGCCGCGTGAATTTCCGCAATTCTGTCAATTGCCAGCTTTGGTGCCTGAACATATTTACCGTGCGCCGTACCAACCATAATTGCCAGTGCGTCAACGCCCGATTCATTCACGAATCTGACAGCGTCCGCAACCTCGGTGTATGCAGCCCACTTTTCATCGCGTGTCGAGCCGATATGTCCCAGCTCACCTTCAACCGAAACTCCGGCTTCACGTGCAAGCTCCACCGCGTGCGCGGTCGCCCTGATATTTTCACCGAGCGGCAGCGTTGACGCATCAATCATAACGCCGGTTGCGCCGTAACGCATAGCACGTATACACTCCGGTATACCTACGCCGTGGTCAAGATGAAATGCAACAGGCGATTTCAGCCGGTTCATAATATCACATATAACCGGCGAAAGCAGCTTTCCCGTTTCCGTATCGAACAGACGGCTGTACATCTGTATAATAATCGGCGCATTCAGTTCCTCTGCCGCATTTGCAACACCCATAAGCGTTTCAAGATTGTAAACGCAGAATGCCGGAATGGCAAAGCCTCCCTTTTCCGCAATATCCAAAACTTCCTTTAACGTATAACGCATGTTTTCTCTCTCCTTTGACTAAAGTATAGCGCTGCTTTTTAACGCAGTATTTTTAAAAATTTGCCTATTAAACCGTATCAAACCTTATATTCGGTACATACCTGCAGAATTCTTTGATTTCCTTTGTAAAGCTGCCCTCAATCTCGGATACATGGTGAATATACGGTCCCTCGATGAGCTTGCGCTCCCATGCGTCAAGATTGCCGAACCTTGCCCAAATGTAGGTTCCGTTCGTGTACGGTCCCTCCGCACTGTCACATTCGCCGGCAATCACCGAATATTTTCCGTGATCCTGATCTATGCGCGCAACCGTATAATGGCTGCTCTTTGCCTCGAAGTTTTCACGCATATTCATACATCTGCACGGCTGATCCTCGCGGTGAACCGAATATGCAAACTGACCGCAATGCCAGAGCAGCTCCGTATTCTCGGCCTCCGGATGACGTATTGTGAACTCGCCGAACAGCGGCGGCTTTTTGCCGAGTGTCATTGATTTGAGCAGCACCTGCGTCATTGCCGCATGAGTGTCACCCTCGCAGCTTATAATATATCCCTCGTCTGCAAGAATACCGTATGCGGTACACGGCATAGCGCCCACCAGTAGCTGCAGTGCCGACCAGCACTCCGCGGAAATTGCGTCAAGATTAAACTCCTCAAACAGCTCACGGAACAGCAGCACGAACGCATACTGTTTTTCCGCAAGCTCGTCCGAAGCCTTGTCCAAATCGTACATGCGGCGCAGCTTATCCGCTCCCTGCTTAAGCTCCTCCGCGCGTTCACGCACGAGAGTATTATATTTATCCTGAAATACAGCAAGGTTAATCGGCACCATATGTATATCAAACTCCTCCATGAGCTGACCCTCGTTACAGATTACAGAACAGAACGGACGCGGACGAAGTCCGATTTGTCCTATTCTCATCCCCTTAAAATTCTTTACCGCACAGGTAACTCTTACAAAGCTGTCAATACCGTCTGCAAGCTTTTTTGCCTCAACCGGGCAGTTTTCAATGTATGTAAACGGAACATTCATGCGCATAAGCTGACGGCTTATGCCGAACAGTCCGCACTGCGAGTCGGTGTAACGCATGCCGTCACCCTTGTCCGGTGCATCATCCTGCGGACCCCAAAGGAGAACCGGCTTGCCGACTTTTTTTGCAAGCTCGCCTGCCGCTTCCTCATTGCCGAAATTTGCGGCTATCAGAAATACCGAGTCAACTCCATTGCTTCTGAAATGCTCCGCAACCTTATCCACATCATCACACGACCAAAGAACCTCTACGTCAATAACTCCTTTGAGGTCAACAAATGAAACGCAATCTGTCGTAAAATGATTCTTTATATACTCAACCGTTTTTCTGCCGCGTTCCTCGGCAATTTCCCAGTTAAACTGCCCCGGTCTCGGTGTACAGTCGCGTCTGAGCGGCACAATACCGATTTTCACATTGTAATCAAGCATTTTTCTACCCCCTTAAACCGTAATTCCGTGCTGATAATGCGCAACACGTGTATCAATTTCGCTGTAATCTATCTCACCTGTTTCCAGGAATTTTTCAAGTACTTCAAGTGTCGGTATTCCCGAGCGCCCTCCCGGGCGGGTGCATTTTATTGCCGAAACGCCGGTTGCAAACCTCGCGCAGCGCTCCGCGTCCCAACCCTGAAGATAGGCATAGTCAAAAGCACCGTGAAATACATCTCCGGCTCCCGTTGTGTCCACAGCCTTCACCTCTATCGCCGGAAGCTCAAAATACTTATCCGCATACACTCCGCGGCAGCCCTTTTCACCAAACGTGAAAATAACGATTTCGCAGCCCTCCGCGCGGATTGTATTCATGTTTTTTTCATATTCCGCGGCATCGTATCCGTTTGCCCCGCACATTGCATCATAATACATTTCCGAACCTATGAAAATATCAAAATGCCTGTAGTTTTCGTACACAAACGGCTTGTAGTACGGTGCGTCAATGCTTACCTTTCCGCCGGCTTCGTGCATATATTCGCACGCCTTCACGGCTGCCGGCGTAATATACCCCGTATGCAGCATTCTTGCGGACTTTATGTATTCCTCATCCGCAAACCTCCCGTCCAAATCCTCAAAATTTCCGTGACCCACAATAAACTCCTTGCCGTGAACCGCACGCTCCGAAAGGCAAACGCTGAAATTGCTTTTTTTGCCCTTATGCACAACCATCCTTGAAGTATCAACCTTGTTATACTCCAAATCCGCCAGTGAAAGCTTTCCGAACAAATCATCACCGACCGAGCCTATAAGCGACGTTTTCATTCCGAGCCGTGCCGCCGCAACAAGCGCGGTTGCAACATTTCCGCCGCCCTGAAAGCAGCGCTCATGCATGGGACAGTTTGTATTTGACTCCGGCAGCCGGTCAATATCAACAACCAAATCCAAAAACGGATCGCCCCAGCCGAGCAAATCTATCTTTTTGTTATTCATACATCTGCCTCCTACGGAATCATTGACAGGAACTTGATGTCATAGTATTCATCAAGAGAGTATTTTGACTTGTCACAGCCGATACCGGATTGCTTTGCTCCGGCATGAGGTGAAAATTCACTGCCTATTCCGCCGTTCACAAATATTTCACCGGCTCTCACACCCTCAAAATATTCGCTCATTTCCTTTGAATTGTGACCGAAGAAATATGCCGACAGTCCGAAAATGGTATTATTTGATTTCTCAATTGCCTCGTCAAGTGTCGAGAACGGCTGAAGCGGTATAATCGGTCCGAAAATTTCCTCATTGGAAACTCTCATGCTGTCATTCACATCAGCAAGCAGTGCCGGGGTGATATAGCTGCCCTTTTCAAACTCCTTCGGAACTTCGCCGCCCATTACAAGCCTTGCGCCGCCGTCTTCAGCGTCCTTAATCAGGCCGAGCATACGGTCACGCGCTTCGCGGTTGATGACGGGTCCCATTATATAGCCCTCGTCCCTGCCCTTGCCGAGCTTTACCTTTTCCAGCTCCTTTGCAACCTTTTCACACATAACCTCATAAATGCTTTCATGAATATAGATGCGGTTATAGTTTACACAGGTCTGACCTGCAAATCCAACCTTTTTCGCCACTATGTTTGCGGCAGTTTCGTCCAAGTCTGCGTCCGGCATAACAACAACCGGCGCATTTCCGCCAAGCTCAAGCGAGAATTTCTTCATTGAATTTGCGCTCTGCTGCATCAGCTTAAGTCCCGTTTCGTATGAACCGATAAGGCTTATCAGACGCGGAATTTTGCTCTCGTTAAGGGTTTTTGCAACCTCTCCGGAGGGTCCCGAAATAATGTTCAGCACACCTGCCGGGAAACCGATTTTTTCCGCGATTACTCCCACATAAAGCGTTGCAAGCGGTGTCTCCGATGACGGCTTTATAACGCAGGTACAGCCCGACGCAATAGCCGGGGCAAGCTTTATGCTTGCGTTTCCGAGAGGATAGTTCCATGCAATATGCCCTACCGTAACGCCCACCGGCTGGCGCGTTACTATCTGATAATTTGTTTTTCCGCCGACAGCAAGGCTCGGCATTACCTCGCCCTCAATCCTCTTTGCCTGCTCCGCATAATACGATAGGCTTGTGAGTAGCCAGTCAACGTCGCCGCATGCCGCCGCATACGGTCTGCCCGACTCCGCGGAAACCAAATCGATAAGCGTATCGCGTTCTGCCGTACAAGCCTCTTTGAGCTTATACAGCCATGCCGCTCTTTCGTTTACCGGAGTTTTTGACCATGTTTTGAACGCCTCGTTTGCCGCGTCAAGAGCCTCTCTTGCCTGCTCTGCGTTTGCGCAGCCTACCACTCCGGCAACCTCATCTGTCGCAGGGTTGAAAATTTCTGCCGTTTTACCCTTACCGTCAGTCAGTTTGCCGTTTATATACTGTTTATACACTTAAATCATCTCCTCTTTAATTAAAGCAATCCGTCCGCCCTCTGCTGATTTCTGAAGCCCTTAAGTCCTCTCGCGCCTATGAATTTTGCGGCAGAGCCAAGCTCCTCCTCAATTTCAAGAAAACGGTTTCCGCGGTCACCGATTGCACTTTCGCGGATTGAACCGGCATTTATGCCCACCGCATAATCCGCAATGGACGCACCCTCGCCGCGGCTGTCCGATGGCATAACCGCATAGCCGAACTTATATGCGTACTGAATCATTTCAAGAGCCTCGGAAATTGTGCCTACCTGATTAACCTTCAAAAGCACGGTGTTTGCGGCACCCTTTGAAATTCCGTACGCAACGCGCTCCGGGTTGGTTGTGAACAAATCATCACCGACAATCTGTATTCCGCATTCCGCAGTCAGTGCCGCCGTTGTTTCATAATCGTCCTCATTGAACGGATCCTCAATAATTACGAACGGATAATCCTTGATAATCTGTAAATAGAAGTTGTACAAATCCTCCTTCGTTTTCGGAGTTTTGTCAAACAGTCCGTAATACTTTCCGTCCTCCTTGTTATGGTATGTATCGGTTGCAACGTCCATCTGAAAGCCGACCTTGCCCTCATAGCCTGCCTCAATCACCGTTTTCAGCATATCCTCCCAGATTTCCCTGTCACAGCTGTACACCCCGGCAGGTATGGATATAAAATCGCGGATATTCGGAAGTCCGCCGAATCTTTTCTTCATTTTTTCCGCCCACCGCGTGTGAATATCCCAGCAAGCATAGGACGCGTCGGAAAATGTATTAAAGCCGTATGCCATGACCGACATTGTGGGCTTTCCGCCCGGTGTCGTAATTCCGCCGCCGTACCTTTCGTCACCTGCCGCCATTGCAACACCGGGAACCGGCAGATACATTGCGTTTGCGCCGCCTATGTGGCGGTAAAGCGGTATTCCGAGTGCGTTTGCACCTGCCTTCAGCACTGCTGCCGAGGTTGCCGCCGTGGCATTTCCGCCAAGCTTTAGCTTTGCATCCGGCGTAATGCCGAGCATTGCCTCGTCAATCTCTGCCTGGTTCGAGGCATCCATTCCGCAAATTGCCGGAGCTATTATGTTATTAACGCTTTCCAGCGCCTTTCCTACACCCTTGCCGCCGAATTTTCTGCCGCCGTCATACGCAAAATCAACCTCATGAGTCCCCATTGATACGCCTGCCGTGCACATTGCGCGGCCGCTTGCGCCGCTTTCCGTAACTACGGTTACCTCTACACCGGGCTTGCCGCGGTTCGTATAAACCTGGCGTGCCCTGACCGATTTAATTAATGTTCCGTACATATGCTATCTCCTATCTTTCAAAAATTTTACTCGCCTATATATATTATTCTGAGGTCAAGCGCGGAAACGTTGCTTTTGGCGTCAACACCACACCCAAGCCGCCACAGCGGTTCGCTCGTTCCGTGCGTTTTCAGCCCGTACTGCAAATCAATTCCGCGCTCCACCGCTTCCTCTGCCGTATATCCGTCCGTAACCGCTCCGGCAAGGCACTCCGGCGCACCGTCAAAATGAAAGCCGCCCGGACCGTCCGTTCCGTCGGTATCAACCGCTCCAAAAACGATTTTCCGGCTGCCGGCAATCCGCAGAGCCGCCGCAAGACAGTATTCCTGATTTCTGCCGCCGATGCCCTTTTCCTTACCCACGGTAACAACATTTTCGCCCGAGGACATAAGCACAACCGGCGCCTTGAACGGCTCGCCCATTCTCTCGCAGCAAAGAGCCATACCTGCATCAACATAGCCTGCCTCCCTTGCCTCCGCCTCCATGTACTCCGACAGCATAATGCAACCTACGCCAAGCTCTGCCGCACGTTTGCGCACTGCTGGGTATACCGTTGTGTCCTTGAATATTAAGCCGAAAAATCTTGCGTTCAGCTTCTCGTATTCCTCAGCCGTCATATTTTCGTTATGCGGACCGCCTGCCAGCAAATGCTTCTTTATCGATTCCGGCGTTTCGTCCCATGCGTCCCATTTCTTTATAATTTCTATGCAGTCGCTGTAGGTTGACGCAGTTGCAACTGTCGGAAAAAACGTATTCTTTCCGAACATTTCAAAATATGACATTCGGGTTACCGGCTCCGACAGCTTCGATGGATCGGCGGTTGTCATATGTATCTGTGCCGCCCTTGCAAACAGCCTTGAGATTCTTCCGCCCTTGAATCGGTCAATATGTGTTCTTATCTGATTCAGATCGCTTGTCGGCACACCCTTTTCAATCTGCATCATATGCGTGAAATCAGATATATCCTTTATGGATATTCCCTCCGCTGGGTATGTGAAAAGCGAACCGCAGCCGCTGCCGAAAACGGTGATAAGCAAATCTCTTTCCGTTATGTTATCGGCAAGTGCCTCAATTTTTCTGCAGCCTTCAATACAGCACTCGTCCGGAACCGGATGCCCGGCAAACGTAACGCCTGTTTTTCGGCAGATAAGCTCCTCGCCGTGCTTTGCAATTACATGCCCTGCCGTAAGCCGGTCACCGAGTATTTCCTCAAGTGCAAGAGCCGCACGCTGTATGCCCTTTGCCGCTCCGATTACAAAGATTCGGTCATATTCCGCAAGGTCATATACCGCCGCGCCACTGTGCGGATCGCCCTTCATTTCAAAATCACGGCCGTCGAGCACAAGCCGGTTATCCTCAAGCCTTACAAGCTTTTTCACTCTGTAATACGGGTCAATTGCATCAAGACCCGCATCCAGCAGCTCGGTTACAATTCTGCGTCCCTCAATATTGCCATGAGAGGTAAGAGCAGCTTTGTTCTGTATTCTCATAATCTCACATCCTAAAACAGAATATTATCCGGGTCGGGAGCCTCACCGCACCTGCCGCTCAGTCCCGAAATAATATTCATATCCGCATCCGAAAGCTCAAAGTCAAAAATCTCTGTATTCTGCTTTATTCGCATCGGATTTGCCGACTTCGGCAGCGAAACAAAGCCCATCTGCAGACACCACCGCAGGCAAATCTGACTGATTGACTTGCCGTATTTTTCCGCAAGCTTATTCATTTCCGGAACACCGAATATCGCTCCGGTACCGAATGGGCTGTACGCTTCAAGCACAATTCCGTTCTTTTTGCAGTAATCCGCGATTTCCGGCTGTGTAATTCCCGGGCACAGCTTGAGCTGATTTACCATAGGCATTATCTCTGCCGTTTCCGTGAGCGCGTCAATATGATGCGGCATGAAGTTGCTTACACCTATCGCGCGGATTCTGCCATCCTTATACAGCTTTTCAAAGGCTCTCCAGGTTTCCTGCATTGCCTTCTTCCACATATAGCGGTACTGAACCGGATTCGGCCAGTGTATCAGGTATAAGTCCAGATAATCAAGACCGAGTTTTTCCAGAGTAAGCTCAAAAGCGTCAAGAGTTGCTTTATATCCGTGGTCGGCATTACGAAGCTTACTGGTAACGAAAATTTCTTCTCTTTTCAGTCCGCTTTCTTTTATTCCTGCCCCAACTCCGCGTTCATTTCCATATGCAGCTGCCGTATCTATAAGACGGTAATCATGAGACAATGCAGCAAGAACAGATAATTTCGCCGTTTCATCATTAGATTGCCATGTGCCAAGTCCCAGACATGGGATCTCAACACCGTTGTTTAATTTAAAAGTATCGGTAATTCTATTCATAATCTTCTCCTTGAAAATTTATTATACTGGCAATTGCAAAACCTGAGTTTTGCAATTGTCTGAATTTATTATAAGCAAGTATATCCACCGTCCGGCAGAATAAAATTTTCAAAAGCCAAAACAAGAATTTTATAATCAATTCCTTTGCCTTTTAAAAATTCATCATTTCATACGGCGTATCTCTAAAGCATCTTTTACTGTTCTTCTTGTGTTTTCCGCAATCATTTCATAGTCGCTGTTTTTGAGTGCGTCATTTTCGTTGAACATCCAGTCACCGCCTGCTGCAAGCGTACTCCTGTGTTTGAGCAGCGGAAGGAAGTTTTTGCCGTCAAGTCCGCCTGTTACAACCCATTCGATATTTCCGAACGGTCCGTTATTGAACTGTGACAGTGTTGCAACACCGCCCATTTCATAAACCGGGAAAAACTTTACAACATTGATTCCGTAGCTGAGCGCCATCATAAGCTCTGTTGCGGTAACACAGCCCGGAAGAACCGAAATATCGTTTTTAAGGCAGTGCTCAACCACCTCGCTGCAAAAACCCGGCATTACGATGAACCTTGCGCCGAGGTCAATAGCCTTCTTTGCCTGCTCAACGTTCATAATCGAACCGGCACCCACTATTACCTCCGGAGCATCCTTTGCAATGTTCTCGAGATACCTGAGGGAGTTTTCGTTTCTCATAAGAATTTCGCAGACCGGAATACCCCCCTCCGCAAGCGCCTTTGCCGCCGGAACCGCCTGTTCAACCTCCGGAGCAACCATAATTGGGCATATGCCTGTTGTCTTCAGAATACCGTACATTGTTTTCTCCATTTTTAACTTCTCCTTTTATGATTTTATTATTACAGGTGCCGTTTTCCTACTCACCCAGTTCAATTTTTACACCTGTCAGCTCTGACAGCTTTTTATAGCTTTCCGCCATTGCGTCCGTAATCTCTATCTCTCCGCTTTCCTCGGCACGGGTGCGCTTGTCCCATTCCATTTCGCCCGGCAGATAAATCCTGTCGGCATTCTGTGCCTTCGGGGCGCTGTGCAGCTCATCTGCAAGCTGCTCCATACGCGCCATAAACGCATCATAGGGCAGCAGCTTTGAAACATCAATTGCAATAAATGCGTGTCCGGCATTGTTTACCGATGACAAGTCGAGGTTCCAGCTCTTCATTTCGCTGAGCATTCCGGCACCGGTCACAACCGCGGAAAGCAGCTCAACAAGCAGCGCAAGACCGTAACCCTTGTGCGCCGCCATAGGCTGCAGGCTTGCACTCTGCGGAAATTTGCCTGCGTCCGTTGTCGGCAAACCGTTTTCGTCAACAAGCCATGTGTCCGGAATCAGTGTTTTCTTTTCCTGTGCCATAATTACCTTGAGCGCTGCAACATTGCTGAGTGCAATATCGAGGAAAACGCTTTTACCGCCCGGAAGCGGTGCAGCAAATGACAGCGGATTGCTGCCGATTGTCTTTGCGCAGCTGTTCGGTATCGCAATAATCGGATCCGCATTGCTCATTGAAATACCGATTAAGCCCTCGCTCGCCGCAATATTGGAATAATATCCTGCCGCACCGAAATGACAGCTGTTTTTCACGCCGACATATGCGATTCCGGCCTCCTTAGCCTTTTTCACCGCAAGCTTCATCGCCATATCTGCCGTAACCATTCCGACCGCTTTGTTTCCGTTCACGATTGCCCATGCCGCGCCCTCATTCTCAACTGACGGTTCAGCCTTTGCATCAAGGCCGCCTGCCTGCATTTTCAGTATGTACTGATAAAGATTTTTTGTGCCGTGGGTCAAAACGCCGAATTTATCGGTTGTCACAAGCACATCCGCTGTTGTTTCAGCGTCCGCCGCACAAACGCCGACACTCTCAAGCGCCTTTACGCAAAAGCTCCTTAATTCATCTGTCCTGATTTTTCTCATATATATTCCTCCATTTACGGATTTATTTGTTCCTATAATAAATTAAAGCACATACCCCGAAAAAACTCAATGCACATTCCCGATAAAAAGGGGTACAAAACCGACCTCTTTGGAAATGTGCATTGATACACTGTTAAATTTTAAAAATACTTACATAATCCGCACAGTAAAGCGTATCATACAGCACCAAATCTTGGTCGTTTGACCACGGATCAAAGAACTCTCCGCGCTTGCCGTTCAGCTTGTACGGGTACACATAAGCCGCTGAGCCGCGCCCGTCGTCGCCGATAAGACACATACAGTTCCGCAGGCACTCCTCTGCCTTGTCCATCCATTTTTTCTCACCGCTCAA
Source organism: uncultured Clostridia bacterium (assembly GCA_934476675.1). Classification (GTDB taxonomy): domain Bacteria; phylum Bacillota; class Clostridia; order UBA1381; family UBA1381; genus UBA4716. The sequence continues at coordinate 38,205 of CAKSOE010000019.1, read as the reverse complement.
AAGGCTGTATGCAATGTACGCCCTCGCGGTAAGAACACTTAGGTGGTGCGGCAGAGTATCACCATTTGTTCTGTTCTTCCCGAACCAGTAGTCGTCCCAGAATCGGATTGCAATTTCATTCAGGTGATAATCCGGCTGCATTCCCGAAAAACGCTCCAGGCATTCCAAATGTATTTTTGCCTCGCGTATATAATATTCCTTATCGTCACGCAGTCTGCCCATTTCGGCAACGTGAGTTACCGCCGGTGTAACTATCGTCTGCTCATAGATTACCTCGTGCGGCGGATAGGAAGTGCCTATGCTGATTATATTGTCAACATGCGTCTGGAAAAGCTCCATAAGACGCTCCTCGTCTTTCTTTCTGCCGCTTTCACGGAACGCGCGGATAACCTTGCCGATTGCAAGTCCGTTCGCATAGCATTTCTTGCCGCCCACGCTGTAATACTTCTCCGCAAGCTTCATTATATTATCAAGGTATTTTTCATCCTTTGTCACAAAATACATCTCACACAGAATAAGCATAGCACCCGGGGCATTGTAAAGGCGAACCCACTCGCTGTGCTTTCCGATATTGTTGAACACTTCCCCGGTTTTTTCTTCATAGAATTCACGGAACATGAATTCTATGTAAAGGTCAATTGCACGGCGAACCTCCGCATCATCCTTTACCTGCAAATACTTCATAAGCAGCAGCGGAATATTCATTCTCTCGCGGCATGCGTTGTGGTCTGTGTTTTTGTAATCAAAGTACACACTGTCGTACTCGTTATCATAAACCATAAATGCACCGTACAGCGGACTTTTCCGGTCAAGACACTGCTGATTTCTTACAATAAAATGCACTCTGTCTTCAAGCAATGACCTGAAATTCTTTTTAACCATAAAACGCGCCCACGTGCACACATCGCCTGCCGTAATCAAAAACTTATACTCGCCTCTGTGCTTCGCATGATACTTAACGTGCCAGCCGCCGTCTTTCTTTTCCGCCGTAACGCTTTCGCCGCATACGGTTATTTCCGGAGCTTCCCCCGACACGGGCGACACCGTAAATTCAATATCTTTTTCATCCTCAAATATTGTATAATGCACCGCATCAATTCCTATATAGCTGTCAAATTTCTTAAGCTGTGTAAAAAAGTCATCTCCGCCCTCATGCCAGAAAAGCTCCCATTCAAGCTCATATTCCTCTCCGCTGTTCAGCAAAAGACTTTCCGGTTCAAGTACAAATATACCGCGGTTCGGACTCTCGCAGCGGTCCTGGTCATAGCAGTCAATTGCGCCCTTTGTCAGAAAAAGCCCGAGATTAATCGTCGATGCGCCCATTTTCAGCGCGTTGACCCACGCAATATTATGACCGCACCAGATATGCGTGTTGCAGTGGTGCACCATACATTCGTCGGCACCGACATAGCGATCGTTAAACGGTGTTTCTATTCCGAAATTGTCACGGTTTATACAGATAACCGTGTCCGTTATATTTTTAATTCTGTAATTTTCCGCAAAATTCCCGTTCTCCTTGAAATAACGTGTAACCGTTACCGAAAACTCGTCACTGACATATTCCGAAACCGCGCGCGCGTCCGAAAGCTCTGTTTTCTCAAGCTCCGCACGTCTGCCCTCAATCTCGCCCAGCTCGCCGGTATCTGCAGCCCAGCTCCTTTTATGTATTTTCCCCCAGCAGCCGTCCCCGGCACACCAGTTCATTCCGTCTTTGTCGACAGGGTTAATAATTGACTTGACGCAGCCTGTTTTTTCGTCGATTTCAATTTCAAAATAACTGTTTCTCATTTTCTTCCTCCTTTTATATTTGCACAAATTCATCTTTTTCTTCTTCTCTGTCATACGGCTTCAGGAACTTTTTCTTGTATTCCGACGGAGAAAGCCCCTCAATCTTTTTGAATATGCGGCTGAAATAATGGGTATTTTCAATGCCGGCTTCAAGAGCAATCTCCTTGAATGACATATTGGTTGCACGCATTCTTGCCTTTGCATGCTGAATCCTTACAATGTTCCGGTATTTAATTATCGTACAGCCCATGATTTTGTGAAATATCCGGTTTGCATAGTCAAATGTAAGGTAAAATTCCCGTTCTATATTTTCGCCGGAAATCGGCTCGGCATAATGCAGCTCAATGTAATCCGCGATTTTCCTTGCCGTATCGTAATTTTTCCTGTTATCCTCACTGATGCTTTTTACCTCGCGTATATTATTGCCCTCCAGCTTTATCAAAACCGCAGCAACCGCGCCGGATATTTCAAGCCGCCGCTCCGGCTGTCTGCACTCGGTAGTAAGAATACTGTTTTGCATAAGTGTCCTTATGCTTTCGAAAAGCTCCTTATCCGCAACATGATTCCGCCGTTTAACAATAACCTTCATGAAGTCATAGCACTCCGCACTGAACGAATCTGCCGTAAGATACTGCTCCTGCTTTTTCCGCAGCCGGCACGAATACTCGATTTCCGAGAGCTTAAGATCATAAATCCATTCTGCCTGAAAATGTACATAGTAATATTCACAAAAGCTGCTATCCATCGGCTCCTGACTGTCCCCCTTGCGGAACAGCCATATATCACCTGCTTCAAGCGTTTCCGCACGCCCGTTCACCTTCAGCCGCATACTGCCGCTCACAATCACATACATCACATATTCGGTCAGATACCTCGAATAGTGTGTTCGCGGCGGTATCAGCGATTCCTTGCCGAGCAGCACAACCCTCAGCACCTCTGTTAAATCCATCTGAAAGCATTCCATTAAAGCACCTCCGCAGGCTCCCGAAGTTTGATAACACTGCAGCCGAAAGAGAGTAAACCGAACCCGTCCGAAAAGACATAATTCCGGCTTGTCATCTTTACATGGCGCGCAAGATACCTGCACCTTAAATATACCATTAAGAATGTATTTTGTAAATACACATTTCAGTCAAAAAGGTGCACAAAAACGTTTTTTTAGCATTGGCTGAAAAAGTGTTTACGCTGCCGCTCGGCAATATTGCGTGCCGATATAATTTTTCGCTTTAAAAATGTTGACACAATCGCAAATCAGCGTTATAATATTATGATACGTAATTATGGTATTTATTATTGCCGTTTGAAAGGACGGTTTAACAATGTCAAAAAAAACAGTTTAAGGCAGAGTCGAAAAGGCTTCTTGACCTTATGATCAACTCAATCTACACGCACAAGGAGATTTTTCTCCGCGAAATTATATCCAACGCAAGCGACGCACTGGACAAGCTATGCTATCTGTCACTTACGGACGAAAATGTCGGAATGAGCAGAAATGATTTCCGCATAGACGTAAAAACTGACAAGGATGCAAGAACAATAACCGTATCCGATAACGGTATCGGAATGACCGAGGAGGAAATGGAAAAGAACCTCGGTGTAATTGCAAACAGCGGCTCGTTCAAGTTCAAAAAGGATTTAGCACAGGACGAAAAGGACGAAAAGGAAATCGACATTATCGGTCAGTTCGGCGTCGGCTTCTATTCCGCATTTATGGTAAGCGACAAGGTCATGGTTGTATCGCGCGCTTACGGCTCCGACACGGCGTACTGCTGGGAATCGTCAGGTGCGGACGGCTCATTTTTCATTGCGTGATGAGCATATTGTGAAAAAGATAGCCGCATACATAATTCTCGGCATTAATGACGAGGGCAGAAAAGAGGTATTGAGCATAACCGTAGGTAAAAACGCCGCTCAGAAATTGGGGTAAAGTTTACGGGGAGTTGTCGATAATGTATGACGGGCGGCTTTTTTAGCACAAATTTTCCACCATGTACAAGGGTGAAATTCACGGTCTCTTGCGAGACCGCCCTTGACATGGCGTAAAATCCGTGCTATATTACAACTAAGGCAGGAAGGCCTAAACTCCTATCCTGCCCACTAAAAACAGATATTTTGTCATAGAGAAATCTAATTTACAGAAAAAATCTCACACGCCCTCCCCTTAAAGGGGTTTATTTCTCTTTATTTTTTACTTTTCGCTTAAATTTTCAATCTGTTCGTCTATTTTTCTAAGTTCTTCCTCTGCCCTCCATACGTTTGTCTTTTTATTTTCTCTTTTGAGCATAGCCCTGAAAAACACAAACAGCGGCGCAGCCCATGCAAATGCCAATCCAAAGACAGGACTCCACCATGGATAATCATATACCCCTGATGTCAGACATCCCACAGTACATACAAAAGCCAAATGCCCCAAAATAAAAAATAGCATACAATAGAAATTTTCAGGAACTGTATCACGAAATGTTTCTTTAAAGACCTCTTTTACCGGAGGTATTCTCTTTTCCAATTTCTCTATGCTTTTTACACATTCACTTCGTTTCTCTTCCAAATCTTTAATTGTATTATTTTCTGCGCTGTACTGTATTAAATATTGTGCATTTACACCGCAATACGGACAAAATTGCAGTTTATCTTTAAATTCCTTATTGCACATCGGACATCTCATTTTTTTTGCTCCCCTTCTCGACTGTTATTATAGTTTCCAACTGTCAATAAGTTGTCTTTTTACAACAACTTGCTTTTTCAATTTCGTATCATAATGGATTATGTTTCTGTAATAAATATCACCATTGTCTTTTTCTATACAACTACGATGTTTTATATCATACTTTACTATTGCGCCGGCGTATTTTTCCATATCACTCGCTTGCCAATTCACATTCCAATGCCATATATCATCACGTATTTTCAACTCAATTTCATTTCGTTTAACCACTTCCTCCGGAGTCAGCGGTAATTTATCAAAGCCAAAATAATTGTATGGCACACGTCCTTCTTTTGGAAATTCCGTAGACCACTTAACCTCATCAGACACTCCGAATCCGCCGCTTGAGAAAAACATAATTCCTGCCGGCAGAAGAAACAGTACTGTAATAGTTACAAGTCCCACCAAACCTCCAAATAATCCTAACGGCAGCATTACTAACCAGCCTATTACTAATTTTTTAAATACTTCTTCATCGTACATAATTCTCCCCCCTTTTATAAGTAATATTTTACCATATGCGTTTAAAAAAATTAATATAATTATTATCGAATTACACAACATATTCGTACCGAATTATTGACATTTCGCTTTAACTATTAAAAACTGCCTTATTTATAAGTTCTGCTCCTGTTTTCTTCGCCTTTCCATTATTTACACTGTACCTCTGCGTAGTCGCAACATTTGCATGACCTATAAAATCAGCAACAAATTTAATATCGCCTGTTGTTTCATATAATAATGTACAAACACCTGCTTTTATTTTATGCGGAGATAACCTTTTGTTGCACCGCCTTTCTTTGCTTGTCCTACACTGCGGAGAATACTAATCTCCGCTTTTTTTATCTGCCTGTTGCTGCTGACTTCTCACATATCCGCCATACAGTATCAAAGCGATTTCATCCATTAATTCTTGATGTTTGACCGGATCGGGATTACGATTGCCTATCAAACGTATTCGTCCTTTTTCTCCGAATCGCATTTCCTGTACCAACAAATTATCACCTTCAAGCAATCGCTTATCCCTTACTTTGGCTTTGATTTCTTCTGTCGGTTCTATCTCCGTAAAGCCTTCAAGCACTTTCATGTATAACACCGTCCTTTCATACTTAATAATTATGTATTTTATAAATTGTCCTATTACCGCGGAACACTTATTTGTATTAAATCCCACCGCGTCAAAACAATATTTAGCTTTATATTTTTGATGGCAAGGAAAAAGAATACGATTTTGTTTTCCTATAAAAATGCCGTTTTTTTATCCCTGTTTTTGTAGAAAATTCCTGCATAGATAAACCTTTTTCAATAATTTTACCTTTTAACAGATTGGTATTCATTATGTTTTTCACCTCCTTTGTTTCCTTTATGACACTTTTGATTATTTAATTCTCGAGGAAGTCGGGAATTACGTGGGCGTAAGTAAAAGCACAGTAAAGAAATGGAAAACGGGTCATATAGATAATATGAAGAGAGATAAGATAGCTTTACTTGCTCAAATATTGCAAATCTCTCCTTTATCCATTTTAGGTATAGAAGAAAACAAGCCCGGAGAACCCGAGCTTGAAGAAAATATGATAGTTTACCATAAAGATGGCAAAACAAGCGAAATAAAATTACCGCCCAAAAAAAATGAATTTGATTGTGCAAATGATAAATGAGTTTAAGGATAAAGACCCAAATCCCGACTTATAATTTATGATTTTGTATATAGTCACTGAATTGTTCATATACCTTGCGTTCATCGGGGGATAATAAAAAACAGCTTTTTCCGTATCGGCGTATGAAGTCCCGTTCGCGTTCGTACAGTTCATTCATTCGTTTCATACGAAATTCCGCAGCTTAATTTAACAATAAAAATCCCCCGACTGCGTCAACAGCCGAGGGAAAAAGAGTGTATATAGATACACACATCACACAAGCATATTGTATCATATACACCATTATTTGTCGAACACAAAATTATGTTTGAGAAAAGGAGTGTTTATTTTTATGAACTATTGTGAAGAAGTTGCTGCAATATATCTGCGCAAAAGCCGTAACGACCCCGATGCGGAAGATATAGAGACTACACTGTCACGGCATATGGACACAATCATTAATCTGTCCCATAAATTACAGCTTAATATCGGCGGAATATATAAAGAAGTTGTTACCGGAAGTACGTTGTTCGGGCGGCCTGAAATGCTTCGGCTGTTGCAAGACATCGAACAAAACAAATATACTGCCATTGTATGTATGGATATTGACCGTCTCGGCAGAAATTCTCAAAAAGATACCGGCATTATTTTAGAAACGCTTAAAGAGCATAACATCAAAATTATTACTCCCTCAAAAACTTATGACCTCAACAACGATTTTGACGAACAAAGCGTTGAAATGCAATCATTTCTCGCCCGACAGGAATATAAGTCCATTACACGGCGTTTGCGCAGAGGAACGGAGAAATCCTGTGAATACGGCTATCATATCGGTGAACCGCCTTTCGGATATGAGCGCATATATATTGACAAGCGCCCCACATTAAAGCCGATTCCCGAGCAGGCAGAAGCGGTTAAAATGATATTTGATATGTATGTCAATCAGCGTTATGGCAGCTATACAATAGCTAACAAGCTTAACGCTTTGGGAATTAAACCGCGTAAAAGTGATACATTTTCGCGCAGCACTGTTCAATTTATACTTAAAAATCCGATTTATACGGGTAAAATCGTTTGGAACAAGCGCAAACACATAAAAAAGAAGCTTCCTACCGATAAGCACAGATCCGTTCTTAATCCCGAAAGTGAATGGATTGTATCGGATGGAATACATCAGCCGATTATATCGCAAGAATTATTTGACCGTGCGCAGGAAATAATCAAGTGTAATACTCACCCACCGTCATATACCGGAGAATTGAAAAATGTATTTGCCGGACTTTTGTTCTGCGCAAACTGCGGCAGTGCTATACAGCGTCAATACAGTTCAAAAAACGGGTTGCCGGCGCGTTATTTGTGTGCAAATAACGGCTGCACGGCAAGTGTTGTCACATATGCGGTTGAAAATTTTGTTATAGCTACACTTAAACAAATTGTACACGATGCAAAAACAAATCGAGCAATAAAAACAAAATACAAAGCAAAGTCTGAAAGTCAAAAAATCGCATACAGAACAGCCATAGCACAGGCAGAAAAAAATCTTAAAACGGTTGACAAGCAGCGGAATAAGCTGTATGACCTGCTCGAACAAGGTATATACGATACCGCCGTTTTTATGCAGCGCAACGCGGCATTATCCGAAAAAAGAGAGACGATTGAAAATGAATTGACTAAGTACAAGGATTTATTATCAAAACTACAAGACAAGCCGGATATTCAAGAGCTGCTCCCCGTTATGACATATCTGCTTAAAAATTATGATATTTTATCCATTGCCGAAAAAAACGAATTATATAAAAAGCTGATAATGCGCATGGACTACAACCGCACCAAAGAACAGAAAAATAACGAATTTTCTCTTGATATTGAATTTATATTCAATACATGATGCCAAAAATATATAGCTTGCATAGTGTCGTGATAAAGACTGTTTGGAAAATATACGAGTGTATCTTACCGAATCCGGTCAGGAGCTGGCAGACAGAGCAATAAATGTTAAATGCCTGAAATCGGAGATTATATGGGTATTCTCTGACATCGAACCCGTTCCCTTTAACCGTGGATTTTATTCGGTTGATTTGAAGTATTTCTTCAAAGTTACCGTCGCGGTATTTACCGGCGCCGGCCGTCCGACCGAAATAGAAGGTCTGGCAACTTTTGATAAGAAGGTTATTCTCTTCGGTTCTGAGGGAAATGCAAAGGTGTTTGCTTCAAAATACAAGGAGGACGCTTTCGATCCGCAGCTGTGGCGCAAGACCAATATGCCCCATGCCATTGTAGAAGCTGATGACCGCATTATGCTGCAAAAAATCCGCCAAATTTAAGCATTGACGGATCTCCCTGATTTACTTTATGTAATTTTTTAAGTTGAATTTTGAAAGCCGTATATGCTTACGGTCTATCGTATATGAAATATACACATCATCACCGTAAACATCAACAAACGGGTAAAACATACTTTCTTTCATCTCCGCAACAAGTACAACCTCGCTTTTACTGAGATTGTTTTTGTCAATCCTCACTATACCGAAACCGTTGCGGTCAATCGGCGCGTGTATCAGATACAGCTCGCCGTCATATACTATGAAATCAGAGCGTGACTGTGTATCTCTTATAAGGCAAGGTGTCTCCCATTCTCTATTATTCAAATCATAACAGGTTAGAAAACCCTGCATACAGTCATGCTGACGCACAAAGTAATAGCATTTGTCGTCTATCACATACGCTGCATTCTCCCATTCGGAAAGATTGATAAAATCAGGCGACGAAACATATTCCCATATTACAAAATCCTTACTTTTTATAATCCAGTTAAGATAACCCGAGTATGCTCCGGTATAATAATATGTTTCGCCGTTTTCAATGCGTTTTGTAATCTTCTGCATAATTCCTATGTCGGCAAAAGTCTTTTTATATGCGATTCCGTTTCCGGCAAGCGCTGATTTTATTCCCTCCATGCTGAAATCATTAGTGATTTCTCCTACCTTGAATCTATTCGGTTTTATCGCACTTATGGTCTTTTCCGAAATACTGAAAGTGCAGTAAAATCTGTAATACATTTTATCGACAGAAGCCGTCCACATTATGTATAATTCATCGCCGCCCTTATACATCAGAATAGTGTCGTAAAGCGCATCAATGATTTTGCCGTCCAATTCATCTCCAACTTTTTGAATTTGCAGTATTGTCATATCCTCCGGGTTATCCGCCGGACAAAATGCCAGCCGTGCCTCCTGCTTGCTTGCATCCTCCGCTTCCGTTCCTGTGTTTGCATAATATGTCATATAAATAATTCCGTCAATTATCTTAAAGGTTGAAACATGAACCATTAAATCAGGCTCTGTTTCATTATGCTTTTCGCAATACTCCTCCGATCTTTCAAAATCTGCAATTATATTTCTTTTTATTTCCTCAACACATTTGCTGCCGAGCGCCTTTGCGTTTTCATCGTTACCCGGCACAATATATCCGTTATACATCATTATCGGTGCTTCCGGTGCTGTTTTATGCTCCGCATTTACCGGCATATTATCGGTAAAAATATTCTTTGCCGCTGCCTCTTTCATTATTGCTTTTTTCATAGTAACCTCCGTTCTGCCGCTGACGGCACAAATCTGATATAAAATTTAATTTCCTCTTGCATTATAGGACAAATTCTGTTATAATACAAGTCAAATAATATAACAAATCGGTCAAAAATATCACCATGCGAGGAAATTATGAGTTATTTTCACCAATACCACACAGAACCGCAAATCATACATAACCAAAAAATCCGCTTTGCACCTCATCTCCACAGCGAAGTTGAAATAATTGCCCTGTTTCAAGGCAGTGCAGCACTTACCGCAGACGGAGACAGCTATTCGGTCGATGCCGGTGATTTTTTGGTGATTTTCCCCAACACGATACACAGCTATACGCTTGAAAAAAATGTGGATGTCGGAAAATTTATATTTAATCCTGCGGATATGCCGGAGCTTGACTCTGTATTTAAAACAAAACGTCCCGTATCGCCGGTGATAAAATACGATATTGTATCTAAAAGCGGTCTCAATACACTTGCAAAGGAAATCCTATTGCACTACAAAACCTCATCACCGCCAGTTCAAAAGGCGTATCTGCTTCTGCTTGCCGGAAAACTTCTGGAACTGTGCGAATTCAAAGAATACAAAAGCTTGAACGATAATATTATAACCGGAATTTTTGATTACTGCAAAAACAATTTTCGTTCGGATATTACACTGGACGATGTGGCAAAGGCTCTTTTTGTAAGTAAAAGCTATATTTCTCATATTTTTTGCTGCAAACTGAAAATCAATTTCCGAAGTTATATAAACTCCCTCAGAATTAAGGAAGCCGCGCTGCTTCTGCGTCAAAACAATCTAACTATTACCGAAATTTCGGAGCAGAGCGGTTTTGGCAGTATAAGAACCTTTAACCGCGCTTTTCTAAGCCATATGGGCGTAACTCCGAAAATGTACAAAAACAGTTTATTGACGCAAACTGAAGAATTATTCGGCAGAAACGGAATGTCTGCCGCAATCATTCCTGAAAATTGCAATAAAAATCGACACCAGTGATATTGACTCGTTTATCATTCCGGCATATGACGCTACAAAAAAATCATACGTTAAGAACGCAAGGCAAATCGGAACAGATAAAATGCGTGTTGTTTTCGGTTTTTCAACTCTCATGGAAATTGTAACCAAAGTTGACGCACACATAGGCATTAAACTCAGCGCAGATTTCCACGAAATAATGGCTAAAATCCAGCTTATAACAATAAACAAAACAGGCCATACAAAAGAATTCGCCCATTTTTTGTCGCTGTGAAGAAATACCGTTTCGCGAAAAATCCCCATAAGATTAGGGATCGCCCCCGCCCACGCTCCGAGCATTACAAAGTGTATTCCCCATAAAACGTCTGCGCACAGCTTTCTTAAAAGCAGTTTTTTTCTCTCCTTCTGCTGGTATAACGTAAACAGCATATATGTTCCGCCCAGTCCTATAAGCTGAGCAATTATATTCTGCAAACTCATTGTCCTCTCCCCTTTTCTTTATTATAAGACAAATTTTACCGTAATACAAGACAGATAATACAACAAACAAGCCAAATTTATCCCTTTATAAATAAATTTCTTATTTTTTTACAAAATATTGTTGCTCATTCATCAAGAAAATGGTATAATAAATTAGAAACAAACATAGAAAAGAGAGATAGATATGAACGGAAATGTTATTGTAGGTCAGTCAGGCGGTCCGACGTCGGTTATTAATTCCAGCCTTGTCGGAGTATTTCAAGCCGCAAAAAAAGCAGACTGCCCCAAAATTTACGGTATGCGAAACGGATTGGAGGGACTTCTTGACGGCAGATATATAAGCCTTGAAGATTATATAAAGGACGATCTTGATGTTGAAATTTTAAAACGCACCCCATCTTCGTTTCTCGGCACCTGCCGCTACAAGCTTCCCTCTTACGAAAAGGATTCCGAAGTGTACAAAAAGCTGTTTTCAATTTTAAAAAAGCTGGATATAAAGCATTTTTTCTACATAGGCGGAAACGATTCTATGGACACCATAAAAAAATTGAGTGAATATGCAAAGCTGATAAACAGCGATATTACATTTATGGGTGTACCAAAAACCATAGATAATGACCTTGCTCACACCGACCATACTCCCGGTTACGGAAGCGCTGCAAAATACGTTGCCTCGGCAATGAAAGAAATTATTCTCGATACAAACACTTACACTACCGATTCCATTACAATAGTTGAAATAATGGGAAGAAATGCCGGTTGGCTTACAGCCTCGGCAGCACTTGCCCGTACAGATGACTGCGACGGGCCGGATTTGGTATACCTGCCGGAAACACCGTTCTCATATGAAAAATTTCTGAATGATATTCTTGAAGTTAAAAAGCGTAAATCCTCAGCGATAATTGCGCTGTCGGAGGGAATAAAAAACGAAAACGGTGTATATATACGCGAAACACAAAATACCGATATGAAACTTGATGTGTTCGGACATAAAATGCTTGGCGAAACCGCATTGTTTTTATCGGATAAAATCGCAACGGACACCGGAATGAAATCGAGAGGTATAGTATTTTCAACCTTGCAGCGGTGCGCGTCACACATTGTATCGCGATGCGATATTTCCGAAGCACACGAGGCAGGTTCTGCCGCAGTTACGGCTGCATTAAAGGGCGAAACGGGAAAAATGGTGGTATTTAACCGTGTTTCAAACAATCCTTATAAAATGATTACAGAAACTCATAGTATAAGCGATATTGCAAATGTCGAAAAAACAATCCCCGAAAGCTGGATTATTAACAACGGTACGTATATTTCCGACGAATTTTTCGACTATGCCCGTCCGCTTATCATGGGTGAGCTTAATCCGTTCATGGTTGACGGATTGCCGAGACATATGGCAATCAGATAAATTTACAGTGAGGTGAATCGAATGTCTTCAATACTTCCCGATGATGTTGTATACATATTAAGAACATTACGGGTTGCCGGATATGAAGCTTTTGTTGCCGGCGGCGCCGTACGGGATATGATCATGGGACAGACGCCGCATGATTACGACATTGCCACCTCCGCGCACCCAAATGATGTTAAGAGAATATTTTCACACACAATCGATACCGGTATTCTTCACGGAACAGTTACCGTTATTATTAACAAAGTAGGCTACGAAATAACCACATTTCGCCGTGACGGCGCTTATACCGACGGCAGACACCCGTCAAATGTCAGCTTTATAAACAGTGTTTATGCCGACTGTGCAAGACGTGATTTTACAATCAACGCAATGATGTACGGTTATGACGGTGAAATGGTGGATTTTTTCGGCGGGTGTGCAGATATAAAAAATCGTATTATTCGCTGTGTCGGAGCGCCGGAAGAACGTTTTAAAGAGGACGCATTAAGAATGTTACGCGCTGTGCGTTTTTCTGCAGTTCTTTCGTTTGAAATTGCCCCCAATGTCGAAAAGGCGATAAGGAAATGTTCTGTGCTGATACGCCGTGTCAGCTCCGAACGCATTTTGGAGGAGATTAACAAAATACTTCTTTCCGATAATCCCGACGCAATTCGAATACTTCATCAGCTTGGGCTTTTACAATATATTATTCCGCAGCTTGACCGATGCTTCGGAGAAATGCAGAAAAACAAATATCATATTCATGATGTGGGCGAGCATATTATGGCGACTGTGAAGAATACGCCTTGTAATCTTATACTGCGCTGGGCGGCTTTGCTTCATGATGTAGGCAAGCCTTTTTGTTCCAGTGTGGATTCAAACGGAACAATTCATTTTTACGGACATCATCGCGAAAGCTGTATAATTGCAAACGATATTTTATACCGTTTGCACATGGACAAGGACAGCATACGTTCAATTTCCGTGCTTATAGAAAACCACGATGTGCGTATAGAGCCTTCTTTTCCGGCAGTAAAGCGTATGATGGCACGAACAGGCGAAAAACTGTTCGAACCGCTTATGCTGCTCCAAATTGCCGATAACAAAGCAAAAAATCCCGAATATTTTGAAGAAAAGTACAACCGTATTTCCTCCGCAATGGAAATGTATAAAATCGTGCTTGCCGAACGTCAGCCATATCTTGTTTCACAACTGATGATAAACGGACGTGATTTGCAAAAACTCGGCTACCGTCCCGGCAGATGTATCGGAGACACATTAAAAGCATTGGTAAACGAGGTTATAATAGACCCTCGACTCAACACACGCGAATACCTTATAAAGCGTGCAAAGGAGCTTAAACATTCAAAGTAACAAAAAGACTTCTGTTGAACAACACATGATAGAAATAAAGTATTTGACGATTTGAAAGTTAAGAGTCAACCCGAATTTGAGTCAACCCCGAATTTTGTGTAAACTCTTTACAAGACCTCCAAAATGATGTATTTATAAAAATATGAGTCAACCCCAAATTTTGTGTAAAGTCTTTACGAAGCCTCCAAGATGATATATAATAAAAATATCATTTTGGAGGTCTTAATTCTATTTTATGGAATTTAAATACCCTTCCAAAATCAGACTTGCCGCAACTGTATCTATCACGCCTTTTCTTTTCTTGCCGCGTGTGTTTGTGTCGTTAAGTATGCGGCTTGCGCCCACGGTTGTAAGCCGTTCGTCCCAGTATACTATTTCACCATCATAAATTTCACGTAGCTTACCCGCAAACTTATATGTTTCTTCACTGCGGAATCCCTGTGTGCCGTCCATATTCTTAGGCAGTCCGACAACTATTTTTTCCGGCTTATATTCGTCTATCAACGCTGCCAGTTCATCAAGCAGCTGTTTTGACGATTTATTTCTTACGGTTCCTACTCCCTGCGCGGTAATTCCCAAAGCATCGCTCACCGCCACGCCGACGCGCGCATCACCGTAATCTATACCCATAATCCTCATAAAAATCTCCATTCCTTCACACGACAAAAACGTATTTTATACTACCGCTTTCACCAAAATATTCACACGGCACATATTTAATGAAGTATATTCTTCAATACTCTCTTTGACAGCAGTCTGAATTCTTTCACACACATCATATATTTTCACACCGTATCTCAGCGTAACCGTCATATTAAAACTCACTCCGCAGCTATCTGTCCTGGAATTTATATTATGTACGTTAACTACTCCCGATATGCGTCTTGCCTCAAATAGAGCAATCGATATAAGCGCACTGTTTGATATTGTATACGCTCCCATATAGCTGTACGTCGGGCGCACAATTGATTTATCGGCTTCTATTTCACTGTTCGGAGAGTCAAGATTTTTCTGAAAACGTCTTAACGGATGAAGAAAATACCCCGAAAAATCCTTTTTAATTTCCATGGTCGGCGCCGGTATGACGTGCTTCCCCTCGTGCATCCGCATATAACGTGCCTGCTCCATTTCCTCCTCGGTTGCTTCGTCCTCAATATTTATATACCGATTTATTTGCGGAAGTCCTATATTTGCTGCGATTTTCTGCACCATTTCGGGTGAGGTTCCCAAAATCATGATCGATTGTATATTATGCGCTTTGACAGCCTCCCGAATTTCTTTCGCTTGATCCTTGCGCATAAAAAGAGCGTGTTTTACCGACGTTATCTTAGTCGCTTCTTTTTTCGCAGAAGTACCTGCAAGCACTTTTCCCTGCGATATTAAGAGTCCGTCGTCTATAATCGCATAAGCGCCGTATTTTCGCGCTACCGCAATACTGCGATAGCTTTTTCCTGTGCCGCTCGGGCCGACAAATGCTGTTATTTCCATAATTTCACTTTGATTCCTGTTTTATTTTATATGACAGCGTCATAATATAATCCGACAGATGCACGCTCTCAACCGCAACATTATTCGGCAAATCAAGCTCTGTGTATGAAAAATTAAGCAAACCTCTTACACCACATTCCGCCAGCAGCTCCGCAATCTGCTGTACTTCACCCCTCGGAAGTGTAAGAATTGCAATATCAACTCTGTTATTCGCCAGAAATTCTTTAAGCTCACTGTCCGGCATCACCTTTATTCCGTTTATCTTAGTTCCTATAATTTTGTCATCAATATCAAAAATGCCTATAAGCTTAAATCCGCGTTTTTCAAAATGATTGTGGTTTGCCAAGGCTCTTCCAAGATTTCCGGCGCCGATAATAATTGTCTTATCGCCGTCATTCAGTCCCAGTATATCACCTATCGTATTATACAAACACTCTACATTATATCCGTAACCCTGCTGTCCGAAGCCACCGAAATAATTGAAATCCTGACGTATCTGCGATGCTGTAACATTCATTTTTTTACTAAGCGCTCCGGAAGATATACGCATTATATTTTGTTCTAGCAATTCACCGAGGTATCTGTAATATCTCGGCAGACGCTTGACAACAACTGCCGGAACCTTCTTTGACTGTTCCTCCATCGTTATTAACCTTCACTTTCCAATTTATAATATAATAATTATATCACATTTTTATGAATTTGTAAAGACAATGATGTTACACGTTATTGCAAATTTGTTATTTCGGATTAACATGAACCATACAATGTTTCACGTTTTCAAACCGTTTTTCAATAATATCATGAACACGCTGTGCAATTTCATGCGCCTGCCGTAGTGTCTGATTTCCGTCAGCGCCTATTTCCACGTCTACATAAAGCTTTGAGCCGAACATTCTCGTTTTAAGGTCATCAATACATAACACACCGTTCTGTTCTGAGATAAGCCTGCGAAGTTCAGTGCAGGTTTCATCATCGGCGGAATGATCCACCAGTCCATTTACAGCTTCATAAAATATATCCCATGCCGCTTTGGCGATAAATGCGCATATTATAAGACTGGCAATAGGGTCGCATATCGGCAGCCCCATACGTGCGCCGAGAATACCCGCAAACGAACCGACAGACGACAGAGCATCCGAACGATGGTGCCATGCATCAGCCTTTAAAGCGGTTGATTTGATTTTTTTTGCCGTGTGCATGGTATAATGATACATCCACTCCTTAACCGCAATCGAAACAAATGCGGCAACCAGCGCAATCACTCCCGGAATTTCTATCTCCTCAAAATTTTTAACCACAATAACTTTTACTGCTGTAAATCCTATGCCTATGCCCGTTGCAAAAAGAAGTATTGCAAGAATAATCGAAAAAATATTTTCCATTCTTTCATGTCCGTATTGATGTGCCTTATCAGAATCCTTTGCCGCAATGTTCACGCCTGCGATCACTGCAAATGTGCTCAGAACATCAGATGCACTGTGAATCGAATCGGAAATAAGCGCACCCGAATGTGCAAAAATTCCAACAATCAGCTTGAAAAGTGAAAGAACTATATTTATTATTATCGACACAACGGATACTCTGTTTGCTTTTTTTACATTATCCATAAAAAATCCTCCCTCTACAAAAATAACCTGCGGGGCGATTGACGTCCCGCAGGAAAACCTGCTGCTGTAAATACAGCCCGATTGAATTAATCTGACTAATATTAATATATGCACCGACAAGGTTTTTGATAATATTAATAAGTATACACAAAAATTCTAAATTTGTCAAGGTGTTTTAAAATTTGAGTTTCCTACACGGACATTTTTACAGATGCGGCAATTTCATTGACAAACAAATATCGCTATGATATAATTAATATATAGCCGCGTGTAGGTATTTTCAAGCCTATTCATACTGACTATCAAGCGGCGGAATGGGGATTTTATATGAATTTTGAAAAAATAAAAAACATGGATTGTTTTAACGGCAGACTTTCAAAACTTCGTGAAGAATACGACTCTTTTGTTAGTGAGCCGCTGCCCGAGCTGACAAAAGAAGCATTTGACTGTTTTTACGAAACCGGCTCGCGAAAGGAATACGAAACACTGTATTTTAAGCGTCGGAATGTACTTCTCGATGCTGCTCTTATAAGCTTTATATACGGCGAAGGAATAGACTTTCTTGTTAACATAATGAAAGAAATCTGCTCCGAACCCACATGGGCTTTGCCTGCACATATGGATCAAAACTCACCCGAACCCGAGCGTGAAATAGACCTTTTTGCGGCAGAAACGGCCCATGCGCTTTCCGAAATATGTTATATTTTAGAAGACAAACTCCCCGACAGCATAAGAGAAACGGTGCGGCATGAGCTTATGCGCCGAACCATTCTTCCGTTTGAGGAAAAGACATTCTTGTGGGAAGATACAGACAGCAACTGGGCATCAGTCTGTGCCGGAAGCGTAGGAATAACATTTATGTATATGTTCCCCGAAAGATTTAAAAATGTTGAAAAGCGGTTTTTAAAAACCATGGAGACTTACCTTTCCGGTTTTGGGGACGACGGCATTTCTCCCGAGGGATTGGGCTACTGGAACTACGGTTTTTGGTACTTTACCGGATTTGCGGATTTATATAAACAAAAATACGGTGTTGATATTATGAATACCGAAAAAATCAAAAATATTGCTATGTGTCAGCAGAATTTATTTTTAAGAAAAAACATTATAGCAAGTTACAGTGACTGCGGAAGAACCGAACACTTCAATGCCGCTCTTGCTCACTATTACAGAAATAAATTCGGCAGCGATATACGCATATTAAGCACTGAAATTCCCGACGGAGTGGATAACTGTTACAGATTTTTGATAGCGGTAAGGTCTCTTTTATGGATAGATGAAAAGTATCTCGGCATAAAAGAAGAATCTTTCCCCGAAAGCTATTTCAAAGACTGCTCCTGGTATGTAAACCGGCACGAAAAATTTGCATTTTCCGCAAAAGGCGGCAACAACGGCGAAAGTCATAATCACAATGATATAGGCAGCTTTATAATAGCCGACGACAGCGGACAGCTTTTGGCGGATTACGGCGCAGGCGAATACACACGCGATTATTTTTCGGAAAAGAGATATGAGTATCTTTGCACCTCATCAAGAGGTCACAGCGTACCTATGATAGACGGAATTTATCAGCATGAGGGTATAGAATTTCGTTCGGAGCTTTTAAAAGCCGGAGACGGAATTTTTGAGCTGAATATTGCAAAGGCATACGCGGCTGATAACCTTTCAGAGCTTATACGCCGTTTTGAAATAACCGATAACAGCGTAATTTTAGAGGATAAATTCAGTTTTACCGATGACAAAAAACACGATATAACCGAACGCTTTGTATCGGTTATAAAGCCGGAAATAAAAAACGGAAAAGCTGTAATCGGCAATTTAACACTGGATTGTGCTTGCACTCCCGAAATACATAGCGAAGAACTTCTGTCTCACAATGCGAAAAAAAATGTGCTGTATTTTATAGACTTTAAATCGGACAATGACTTTAAGATAGAATTTAAATATTCTTAAATTTTTTTCCATGATTGTGAGATTTATTCAGCAATTCCAGGCGGAGTAATACACAGCGGAGCAAAGCGCATTGCGCTTTGCTCCTGCTTGTTTTATCAAACCATATTTCTTTTTTTCCTCATATATTAGTTTTGCCTTGTCACCATATGTGAATAAATTCATTTTTCCGCTTATCAGCTTTCATCTTCATTTCCCTCCGTTTTTTACCATCATTCAAGTTACCTGCTAATTTCTTATCTGTTCCATATATGTTTTATCCGCTTAGCTGTAAAATCAGTCAAATTCAAGGAATAAATACATGGTTTTCAGACAGCAAAAAAAAAACGGCTTGACCTTCATAGGTAAGCCATTTTTATCTCCATAGTTGTGGTAATTTCTTAAAGAAATTTTTAGAAATTTTGACTGCACATTTCTTGACTTTTCCGGTCAGCTGCCGTTAGGTTTTAATACGGAAATATCTATAATGTGTTCGTCCTTGCCGACGCATATTCCGTGAACCTGTTTATATCTTCCTGCTTTAACTGCCCATTCTGCGTCACTTAAAGTTATTACTCCCCTGTTTTCCATGTTCACCGCATTTGCCGCCGTCTGCAAAAGCTTTATCGCATCGCGTCCCGATGCGGAATAAAGAGAAATAAAACGTATAACATTTTCATCAATACCTATTTTAAGCTTTTCAGCAGCATTTTTCAGAATTTTTTCTATATCGGCACGCGTCAGAGCATTGAAAAACACCTCTACGCACCGCGAACGTATAGCTTCCGGAATTTCCTCGGGCTTTCTCGTTGTTGCGCCTATCATGCGAAAATCTGCCGGAATCCCGTTTTGAAAAATATCATGAATATAGGTAGGAATATTTTTGTTTGTGCTGGAATAGTACGCACTTTCAAACATAACCTTCCTGTCCTCAAGAACTTTCAGCAGACGATTTATCTGCATCGGCTGCATTTCTCCTATCTCATCAATAAACAGTATTCCGCCGTGCGCCTTCGACACCGCACCTTCTTTCGGTTCCGGCACTCCCGAATTGCCGTATGCGCCGGCGCCCTGATATATCGGGTCATGTACCGACCCGATAAGCGGGTCTGCAACACTCCTTTCATCATAGCGCATTATTGTCGCGTCAGCCTCGATAAAGCACGCATTATACCTAAACGGCGTTCCGGCGCTCTTTTTTGCTTCATTTAAAGCTACTCTTGCCGCTGCCGTTTTTCCCACTCCCGGCGGTCCGTATATAATCACGTGCTGAGGATTTTTTCCGCACAATGCGGCTTTTAACGCCTTTATTCCGTCCTCCTGTCCGATTATATCCTCTATTTTATCGGGCCGTGCCTGCTCACTCAAAGGCTCGCTCAGCGAAACGTGACGCATTGCATTCAGACGCTCTGCTTTCTTTTTGTATTCTTCGTCATTCGACGCGCCGTACTCGCTCTTTAACTTTACAAAAAAATATATTCCTATTACAAAAGTAAAAAACAGCTGTGAAATCGATATAATCCCCGATAACATTTTTATTCCCTCATTTCTTTCCGTTTTAAATATTTTTTGTCACATATTCATAATTATACACGAAATTTTATTTGACAAATGTTTGTTCGTGTGGTATACTGATATAAAGGGGTGATTTTATGGATTTATCGGAGAAGCTGCGCATTTTATCCGATGCGGCAAAATACGATGCGTCATGCAGTTCTTCGGGTTCTGCACGAAAAAACACACGCGGAGGAATAGGCTCCGGTGCAAAAGCCGGAATATGCCATACTTTTTCCGCTGACGGACGATGTATTTCGCTTTTGAAAATTCTTATGACAAACTTTTGCATTTACGACTGCCAGTATTGTATAAACCGAGTCTCAAACGATTTGGAACGCGCTGCGTTTACGCCGCAGGAAATCGCCGATTTAACGATTGAATTTTACAAAAGAAATTATATCGAAGGACTTTTTCTTTCGAGCGCCGTTGTAAAAAGTCCCGACCATACCGCCGAACTTATGATTGAGGCTTTGTCAATACTTCGCTACACCTATCGGTTTAACGGATATATTCATGCAAAGGCAATTCCCGGAGCAGCAAAAGAGCTTATCGAAAAAATAGGCTTTCTCGCTGACAGGGTAAGCGTTAATATTGAACTGCCGTCTTCAGATTCGCTTAAAGCCTTTGCGCCGCAGAAAACCAAAGAAAATATTCTTATGCCGATGAAACAGATAAAATCCTCCATAGTTCAGTCCAAGCAGGAAATCGCGCTGTATAAAAATGCGCCGTCTTTTGCACCGGCAGGTCAGAGCACACAAATGATTATCGGTGCTTCACCCGAAAGCGACAAGACAATTCTTACATTATCGCAGAATTTGTATGATAAATTTGCTTTAAAGCGTGTGTTTTTTTCTGCATATGTACCTCTCGGCAAAAATCCGATGCTGCCGACTACCGCACCGCCGCTGTTACGTGAGCACAGATTGTATCAGGCTGACTGGCTGCTGCGTTTTTACGGGTTTCGTGCCGAGGAGCTTTTAAGCGACAGCAATCCGAATTTCAGCACGCTGGTTGATCCGAAATGCGAATGGGCTCTCAGACATCCCGACCTATTCCCTGTCGAAATTAACTCCGCACCGTATCAGATGATTCTGCGAGTGCCGGGTATAGGTGTCAGAAGCGCACTGAAAATTGTAAAAGCACGCAGATACACACATCTTACATTTGCGGACTTGAAGAAAATGCGTGTTTCTATGAAAAAAGCGGCGTATTTCATAACGGCAAGCGGAAAAACCTTTAATAATATGATGCTCAAAAGCGAATACACCGCCTCGGCAATGCTTGCGGCGGAGGGATATTCACAGGTAAGTCTTTTTGATGAGCCGTCAACGGAGGATAGAATAAAATGTCTTACGGGAGAAATGTGATTTATTTGTATGATGGAAGCTTTGAGGGGCTTCTCAGCGCTGTATTTGACAGTTATGCCAACCATGAAATTCCGTCAGCAATCGAGGTTAGTGAAAACGGACAGCAGACTCTTTTTTATGATTATCTGCATATTCCCACTGATTTTGAAAAGTCAGACAGGGTCTTAAAAAAAATTACCGCAGTTGCGGGTCAGCGTGCTGCATATGAGATGTACCGCAGCTTTTTTGCGAATTTTCCCGATAAAGGGATTATAATATTTAACTATATACGCGCCTGCCTTAAATTCGGTTATTCTGTCACAAAGCGTCTTACAGAGGACTGTGTAAACGCAGTTATGACCGCATCGCAGAAAGTCGGCAGCGAGGCTCATCTGTACACGGGATTTGTACGTTTTTCCGAGCTTTCAAACGGGGTTTATTACAGCCGCATCGAGCCGAAAAATAATATATTACCTATTATCGCATACCACTTTGTCCGCCGTTACGGCAATATGGCTTTTATGATTCATGATACATCGCGCGGTATGTGCCTTGTATACAACGGCAAGGAATGTAATATCTACCCTGCCGATACGATGCCTGCACTAACGTTAAGCGGCAGTGAAAAGGATTACAGAAAGCTTTGGAAAGAATTTTACGATACAATCGCTATAAAGGAACGTATTAATAAAAAATGTCAAATGACGCATTTACCCAAGCATTTCAGACGTTTTATGACGGAGTTTGATATATCACAAGCTTTTTCGCAATAAATTTTCGGCGCTGTTTTGCCGATAAATGAAAAAAACAGTTGCAATATTTCTAAATTTATAATATAATAAGAATGTTATATTATAATGAGGGGGCGGCGTAAGTTGGAAAATGCACTTCATTACATACCGATAGTTCCTATGCGCGGAATGATAATTTTTCCGCACATGAATCTTAATTTTGATGCAGGACGCGAAATATCCGTTAAAGGGCTGTCGGCAGCAACAGAGGAAAACTCGCTTGTTTTTCTCACTGCACAGAAGGACATTGAAAAAGAAAATCCCAAGCTTGAGGATTTATATAATATAGGTACTATCGCGCAAATTAAGCAGATTATGCATCTGCCGGGCAATGTTACACGTGTGGTAGTAACAGGAATTAAAAGAGGCGTAATACGCGAGTTTACGGCATCAAAGCCTTATTTTAAGGCTGTAATTGAAGAATTTGATGAATTTTCGGACGGTAATGCAGTATTAAAAGAAGCGTATCTGCGCCGTTTAAAAAAATCATATGAAGAATATTTCGCACAAAATCCGCGTATGAATGCCGATGACTTCGTGTCTGTTATGGCAGTGGACGATATAGGCAAGCTATGCGATACAATCGCAGGCGGCTCTGATTTAAAGATTGAACAAAAGCAGAAGCTGCTTGAAGAATTTGATGTTTTCAGACGTGCCGAAATGCTCATGGCGGATTTGAGCGGTCTTATTGAAATTTTGCGTGTCGAACAGAAAATTGCGCGCAAAGTCAAAGAAAACATAGACAAAAATCAGCGTGAATATTATCTTCGTGAACAGCTTAAAGTTATAAGCGATGAATTAGGAGATAAAGATGGCATTAATGCCGAGGTTAAGGAATACACGGCAAAAATAAAGAAGGCAAAAATGGGAAAGGCTAATACCGAAAAGCTTTTAAAAGAGGTTGACCGTTTTTCAAAAATGCAGTCCTCCTCTGCCGAAAGCTCGGTGCTGCGTTCATATCTTGACACGGTGCTTGCAATGCCGTGGAATAAGCACACGCGTGAAATGTTTGATATAAATGACGCGCGTAAAATTCTCGATGAGGATCATTACGGACTTAATAAAGTAAAGGAACGCGTGCTTGAATATCTTGCAGTAAGAAGTCTTACAAACGGCAAAAACGGCACAATACTTTGTCTTTCAGGTCCTCCGGGGGTTGGAAAAACTTCGGTTGCAAAATCAGTTGCAAGGGCTTTGGGCAGAAAATATGTGCGTATTTCGCTCGGCGGAATACATGATGAAGCGGATATACGAGGACACAGAAAAACCTACATCGGCGCCATGGAGGGACGTATAATGGCAGCGATGAAAGAGGTTAAGGTGAATAATCCTCTTATTCTTCTCGATGAAATTGATAAAATGGGAACGGACTATAAAGGAGATCCCTCCGCAGCGCTGCTTGAAGTGCTTGACACAGAGCAAAACAGTTCATTCCGTGACCATTACCTTGAAGTTGAGTTTGATTTGTCAAAGGTTCTGTTTATCACAACTGCAAATACACTTGACACCATTTCCCGTCCGTTACTGGACAGAATGGAAATTATCGAGCTTAACGGATATACGGACGATGAAAAATTCAATATAGCAAAAAAGTATCTTGTAAAGAAAGAGCTTGTTAAAAACGGGCTTACCGAAAAGCAGTTCAATATAACAGACGAAGCAATCAGAGAGATTATAGAGCATTACACTCGCGAAGCAGGCGTCAGAAAACTCGAACAGCAAATCGGTACATTATGCCGCAAATCCGCTATGCAGCTGCTCGAGAGCGGCAAACGCACAATAAAAATAACCGCAAGGAATCTCAATCAATACCTCGGTAAAGAACGTTATCATTTTGATATGATGAACAAAAAAGACGAGGTGGGCGTTGCCCGCGGACTTGCATGGACAAGCGTCGGCGGCGAGACCCTTTCCGTTGAAGTGAATGTCATGGACGGTAAAGGCAAGGTAGAGCTTACCGGAAAGCTCGGTGATGTGATGAAGGAAAGCGCCATGGCGGCAATAAGCTACATACGTTCACGCGCGGACAAACTAAAAATTGATAAAGATTTTTACGAAAACAAGGATATACATATTCATGTTCCGGAGGGCGCAGTTCCAAAGGACGGTCCCAGCGCCGGAATCACTATGGCAACAGCCGTTGTATCGGCTCTTTCCGGCAAGGCTGTTCGCAATGATGTTGCAATGACAGGAGAAATTACACTCCGCGGACGTGTGCTTCCTATAGGCGGTTTGAAAGAAAAATCGCTTGCGGCATACCGTGCAGGAATAAAAACCGTGATAATTCCCATAGATAATAAAGCGGATACGGACGATGTTCCCGAAGAAATACGCTCCGATATGAAGTTTATTCCCGTTTCGGATATGGATGCAGTTTTAAAAAATGCGCTTAGATAATTTTACGAAAGAGTATGGTGTTTTATGAATTTTGAACTTAATTTGCACAACGCATCTATTAAGGTTTCGGCAGTAAGTCCGAAGCAGTACCCCACCGACGGCCGTATGGAATTTGCCTTTGCCGGCCGCTCAAACGTCGGCAAATCATCGATGATTAATAAGCTTTTAAACAGAAAATCACTTGCAAGAGTGAGCGGCACTCCCGGAAAAACCGCAACGATTAATTTTTATGATATTGACGATAAAATTTATCTTGTGGATTTGCCCGGTTACGGCTATGCACAGCGTTCTAAGGAGGAAAAAGCGAAGTGGGGCAAAATGATGGAGGATTACCTTGCTAATCGTGAACCGCTTGTACAGACTATCCTTCTTGTCGACAGTCGTCATAAACCCACGGCGGACGATATTACAATGGCTGATTGGATAAGACATTACCATGACAGGCTTATTGTTGTTGCCACAAAAACCGATAAATTGAAAAAGCGCGAAATTGAGCCTAATCTCGAACTTATTTACGATACGCTTTCTCTTACCGAAGACGATATTCTCGTTCCGTTCTCCACCTCCGGTGATGAGGGCAAATTTACGGTTTGGGATATGATAGATATGATGCGTGCCGGAGCGATGGAGGAAGAATAAGTTGGGAAAGTATGACGGATGGCTTATTGTTTCCGATATGGACGGCACACTGCTGAATCCCGATAAAAAGATTTCGGAAGAAAATATAAATGCCATTAAATATTTTACGGAAAACGGCGGATTTTTTACCATTGCGACCGGACGAACCTCTGATGCTGTCAGACCGTATATGGATATTATAAATGTAAATGCTCCCGCAATACTCAATAACGGTGCAGAGCTTTATGACTTTTCACTCGATAAATCGCTTTATGCAAAATGCATCGAGGAGGAAAGAAAAGAAATAATAAGACGGTTTCACGGAGAGATTTCCGAACCCGGAATTGAAGTATTTACAGATAAGAACATAGTCTATATTTACCGTACTTCGTCGGAAACAAAGCGTTATGAGAAACGAAATATGCACGTTACATATGATATGCCCGAAAGTGCATGGGCGGAAAATTGGATCAAGGTGCTTATTATAGGCGAAAAAGAACTTCTTGACCGTATAGAGCCGATATATCGTGCTGTGTATGATAAAAACTATTCTGTCAGAAGCGGTGCAAAATATCTTGATATAGTTGCAAACGGAGTTTCAAAGGGCATGGCTCTGAAAATGCTTGCAAGCCAGTTTGGAATCGAACATAAGCATATTATTGCCGTTGGTGATAATATGAATGATATTTCTATGCTGTATGCCGCCGGAACAGGTATAGCCGTAGCAAATGCCGAAACAGCAGTCAAAAGAGCCGCCGATATTATTTCCGGTGATAACAACACTCCCGTAGTCAAATTTGCAATAGATGAAATTATAGATAAAAAATGGGTGTAAGCTCAAAACAAAAATACGTACATTTTTGCGATGCAAAAATGTACGTATTTTGTTGTTTTTACTTATACTTTCAGAGTGGATTACTTTTTTTATATTCCTTATGCCGTTTGGATTTTAATACCGAGGATAATCCGGCATTACAAGCGCCGCGATAATATATGCGAGCAACCCCGTTCCGACACAGGCAACCAAAAGCACCCATATAAGACGCACAATGGTTGAATCAATATTAAAATATTCTGCAATTCCTCCGCAAACTCCGCAAAGTTTTCTGTCGTATTGTGATTTATATAATTTTTTCATTTTTTTACCTCATTACAAAACTTTCTTAAACCACGGCAATATTCCTATATCTGCCGGAATTTTATGTTCACCGCCGTCATATATTGCTCCGTCCTCCGCCTGCCACTTGCCTTTCGGAAATAAAACCGTACGTTCCTTTACTCCTTTTTCAACCACCGGTGCAACAAGAATATCACTGCCGAGCAAAAACTCATCGGTTACACATTCAAAGCCGCTGTGGGGATATTCATATTCAAGAGCGCGGACTATCGGCTCTCCGCTCTTTTCACTTTCCGACACAAGCTTTAAGATTTCCTCAGACAGACTGTTGTGCAGCATAGCCGCTGATTTTACGTATTTCAAAAATTCATCAGACAATACTCGCCACGGTGAAAGCGAAAACTGCATCATCGGGAATAATGCCGAACACTGTGCCGACCTTGCAAAAAGTTCCTCATCTATAACCGCACCGTTTTCAAAGCAGCGCCACTCACCGCCGTATACCATATCTGGGCATATAAACGGATGTCCTATCAATCCCTGCAACAACGCATTGGGAACAAGTGCATTTATACCGTTTCCGTCCCATGATGAAAATTTATCCGATTGTCTTTGAATAACGGCTTTTCCGCCGCCCTTGAATGTGTCCTTATATTCATGGAAAGTATATCTTTCGCCGAATTCATTCCATGCTCTGTTAAGTTCTGCCGCACTGTATCCGCAATCCGGTGCGCCGTTTATAAAGCTCTTTTCCGAATATAAGTCATACGAACCGCCGTCAAACTTAAAGCCGTCCACACCGTATTTATCCGTTAATTCTCTTAGCTGTGAATCAAGAAATTCAGCATCAACCGGATTGTATAAATTTAAAACCGCACTGTATCCGTTCCACCAGCTCATTATTGACACATCGCCGTCTTTGTTTCGGATAAATAAATCCTTTCTTGCCGGAATATTTCTTGCAAAAGCTTCACCGTCCGCCGTTACGTAAGGTACCACCCAAAGCATTACTTTAAATCCCATATCGTGTAATTTGTCGGTCATTGCTTTCGGGTCGGGAAATTTAAGCGGATCAAAACTCCATGTTCCGTATCGTCCGTGCCAGCCCTCGTCAATTATAAGTATTCCCGGCTTAAATCCATTTGATATTATGTCCTCCGCATATTTCAAAACACCCTCCTGCGTCGGATTGTAAAGAAATTCTATCCAAGTGTTATACTGCGCCGTCTTGAAAAATTCTTTCGGAAGCTCTTTGCTTTGGAACGGAAAATGCGCTTTCATCGCTGCAATATATGCCTCTTTCAAACTATTTCCCGATTCATTTACTTCTATTTCCGTGCCCTCGCAAATAAATTTGCCGTTTTTAACCTCTGCAAGAAACGGGTCTTCGCTCCATATGTATCTGCCTTTATCAGACAAGAACAACGGCATTGTCTGATTATGCGCTTCGTTTCTGAAATCGTGAGAATATGTGCTGTTAATTCCGATTGGCATTTCTGTTCCGTAAAGCGTCGAACCGCCCCACCAGTGTTCATTTTCTAAAAAGTCAATCTCATATCTCATTATTTAATATCTCCTTTTTATGCAAATATTAGCCGATTGTAAAACTCTTAGAAGTCAGATTTCAAACGACTGTTACTTGTTTATTCGATGAAGTTACTTCTTCACGCTAAGGATGTGGTAAAATCGTTCAGATTGCCGTTTTGAAAAGCGTAGGCGTACTCAGTGTACGTTAGGCTTCGAAAAATGGTGTGCCGGGCGATTTTAACCATATGTTTATGTTTCTCCCTTTCGCTAAGGATGTGGTAAAATCGTTCAGATTGCCGTTTTGAAAAGCGTAGGCGTACTCAGTGTACGTCAAGCTTTGAAAAATGGTGTGCCGGGTGATTTTAACCATATGTTTATGTTTCTCCCTTTCGCTAAGGATGTGGTAAAATCGTTCAGATTGCCGTTTTGAAAAGCGTAGGCGTACTCAGTGTACGTCAAGCTTTGAAAAATGGTGAGCTGGGCGATTTTAACCATCCTTAATTTTTACGCCGTTTTATTTCTGCATATATATCTTCCCATGTCATGCCGTTATCAACAAGCATAACGGTAAGATGATACATTAAATCAGCAGTTTCATATGCAATCTCCTCTTTGGAACGATTTTTTCCCGCGATTACCACTTCGGCTGCTTCCTCGCCGACTTTTTTCAGTATTTTGTCCTCACCTTTATCAAACAGATAGTTAGTGTAACTTCCGTCCTCGGGATTATTTTTTCTGTCTATAACCGTTGCCTGTTCAACCGCCACAGCATCAGCCACGCTGTCACAACCCGTATCTTCAACCAGCACTCCGCTTTCTGCTTTTCGATAAAAACAGCTTCTGTTTCCCGTATGGCACGCCGCACCTGCCGGATCAACCTCAACAAGCAAGCAATCAGCGTCACAGTCAACACGTATATCCTTTACATACATAAAATTTCCCGAAGTTTCGCCCTTGACCCATAGCTTATTACGCGAACGTGACCAAAAGGTTGCCTTTCCGGTCTTTACGGTTTGCTCTGCTGCATCCTTGTTCATATACGCAACCATAAGCACTTCTTTTGTGGTTCTGTTCTGTACCACTGCCGGAATAAGTCCCTTTTCATCAAATTTAAGTTCTTCAATCCATTTTTCCATTCGTAATCCCTCCGAATTATTTCAGCTTCATTAAATGCCAGTTCTTTATAAGGTAATCCGCCCCCGACAAAACCGTCAGAATAACAGAAATCCATATACACACATTAGTCACAAGCACACCGTTCAGTGACGGAATATTTAATACTATTAATGCAATAATTACCGCAGCCATTTGCGAAACAGTTTTCAGCTTTCCCCATATAGATGCAGCTATAACCGTACCCTCCGCAACTGCTGCCAAACGCACTCCGGCAACCATAAATTCACGTGCCATAACAATCATTACCGCCCACGAATTTATTACACCCTTTTGCAGAAAAACAAGAAACGCCGCTGTTATCAGCATTTTATCCGCCAGCGGATCCGCAAACTTACCGAAAGTCGTTATCTGGTTATACTTTCTTGCTATTTTTCCGTCAATCATATCCGTAAGCGACGCGATGATAAACACCGCCAGCGCCGCTATCTGCCATGCTGTTCCCTCCGTAAGCATAAACGCCATAAATACCGGAACAAGCACCACTCTTAACAATGTAAGCTTATTTGCTGTATTCATATTCTATTCCTCCACACGCTGACCGGTAAGGTCATATTCATCGGCATCAACTATTTTTACTTTGATGATATCACCCTCGTCTACTTCATTTTCCGTTCCGAAATATACTTTTCCGTCAACATCAATACTGTCGCCGCGGCTTCTGCCGTAGAACAGGAAATTGTCTGCATCGTAACCTTCGACTATAACTTCAATCACATTGCCGATTTTCGCACGATTCATTTCGAGCGATATTCCCTGCTGAAGCGTCATCAGAGCGTCAAGCCTTTTTTGCTTTGTTTCTTCATCAATCTGATTTTCAAACTCTGCCGCCGGAGTTCCCTCCTCCTGTGAATACGAAAAAACTCCCATGCGGTCAAAGCGAATATTTTTTACAAACTCATACAGCTCGTTAAACTGTTCCTCCGTTTCACCGGGGAAACCCACAATTATCGAGGTTCGTATTGTACAATCAGACATTTTTTCACGAATCATTTTGATTTTTTCAATCGTTTCCTCACGCGTTGTCCTTCTTGCCATGCGCCGCAATATTGTATTATTTATATGCTGTATCGGCATATCAATATAATTGCATATTTTATCATATTTAGCCATTGTCGTAATAAGACCTTCGGTAATCGCTTCGGTATAATAATAATGCACTCTTATCCATTGAATTTTTTCTATTTTTACCAATTCTTCAAGCAAGCTGTCCAGCGAATACTTTCCGTACAAATCAACTCCGTAACGCGTTGTATCCTGTGCAATAAGTATGAGTTCTTTTACGCCGTTTTCCGCCAATTCCTCCGCTTCTGAAACAATATCGTCTATCGCTCTGCTTCGGAATTTTCCCCTTATTTTCGGAATAGCACAATAGGTACAGTTGTTGTCACAGCCATCGGCAATTTTCAGATACGCAGTATACGGCGGAGTTGACAAAACCCTCGGCAGCCGTTCCTCCGGCGTTCTGTCCTTATGTCCGCATATAATCGGCTTCTCGCCGTCAAATGCTTTTTTAATTGCTTCTGCAATTCTGTCATAATCTCCCGTACCGATAATTGCGTCAACCTCCGGAATTTCCTTTGCGATTTCTTCACTGTAACGTTCTGCAAGGCATCCCGATGCAATAAGCAGACGGCACTTATCCTCTTTATACTCTGCCATTTCCAAAAGCGCATCTATTGATTCACGCTTTGCCGACTCAATAAATCCGCACGTGTTAACGATTATAACATCCGCCTGTGACGGGTCTGCAACTATTTCACAGCCGTCTTGCAGCAAAATACCGAGCATTATTTCGGCATCGTTCTGATTTTTTGCGCATCCGAGCGATACCATTCCTATCTTACATTTCATCCGATTCTTCCTTTAACTGTTCAATACATTTTTTAATTTCGCCAAGCTCATAGCCGCGGTACATAAAATATCTTATACAGCGGTCAGCGCTCTTTCTTTCAAAATCGCCGCCAAGCTTCTTCTTTACAAGCGCCAAAAGCGCAGTATTATCCTCAAAATCCAGTTCCGACAGCGCTTCGTCAATCAATTCGGCAGAAATTCCTTTCATTTTAAGCTCTGTTTCTATTCTGCGTCTGCCGAATTTTTTCAGATTTTTCAAATCGCGCGCCTTATACTGCGCATACTGCAAATCATTTACAAATTTATATCTTCGGCAAAAATCAAGCGTTCTCTCTATATCCTCATCTTTCGCTCCGGCTGTTTTGAGCTTATTTCTAAGCTCATATTCCGAATGTGCGCGAAAGGTCAGAAGTCTAAGCGCTTTATCCTTTGCCTGTTCATAATTTTCAATCGTTTTTTGTTTATTCATCTATCTTAAAATATCCGAACGGAATACCGAAATCAATTCCGCCAATCGCCCTATTGTCATATTTTCCCGTGAGATGTTCATAGCCGCTTTGCATCTGCTCCGATTTCAAACCGTAGGTCAGTGATAAATACGCTTCGATATACGCCGACAAATGGTCGCAGGCGCGTATTATCTCACCGTCAATCGGATGGAAATGATTATCATTGTAATTTTCGTTTATCATATCGGAGGTAACAATCTCTACCCTGCCGTTTTTAACAATCTTTGAAGAAAACTCATTTTTTGTAAAATACTTGATTTCTTCATGCCAAGACGGCGGCAGAAGCGGATATATTACCGCCTGCATCTGTTCGTCCTCAATCTCGTTTATCAATCCGCCCAAACCCTCAACAGAGGATTTTACCGGCGAAACAATATCACGCGTCAGCACCTCCGGCAGGTCATGGAATAATCCGCCGAAAAAGTTATTTACACACCTTTCACTGCACGGATTATCCAGTTCAAGCGTCATAAAATATGACATAACCGCCACAACCAACATATGCCCCATTACAAATGTTGCCGGCATTCTGACCGCCTTTGCCCATCTCTGCTGATACCTAAGCTTTCCCAAAAGTGACAAAAACTGTTTTAAATACTCGCTCCCCGCAAAATACTTAAACCCTCTGAAAGTATCGCACGCAGCCAATCCCTGCGCCATTTCAAGCTTAACCTGTTCGATGCCGTAGGTTTGCTGATTCAGCGGATAAATCACACGAAACTCCCAATCCGTGGCGTAATAGTGCGCCGCTTTTAAAATCTTTTTTTCAAGCGCACTGTAATCGTCCTCCATGAAGTATCTTTCCATTCTGTCAAAAAATCCGCCGCCTATGCCGTCAGTCATTTCACGCAGCTGTTCAAGTACCCATTTATCAATTTGTCTGCCCTTTTCTTTAATCAGCTTATGGTATATCGGCGGCTTTATATCCGTGAGCACTCCCCTGTGAAAAAACTCAAAAATTCCGCCCTCAACAAGCTTTAACCGGTCAACCTCACTGCCCTCGCACTGTGCAAGCACATACGCATAGAACATTTTATGCGCCTGCTTGTCCAACTCCGTAAAGCCTGACCACGGACGTATATGATCATTCCAGCGTTGTATTGATGCCGATTCGTAAATAAGAGAAAGCAAAGATTTCTTAATCATATTCGGGTTCCTTTCAATAAATCATTATTCTCTTTCCACCGTATAGCCGTTTTTCTCCAATGCCTTAATTACTTTTTCGCCGTGCTCCTTACCGCCGACTTCACAAGCAATATGTATAATTGCTTCGTTCGGGTCAAGCTCCGCACTCAATCTGTCATGCTGTGCCATTACTATGTTTGCGTTTGCTTCTTTAAGCACTCTTGACAGATGTTCAAGACTTCCCGGAATATCAAGAAGCGTAGCCTTGAATTTCAGTTTTCTTTCTCTTGAAACAAGTCCAAGCTCAATTATTCTCTGGATAAACGAAACATCAATGTTTCCTCCCGACATAACGCACACCACTCTCTTGCCCTTTACGTCAAGCTTATTATTCAATACAGCGGCAAGCGGCGTTGCACCTGCCGGCTCAACAACCTGCTTTGTGCGCTCCAAAAGCAGCAGAATCGCAGCCGATATTTCCGCGTCGGAAACCGTAACTATTTCATCTGCATACTTATTTATAAGCTCAACCGTCTTATCGCCCGGCATTTTTACGGCAATACCGTCTGCAATAGTTCTTACCGAATCGGTAGTGGTATACTTTTTGTTTTTAAACGATTTATATATTGCCGGAGCGCCCTCTGCCTGAACTCCGACTATTTTTACTCTCGGATTTATCTGTTTAATACAAGCCGCTATTCCCGCAAGCAGACCGCCGCCGCCTGCCGGTACCACTACCATATCAACCGTCGGTAAGTCTTCAAGAACTTCAATTCCGATTGTTCCCTGTCCTGCCATAACTTCAAGGTCGTTATAAGGATGAATAAAGGTTGCACCCTCTTTTTCGACTATTTCAACCGCTTTTTTGTATGCATCATCATAGCAGTCTCCGTAAAGCACTACTTTTGCGCCATAGCCTTCGGTTGCGGCAGCTTTTGCAATAGGTGTTGATTTTGGCATAACGATTGTTGCAGGTATACCGTAAACGTGCGAAGCATAGGCTGTTCCCTGCGCATGGTTTCCGGCAGACGATGCAACAGCCGCTTTAAGTTCTCCGCGCTCTACCAAAGCTGCAATCTTATTAGATGCACCGCGTATCTTAAAAGAACCTGTTTTTTGCTGGTTTTCATATTTTAAATAAACCTCAGCCCCCGACATTGCCGAAAATGTAGTAGACTTCTCAATCTTCGTTCTGTGAATTGTGCCGCTCAGCCGTTTTGCGGCAAGTTCAATTTCCTGTAAAGATAAATCCATTGTTATCAACCCTTTCAATATACTTGTACTCATTTTATTATAACTCATTTTGAAATTTATTGCAATAGTATTCACCGAATTTTGTATGTTTTCATAATATAGTTATGTGTATACACGCATTATTTAGCTATACGTCTATCTCGGCAGAAAGGAAGATTGTTATGTGCAGTATCTGCGGATTTATAAATTTTAAAGACAACTACATAAAAAACGCACCGCTTTCCGACCGTCTTGCGCATGAAATGGGCGCTTACGGCGAAAACGGCATATGTGTCGGAGAACACGCGGTATTTGTCTGTTCGCCGGAGGTTTTGCCGCCGATACGGCGCACGGTTGCCGGATATGAATTTACGGTCATGTTCTGCGGCAAGCTTTACAACGGAGATGATATAAAAAAGGAATTGATGCGCTGCGGATATGAATTTAGCGGCAATTTGGACACTGAAATAATTTTGTATTCATATATTCATTACGGCAGATTCTGTTCCGAAAAGCTTTCGGGGCATTTCTGCATCGCTGTGTGGGACGCAATGCGCCAGTGTGTATTTATCTGCACCGACAGTCTTGGAATTACGCCGCTGTTTTATACCGAAACAAACGGTATTACGGTTTTTTCAACAGATATTCACTCGCTTTTTAAATTTCCGGGGCTAAAGCCTAAAATGGACAAAAACGGATTATGTGCGCTTTTTTCGGCAATGCGTTTGCCGGGAGAAAGCCTGTTTTGCGGTGTGAAATTGTTAAAGCCCTCGCATTGCCTTATAGTGAACCGAAAAGAAACAAAAACCATGAATTTCAGACCCGATGCTGCTATGCTTAAAAAAGAGCCGCTGCACTCCGTATTTATGCCGGAGGACATTAATCCGCTGCTTAAAAGCGCTGTGCGCGATACTCTCGGTTTGGAAGAATATTCGCATCTTTACAGAGAGCGCAGCATTTATGAGCTGCCGCATATCGAGGCTGCCGTAAACAAACTGTACGAAATAATCGCTGACAACAATGCGCCTGTTTCAGCATTCTTTGATATGGATAAAGTCCGTGAACTTGTCGACAACAGACAAACGGCATCATGGCAGCTTATATATCATTTGTTGCTTATAAATTCGTTTCTGGAAAGCTATGATATAAGAATTATATAACAAATACAGGGTTGCCGCTCATGCAGCAACCCTGTATAATTAAGCATTTTCAACTATTCTCTTTGCGTCAAGCGCAATCATAAGTTCCTCGTTTGTGGGAAGAAGCATAACCTTTACCTTTGAATCGGCTGCGGAAATTACTCTCTTTTCCCCTTTTACGTTATTCAGTTCATCGTCAATCTTAACTCCGAGATAACCGAGATATTCGTCACAGACAAGCTTACGCACTTCAATGTCGTTTTCGCCGACGCCTGCCGTAAAGGCAATTGCGTCAACACCGTTCATTGCTGCCGCATATGCGCCGATATATTTCGCAACTCTGTATCTGAACGCTTCAAGCGCAGCGTTTGCTCTTGCATTTCCCTCTGCTGCCGCCTTACTTACATCACGGAAGTCCGAAGAAACACCGCTCATACCCAATACTCCCGATTTTTTATTAAGAATATTAAGCATTTCATTTATGTCTATATTCTCGTGATTGCAGATAAACTGTAAAACAGCCCCGTCAATATCTCCCGAGCGTGTACCCATGATAAGTCCTTCAAGCGGAGTAAGTCCCATTGAACTGTCAACGCACTTGCCGCCGATTGAAGCTGATACGCTTGCACCGTTTCCGAGATGACAAACGATTACTTTCGCCGTTTTCGGATCAAGATTTCCGAACTTAATAGCTTCATTTGAAACAAACATATGGCTTGTTCCGTGAAATCCATAACGACGAACCTTGTACTTCTCATAATATTTATACGGAATGGCATATAAATATGCTTTTTCGGGCATTGCCACACCGAAAGCCGTATCAAACACAGCAACGTTAGGCTTTCCCGGCATAGCTTCCTCGCAAGCTTCAATACCGATAAGGTTAGCCGGATTGTGGAGCGGACCCAAATCAAAACATTCACGGATTACTTTTTTAACATCTTCGTCAACCTTAATTGATTCTGTATATGTGTTGCCGCCGTGAAGTACACGATGTCCGATAGCGCTGATTTCGTTTACATCGCCTATTACACCGTGTTCTTTATCAGTAAGAGCCTCCAAAACCAGCTCGATAGCTTCTTTATGAGTCTGCATCTGAGCTTCTTTAACATACTTGTCCTTGCCTACCGGCTTATGGGTCAGCTTTGAGCCGTCAATACCTATTCTTTCACAAAGTCCCTTTGCAAGAACGCTTTCACTGTCCATATCAAAAAGCTGATATTTAAGAGAAGAACTTCCGCAGTTAACTACAAATATTTTCATTATCAGATTATTCCTTTCGTAAGCTTATTTTCAACCGTTCATCTGCGCCTGAATAGCGGTAATTGCAACAACGCCTGCTATATCCTCTGCACAGCAGCCTCTTGACAAATCGTTAACAGGCTTTGCAATTCCCTGGAGTACAGGGCCGTATGCTTCTGCTTTTGCCAGACGCTGAACAAGCTTATATCCTATATTTCCTGCATTAAGATCCGGGAATACAAGTACATTTGCTTTTCCTGCAACCGGCGATGAAGGAGCTTTTTGCTGAGCAACACTGTCAACGATAGCGGCATCAAGCTGTAATTCGCCGTCCAATGCAAGTTCGGGAGCTTTTTCCTTTGCAAGTTTTGTTGCCTCCTGCATTTTTGTTACCAAATCGCTCTTTGCAGAACCGTATGTAGAATATGAAAGCATTGCAACTCTCGGTTCATCACCGATAAGCTGGCTGTATGATTTTGCCGATGAAATAGCAATTTCCGAAACTTCTTCCGCATTAGGGTCCTGATTAAGTCCGCAGTCCGCAAACACAAATGTTCCGTTATTGCCGAATTTGCAGTCGGGCACGTTCATGATAAAGAACGCACTTACAAGCTTCGTACCGGGAGCTGTCTTTAAAATCTGCAATGCGGGACGGATAACATTTGCCGATGAATTAACCGCACCTGCGACCATACCGTCTGCCGCACCCGTTTTAACCATCATGTTTCCGTAATACAGCGGATCCTTAACCGTTTCTCTCGCCTGTTCTATCGTTACGCCCTTCTTCTTTCTCAGTTCCGCAAAAAGCTGAGCATATTCTTCGTTTCCGTTTTCCGGATTTATTATTTCAACGCCGTCTATGTCAAGATTCTCTTTTGCAGCAACGGCCCTAATCTTTTCGGGATTGCCGAGAAGTATATTCTTTGCGTAGCCTTCTTTTTTTACGATTGCCGCGCACTGAATTGTTCTTAATTCTTCCCCCTCGGCAAGAACAATTGTTTTAATGTCATTTTTTGCTTTTACTTTTAGATTTTCGATAAACTCACTCATTGTATAAACTCCTTCTCATGTTTGATAAATTTACCATACTATATTATAATACTTCCTTTTCATTTTTTCAAGGCTATTTTCACACATTTATTAAAACATTTTAAAAATACTCCTTAACTCCGCATAAATACTGGCATTTTCGTTCAAACATTTTTTACCAAATTTGCTTTTTCCTGTATAAAATAGCAATCCTAAGTTTCTCCAATCACTGAATTCTTTCATATCAATATACCAACGTTCTTCGATTTTATATCCCGGTACATGAGTTCCGAAATATGCCGTTACTCGTAGAAATTCCTTGTAATAACCTCCTGCTGCCACCCGGGAGAAAGTATGTGAACTTAGCCGAAAATCCGCAAACTCTTACAATTAAGTCAGGATATTTTATCACATATGCTGTATCTTTTTTGTCTGCTCCTTACTTGTAAATTTCTTGTATAATATCTGTTATTTTTGTTCTCGTCTGCTGAAACTTTTCATATCCCAATACATGAGTTCCGAAATATGCCGTTATATTATTCGTGCGGTCTATAAAATAATGTGCACCGGCAGCTCCGCCCCAGCC
>CAKSOE010000018.1 GCA_934476675.1 uncultured Clostridia bacterium | reverse complement strand
AAAGACGCAAGCAGATTGCCTTCTTGAAAGGCGACGGCGTATGTATATACTCCGAGCCTTGAAAGGAGGTGAGATGCACCGCGTATTTTCCATGTTAGTTAAAATCTGAAATATAGGAATGGGTTGTATGTTTGTCCCACAAGCAGGATAAAACACAGTACCATTCCGGCAATAACCGCAATAGGCTCCGCAACGATCGCTATAAACCTGAGTCTCCTGCAAATTCCGTTAAAAAACATTCTCGGCAGCGGCGTTGACGCAACAACGCACAGCACGATAAGCCACAAATTTGCATCAAGAGTTGTAACCGTTACGAGGTCATAGAGCGAATTGCCTATTCCGAACGCATTCTTAAACCACTGCACAAGCGAAGCGGTATCCGTATAGTAGAACAGCGCCCAGCCGATAAGCACCACAAACATCGTATAAATATAGCACAGCGGTATCGGCAGCTTTTGCAGAAATTTTTTGAAAGATTTGCGCTCAATAAGCAGCATAATACCGTAGAAAAGTCCCCAAAAGATGAAGTTCCAGCTTGCGCCGTGCCACATACCCGTCAAAAACCACACAACAAAAAGGTTTCTGACCTCTTTATACCGATTGCCGCCCAGGGGAATATACACATAATCTCTGAAAAACGTACTCAGCGAGATATGCCATCTGCGCCAAAAATCCGTTATACTGCGAGATATGTACGGATAACGGAAGTTTTCCATGAAATGAAAGCCGAACATTCGTCCCAGACCGATTGCCATATCCGAATAACTCGAAAAATCAAAATAAATCTGAAACGCATACATCAGTATTCCCAGCCACGC
This sequence comes from uncultured Clostridia bacterium, assembly GCA_934476675.1. Lineage (GTDB taxonomy): Bacteria > Bacillota > Clostridia > UBA1381 > UBA1381 > UBA4716. The sequence continues at coordinate 54,798 of CAKSOE010000018.1, read as the reverse complement.
TGACGCAACCGAAAGCCGCGTCGAATCAAGCAGCAGCGATGCGGCATTTCCGGCATAGTTTGCAATTACGACTTTTTTGCACAATCCCGAAACGAACCGCTTTATTCCGTCCGCAAAATCCTGTGCCGTTACCGTTCTTGACCTTAATTCCTTTTCAATATCGGTATAGCGCACGATAGGCCCTGCGACAAGCTGTGGAAACATCGTGACGTATGCCGTGAATTTTATGACCGATTTCTGCACATGAGTTTTTCCGCGGTAGACGTCTATTATATACGACATCGTCTGAAACGTGTAAAACGAAATTCCGAGCGGCAGCGCTATTTTCGGGTCGGGTATATTAAGCTTTAAAAGCGCATTTATATTATTCACGAAAAATCCCGCATATTTAAACACACCCAGAAGTCCGAGATTTATTGCTACCGCCAGAATCACCGACACGCGCCCTGCGGCTGTTCCGTAGGTTTTGTCGATTATCCGTCCGAATATATAGTTAATCGCCAGGCTTACAAGAAGCATTATTATGTATGACGGTTCACCCCACGCATAAAACACAAGCGATGATATTACAAGTATTACATTTTTATAGTCTATATTTTTTGACAGGTTGTATGCAATGAAAACCAAAGGCAGAAACACATACAAAAATACCAGGCTTGAAAAAACCAAAGAATCCCCCCTATACTGCTATTCCGATTTTACAAACATCTTATATATTATATAACAGATTCCCTTATATGTCAACCGATTTTTCTTTTTCGTGTCATATGATGTCAATTTGGCACATTTTCATCGTTTCCAAAGCCGCCGAATGTGTCTGCACCGTTACGCCCGCACAGCAGTCCGCACATACCTTTACTTCTGCGTCGGGGAACATGGTTTTTATTATAATCGCATTGCTGACAACGCATATATCCGTACAAAGTCCGATAATTTCAACGCTTTCAAATTCAAATTTGTCCCAGCTCTTATAACCGAAATTCGGCTTGTCGATAACCGTACTTCCCTCAGCATAAAGTCCGTCCGCAATTTCCCAGCCTTTTGTGCCTTTTATGCAATGCGGTACGGGGAGTTTTTTCCCCTCCGGCGTTTCAAGATAATTTTCGCCGTGAGTGTCACGTGTGAAAATTATTTCGTCACCGTTTTTTGCGTATTCCTCAATTTTTGCCTTAACCCTCGGCACAATCGCCTTTGCCTCCGCCGTTCCCAGCGCCATATCTATAAAATCGTTCTGCATATCCACGACTATAAGTGTCTTTTTCATTTTTACAATCATTCCTTTCAATTTCTTTTTTTATATTTTATATTTTTTATCCCAATATGTCAATATAAAAAAAATTTTTCACAAATATCGCAAAAAATATTGAGTTAAAGGAAATATTAATGTATAATATAGAATAGAAAACAACTAAGCTGCCTGCGCGGCACGGAGGATACGTATGTTCAGTCATGATATAAGCATAGACCTTGGCACGGCAACAATGCAGGTTTATATAAAAAATAAGGGGATAGTTCTTAGAGAGCCTACCGTAATTGCGGTTAACACCGACACAAACGAGGTTTGCGGCGTTGGTTTTGACGCACTCAAAATGCTCGGCAAAACCCCGCCGAACATTAAAGCGGTGCGCCCTCTGACGGACGGCGTTATTTCAAGCTTTACGCTTGCGGAGGCGATGATTAAGCATTTTCTTTCAAAAATTCTTTCCGGACTTTCGGGACGGCCGCGTATTATGATGTGCGTGCCGGGCGGCGTTACGGACGTTGAACAGCGCGCCGTGATAGAAGCCGCACGCGAGGCGGGCGCAAAAGACGTTTATATAATCGAAGAGCCTGTTGCGGCGGCTCTCGGCGCAGGCGCGGATATTTCAAAGCCGCGCGGTACAATGGTGGTTGACATCGGCGGCGGCACTACCGACATTGCGATTATGTCGCTGGGCGGCACTGTCGTGAGCCGTTCGCTGAAAATTGCCGGAGATGAGTTTAACGAGGCAATCGTAAGATATATGAAAAAGGAATCGGGGCTTATTATAGGGCCGCAGACTGCGGAAAGAATAAAGCTTGAGGTCGGCGGAGTTATTCCGCGCGAACGTGAGGTTATATGCGAGGCAAAGGGCTTGGGTATGTCCACCGGACTTCCGCAGAGCGTGATTGTTTCGTCAAACAGCATCTGCTCCGCATTCGGCGAATATGTATTCAATATCTGCGAGCGTGTGGGCGAGGTTTTAGACGCCGCACCGCCAGAAATTCACGGCGACATCATCGACGACGGCATAATTATGACCGGCGGCGGTTCGCTGCTGTACGGACTTGACAGAAAAATTTCGGAGGCGGCGGGCGTGAAATGCCATGTTGCCGAAAGACCCGTAGACTGCGTTGCTCTCGGCGCAGGAATCGCACTTGACAGCATCGACACAGTGACCGACCCGACGCACATTTACCACAAAAAAGCATATATACGGGAATAATATTATGATATTTGAAAACGAATGTATAGACGATTTGCAGATTAACAATCTGCAAATCATACAGAAAAAGGACTGTTTTAAATTCGGAACGGACGCAGTTCTGCTCTCCGATTTTGCAAAGGACGCACCCTCGAAAAGCACGCTTGATCTATGCACCGGAACAGGCATCGTACCGATTCTTTTGAGCGCCAAAACACGCACTCCCCGCATATGCGGACTGGAAATTCAGCCGGACATATGCGAAATGGCAAAAAGGAGCGTTATTCTCAACAGCCTTACGGAGCGCGTACACATAACGGAGGGCGATTTAAAAAACGCCTGTGAAATATACGGCAAGGCAAGCTTTGACAAGATTACCTGCAATCCGCCGTACATGGAATGCGGCAAGGGAATTACAAACAGCTCGGGGAATCTTTCCGTTTCGCGGCATGAGATTAAATGCACGCTTGACGACGTTATACGGATAAGCTCGCAGCTGCTGGCTCCCAAGGGCAGGTTTTTCATGGTACACCGTCCGTCGCGCCTTGCGGATATTCTCTGCACAATGCGCAGATACAAGATAGAGCCGAAACGGCTGCGTCTTATTCACCCATCGTACAAAAAAGCGGCAAATCTTTTGCTTATCGAAGGACTTTCGGGCGGAGGGCGTGAGCTTAAAATGCTGCCGCCGCTCTATGTTTACAACACAGACGGTACATATACGGACGAAATAAACACTATTTATAACAGAAAAGAGGACTGCAAGTGACAGGAACACTTTATCTATGCGCCACGCCGATAGGCAATTTAGGCGACGTAAGCGCAAGATGTCTTGAAATATTTGAAACGGTCGATCTGATTGCCGCGGAGGACACGCGCCGAACCGTTCAGCTTTTGAACCACTTCGGCATATCAAAGCCGCTCACAAGCTATCATGAGCATAACAAGCGCGAAAAGGGCGCATATATAATTTCGCTGCTTAAAGACGGAAAAAATGTGGCGCAGGTTTCGGACGCCGGAACTCCGGCAATCTCCGACCCCGGTGAGGATCTGGTCAGAATGTGCATCGAAAACGGCATAACCGTTACCTCAATCCCCGGTCCCGTTGCCGGAATAAACGCACTTATTCTGTCGGGGCTGCCTACAAGCCGTTTTGCCTTTGAGGGATTTTTGTCGGTCAACAAGCGGCACAGAAAGGAACACCTTGCCTCTGTTAAAAACGACACGCACACGCTTATTTTCTACGAAGCTCCGCACAAGCTTAAAACAACGCTTGCGGACATGGCAGAGGTTTTCGGCGGAGAGCGGAGGATTGCGCTTGTAAGAGAGCTTACCAAGCTGCATGAGGAGGTAATCCGCACCACGCTTGACGGTGCGCTTGAAAGGTATTCCGACAGCTCGCCGCGCGGCGAATATGTGCTCGTGATAGAGGGTGCAAAGGAAATTGAAGATGATTCCGCCGCATGGTGGGAGGAAATGACCGTAACGGAACACGTCGAAAAATATATCAATGAGGGGCTTTCCTCCAAAGACGCCGTAAAAAAAGCGGCGGCGGACAGAAACGTTTCAAAACGAGAGGTATACAGCGAATACCACAACATACAGAAAGAGGGGCGCTTATAATGAAAAAGAAAAATGCCGTTATGCTTGCGTCGCTTGCCGCTGCCGGAATATACGGCGCAGTGACGGGAAAGGGCATATTTAACAAGGTACGCTTTAAAAATCAGCATGACGCAATTGCGCGCTATGTAAAAAGCCACTATCCGAACGCCGCCTATTCGCCCGTAACGGCGGCGGGGAACGGCTGGACGACCGTTATACGCAGAATGGGAAAACCGAAGGTTTTCCTCTACGTTACACGCTCCGACAATAACGTGTACATCTTTAACGAAACGGATATTAACGGCTGATTTTATCATGTAACAAAAAACTTCCTCCTGCATATTATAAGATGAAAATACTTCCGGACAGAGGGGAGTATTTCGCCAATATGCAAGGAGGTTTTTTTATGGGCTTATTCGGAAATAACTGCGGTGACGGCAACGGTACATGGATTTGGATTTTGATTATCGTGGTTCTTGTTATCTGCTGCAGCGGCGACGGACTGTTCGGCGGCGGAAACAACTGCTGCTGTGATCCGTGCGATCCATGCTGCAACAACAATAACAACAGCTGCTGCTGAAAAAAAGCCTGTAGACGCGTTATCTGCGGCAAAGTGCGCCGCGGATAACGCCGGATGCCGGCTTTTTACATGAACATATCGTTTTTTCCCTCATCTTTTACGGAAACATATGCGTTAAGGGTATTTTTTACGATGTCGTAGGACGCATATGTGACCTCCGAAACAGAGTTTATTTTTTGCCTGTCAAGCTCCGATTTGAGCCATTTTTCATCAACGCCGGCGCTTTTAAGGTTTTCTTTTATTATGTTTCCGTCAATAATCAGCGAAAACTGCGGCCGCTCCTCAAACACCTTTACCGACATATCGGACGGGGTCAGCGGACGGCAGTCTGCTTTCGGCAGAACCGACAGCTTGCCGCTCGGCTCGAGAATTGCGGTGTCTATCTGCGACAAATCGAAAAATCCGCTTATGCGGCACTGCGATATAAATTCGTTTACATCAAGCTTTGCCACTTTGAGATTGTTTTTATAGACTTTTCCGTTCCGAAACAGCACGATTGATTTTCCAACAAACAGCCGCCTTGCTCTGATTGATTTTGTCGAAATATACGACAGCAAAACTGTTACTGCGCCGTACACCGCCATTGCCGTCATCGGCACAAATATGTCCTTATCAAGCGAGGTTGCCATTTCTGCGGCTATCGAGCCTATCGTGATTCCGTTTATATAGTCGAACATATTCAATTCCGACATCTGCCTGTTTCCGATAAGCTTCGTGAGCAAAAACAGCTCCGTCAGCGATACCGCCGATACAATAATTATTTTTAAAATATCCATTTTTCTCTCCATACCGTTTTGGGTTATTATGCGGATTTTTATGAAAATTATTCATCGGCTTGTACACAACCGCCAAATTCCGCAGCAAAGTTTTGCTTATAAATCTACACACCGAAAGCTTGAAAATCAAATTTATTTATGTTAGAATATAAGAGTTACGAATATTTTTGATTGTGAGGGATTTTTACGGAACAGATAAAAGAAAACAAAATGGGAACAATGCCTGTAAACAAGCTTTTAATATCTATGTCGCTGCCGATTATGATATCCATGCTTGTGCAGGCGCTCTATAATATTGTTGACAGTATATTTGTGGCACAGCTTTCGGAAAATGCACTGACGGCGGTTTCGCTTGCATTCCCGATGCAGAGCCTTATGATTGCGGCGGCGACGGGCATAGGCGTCGGCATAAACGCACTGCTTTCGCGTTCATTGGGCGAAAAGGCGTTTGACCGCGCGAACAGGGCGGCAATAAACGGAATTTTTGTTGAACTTGCGGCTTGCGTTATATTTATGATACTCGGTCTTACAATAACGCAGACGTTCTATGAGGTTCAGGTGGGCAAGGGCGAAATAACGGATTTGGGAGTTGAATATCTTTCGATTGTTACGGTGTTTTCGCTCGGAATATTTATGCAGATAGCCTGTGAAAGGCTTTTGCAGGCAACCGGAAAAACCGTTTACACCATGTGCACACAGGGTTTGGGTGCGATTATAAATATAATTTTTGACCCGATACTGATTTTCGGACTGTGCGGCGCACCGAAAATGGGGATCGCCGGAGCGGCGGTGGCAACTGTTTTAGGACAGTTTGTTGCGGCAATACTTGCGCTTATTCTTAACATTAAAAAGAACCGCGAAATTCACATTACATTAAAGGGATTCCGCCCCGACGGACATATTATCAGAACAATTCTTGCAGTCGGCATACCGTCCATAATTATGCAGGCAATCGGCTCGGTTATGGTATTTTGCTTTAACAAAATCCTTAACGGATTTTCGTCAACGGCAGTGGCGGTGTTCGGCGTTTACTTCAAGCTTAACAGCTTTGTGTTCATGCCTGTGTTTGGTCTCAACAACGGTATGGTTCCGATTATCGCATACAACTACGGTGCACACAGCAGGGAACGCATGACAAAAACCATAAAATACAGCGTTTGCTATGCTGTTGCGATAATGATTATCGGACTGGCAGTAATTCAGATTTTCCCGGACAAGCTTTTAGAGCTGTTTAACGCGTCGGAAACAATGATGAGCATGGGTATTACGGCGCTCAGGATTATCAGCTTAAGCTTCTGTTTTGCCGGTGTTTGTATAGTATTTTCGTCGGTGTTCCAGGCTCTCGGCAAGGGCGTGATAAGTATGTTGGTATCATTCGTCAGACAGCTTGTGATACTTCTTCCGGCGGCATATCTGCTTTCGCTTTTGGGCGACGTTAACCTTGTATGGTGGTCGTTCATCATTGCGGAGGTTATAACAGTGGTATTCAGCTCGTTTATGTATATGCGGGTATACAACAAAATTATAAAGCCGCTTTGATTTGTATAATAATTTCCTTAAAAATCCGCCTTGCATAACGGGCGGATTTTTGGTATAATTATAAATATTTGAGCAAATGAAAGGAGAGCGCAAATGAAAATACTTCTTATGTCCGTAAAGGCAGGCTACGGTCATCACAGCACGGCAAAGGCTATCATTCAGGAATTTGAAAAGCACGGACACGAATGCGTCATGCTGGACGTATTTGAATATGTAAACAAGCATCTCGGTAACTCCATACAGGACGGATATCTGCTGTCCACAAAATATTTTTCCACACCTTACGGCAAGGTTTACGGCAAACTCACCGAAAAGGACGAACCCTACGACAAATATTCGGCAATATCGGTTGTGTCGCATCTTATATCCAAAAAAATCGAAAGCTTCAGCGGCCATTTCCGTCCCGATCTTGTGATAGGAACGCACAGCTTTGCGTGCATGATAATGACGGATCTGGCGGAAAAGGGCGTTTTGGAATGTCCGACAATCGGCATTGTTACGGATTTTACCATTCATCCGTTCTGGGAAAGCACAATGCTTGACTATTACGTTACGCCGGACGCACTCTTAAACCATGCAATGGAGAAAAAGGGTATTCCGGTAAGAAAAATACTTCCGATAGGCATTCCGATACGCGAAAGCTTTTCGGTAAAATCCGACAAAGCTGCGGCAAGAAAGGCTCTCGGAATAAAAGACAAAACCACCGCGTTGGTTATGAGCGGCTCGATGGGTTACGGAAACATGAAAAAGACAATTATGGAAATCGATAAATTTCCGCATGATTTCCAGATTATATGCGTATGCGGTTCAAACAAACGCACCAAAAAGGAGCTTGAAAACTGTGAATGGACTAAGGATGTATACATACACGGCTTTGTGGATAACATTAACGTAATGATGGACGCGGCGGACTTTATAATTTCAAAGCCGGGAGGTCTTACGACCTCGGAGGCTTTTGCAAAGGGGCTGCCGATGATAACGGTAAATCCGCTGCCGGGGCAGGAGGACAGAAACGTTGACTTTCTCGTGAACAGCGGCGCGGTTATTTACGTAAACAAGCGCTACACCGTATCGGAGGCTCTGTATCAGATGCTTTGCCCATGGCGTTTTGAGCTGATAAAAGAAAGCGTGAAGCATATCGGAAAACCGAACGCCTCACGTGATTTATATCAATTTATTAAAGAAAACATTTTTGTAAAATCCGAAGAAACGGAAAATTCTTTGCCTGTAAGGTAATTTAAAATTCCGGCGTCGGATCTGAAATCGAACACCAGGCGGCGGCTTATCAGTCCCGAATAACCGCTGGCTTTTGAGCCGCCGTATTTTACGTCGCCCTCAAGCGGATGTCCGATATGCGCAAGCATTGCGCGTATCTGATGAGTCCGCCCCGTATGCAGTTCAACGCTGCACAGCGAGTGTTTTTTATCCGCCGCAAGAACGGTATAAGTAAGCGATGCGGTTTTTGCGTCCGCTGACGGAGTGTCCGATACGGACACTCTTTTTTCGTGCCGCGTTATATATGCGTTAAGCTTTTTTGTGCCGTGAAGCTCCCCCTCAACTACACATTCGTATAGCTTTCTTATCTCGCGGCGCCGGATTTTTTCGTTCAATATCCTCAGGCTTTCGGCATTTTTTGCGGCGATTATTATACCGCTTGTATTGCGGTCAAGCCGATTGCACAGCGATGGTGAAAAGCTGTGCTCCGTTTCGGGATTGTATTCGCCTTTTTCAAACAGATAGCTTTTTATCTCGTCTATAAGCGTGTTTTCCGTACCCTTATCATCGGCATGAACAACCGTTCCGCGCTTTTTGTTTATTAAAAGAATATTTTCGTCCTCATATACTGTGTCAAGGTCGTTTTTTATCGGAATAAACGTACTTTTCTTCGTGAAAAATTCATCGCTCCAATAAAGCGTCAGAACATCGCCGTTTTTCAAGAAAACACTTCCGTCCTTTGCGTGTTTTCCGTTTATGCGCACAAAATTCTTTCTCAAACCCTTATAAAGCATACCCTTAGGCAGCGCCGGCATAAATTTTGCGAGAAATTTGTCCAGACGCTGTCCGGCATCGTTTTCCGTTACGGTTATTTCTCTCATTTACTTCTTTCTTTGATATATCCTTCCAGAAAATCTGCGCTTCTCTCCACGCCCAGCTTACTGCTGTTTAAGGAAATATCGTAGTTTCTGGAATCGCCCCACTTTACCGGACAATAATAATTGTGATAGCTTTTTCTTTTCTTGTCTTGCTTGCTCATCATAACGTCCGCCTCTATCTCGGATACGTTATAAACTTTCATTATTCTTTTGAGTTTTTCTTCTTTATCGCCCAGAATAAACAGTGACACAACTCCCGGATAACCTCTCAAAATCGTTTCCGAGCAGCGTCCGACTACAACGAATGATTCGCCCTTTTCCGCCTTTGCACGAAGATAATTAAATTGCAGATTTGCTATATTTTCCTCAGGCGATGAGCTGTAACCGCCAAGTCTTGTCTTGGAGAAAATCTTGTTTTTCGGTACTTCATCATACTTTGTATAGGTCTGCACGTCAACATTCTTGATGCCGGCAATCTCGTGTAAAATGTTTGAGTCGTAAAGCGGAATATTGAACTTCTTTGAAAGAATATCGGCTATGGCATGACCGCCGCTTCCGAACTCACGTCCTACTGTGATTATTAATTGTTTTGACATACGTTTTCCCCCTTTTTACTATTTTATTAAAAATATCTTACAAAAATGTACGCTGTTGAGATTAAAAGCACAATCACCGTTGCCGGAACCGCATTTTTGCAGTATTTGCCCCAGCCGATTATGTAGCCGTTCTTTGCCGCAACGGAGGTTCCGACAACATTTGCGGACGCGCCTATCGGCGTTGCGCTGCCGCCTATATCCGTACCTATCGACAGCGACCACGCAAGCGTTGCAAGCGGCACGCCCTGCGCCTCGGCAAGACTTCTGATAACCGGAATCATCGTAGCAGCAAACGGAATATTATCTATAAATGCGCTTGCAAGCGCCGAAACCCACAGAATTATAACCACCATAAGCTTAGCGCTGCCGCCGCTTATATCGCCTATGAATTTTGCTATAATTTCCAAAACTCCCGTCTGTTCCAGACCCCCCACAACGATGAACAGTCCGATAAAGAACATTAGCGTTTTATAGTCTATTTTTTTTAGCATTTCGCCTATGTATTTGGGCGCGGTCAAAAGTGTCACGGCGGCAATCATAATTCCTATTGCCGAAACGGTAAGTCCCGTCATGGAATGTGTTACCAAAAGCACAACTGCGCAAAGGAATATCACACAGCTTATTGCAAAGCCTTTTTTATCCGTTATTGCCTCTTTCGGGTCGGGGTAACCGCCCTCTTTTACCGCTGTCTGCGAGCTTGCAAGCTCTTTTCTGAACATGAAATAGAAAAGTACAACCGATATTACAAGGCATATTCCGGCGATAAGTCCGGTGTTTGAGATAAAATCACCGAACGAATATCCCAAAGACGTTCCTATTATAATATTCGGAGGATCGCCGCACATTGTCGCCGAGCCGCCGAGGTTTGCGCAGAATATTTCCGACAAAATCATCGGTATGGGATTGAACTTCAAAAGCTCCGCCAGCTCAACCGTAACCGCCGCCAAAAACAGTATAACCGTAATACTGTCGATAAACATTGACAAAAGCGCCGACATTATCATAAACGTTATGAATATCGGAATGGTTTTGTAATTAACGAAATTTGCTATTCTCATGCACAGCCAGCGGAAAAATCCCACTCTTGCCATGCCCTCTACCATAATCATCATGCCCGCAATAAACACAATTGTTTCCCAGTTGATGCCTGACGAGGTTTCGCCGCTTGCGGACGCGTGCCAAAAGGCAGGCGTGAAAAATGTGTGTAAATTAAGAGTGTTTATTATCGCACCTGCATCGTGCCTGCATATACCGAATACCAGAACAAGAGTGAGCGCTCCGCACCCCAAGGTAACGATATGCCTTTCTATTTTATCCATTATAATAAGGATAAACATTAACAGGAAAATTCCTGTTGCTAAAATCTGCGCTGTCATTTATTTATACCCCCTGAAATTTTAAATCAGAATCTATTATATCCCTTATATGAAAATTTTTCAAGTAGTTTTGCAAATTTTTTTAAAGCAGCGCCCAAAATCCCAGAAATCCGAGCAGAAAACTGTATAAAATCAGCTGCACAGCAAAAAGTAACGGCACGCATACGCTGAATTTTTTATGCTGAGTTTTGTGCCGGAACAGCATCATACCCAAAAATCCGCCCGGTGCGCCGCCGAGTACGCATATACCGATAAGCCGCCGCTCCGGAATACGTCTTTTTCCGCCCTCCGCATTCTTTTTATCAGCGCCGTACATCGCAATCGCCGCAATATTAACCGCCGCCGCATATAAAAGTATTACAAAAAACACCGCTTTGTTAACCGTTGTATTTGAAAAAATCTTCATTGCGCTCGGTATGGGCGGTATCCGCAGTCCGATAAGGAACGCGCCTATCGCTCCCGACAGACGTTCTATCCATGCGCAGAAGGTTTTCAGCAGTATGTACATGACCTGCCCCGTATACTGCATTATCTGATGAATATCCATCTAATCCTCTCCCGAAAAAACTTTATTTCATTATACTATAAACAATTTTTCATGTCAAACCCAATATTGACAAAATAATTGTATAACCCCGGTTATTTTTTCATATAATTTAACGTGAGGTGATGTGAGAATGTTTCGCGGGATTAAGCTCAGGCAAAAAGAGGTCATAAATATACGTACGGCAGAACGCATCGGCGTGGTAAGCGATGTGGAGATAAACGAAAGCGCCGGAAACATCGAAGCGCTTATTGTTTCCAGGTACGGCAGTATTTTTGCGCATATTATAGGAAACAGCGAGATTGTGATACCATGGAGCAGCATAGAGGTGGTCGGAAAGGATATTATTCTCGTGCGGCTTTTCGATACCTCCGCCGCAGCGGATAAACCGCCGTTTCCGTTTATCGGCACGGATAAATAATTTGAAAAAATTTCTTGAAATCATACGGCATTTATAGTATAATATCAGTATAAAAATACAGTATCCGTTCACAGAAAGGAATGATACATATGAAATGCCCGTATTGCGGTTTTGTTGAAAGCAAGGTTATAGATTCGCGCCCTACCGATGAGAGCGCCGCCATACGCCGCCGCCGCGAATGTTTAAAATGCGGAAAGCGCTTTACAACCTACGAAAAGCTTGAATCGATTTCGCTTATCGTTATAAAAAAAGACCAGTCGCGCCAGCAGTATGACCGTGACAAGGTTTTGAAGGGAATTATTACCGCCTGCGAAAAGCGGCCCATTTCCCTTGCGCAGATGGAACGGGTTGCGGACGATATAGAAAGCGAGCTTTACCAGTCCATGGAACGCGAGGTTGACACGGCGACAATCGGCGAAAAGGTTATGGACAGGCTCAAAAACCTGGACGAGGTCGCATATGTAAGATTTGCCTCCGTTTACAAGCGGTTTGAGGATATACACACATTCATGGACGAATTAAAGGATCTTATAAATGACAAATAAATTTGTGGATTTTCACGCACATTCCACCGCATCGGACGGTACGCTCACGCCGCGTGAGCTTGCAGGGTATGCGGCGGAAAAGGGGCTTATCGCCGCCGCGAAAACGGATCACGATACCATAGACGGTACGGCGGAATTTTTTGACGAATGTAAAAAACTCGGCGTCGAGCCTGTTTCAGGCGTGGAAATGAGCGCAAAATACAGTTGTGAACTGCATATTGTAGGGCTGTTTGTGGATATAAACAGCCCCGAATTTTGCGAAAAGCTTGAAACGCTTAAAAATTCACGGCTGATACGCAACAAACAAATGCTTGACGCTTTAAAGCAAAACGGCATGGAAATAAGCGAAAAAACGCTTTTGGAAAACAATCCCGGAAAAACCTTAAAAAGCCTTGGCAGACCGCATTTTGCGCGCGAAATGGTGGCAAACGGGTATGTTTCCGATATAAACGAAGCGTTTTTGAAATATCTCGGGCGCGGAAAAAGCTGTTATGTAAAGCGGATTTCCTTTACGCCGGAGGAATGTATAGAGATTATAAAAAACGCCGGAGGACTTGCGATTCTGGCGCATCCGATATATATTACACAGGATAGGGACGAGCTTTGTGAGCTTTTTAAAAAGCTCAGAGCCTGCGGACTTGACGGCGCGGAGTGCTACTATGGCGCATACACGAGGGAATTTTCCGAGCTTTGCCTGTCGCTTTGCGAAAAGACGGGACTTCTGCCGTCCGGCGGAAGTGATTTTCACGGTGCGAACAGAACGGATACTGACTTAGGCTGTGCAAACGTGCCGTATACGGTTTTTGAAAACATGAAGCATCGAAAGGAAGGGTTATAATGGAGGACACAATTGCGGCAATCTCCACGCCGATGGGAACGGGCGGAATAGCCGTTATACGGATAAGCGGCGATGATGCGGTTAAAATTGCGGACAAGGTGTTTTTCGGTTCAAAAAAGCTTTCGGACGTTCCGACTCATACCGTACATTACGGATTTATAAAGGATAAAAACGGAAACAAAATCGATGAGGTTCTCACATCGGTTATGCTTGCGCCGAAAACGTTCACGCGCGAGGACACCGTTGAAATAAGCGTTCACGGCGGAATAACGGTTTCGCGCGAGGCATTATCGGCAATCGTAAGCGCCGGAGCGCGGCCTGCGGAGCCGGGCGAATTTACAAAGCGTGCATTCCTGAACGGCAGAATAGATTTGTCGCAGGCGGAGGCGGTAATTGACATTATAAACGCAAAAACCGCGCTTGCAAAGGACAATGCGCTTTCACAGCTTGAAGGGTCGCTTTCGGCCGAAATCAAGGCTATGCGTTATGAACTTGTACACCTTGCGTCGCAGATGCAGGTTATTATAGACTATCCCGACGAGGATTTGGAGGACGTGAGCAGGGAGGATATAGAAAACGTCTGCCGCGGCTGTATTTCCAAGGCGCAGTCGCTGCTTAAAACGGCGGACGGCGGAAAAATTCTGCGTGACGGCATACGCACCGCAATTGCAGGAAAGCCGAATGTCGGAAAATCCTCGCTTTTAAATGCGCTGTCGCGCTCGGACAGGGCAATAGTGACGGACATTGCCGGAACAACGCGCGATGTTATAGAGGAGTTTGTCAATCTGGACGGAGTGCCGCTGCTGCTTGCCGACACCGCCGGAATACACGACACGGAGGACGTTGTCGAGAAAATCGGCGTTGAAAAGTCACGCAATGCGATTGAGGAGGCGGAGCTGGTGATAGCGGTGCTTGACGGCAGTGCGGAAATCGACGGCGAGGACATGAAAATTCTTGAAGAAACAAACGGCAAGCGGCGCATTGTGCTTATAAATAAATCAGATATTTCCGACGCCGACACAGAGCGCATACGCGGCATGGCAAACGGAAGTCCGGTTATTTCCGTAAGCGCAAAGACCTCTGACGGCATCGACAAGCTTTCGGAATGTATAAAATCCATGTACAGCATAGGCTCTCTTTCGTCATCAGACGGAGCGGTTATTACAAATATCCGCCACAAAAAGGCGCTTGAGGACGCGGCAGACGCGCTTAAAAGAGCTGTTTTGGCGCTTTCGGGCGGTATGCCGACAGACATTGCCTCAATCGATATAAACGCCGCCATAGACAGCCTGGGCGAAATAACCGGCGAAACCGTATCGGAATCAATTGTAAACGATATTTTCCACAGCTTCTGCGTGGGAAAATAAGCGAGAGGACACTGCGATGCGAATTGACAAATACATTTGCGCCTGTACGGCGTTTTCCAGAAATGATGTTAAAAAGCTTGTAAAATCGGGCAGAATAACCGTTGACGGCGAAACGGTGAAAAAGGCGGACATTCATATAGACGAAAACGCTCACGTTGCGCTTGACAACAAAACGCTTGTGTACCGTGAGTTTGTATATATTATGCTTAACAAACCGAAAGGCTTTATCAGCGCTGTTTTTGACAAGCATTATCCGGTAGTTACCGATTTAATCGGGGAGGAGTACGCAAAGCGTTCTCTTGCGCCGGTAGGGCGGCTTGACCTCGACACCGAGGGACTTTTGCTCTTAACGGACGACGGCAGCTTTAACCACAGCATGACAACGCCGAAAAAGAATATATACAAGCGTTATTTTGCCGTTCTGGACAAGCCTGCGGAGGAAAGCGACAAGGACGTATTCGGCAGCGGCATGGCGTTTAAGGATTTTACCGCAAAGCCCGCACGGCTTGAAATATGCGAAAATCCGAACGAGGTTTTTATAGAGATTGCCGAGGGAAAATTTCACCAGGTAAAGCGTATGTGCGAACGCACGGGGAAGAGTGTGACATATTTAAAGCGCACGGCAATAGGGCCGCTTACGCTTGACGAAAGCCTTGAAAGCGGCGAATACCGCGAACTGACGCCGGAGGAATTGGCGTCGCTTGTAAATTTATTTTAAGGAGAAATATAATGAGTGCAGCAGATAATATATTTATACAAAATTGCAGACAAATACTGGAGCACGGTTTTTCTGACGAAAAGCTTGACGTGCGCCCGAAATGGGAGGACGGCGCTCCGGCGCATACGATAAAATGCTTCGGAATTGTGAACCGCTATGATTTATCAAAGGAATTTCCGATTCTGACAATACGCCGTACATATTTAAAAAGCGCAATTGACGAGCTTTTATGGATATGGCAGCTTAAATCCAACAATATACACGACCTGCACAGCCATGTGTGGGATCAGTGGGCGGACGAAAACGGCAGCATCGGCAAGGCTTACGGCTATCAGCTCGGCGTAAAGCACAAATACCCCGAGGGCGAGTTTGACCAGGTTGACCGTATTCTTTACGATTTAAAGCACAACAGCGCGTCACGCAGAATTATGTCGAATATTTATGTTCATGCCGATTTGCACGAAATGAATTTGTATCCGTGCGCTTACAGCGTGACATTCAACGTGACGGGGAACAAGCTAAATGCCGTGCTTAATCAGCGTTCACAGGATATGCTGACGGCAAATAACTGGAATGTTGTGCAGTATTCCGCGCTTTTGATAATGTTTGCAAAGGTTTCGGGACTTGAACCGGGTGAGCTGGTTCATGTAATTGCGGACGCACACATTTACGACCGCCATGTTCCGATTGTAAAGGAAATTATCGAAAACACTCCGTATGACGCACCGTCGCTTACAGTGGCAGACAAGGACGATTTTTATAAATTTACACGAGATGATTTTACGCTTACGGACTATAAATATCATGATTTAAAGGTAAAAATTCCGGTTGCGGAATAATAGGGGGGATACGGTATGTATTTAATCGCAGCGGCGGACAAAAACTGGGCAATAGGGAAGAACGGCGAACTTCTGTACCGCTTGCCGCAGGATATGAAATTTTTCCGCGAAACAACACAGGGGAGCGTCGTCGTTATGGGCAGAAAAACTCTTGATTCCTTTCCCGGCGGAAAACCGCTTAAAAACCGCGTGAATATCGTGTTTACGCGTAATGCGGATTTTGAAAGAGAAGGAGTTATAACCTGCGGCAGTGCGGACGGGCTGATGAAAATTCTTGACGGTTATAAGGATAAAAATGTGTTTGTAATAGGCGGCGAGCAGATTTACCGATTGCTTTTGCCGTACTGCACACGTGCATACATAACGCGCGTAAATGCCGAAGCCGAGGCTGATTCGTATTTACCCGACCTTGAAAAAGAGGGCTGGCACATCACCTCCGAATCGGATACGCTTACGGATAACGGTATTGATTTTAAATTTGTTGTTTTTGAAAAATAATTCGGCAGGTTTACATAATTCCGAATTAAGTAAGGCAAACCTGTAAAAAAATAAACCGCAGAAAGCTTTAAACGGCACATATAAGCCGTTGCGGCGGTTTACATAATTTTATGATTATTGCCCCATGCGCTGCTATACCAAATTTGGGTATAGCGGTGCATGGGATTTTCTTTTGCTTTATTAGCTGTATGCGGCTGAAGTATGCACTAAATAAGGCTGAAAGAAATTTGTTCAGGTTGCTCGTTTGCAGTATGGGTGCTGTACTCCTTGTACCGCCCCATACAAAAACGGGTAAGATGAGCAAATTTATTCAGCCTTATAGCAGCGCAATCAGCCTACTCCCACTATATGCAGCGGTCTTAGTTCCCTGTAATTGTACGATGAAAGCGGCCTGCACTTTGAATCAATCGAATGTGCGGCAACAATAATCGTTTCCGGTGTACGTTCGCCCGGGTCTGTCACGACAGGCGTATGGTCAAACTTATTTTCCGAATTGAGCCGCAGCTGAATAACATCGCCTTTTTCTATTCCGCCCAGTCCCGTAAGCACGGCACGCGGACCGGGACCGGAATTATTAACCAAAAAACGATATAGCTCATTCACCCCCGTCCATGCCGGCGCGCGATTATTCACGCTTATGTAATACCAGCCGTAAACAGGCGTATAATTCATCACACCGCTTCCGGCATAAATGCACTGCGATGCAAAATTCGTGCAGTCGCCGCCCAAGTCGGAAAAATCATAATATTTCGGATTTCTGCCGTACGCCCATTTTTCCGCATAGGCAACGGCCGCTTCACGGTCATAAATCATAAAAATCACCCCTTGGTATACTATGCCAAAGAGGTGATTTTTGTTTTAACCGTTATAGCGTTCTCTTAAAATTTTAATTTCGTGTTCATAGCCGTCAAGCTCATTCGGCGTTTCGAGATAAAACGGCAGCTCTTTAAGCCTTGGATGATTGATAATCCGCGTCATTGCTTCAAGTCCGATGCTTCCTTCGCCTATTTTTTCGTGTCTGTCCTTATGGCTCTCAAACGGATTTTTACTGTCGTTTATATGAATCGCTTTGAGCCTTTCTATACCTATTATATTGTCAAATTCGTCAAGCACTCCGTCAAGATTATTCACAATATCATAGCCTGCATCGTAAACATGACAGGTATCAAGGCACACACCCATTTTCTCCTTCAGTTCAACTCTGTCGATTATTTCGCGTATTTCCTCAAACCTTGAGCCTACCTCGCTGCCCTTGCCCGCCATTGTTTCGAGAAGAACACAGGTGGTCATTTCCGGCTTTAATATATCGTTAAGCTGATTTGCAATCATTTCTATTCCGGCGTCAATGCCCTGTCCGACATGACTTCCCGGGTGAAAATTATACATCTGATTCGGAGTGTATTCCATGCGTCGCAGATCGTCCTCCATCGTCATGTGCGCAAACTCGCGCGTGCGCTCCTCGGCTGAACAGGCATTCAAGGTATACGGCGCATGAGCAAGAATTTTTACAAAACCGTTTTCGCTCATAAATTCAAGAAATGCCTTAACGTCATTTTCGTCAATATCCTTCGCCTTGCCGCCGCGCGGATTTCGGGTGAAAAACTGAAACGTATTCGCTCCTATGCTCTTTGCGGTTTCGCCCATATTAAGATAACCCTTCGATGCCGAAAGGTGACAGCCTATTGTTAGTTCCATTTTAATCTCCAGTCTGCCGCTGTACGGCGGCACAAATCTTAACGCAAAAAGATGCAAGCAGGTTATTTTTTTGAAAGGTGACGGCGTATGTTTATACTCCTAACCTCGAAAAAAGGTAAGATGCGCAGCATATTTTTCGTGTTAATCCTACGTTTCTCATATATATTATAATACCATATCCGCCGCGCTTTTGCAACATCAAATTTAATGTAAAGCGTATGTCACAGAATGTTAATATACAGACAGTTGAAATGTCACAGTGCATACTTTATAATTATAATAGAATAGGACTGTTATATTGCTTTGAAAGTGTGGTGACGCCGTTGAAAAACAGAATACTGCGCCTTATGTGCATTCTGTGCGCAATAAGCGTTATTTTTACGTACCTTCCGGCAGCGGCATACGAAACCGACGAGGGCAAAATGGCGTCCATGTTCGGATATGTGGTTGACGATTATCTGCGCACTTACGGTGTGATAAGCAATGAACATCCTCAGGGTTCGCTCGAATGTGAGGACGGAACAACGGGTGTGGTGTATTTTGACGAGGTAATGCTCGACAAGAATCTTCCGCCGTATCTGGTTGTATATCTCACCGAGGCAAAATACGGAATTGCCGCCTGTCACGTATGGAAATACAACAAATACACAAAAAGCGCACAGCGCGTTGCGATAATCGAAAAGAATTACCGTTCTCTTACCGAAACAGTCGGAGAATTTTCGCTCGGCTGGACGGACGACAAAAAATATGTTATCTACAAGGAGTATTCGGACGGCAAGCCGATAAACGAGGAATATTACACGGTCATAGACGATGATGCTTTCAGATACGTGAACAATCCGCCTTACGTCAATGCGGTGGGGGTAATGGACTTTAGCAGCGCTTATTTTCATTCGGGAATAGACGTATCGTGGTATAACAAGCAGATTTCCGTTTTTTACGATAATCTGAAAAATGCGGCGTCCGACAGCATAACTCTTGAAAATTTTGCGGACAGGCTTGACGAAAAAGACGAGGCGCTTATAGAAAAAAGCGTATCGCGTGCGGTTGGCTTTAAAAGCTTTGACATTGCGGACTGCAAAAGCGAGGAGGAATACGAAAACAGTCTGAAAATGCCGCAGACGGAGAATAAATTTTATCTCATAACTCATATATACAATCTCGGAGATGAAATATATTATCTGCGTTTCTCGACAAATCATGCGTATTATAATTACGCATTGGTGCGCAAAACGGACGTATTGCCGGACGGCTATCAGATACTGAAAATCATGACGGACTGCATACCATTATGTGCGTCGGAGCTGGACGAGATAAAGGACGGTTATATGCACAACAATCTTTTGTACAAAAAGTCCGCAAACACGCTTAAAATCAAGCCCGAAACCGAACCGAAAAAGAAAGAAAAAGAACCGAAAATAAAAATCAATAAGGTTTTTGACAAGCGTTTAAGACTTCCTGCGGCGTGTATCGGTGCGGCAATTGTGCTGTCGCTTCTGACGCTTTTGTGGATAAAGCTTTATAACGATAACTAAAAAGAGGATGTAAAAAATAATTTTTTGCATCCCCTTTTTAACAGTCCCTTATATTTTATCCGTTCCCAACAGATTATGATACCTCAGAAAATCTTTCGGATTTGTACTGATTATTCTGTCAACCTTGCCGTCCAATATCTCAAAGGACACGTTATTATACATCTTTATATGCCGCTGCCGAATCTGTGTATTATCAAAAAACACCACCTCGGACGGAACGCACGAATATATCATTTTTCTTTCCTTTCTCTCTGCTCGGCAATAAGCTCATACATCTTTTGCAGCGCCTGCGACAAACCGCCCATTTCGTTGATTATTCCGCAGTCTACCGCGTGTTTTGCAAACAGGATTGTTCCGACATCATTAGCCATATCGTCGGTTGTGAGCATGAGCTTTTTAAATTCCTCTTTCCCGATATTTGAATTTGACACAACAAATTCGCATATACGCTCCTGCATACGCTCAAAATACCGGAACGTCTGCGCCACTCCGATTACCGTGCCGCTCATTCGCAGCGGATGCACCGTCATGGTTGCGGTCGGCGCAATAAACGAATAATCCGTCGAAACGGCAAGCGGCACTCCGATACTGTGTCCGCCGCCGAGAACAAGCGAAACGGTCGGCTTTCTCATGCCGGCAATCATCTCCGATATTGCCAGTCCCGCCTCCACATCGCCGCCTACGGTATTCAAAAGCACCAAAAGTCCGTCAATTTCGGGATCTTCCTCCACCGCGACAAGCTGCGGCAGCACGTGCTCGTATTTTGTGGTTTTATTCTGCGGCGGAAGTATCTGATGTCCCTCCACCTGCCCGATTATCGTCAGACAATGAATATTTCCGCGCGGATTTTTCGTCCTGACGCTGCCCATATCCTTTATACCGTCAAATTCGTTTTCTTCGGACTTATTCTCGTTATTTTCTGACATAAAAACACTCCTCCGTTTTGATTAGTATACGGAGGAGCGCTGTATTTTATTCATTTTTTCCTTGCGGCGGCTTTTGCACGTAAATCCGTCTGCAAAATTCTTTTTCTCATACGCAGATTTTGGGGGGTTACCTCCAAAAGCTCGTCCTCTGCCAAAAAGTCAAGGCACTCTTCAAGAGTCATTTCTTTCGGCGGAACAAGCTTTAACGCATCGTCCGAACCCGACGCACGCGTATTTGTGGCGTGCTTTTTCTTGCACACATTAACCACAATATCTTCAAGTCTCGAGCTTTCGCCGACAATCATACCCTCATAAACCTTAACGTTCGGGCCCAAAAACAGCGTGCCCCGCTCCTGGGCGTTAAACAAACCGTAGGTAATGGTTTCGCCCTGCTCCCATGCGATAAGAGCGCCGCGCGAACGTCCCTGAAATTCGCCCTTGACAGGCTCATACGTTTCAAGAATACTGTTTACAATCGCCGTACCCTTTGTCGCGGTCATAATCTCACTTCTGAATCCTATCAGTCCGCGCGACGGAATTAGGAATTCAAGACGCGTATAATTCTGCGTGGTAGGCTCCATATTTGTCATTTCGCCCATGCGGCGGATAACCGTATCCATAACAACTCCGGTACATTCGTCCGGTACATCAACCGTAAGGCGTTCGATAGGCTCGCACTTTTTACCGTCGATTTCCTTATAAATAACAACCGGATTCGATACCTGAAATTCGTAGCCCTCACGGCGCATATTTTCAATCAGAACCGACAAATGCAGTTCACCTCTGCCCGAAACGACAAACGCTTCGGTTGAATCGGTTTCGTCCACTCGCAGGCTGACGTTTGAATCAAGCTCGCGGAACAGTCTGTCACGCAAATGACGTGAAGTTACAAACTTACCCTCCTGTCCGGCAAACGGACTGTCGTTTACGCTGAACGTCATCGAAAGCACAGGATCGTCTATCTTAACAAAGGGCAGGGGATCGGGATTATTCGTGTCGCAGACGGTTTCGCCGATGTTTATATCGTTGATACCCGAAACGGCAACAACATCTCCTGCGCCGACTTCGTCAGCCGTGGTTTTTGCAAGTCCCTCGAACGTGTACAGCTTTGTAGCCTTGGCGTGTACAACCTTGCCGTCATGACGGCAGATTGACAGCGGCATACCCGTTTTTATGCTGCCGCGCTGAATTTTTCCGACTGCGATACGTCCTGTGTAATCGTCATAGTCGATGTTTGAAACAAGCATCTGAAACGGGCCGTCATCATCGCACTGCGGACACGGAATTGCCGACAAAATAAGCTCAAACAGCTCCTTTAAATCCTCTTTCGGCTGTTCGGGATTATATTCCGCGGTCGCCCAGCCGTTTCTGCCCGAAGCATAAATTACCGGTGTATCAAGCTGTTCCTCCGTTGCGCCGAGGTCTATGAACAAATCGAGAATTTCGTCAACAACCTCATACGGACGCGCATTCGGACGGTCAACCTTATTAACCACGATTACCGGCTTTAAATTAAGAGCCAGCGCCTTTGAAAGAACAAATCTCGTCTGCGGCATACATCCTTCGAATGCGTCCACAAGCAGCAAAACTCCGTCTACCATCTCCAAACCGCGCTCCACTTCGCCGCCGAAATCGGCGTGTCCGGGGGTATCGATTATGTTAATTTTCACGCCCTTGTAATACACGGAGGTGTTTTTTGCAAGTATCGTTATACCTCTTTCACGCTCCAAATCGTTTGAGTCCATGACGCGTTCTTCAACTGCCTCGTTTTCACGGAAAGTTCCGCTCTGTGCAAGCATTGCATCGACAAGCGTGGTCTTGCCGTGGTCTACGTGCGCAATAATTGCTATATTTCTTATATTTTCACGTTTTATCATAACAAACTCCGTTCCGCCGCTCCGAATAAACGGCAAAAATTCAATCTAACTTATTTATTATATACCATTTTCGGCAGTATGACAATAAAAATATTAAAAATACGTAAAAATAAACAAAATATTATGTAAAAAATGAGCGTATAGGCGCTACTTTTAATATTATAATAAACAAAAAGCACGCCAATTACCCGTTTTATGGGAAGTTGGCGCACTTTTTAATTCCTATTATTCACCAAAGCCGTCGGGATGAGTTGACTGCCATCTCCACGAATCCTCGCACATTCTGGCAATGTCAAACTTTGCTTCCCAGCCAAGCTCATTCTTTGCTTTCTGCGCATTTGCAAAGCACTCCGCAATATCGCCCGGACGTCTCGGGTCAATCTGATACGGAATTTCTTTTCCGCAAGCCTTTGAAAACGCGTCTATTACTTCAAGCACGCTGTATCCGTTGCCCGTACCCAGGTTATATATATGCACACCGGGCTTGTCGCTGCAATGCTCGATTGCCTTTAAATGTCCGTTCGCAAGGTCAACAACGTGAATATAATCGCGTACGCCCGTACCGTCCTTTGTGGGGTAATCGTTGCCGAATACGTGTACACGCTCAAGCTTTCCTACCGCTACCTGCGCAACATAAGGCAGAAGATTGTTCGGAATACCCTTCGGGTCTTCGCCCATTGTTCCGCTCTCATGCGCACCGATAGGATTGAAGTATCTCAAAAGCGTAACCGAAAGCTTCGGATTTGCTTTTGTCGTATCGGTCATAATGTCCTCTATCATAAGCTTTGTCGAACCGTATGGATTGGTTGTCGAACGCGGAAAATCCTCTGTAATCGGAACGGTTTTAGGCATACCGTAAACCGTTGCCGATGATGAAAATACTATATTATTCACATCATACTTTTCCATAAGCTGCAGAAGATGCAGCGTTCCTGTGATATTATTATGATAATAGGTCAGCGGAATTTTTGTGGATTCGCCAACCGCTTTAAGTCCCGCAAAGTGAATAACTGCGTCAAACTTATTCTCTTTAAAAACCTTTTCCGTTGCGTCGTAATCGAGCAGATCAACCTCGTAAAACGGAAAATCCTTTCCCGTGATTTTCTTTACCGCTTCAAGACACTTTTTGCTTGCATTGCAAAGGTTGTCAAGAACCGCAATCTCATAGCCTGCTTCAAGAAGCTGCACGCACGTATGGCTGCCTATGTAGCCTGCGCCGCCCGTAACTAAAATTTTCATACATAATCCTCCGTTCCGCCGTGGCGTTTTTCTTAATACTATTATATACTCTTTTAATATTTTATTCAATAGTAAAATACGTGAAATTTATAGTAAATCTTCACTTATTTTAATTGCAATTTTGCGAAAAATGTTATATAATATAATTCGTACATTAAAGATTTGAAAGGATAATGGTTAATGCCGAATTTTTATTACAGTGCGGATTTCATTCCCGTAACTGCGGATTTTATAGAAAACAAGATGCCTGCCGCAAACGGCGCTTATGTAAAGGTGTATATGTATATGCTTTTTCTTGCGGTGAACGGAAAAAGCGAGGAGAACAGCGCTGTTGCAAAAAAACTGAATTTACTTGAAAGCGATGTCGTGAATGCGGTTGAATACTGGCGCGAAAACGGTGCGCTGCGTTTTGAAAACGACAGCGTTATTTTTGGGAACGCCGATGTGCCCGTAACGGCAGAACCCGTACCGGAGCACAATCCGAAAAAGGATATTTCCGAATTGCTTACCGAAAATAAAGCTCTGGCGGATTTATGTATTCTTGCCCAGGAAATACTCGGAAAAACCTTAAACAGCCGTGAAACGGAGACATTGTTCTGGTTTTATGACAATCTCGGACTTTCGGCGGAGGTTATATCAATGCTTCTCGAATACTGCGTTTCAAAGGGAAAGCGCAATATGGCATACATCGAAAAGGTTGCTATTTCGTGGCACGAAAACGGACTTACAACAATGAATGCGGTTGAAAACTTCATTTCGGACGAGCAGGAAAAGAAAACATACGTCTATGAATTGAGAAAGCTTTTTAACATAAACGACAGAAATCTGTCAACCACGGAGGAACAGTATCTCAAAACATGGCACGATGATTTTGATATGAGCATAGAAATGATTGCTCTTGCGTATGAATACTGCATTTTAAGCATAAACAAGCTTTCGTTTCCGTACATGAACGGAATTATCGAAAACTGGTACAAAAACAACATAAAAACCATTGAAGAAGCGGAAAAAGACCATGCCGAATTTAAGACAAAAACCGCAAAACCCACTGCCGATAACAACACCTCGGTATTTACTTCAAAGGATTATGACTATGATGCGATTGAGAAAATGATGCAGAACAAGGATAAATAAAAAAAGGGCTGTTTAAAAAGGCACAGACCGTTCAAGGGCATAGATGCTGCTTTAAAGTGATAGCATTTATTTAAATAAAGCATAAATTTAAGTTGAAATCCGCAAAAATGCGGATTTCGATTTATTTTTACCCTTGAACTACACATAAACCGCACCACTCGGAGTACACACGTACGCCGTCGGGTGCGGTTTATGCGTTCTGCACTCTTTTTTAACAGCCCCATTTTAAGGGGATAGGAAAAAATATTTCAGAACGGGCTTTTTTACATTCCCTTTGTTTATTCACCTGTTATATATATCTTAGTTCCTACCGGAATAGTATCCGCAATCCAGTTAATATCCTGCGGATGCATTCTTATACAGCCATGTGAAATATGCGCTCTTACAGTGCCGTCATATTCGCCGCCGCCGTAATTCAAAAGCGTTGAATGGAGGGCGTAGCCTCTGTAAAATACCAATACGGGCCCTACATAATACGAATTATAATCCCAGCTTGACACGCGGTACTGATACTCAAACTGACCTTCAACGGTCGGCGTACCCCATGCACCTATTCCGCACGGACATTCATACACCAATTCCCAGTTATACTGACTTCCGTAATACACCCTAACGGCATAATCGGCTTTATCAACCCACACAAGATACGGAGTACGCGAGTATATTCCGTTTCTGTTTACCGGCGATTGATTTAAAAATTCCGTTACAACCTGCGCATCGCCCAGAATAATATCCAAATGGTCGTCAAAATCAAGAACATCAACCGTACAGCCGTATGCTTCGCTCATATCGCGTATCGGTACGAAAACCACGTCGTCTATCATAACCGGAGCATGAGAAATATATGTATCATTTCCGAAAACCGTCGTATAGGTTGTTCCGATATTAAACAGCGTCTCCTGCGAGCCTATTGATGTACGCACGCTGTTATATTCGGGATAATACTGCGATTTTACACGCATTGCCGCCGCAAGCTCCTCTACATTCGCCATAGCAACGCCGTCAATCATGCGCGGACGCGCATAGAAATTCACTAATCTGCCGTTATAATACACACATATTCCCTTATCGTATTCCGGACAGCCTTCAAGACTGAAATTGTTTCCGTCAAAGATTGTGCCGTCCTCATTTTCAATATAATATGTATGCAGCGTAAACATTCCGCCGGGTTCTATCATATCCGAATAATATTTTGCACTGCGAAGTCCGCTCACAAGCTTTAATTTGAAATCCGTTCCAAGCTTATACTGCGGAACGCTGTAGTGCAGATAAATACTCTGCGTTTCGCCGCCTATCCACGCCTGTGCCGAGGACAAAAAGTTATCCTCTGCGTCATACAGCTCAAAAACTGCCGTGGAATCGACAACCGACATTTTCTTCTGTATAATTACCTCTACGCCGATTGCGTCCGAATAATATTCCTTTGCCTGTTCCGTTTCCGGTATGTTTTCCGCTTCTTTCTCAACCGGCTGCTGTTCGGAGGTTTCCGCAATTTCAGCTGTCGCTGCGTCCTCCGGCAGAGTATCCGCAAACGCTCCGATAGTTCCCGACATCATAAGCGATGCCAATAAAACCGCTAAAAATTTTTTCATAATTACTACCATCAATTCCTTTCATAAAGCTTTCCCAATATAATTATATAATATCATATATTTTACAGCTAAGTCAATACCGAATATTTATTTTTTAAGCAGCTTTTTTGCATTTTCATAGCAGATTAAATTCATTTCTTCATCGCTTAATTCCAGCGTATTCAAAAGGCGTTTTTCCATAGCTGCGGTATGCCACGGCGAATCAGTCGCAAACAGGATTTTATCCGCACCGTGCTTTTCGACAATTTTCTGTGCGGTGGATCTTGCAATCTGTCCGCATCCGAATGCGGTATCGAAATACAAGTCAAGCCCGCACAGCTCGTCTATAACCTCATCCGCACAGCCAAGTCCGCCCCAATGCGCCGCAACCACAGGCGAATCAAACCATTTGAGCGCATTTTTCATATTTTGCGGCATACAATGGTAGGGTGAGGGATAGCCGTAATCCTCTCCGGCATGAAAAACCGTTATTAAACCGAGCTGTGAGATTTTTTTATATATCGGCTTCATCATTTCATCATCAACATAAAAACCCTGATATTCGGGATGAAATTTTACGCCCTTTAAGCCGAGCGCCTTTATGCGTTCAAGCTCATCAAGCGCCTGCTTTGACGTTGGATAAACCGAGCCGAATGCGAAAATATCTTCTTCATTGTTTATTTGCGCGGCAAAATTATTAACGCTCTGCATCTGATGCTCATTTGTAGCTATATTTAAAACCACTGACGCGGTTGTGTTTTCCTTTTTCATTATTTTTTTTAATCCGTCAACGGTTGCGTCGGTATAGTATTCCATACCGCCCGACGTATACGAAAGTCTTTCAACTGCTTTTTGGGCTATTTTTTGGGGAAAACAATGCGTATGAAAATCTATTGTCATTTTTATCTCCATTCTGCCTGATTCTCTTTTCCTGTGCTTTTTTAATATATGCAAAAGGGAGGAGAGGACATTTTATTGAAAAAAGAGGCTGCGACAAGTCACAACCTCTTTTCCGAGACGTGACAAGTCACAGTCTCATTTATAAAATATCAGTATTTAATCTGATACCGTAATTCAATTATTGAATAATTGAAGAAACAACGCCCGAACCTACTGTTCTGCCGCCTTCACGGATAGCGAAACGAAGACCTTCTTCGATAGCGATCGGTGTGATAAGCTCAACAGTCATGTCAACGTTATCTCCCGGCATACACATTTCTGTACCTTCGGGTAAGTCGATAACGCCTGTAACGTCAGTTGTTCTGAAATAGAACTGCGGTCTGTAGTTGTTGAAGAACGGTGTATGACGGCCGCCTTCGTCCTTTGTAAGAACGTATACATGACCAACGAACTTTGTATGCGGATGAACTGTATCCGGCTTTGCAAGAACCTGACCTCTTTCGATTTCGTCACGGGCAACACCACGGAGGAGCGCACCAACGTTATCGCCTGCTTCAGCGAAGTCAAGAAGCTTTCTGAACATTTCAAGACCGGTTACAACAACCTTTCTCTTTTCTTCTGTAAGACCAACGATTTCAACTTCTTCGTTAACCTTAATCTGACCTCTTTCAACTCTACCGGTAGCAACTGTACCACGACCTGAAATTGAGAAGATGTCCTCGATCGGCATCAGGAACGGCAGGTCTGCCTTTCTGTCCGGAGTCGGGATGTATGAGTCAACAGCGTCCATAAGATCCCAAATGCACTTATATTCGGGAGCAGCCGGATCTGTTGATGTGCTTTCGAGTACACCAAGAGCTGTACCTGTGATAATCGGAATATCATCACCGGGGAAGTCATACTCTGTAAGAAGGTCTCTGATTTCCATTTCTACCAATTCGAGAAGTTCCGGATCGTCAACCTGGTCTGACTTGTTCATGAATACTACGATATAAGGTACGCCAACCTGACGTGAAAGAAGAATGTGCTCTCTTGTCTGCGGCATAGGACCGTCAGCAGCTGAAACAACGAGGATAGCTCCGTCCATCTGAGCAGCACCTGTGATCATGTTCTTAACGTAGTCAGCGTGTCCCGGGCAGTCAACGTGAGCATAGTGACGCTTATCTGTCTCGTACTCAACGTGAGCTGTTGAAATTGTGATACCTCTTTCTCTTTCTTCCGGAGCTTTATCGATCATATCGTAAGCTTCGAACTGAGCCTGGCCCTTAAGAGCAAGAACCTTTGTGATTGCAGCTGTAAGAGTCGTCTTACCGTGGTCAACGTGACCTATGGTACCGATATTTACATGCGGCTTTGTTCTTTCAAATTTAGCTTTTGCCATTTGAATTTTCCTCCTTAAAATTATGAATTTTAGATTTATTTCATTAATATATCTATTGTACAATTTTTTTAGCAAAAAATCAAGTGTTTTTTTGATTTTCTGTTAATTATACTCAAATTTTTAATAAAAATCCTCATTTAAGCCTAAAATATTTGTTGTTTTATGCCGAAAGGACTTTTACTGCTGCCGCAAAACGGATTTTTCCGTCATGCGGCAGTCATATAATCAATTAGTTTGACTTTGAACGTTCGTTCATGATGCTTTCCTGAATTGACTTCGGAACTTCGCTGTAATGCGACGGCTCCATTGTATACTGACCGCGGCCCTGCGTGCCCGATCTCAAATCGGTTGCATAACCGAACATTTCGGAAAGCGGAACGTCTGCCGTTACCTGTGTAACGCCGCCCGAACGAACCTCCTGGCTCTTTACAAGACCACGTCTTGATGTCAAATCGCCGATTACAAATCCGAGGTAATCATCCGGAACGATAACGTTTACAAGCATAATCGGTTCCTTAATAACCGGATCTGCCTTCTTCATACCTTCCTTGAACGCCATTGAAGCGGCAATCTTAAATGCCATTTCAGATGAATCGACTTCATGATAAGAACCGTCGTAAAGAGTAGCCTTTACATCGACAACGTTATAGCCTGCAAGTACGCCGGACTGCATAGCACCCTGGATACCTGCGTCAACTGCCGGAATGTATTCCTTAGGAATAGCTCCGCCGACAATCGCATTTACGAATTCATAGCCGCCGCCCTCTTCAAGAGGCTCAAGCTTGAGGTAAACGTGTCCGTACTGACCTTTACCGCCTGACTGACGTGCATATTTATGTTCGATATTAACAGCTTTTCTGATTGCTTCTCTGTATGAAACCTGCGGCTCGCCGACGTTTGCTTCTACCTTAAATTCACGGAGAAGTCTGTCAACGATGATTTCAAGATGAAGCTCACCCATACCTGCGATAATTGTCTGACCCGTTTCTTCGTCCGTATAGGTCTTGAAGGTCGGATCTTCTTCCGCAAGCTTTGCAAGAGCTATGCCCATCTTTTCCTGTCCTGCCTTGGTTTTCGGCTCGATAGCAACTCGGATAACCGGTTCGGGGAAGTTCATTGATTCGAGTATGATCGGATGATCCTCGTCACAAAGAGTTTCACCTGTTGTTGTATTCTTCAAGCCAACCGCTGCGGCAATATCGCCCGAATAGCAGCAGTCTATATCCTTACGGCTGTTAGCGTGCATCTGTAAGATACGTCCCATACGCTCTTTATGTCCTTTGCAGGAATTTAATACGTATGAACCTGCCTTAACAACTCCCGAATAAACTCTGAAATAACAAATCTTACCTACAAACGGGTCTGTTGCGATCTTGAATGCCAATGCCGCAAACGGAGCGTCGTCTGATGACGGTCTTTCTTCTTCTTCGTTTGTATCGGGATTGATGCCCTTGATGTGTGCTATGTCGGTAGGAGCCGGCATATATTCTACAACTGCGTCAAGAAGCATCTGCACACCCTTGTTTCTGTACGATGTTCCGCACAGAATAGGAATGATTTCGTTATCTACGGTTGCTTTTCTCAAAGCTTTCTTTAATTCATCAACCGAAATTTCCTCGTCGCTTAAGAATTTGTCAAGCAGATTTTCGTCTGTTTCACAAATTGCTTCAACCATTGCCTGTCTGTATTCCTCAGCCTTTTCCTGCATATCTGCCGGAATGTCCTCGATTCTGATGTCCTGTCCGAGGTCATCGTAATAAACCTCAGCCTTCATCGTCATAAGGTCAATGATTCCCTTAAAGGTTTCCTCTGCACCGATAGGAAGCTGAATAGGCACACCGTTTGCCTGCAATCTGTCATGAACCATGTCCACAACATGATAGAAATCCGCTCCCATGATATCCATTTTGTTAACGTATATCATACGCGGTACATGATATTCGTCAGCCTGTCTCCAAACGGTTTCAGACTGCGGCTCAACTCCGCCTTTCGCACAAAGTACCGTTACCGAACCGTCAAGAACCTTTAACGAACGCTGTACCTCAACAGTGAAGTCAACGTGTCCCGGCGTATCGATGATGTTGATACGATGTTCCTTGAACTGGTGATTTGAACCTGACCAGTGACAGGTTGTTGCTGCGGAGGTGATTGTGATTCCGCGCTCCTGCTCCTGCGCCATCCAGTCCATGGTAGCTGCTCCGTCATGAGTTTCACCGATTTTGTGGTTTACACCCGTGTAGAACAAAATTCTTTCGGTTGTTGTGGTCTTACCTGCATCGATATGAGCCATAATACCGATATTTCTTGTATTTTCAAGTGAATATTCTCTACCCATTGAAATTTCCTCCTTTCAGATAAGGATTATATTAAATGTTTGTTGTTTTTGCTGTCGTGAAAAATCCGCAAATTCTTTGCAAATTTTCCGTATCGCCGTTTTTATGCGATAGTTTGCGTGCATAACGGCTTTTCCCGATAGCCGCCGCATACTTGTGGTACGCAGGGTTGGTGAAAAAGTCGTTAGGTGCGTGAAATTCTTTGCAAATTTTCGTATCGCCGTTTTTATGCGATAGTTT
Organism: uncultured Clostridia bacterium; assembly: GCA_934476675.1. Taxonomy (GTDB): domain Bacteria; phylum Bacillota; class Clostridia; order UBA1381; family UBA1381; genus UBA4716. The sequence goes on along the minus strand of CAKSOE010000018.1, from coordinate 23,191 downwards.
GCGTGCATGGCACATTTTCTCGGACGGCGCCGCGTACTTGTGGTACGCAAGTCGGGCGAAAAATGCGCCAGGTGCGTGAAATATCGTATAAAAACTACCAGCGATAGTGCGCGAACGCCCTGTTCGCTTCTGCCATCTTGTGCGTATCCTCGCGCTTCTTTACCGAACCGCCGGTTCCGTTTAAAGCGTCGATGATTTCGTTGGCAAGTCTTTCTTTCATGGTCTTTTCACTGCGTTCTCTTGAATAACGAGTGAGCCATCTTAAACCTAAGGTCTGTCTTCTGTCCGGACGAACCTCCATAGGCACCTGATATGTTGCACCGCCGACACGTCTTGCTTTTACTTCGAGTACGGGCATTATGTTGTCCATAGCTTCGTTGAATGCTTCAAGAGCGTCCTTGCCGGTCTTTTCCTGTACGATGTTAAACGCATCGTATACTATCTTCTGAGCAACGCCTTTTTTTCCGTCTAACATTATATTGTTGATAAGCTTTGTTACAACAATATTGTTATATATAGGATCAGGTAAAATTTCTCTTTTTGCAATAAAACCTTTTCTTGGCACTTTACTTCCCTCCTTCATAGTATGGTAAGCTTTCGCTTACTTGCATGAATATCACAGGTACTCGGGGCTTGTCCCCGTCAGTGCGTATTCGAAATATATTGATATATAACCCGATATGCACTTTTGTGATATAACTGTTTGTTACAGCAATTCAAGTTTTAGTTCTTTGCTGCCTTTGGTCTCTTGGCACCGTACTTACTTCTTGACTGAAGACGTCCGTTAACTCCCTGTGCGTCAAGAGTACCTCTGATGATATGGTATCTTGTACCAGGCAGGTCTCTTACTCTTCCGCCTCTTATAAGAACAACACTATGTTCCTGAAGATTGTGTCCGATACCGGGAATATATGCTGTTACCTCTATACCGTTTGTAAGTCTTACTCTGGCGATTTTTCTCAATGCCGAGTTAGGCTTCTTCGGTGTAGCTGTTCTTACAGCAGTACACACGCCTCTCTTCTGCGGCGAGCTCTTATCTGTCATCTTCTTCTTTAAAGAATTCAAATTCTTTTGAAGAGCAGGAGCCGTCGACTTCTTTTTAGAGGTCTTTCTTCCGGTTTTGACCAATTGGTTAAATGTTGGCATACCGTGTTACACTTCCTTTCTTTAAATTTGCGGTATTTTATACCTTAATATATTATTTACATGCAATGCATGAAATAAACTAAAATTTGAAAACCACGGCGCAGCTTGCCTTTACGTCTATTCCGCATACATCGCCCAATTCCTTCATTGACGGAACTTCTTCTATCTCCGTACCGTGTTCTGCGGCGGCATTTCTTATAGGCGCGCTGATTTTGTCTTCGCAGTCGAGCGCAAGAAGGACTTTCTGAACTTTTCCGTCTTCGATTGCCCTGAGCGACTGCTTAAAGCCAACCAGAAGATTTTTACCGTTTGTCATTTTCTTCACTCTCCCAAAATTCAAGTTAAATACATAACCTATAAAATTATATTAAAAAAACAAGCGTTTGTCAAGAGTTTTTACACTTTTAAGAGAATTTTTTTTATTTTACAGCAATTTGCAGAACATTTCGGTCATTTTTTCTTCAAAGTCAGGAAGATTTTCGTGTCCGAAATCGGGATAAATCACCATACTTTTCTCTGATTTAATTCTGTTATAAACCGCAAACTGTGTGGATGGCGGGCAAACATCGTCCATAAGGCCCGTTCCAAACATCATTTTGGCATTGATTCTTTCAGCCATATTATGTAAATCTATATATCCAAGCTTCGTAAATATCTCATTTTCACGCTCATGACACGGATCGAACATACGGAAATAACTTCTTATTTCATCATATGCTCTTTGGTCAAGATCCATATCCCACACTCTCTTATAATCACTCAGGAAAGGATAACACGGAGCCGCCATTTTAAGGTTTGGAACAAGACACGCGCAGGCAACCGTAAGAGCTCCTCCCTGTGATCCTCCGAAAGCAGCCATTTTATCTCCGTCTGCCTGCTCCAATTCAGAAACAACCCGAGCAAGCATTGCGGTATCCAAAAAAACATTTCTGTAATACATATTATCGGGATTCGGTTCATCCAAGCCTCTTATAATATGTCCGCTTATATTATTTCCGCAAACCGGATTTTTGTCATCAGACAGTCCCGCCTGACCGCGGCAATCCATTCCTGCAACGATAAATCCCATTGCCGCAAACCCGGCATAATACATCCAATTGTGACTTTTTCCGTAATAACCGTGAAAATGCAGCAAAACGGGAGCTTTTCCCTTTATATTTTTCGGTATCAAAAGCTTTGCGTGAATTCTTCCGTTTTTTGTTCCGTTAAAATACAGATCGAAGCAATCGGCATACGGAAGCTGAAATTTATTTTTTACAAGCTGCGTTTCGGGATTTGTTTCTCCCATTTCCTTTAACCCTCTCTCCCAGTATTCGTCAAAGTCATCGGGGCGGGGATTTGTACCCATATATTTTTTAAGTTTTTCCAGCGGCATATCAATTAAAGGCATAATGTTTCCTCCCAAACAATATTTTCTGTAATATTATACAAACTCATACACGTTTTGTCAAGACATAATTACCGATTATTTTTTGTTTATATATTGAGACTTGAAAAATAAAGAAATATGTATTATAATGTAGTAATTAAGTTTTAAGAGAGGGGAAAACTATCCGCAATGAAAATGAGTTACCTTGTTAAAAGATTTGTTCCGTACTTTAAGAAATACAGGGGCATACTTTTCCTTGATTTATTCTGTGCGTCGCTCACCGCGGTATGCGATCTTGTTTTTCCGATGCTTGTGCGCCACGTCACAAATATCGGCATAAACAATATTTCCGCACTGAGCGCAGGACTTATCATAAAAATTGCTGCGCTGTATCTTTTGCTGCGCATTATAGACTCCGCCGCAAATTTCTATATGGCGGACACCGGTCACGTTATGGGCGCAAAAATCGAAACGGATATGCGGCGAGATTTATTCGACCATTTGCAGACGCTTTCGTTTTCGTATTATTCAAACCATAAGGTCGGTCAGATTATGGCAAGAATCACAAGCGACTTGTTTGACGTTACGGAATTTGCTCACCACTGTCCGGAGGAATTTTTCATGGCGGCGCTTAAAATTGTCGTTTCGTTTATTATTTTATGCGGTGTGAATATTCCGCTGACGCTTATAATGTTTGCCGCACTGCCGCTGATTTTTGTATTTGTAAAATTCTTTAACACCCGTATGCGCCGTGCATTCAAAGCACAGCGGCACCAGATAGGAGAAATCAATTCGCAGGTTGAGGATTCGCTTTTGGGAATACGCGTGGTTAAATCCTTTGCCAACGAGGACGCGGAACGCGACAAATTTGAGGACGGAAACAAAACCTTTCTCGGTACAAAAAAAGTCGGATATTTTTATATGGCAGGATTTCAGACCTCCAACAGATTTTTTGAGGGGATAATGTATCTGACGGTTTTCACTTTCGGTTCGCTGTTTATGCTTCACGGAAAAATCAATCCCGCAGATCTGACTGCCTACCTATTATATGTAAGCACTCTGCTTGCAACGCTGAGAACCATTATTCAATTTACGGAGCAGTTTCAGCGCGGAATGACCGGAATCGAACGCTTTATTGAAATTATGGATTCTCCGGCAGACATTATCGAAGAAGATAACGCCAAAGACATAACCGACGTTAAGGGCGATATAAAATTTGAAAACGTAAGCTTTCATTACAGCGACGACAACGCGGAGGTTTTATCGGGAATAAATCTGCACATAAAGCGGGGCGAAAACGTTGCGCTTGTCGGCCCGTCCGGCGGCGGCAAAACAACGCTGTGCAGTCTTATTCCGAGATTTTACGACGTGACGGAGGGCAGAATACTTCTTGACGGCACGGATATTAAATCGGTAACGCTTAAATCGTTAAGAAAATCCATCGGCGTTGTTCAGCAGGACGTTTATCTGTTTTCGGGAACAATTCTGGAAAATATTCTTTACGGCAGACAGGACGCGTCGGAGGAGGAGGTTATTGCCGCCGCAAAGGCTGCGGGTGCGCATGATTTTATTATGGCATTGCCCGACGGCTACAACACTTACGTAGGCGAAAGAGGCGTCAAGCTTTCGGGCGGACAAAAGCAGCGCGTTTCGATTGCGCGTGTATTTTTGAAAAATCCGCCGGTGCTTATTCTTGACGAAGCGACCTCCGCTCTTGACAACGAAAGCGAAAAGCTTGTACAGGAATCTCTCGAACGTCTGGCAAAGGGCAGAACGGTATTTACAATTGCTCACAGGCTCACAACCATACGCAATGCGGATATTATTCTTGTTCTGACCGAAAACGGCATTGAGGAACAGGGTTCGCACGATGAATTAATCGAAAAACACGGACTATATTACAACTTATACAGTATGTACTCCAACATCTAAAATGAAAAATATGCTGCGCATCTCACCTCCTTACAAGGCTCGGAGTATATACATACGCCGTCGCCTTGCAAGAAGGCAATCTGCTTGCATCTTTTCCATTTTATACTTATTATAACAGATTGTAAAATTTAAAGTGTTGCAGCGTTGTAAAAGAAACTGTCGCACCGCTTTTGGTTTCCCCTTAGAGGTGAGCAAAACAAAGTGTTGCAGCATAGCAAAACATAGTTTTGCGCAGCGTTGCAAAAGAAGCTGTCACGCAGTGACTGATGTGGCGCTAATTATCATATATTATATCAAATTACAAAGAACGGAGATTTTTATGTATATATTCAAAACATTATCAAACGGCATACGGGTTGTTGCGGAGGAAATTCCGTATCTTAAATCCGTTTCGATAGGTGTGTGGGTCGGAAACGGCTCGCGCAACGAAAAAAAAGAAGAAAACGGAATATCTCATTTTATTGAGCATATGCTTTTTAAGGGAACAAAAAAACGCAGCGCCGCACAGATAGCCGACGAGATTGACGCGGTGGGAGGTCAGATTAACGCATTTACCGCACGCGAATACACCTGCTTTTATACAAAGACCCTTGACGCTCATGCAGAAATTGCGATGGATATTCTGTCGGACATGATTTTTAATCCGAAGCTTTCGGAGGAGGATATAATTCTTGAACGCGGAGTTATTAACGAGGAAATAAATATGTATGAGGACAGTCCCGAGGATTTGGTGTACGACCTTTATTCATATGCGGCATGGGGCGATACCCCGATGGGCAGAACAATCCTCGGTACTCCCGAAACCCTGGAAAAAATTAATTCCGATTCAATGCGTGCATACATAAAAAGCCATTATACGAGCGATAATATTATTATTTCCGTTTCGGGAAATTTATGCGAAAATTTTTTCGCTCTTTTGGAACAATTTTTCGGAAACAACCGTCTAATTAAAGGAAAGCCCTTAATGGAGGAGGCGCACTATTCTCCCGGGAGTATTTTAAAAACCAAGGATACCGAACAGCTTCAGCTTGTTGTCGGTTTTAACGGAATTGATATAATGGACGAATCCGTTTACAGTCTTTTGGTCTTTAACAATGTTTTCGGATGCGGAATGTCGTCAAGGCTTTTTCAGAATATCCGCGAAAAATACGGACTTGTATATTCGATTTACGCCGCTCACAGCGCATACATAGGTACCGGAAGTTTTGATATCGCCGCCGGAATGAGCGCGGAAAATCTCGGTCGTGTCGCGGAGCTTATATGCGAGGAAATAAATACGATAAAGCATAGCAAGCTTTCAAAAAGCGAGGTTGACAGAGCGAAGGAAATGCTCAAGGGAAGCTACATCCTCGGCTACGAAAGCACCGGCGCAAGAATGCAGGGCGCAGGCCGTTCGCTTCTTATCGGAAAGAAAATTCATACGCAGGAGGAGGCTCTGAAAATGATTGACGATGTAAGCGTTGCTTCCGTGGGTGAAATCATCGACAGAGTTCTCGACATTTCGACATTATCCGCTGCGGCGGTAGGTCAGACGGACAGTATTGACGGACTTTTTCGGTTTTAATTTGAAACCGCTGTGATTACAAATATTAAATATTTATAAAATTATTGTTTTTGCACTTGAATTTTGTCCCGGATTGTTATATGCTTAAATCAGGATAAAAGGCGGAGCTGTTCTGCATTTAAAATGCTATGTAAAACGGAAAGGATGATTAAGATGGATTTTGATCAGACAATGAAAATTAACCTTGATTACGAAAAATCCCAGGAGGTAAAAAAGGTTATTAAAGAGGTTTATGAGGCTTTAAAGGTTAAGGGTTACGATCCTATAAGTCAGATTGTGGGATATATTCTCTCCGGCGACCCTACCTACATAACAAGTTATAACGGTGCAAGGGGTCTTATTGTGAAAATTGAACGCGACGAGATTTTGGAGGAATTTACGAAAACCTATATCAATAATCTGTAAAAAAACACATTTTCAGATGTTTTGTCTGAAAATGTGTTTTTTTTATCCTACAAATACCACAGCAACGGCAAGCAGCATTGCCGCCAAAACGGCAACGCCCGCTCCGCCCGAAAAATTTTTTGTCTTAAACGTATAGACGCAATAGCCTATTGTCTTAAAAAAACTTACCGCAATAACCGCATAAATTAAAATATCCGACGCCATTTTAACCCTCCGTTCCGCCGCATAAAGCGGCATTTAACATAGAAAATATACGGGCAAATTGCTTTTTTGAGAGAGGATGATTCCATATTTCAAAAAAGGCAAGATGCGCAGCATATTTTTCACGTTAATCCTTATTCTTTTTCACGCATGGTAAGTCCCGTTCTTCTTATCTTGAAATCAGTATCTACGGAAATATCATATTCGCTGAATTTTTTGCGCCAGTTGTATTCCTCAAATTCCTTGTTTGTCCAAAAAAGCTTTTTTGCTTCAAGTCCTATTCCCACTATATCCGAGCCGTAATTATCGCGCACGCTCTTTATAAATTCTTCACACGCACTGTTAATCTCTTTTTTTGTTTCGCCCTCAAATTCCGCAATGCGCTTTTCTATATTATAATCTGCGGAAACGGAATAAAAATCAGCTTCAAGATATAACCTTATCCTTACCTTTTTATTATCCTTATCTATTTTAATCATCGGTCTTTTTCTCTGTGCAATTTTAAGCGTTACAGGCTTATCCGAATCCTGTTTTTCACGAAATGTTATATAACTACTGCGATAGTCACCTCTTAAAATATTATACAAAACGCTTTCTTTTTCGCCTAATATTGCCACAAGCTTCTCATTTCTGAATATTCCCATTCCCATGGTTTCGCTCTTATTTACCTCTTGTACCGCCACTTGTCCGGCAATATAGTTTTTTGTTTTAAATTCAAATCCGCTTTCATTTAACGGAACATTTTTTTCTGCGCTGTTTTCATTCTGACTATTACTATCGTCACTTTTTTTGCTGTCCCCGCCGCTGTCGGAGGATTCTTCATCTTGTGATGTTTCTCCGTTTTCCTCCAAACTTCCGCCGTCCATAACTCCGGCTACCGGAACGGCTATGTCTGCGTAGTCCACATTTTCCAAAAAAGCGAACTCCAAAAGCGTACATCGCGGAAAACCGTCCGCGTCATTTTCATCGTAGGTTAACTGATAATACTTTGCCGGGTTAAGCTCCACCACAGGTTTTACCTCGGTAAGATATTCGTTTGCTCTGCCGCGCGACACTGCCATATACACATCCGCACGTATTTCCTCGCTCCTCGACATTGTTTCAAGCAGATCCGCTACCCCCTCCTGCGCTACCTCACTCGAAAACACAAAAAGCTTACTGTGGAAAAGTGAGAATTTCTTGCTCACTATATGGTTTGCGGTATTAATCCCGGCATAGATACTCGGCGCATTGACAACTATGTTTTCAATTATATCCGACCCCCCTTTTCCGCCGCTTTCTGACGCACCGCCGCTTATTTCAGTCGGCTTTGCAAACTGTATCGTCATTTCATAATTATCGCTGCCGTCCTTTGCCTTGTCAAAGCCCATCGCCACTATATAAACCGCATCGTTCGGCTCGTTTCCGACGCATCCGGTAAGCGGCATTATTGCTAACAAAGCCGCAATAAGCTTTATTACTTTCATTTTTCCCGTTCCTTTCAGACAAAAGATGTCAATTTTCTTTATTTTTCTTATATCTTCCCATAATTCCGGCTATAAACGGAATTATAAACACAAGCGGAAACACAATTTTGCTTATCAATTCTTCTATACCTACCGTCTGTGCAAGCGACGACGGAATAAGCGACAGCGAATAGCATATTATAACAACCGGCACAATAATGGGTTTTATATATTTTAATGAAAATGTAATCTGAAAAATATAGCTTAATATATACACATACACAGACGCATACAGTAACAGCAGCAGCGACCATACAAACTGAAATATTGCCTCAAACCGACTGAAAAAGCTGCTTAAATGCACCATTCGCGTCATCTGATACACCGGAAATATGAAATTTTCCGAAACGGGATACGGATAAAGCATACAATACGCAAGCATTATAATTACCGAAAGTCCGCCGCTTATCAGAATTGATTTGTATCCGCTTTTTTTTACATCGTTCAGTGTCTGTGCATAAGGCAATAAAATATTCAACAATATTATATCCGCAAACAACGAAACGGTTTCAAAGCCGTTTACAAACAGTTTTTTTGCTCCCTCGCCGAAAAACGGCATAATATTTTCTACCTTATAATAAGGTGCAAGCAATATTATAAACAAAACAAGTATAATATTTGCAATCGGCAAAAAAATACAATGTATTCTTGCAATCGAATTTATTCCCATATATGCTCCGAATGCCGCTGCCGCCGCAAAAAGAAATACTATCATATTTATGGGAGTATCTTTTAATAAAACTATTTTAACCGTTTCGGGAAAAAGTCTTATTACCGACAGGAAATTTACCGACAAAATAACAAACATAACGATTCCGACCGCAATTCTCAGTCCTTTTCCTCCCAATTCATCGGCAACCTCTATTATATTTTTCTTTTTTTCGTAAAATTTTGCTGTTACAAAAAATAATAATAAAACTATAAGCATATTATATATTATTTGCATCCATGCACTGTTTCCGCTGTTTAAAACAACGGTACGAGGGAATTCAAAAAGCATTTTCACCAACACCGCATTTATCGTAAGTGCGGTAATTTCTTTTTTTCTGAGCATTATAACCTCCGTCATTAAAAAATGTTTCACGTGAAACATTTACTTTTGCTGTTTATTGCTTTTCCACCATTTACGGCTTATTTCCGGTTCTTCGTTTATATTTTTAGGGTTCAGAAACGACGGTCTTTTCTCCCTTTTCCATATTGCATCCACAAAAAACGCATTACTCATGCTCCTGCTGCCCGTTTTCGGCATTGGCGTAAGAACGGGTACCCCGAAACTTCTCTGTGCTCCGAGATACACACTGTAAGCAAAAATTCCTATTGCTATACCGTAAAGTCCGAGAAGCGCTCCCAAAAATATGAATATTATTCTTAAAACACGGCAGCTCCAGCTTAACGAATAATCCGAGGTTGCAAAAGAGCCTATACCCGTAATTGCGATAATTATAATCATTATCGGACTTACGATTTTTGCGCTTACCGCCGCCTGACCCAAAATAAGTCCGCCCACAATTCCGAGAGTAGAACCTATCGGTCCCGGCATACGCATTCCGGCTTCACGTATCATTTCAAATGAAATATCCATTAAAAGAAGTTCAACCAAGCTCGGAAACGGCACATTTTCACGTGATGCGCTGATTGAATACAATAAATAAGTAGGAATTATCTCATGATGATACAATGTTGCCGCAAGATACATTGCCGGCAGTAAAATTGAAACAAACAACGCTATAAGACGTATTATCCGTGCCATATTCGCATACGGAACACGCAGATAATTATCCGATACGGCGTGTCCCGTTTCAAATATACTTGACGGAAATATCAGAACGTGCGGATTTCCGTTTAAAATCAGCGCCACTCTCCCCTCTGTAAGCGCGCGTGCCACTCTGTCGGGACGTTCGGTAGACATCAGCTGTGCCGTTGCCATAAAGGTGTGTTCTTCAAGCATCATTTCAACTTCTTCTATGGAAATTATATAATCCATATCTATGCTTTTAATTCTCCGCCTTACCTCGCTTACAAGGTTATCGTTTGCAATATCGTTTATATATAAAAGAACTCCTCTCGTTTTTGAAACGTTTCCTATCTTAACGCCCTCCGCAATAAGCTTTTCGGTTTTAATTATTTTTCTGACAAGCGACGTATTTGTTCTTAGCATCTCCGAAAAAGCCTCCTGCGGGCCGTAAATTGACTGCTCCGTTTCCGGTTTTTCTACACTCCTGTGTTCCCACGAACGCACATCAAACACAAAAGCCTTCTTAACGCCGTCCACAAACACCGCACAGCTGCCGAAATTTATCTCCTCTGCCGTATTATCCATGCTTTCCGTAGCCTGCGCCTGTGAATGTGCGATGAATTTTTCCATAATTTCCGTTTCGTAACGATATATTTTATCGTCCGTAAAATACGGTATTTCAAGTAAAGTTTTTATAATACTTTCATTCACCGCCTCTGCCGACACCATTCCGTCAATAAATACAACAAATGCTTTCCTGTTTTCTTTAAGCATAATTTCACGTATTACGATATCATTATTTAAGGGATAAGAAAATCTGTTCTTTATATAGGAAAGATCCCGTTCAATATCGCCGCTGACATAAACGTCCTTTTCCGGCTCTTTTTCTTTTCTTACATCATACTCAGCCGATTTTTTTTCATTATTTATGGTAAATTCACTGTTCGGCGCAGGTTCGTTGAACCACAGTACCGATTTAATAGTTTTTTTCAAATCCATTCATATTACCTTGCCTTTCTCCTACTATTATTTTATAAAACAAGAAATTTATACAAGTATTTACAAATTAATATTACATTACTGTTAAATTTATAAAATGTTTCACGTGAAACATTTACAAATTGAAAATTCGTGTTATAATAGTATATGAAAAACTTTTTGCCGTTTAACGGCGGATTGGAGATAAATATGGGCAAAATAATTGCCATTACAAATCAAAAAGGCGGAGTCGGCAAAACCACAACATCCATAAATCTTTCCGCGTCGCTTGCGTCTGAGGGTAAAAAAACAATTCTTATAGATTGCGACCCACAATGCAATTCAACAAGCGGTCTCGGCATAAGTGATTACAAAACGACAATTTACGATTGTCTTGCAGACCCGGACAAAACCGAAAATGCCGTAATTAAAACTAAATACAACAATTTATATATAATTCCCTCATCGCCCAATCTTTCGGCGGTGGAAATTGAGCTTGCTTATGAGGACAAGCGTGAGTTTTTTCTTTCGGCTGTTCTTAAAAAAATACGCGATGATTACGATTTTATCATAATTGATTCGCCGCCCGCTCTCGGAATGATTACAATTAACATACTTACCGCCGCCGATTCGGCGCTTATTCCGGTTCAGTGCGAATATTATGCGCTTGAAGGATTAAGCCAGCTTATCGGCACGATAAGAATGATTAAAAAAAAGCTTAATCCCAATATAGATATTGAGGGAGTTCTCGGCACAATGTATGACGGCAGAACAAATCTTTCTATACAGGTGCTTGATGAGGTGAAAAAATATTTTCCCGATAAGGTTTACAAAACCATAATTCCGCGTAATGTGCGGCTGTCGGAGGCTCCGAGCTTTGGCGAGCCTATTATCAAATATGACAGAACCTCAAAAGGCGCTGACGCATACGTTGCACTTGCCAAGGAAATTATCAGAAAAAACAGCTAAATAAACATATATAGTATATTCTTTTCTATTTATATACTATATATTGTTTTATATATATTTTAAAAGGAGGAGAACATATGGTTAAAAGAGGACTCGGCAAGGGTCTTGACTCTCTTTTTGAAAGTACCGGTGAAGAACCGGAAAAAATTTCGGTCACCGAAAATTCCGGACAGAAAAAGGGCGTTATTACTCTTAAAATAAACTCTGTCGAACCGAACAGAGATCAGCCGAGAAAGAATTTTGACGATGAAAAGCTTGAAACGCTTGCCGAATCAATACGCGAACACGGTATAATTCAGCCAATCATTGTAACGCGTGACGAAAAAGGCTACTATAAAATAGTTGCCGGCGAACGCCGCTGGCGCGCCGCAAAAAAAGCGGGTTTAAGTGAGGTTTCGTGCATAATTGAAAATTACACTCCACAGCAAACCGCCGAAATTGCGCTGATTGAAAATTTGCAGCGTGAGGATCTAAACCCCATTGAAGAAGCGTTGGGATATCATTCCCTGTTGGAGGATTTCAGTCTGACGCAGGAAATTTTATCAAAGCGCATAGGCAAAAGCAGAAGTGCGATAGCCAATTCGCTAAGGCTTCTGACGCTTGACGACGGTATAAAAAAGCTTTTAATCACCGGCGAGCTTTCAAGCGGTCATGCGCGCGCCTTGCTTTCGGTTGAAAACCCCGAAATGCGGCTTGCTCTCGCAAAACGCATAATTGAGGACAGACTAAGCGTCCGTCAGGCGGAGGAAATTGCAAAAAAGCTTAATAAAGAGAAAAAATCACCGCCCAAAAAAGACAACACTGCGGAACAAATAGAAACGGAGCATCTTGCGGAGCAGATTGCGTCAGTTCTCGGCACAAAGGTTAAAATCTCACACAATGCAAAACGGGGCAAAATCGAAATAGACTACTACGGAAACGAGGATCTGGACAGAATACTTGAACTGTTAAATCTTCCGAAATTTTAGAAAGGTTGTGAATATATGAACAGCAGCATACTTATACTTGCGGTTCTCGTTATACTTACCGCGCTTATTATAATCTGTTTTATTCTTACTGTAATAAACGCATCAAAAATCAACAGTCTCCTCTATTATTCGGAGGACGGCGATATTACGGGTGCCCTGAAAGAATATTACGAAAAGGTCAACAACCTTTCAAAAAAGGTCAACAATACTTCGGACGGAATACTTTCGTCACGAATTGAGGGGTGTGAAAGCAAATCAAACCTTTCCCTGTCAAAAATATCCGTATTTAATTTTGACGCATACGACGACGTCACGGGAAAACTAAGCTTTGCGCTCACCGTTTTGAACAGCAATAACGACGGTTTTATAATTACCTCGCTCTACGGGCATAATTCCTGTAATACCTACGTAAGAGAGGTGCGCGGCGGCGAAACCTCGATAAAACTGCTTGACGAAGAAAAATATTCTCTCGAAACGGCAAAAAAATCAAGGACGGTTAATGAAAATGGATAATAAAAACAACAAGTCACTTTTCCTGTATGCCGCACTGATATTTTTTATGGCAATTATTCTGACCATAATTGCGTTTTTCGGTCAGACGACCATGAACAAACGTCAGTCGGCGATTGACAATACTCCTATTCCCCAGCCTGAGGGAATTTCCGAAAAAGCGTCTGTTTTAAGTGAGGAAAACTCCAAGCTTACGCAAAAGGTGACGGAGCTTGAAAAGATTATTAAGGAAAAGGACAGTGAAATATCGGATTTGAACGAAAAAATAACCGAATCCGATATCACCGAATACCGAAACAACATTCTTTTTAACGCATATACCGCAAAAAAATCCGGCGATGCGGAAAAAGTAAAGGAAATACTTTCCGAACTCAGTTATGACAGCCTTAACGAGCAGCAGCAGTCTGCTTATAATGAATTAATGAAATAATAAACAGAAAGGATAAATTATCATGTTAGACATAAAAATTTTAAGACAAGACCCCGACAAAATCAGAGAGGCTTTAAAAAACCGCTGCAATGACCTGGACATTTCACCGGCAATAGAGCTTGACAAGCAGAGGAGAGAGCTTCTCACAGACGTTGAGCAGAAAAAGTCAAAGCAGAACGAAATAACAAAAAAAGTACCCGCAATGAAAAAAGCCGGCGAAAACACCGATGAGCTTTTTAAAGAAATGAAGGAGCTTAGCAGCGAAATCAAAGCCGATGATGAAAAGGTAAGAGAGATTGACGAAAAACTGAGAGAGTTTATGCTCCGTATCCCGAATATTCCTAACCCCTCCTGTCCCATAGGCAAGGACGATACAGAGAACAAGGAAATCAGAAAATGGGGTACTCCGCGTACCTTTGATTTTGAGTCAAAGGCTCACTGGGACATCGGTACAGACCTTGATATTCTTGATTTTGAAAGAGGTACGAAAATTGCCGGTACAAGATTTACCGTTTATAAGGGTTTAGGTGCAAGACTTGAACGCTCGGTTATTCAGTATTTCTTAAATACTCACACCGAAGAATCCGGCTACACCGAAATTTTTCCGCCGTATATGGTAAACAGAGCGTCAATGACCGGTACGGGTCAGCTTCCGAAATTTGAGGAGGACGCTTACAATATTAAAAACAACGACTTCTTCATGATTCCTACGGCAGAAGTTCCCGTAACCAATCTTCACAGAGATGAAATTCTTGACGGAAACATTCTTCCTATTAAATATTGCGCTTATTCGGCTTGTTTCAGAGCAGAAGCCGGAAGTGCCGGACGCGACACACGCGGTCTTATCAGACAGCACCAGTTCAACAAGGTTGAGCTTGTAAAGTTTGTAAAACCCGAAAACAGCTACGACGAGCTTGAAAAGCTTACAAACGACGCCGAAAAGCTTTTGCAGGGACTTGGTATTCCTTACAGAGTTGTCTGCCTGTCAACCGGAGATTTAGGCTTTTCATCGGCAAAAACCTACGATATAGAGGTTTGGATGCCCAGCTACGGAAGATACGTTGAAATTTCGTCCTGCTCAAACTTTGAGGATTACCAGGCAAGACGCGCAAACATCAGATATAAAGAAAGTGCAAAGGACAAGGCGCAGTTTGTTCACACATTAAACGGCTCTGGTCTTGCGGTCGGAAGAACCGTTGCGGCTATTCTCGAAAACTTCCAGAATGCCGACGGCACCGTTACCGTTCCGGAAAAGCTCGTTCCTTACATGGGTACTGATATAATTAAATAAATATTTTAGGGATGTAAAAAAAGTCCAGACCACAAAAAGGCAATTTTGTGATGAATAGAGTGTTATATTATTCGATTTTTCTTAATTTAAATGCCTTTTTGCTACGAACAAACTGAACCACTTGGAGTACACATGTACGCCGTCGGGTTCAGTTTGTCCGTTCTGAATCATTTTTTCCTATCCCTTAAACAGAGCCTAAAAAATACTTTTTTACAGTTCCTTAATCGGATTATAACGGGATTTTATTAAAAATATGTAATTTTTTCCAACAGGTTACGTATTTTTCAGATATTATGTAAACCTAATAAAAATTGTCAACAAAGTATAAACATGGTAAAACACAACTTATCCACGCAATTTTTCGCATAAATTCATAATTTTATACTACTTATCCACGTTATCCACTATGTTATCCACGGTATGCGTATATTATAAATGGTGGACAACCTGACGTATTTATGCGGTTTTTCGAGGTTTACATATTTCTGTTACATAAAGTGACATTATTCTGTTTTTTTCACTCATAAAAAGTGGATTAATTTTTGAATTTTCAAAAAAAATAAGGTTTTATGCCGTTTTTTGTTGGATTTTTTCGAAAAAAATTATCCACACCCCGTGTATAATTGTATGGATAAGTGAAAAAAATAATTATTTATTTACGGAGAGTTTACATGATTACACCGAGATTACAAAGTATTATAAATCATACGCATGGAAACACCGTTGCCGACATAGGCACAGACCACGCATATGTTCCCGTAAGGCTTATTGACGAGGGACGTGCAAAAAAGGTTATAGCGTCCGATATACGAAAAGGTCCGGTCGACGCCGCAAAAAGAACCGTTAAGAAATATAACATGACGGATAAAATCGACGTGCGCCTCGGCGGAGGCTTATCAACGCTTAAAGAAAATGAAGCGGATGTTATAATAATTGCCGGAATGGGCGGTATTCTTATAAGTGATATACTTGAAAAAGGCAGAAAAACCGCCGTTAATTCAAAACTTATATTACAGCCCATGAACTGCCAGTATGAACTCAGAAAATATCTCGTAAATAACGGCTACACGATTGAAAATGAGGATATTTCGGTTGAGGGATTTAAGGTTTATAATCTTATAACCGCGTCTTTTGGAAAATCAGAGCCGTTTGAGAATGATTTTTTCTATCAGCTGCCGCCGTATCTGCATGGTAATATCCATTTTAAGCAGCTTTACGAGAAAAAGAAAAGAGAATTTACAAAGGTTATAACAGGTCTTGAAAATTCGGAAAATATTGATGAAGAAAAGCTCGCTCAATACCGTTTCTGGCTTGATGAACTTAATAAAATAACGGAGATTTAAACATGAAAGCTTATGAAATTGCTGAAATTATAGAAAAATCCGCACCTGAAAATCTCGCATATTCGTGGGATAACGTAGGAATTTTATGCGGTGACGGTAAAAAAGAAGTAAAAAAGGTGCTTATTACGCTCGACACAAACGAATTTACCGTAAACGAAGCGGTAAAAAACGGCTGTGACATGATTATTTCGCACCACCCCATACTCCTTAACGGAATAAAAAAAATAGATTTTTCCTCGTCTGACGGAAGAATGATTCGCAGCGCAATAAAAAACGACGTTGTTATTTTTGCGGCGCATACAAATATGGACACTGCCGAACACGGCATAAATTATGCTCTTGCAAGGCTGTTTGATTTACATGACGTTAAAATTATAGAGGAAAATGGTGAAAACACAGGTCTCGGACGATTCGGAAGGCTTAATAAAACAGTAAAGCTTAATGAATTTGCAAAAACGGTCAAGGAAAAACTTAATACACCCTATGTACGCATTATAGGAAACCTCGATAAAGAAATTTCAACTGTTGCAGTTGCGTCCGGCAGCTGTTCGGAATTAATTCCGGCTGCGGAAGAAAAGGGCTGTGACGTAATAATTACAGCCGATTTAAAGTATCACACTGCCTGTGATGCGTCTTTTACCGATATTGCGGTTATTGACGCCGGACACTATCCCACGGAAATAATCGTTATGGATATTTTTGAAAATTTATTAAAAGCTTATCCCGTTGAAATTGTTAAATCAAGAAGTAAAGATGTTTTTAATTATATATAAAAGGGGATGTAAAAAAAGTCCAGACCACAAAAAGGCAATTTTATAAGGAATGAATAAAATAAAATTTTATATTTTGTTAAAAATCGCATTTTATTCGATTTTTCTTAATTTAAATGCCTTTTTGCTACGAACAAACTGAACCACTCGGAGTATATACATACGCCATCGGGTTCAGTTTGTCCGTTCTGAAACATTTTTTCCTATCCCCTTAAAAAAGCGCTGTTTTCAGCTCCTTTTTAAAAAATTTATTTTTTCTGAAAATGCTGATAATCCCTGTAAGAATTCCAGCTGCCGCCCCATTCCCAGCCGTGATTAATAAATATTTTATAAATTTCCGCGTCAGGTCCTATGTACGCTTTCTGTGCCGTTTCGTCCGACCAATTTTTCCAATCTCTCGACCAGTATTCCTTTGCATTGCTGTGTGAGCCGACTTGATTTGAATTTACATACGGATTTATCTGCGGATTAATATCAATTGCCCTACCCAGCGCGTGCTGTGAAAGACGTCCGCTGCCGTCCGTTGACGGTCTGTAATTGAATGCGGAGGTATTGTTGTAATCAATTGAAGTATAATCGTCCGCACCGTAATTATCAACAAGCTCCATTCTCTCTATCGGATATTTTATATCGTAAAGCTCGGCAAAAATATCAAGAACATCCTCCGCAACGGCTTTGTTTACCACCATTTCTCCCGTTTCAACCGTACCGTTGAAATTATAGTGCGGAATTTTAAGATAACGCAAATCCTTGTAAGATATGTCATTATTCTGTCTCATTGATTTGCCGTTCATTCTCTGCCGAACCTCCTCGGGAATTTCTTCGGACGTTCCCCGTCTTAACACGGGCGCAGGAGTCGGCGTCGGTGTTTGTTCCGGCTGCGGAGTAGTCTCCGTTACCGGTGATGCTGTTACCGCCGCTTGCGTTGGAACAGGCGTTGCCGCAGCTTCTTTGCCTCCCGTATTTTTGTTTTTTATAGTAAGAATAAGCAGAAACGTAAGCGCTGCAAAAATAATAATTACGATTGTCATTAAAAAAATCAGCAGAATGTTTCTTTTATCCTTTTTTTCTTCCTTGCGTACCTTATTGTAATCCATTTTTTTACCTTTCATATTTGTAATATATCCTATTTTATCACAAATTCAGCCTTAATTCAAGTATTTTCGGATTTTAAAGATTTTTCATAGAAAATTAAAGGATTACTTTATAAATTTATTTTATAATTAACGTATAATTTATAAAGGAGTACAAAAAACATGAATACATATCTTGAAAAATCAAAGGAAATCCCCGTAATAGCAGACGTTGACGTGTTGGTATGCGGCGGCGGCCCTGCCGGAGTCGGCGCCGCAATAAGAGCCGGCCGCATGGGCGCTGACGTAATGCTTATCGAAGCATTTGACTGTCTGGGCGGAATTGCAACAGCCGGAATGATGTCGCATTGGACGGGACATTCTTCAAGCAAGGTTTTGGCTGAAATTTTCAAGCGTTCGTACGAAAAATGTCAGATTCTCGGCTATGCCGAAGAAAACGGCTGCCCCGACTACACAATAAATCAGGAGGTTTTAAAGCTTGTGCTTGAAGAAATGGCGGCAGAAGCAAACGTAAAAATAATGTACTACACTCTTGTATGTGAAGCCGTAGCAGAAAACGGAACCATTACCGGCGTAATTGTACAAAACAAGAGCGGACGCGGAGTTATAAAAGCAAAGCGTGTTATTGACGCAACAGGTGACGGAGATGTTGCCGCATCGGCAGGAGTACCTTATTTCAAGGGCAGAGAAACAGACGGCAAGATGCAGCCGTGTACCATTATGTTCAAGGTAGGCGGCGTTGATTATACGCGTGCAGTTTTTCCGGGTTCGTTTGAAACAAAGGTTGAAACGGAAAAAGGCGAATTGCAGTCGCTTGCAAAGGAACTGCTGCCGTTTCCGGCAGGACACGTACTGCTTTACCGCCAGTCCACACCCGGAACTGTCTGCTGTAACATGACAAACTGCATAAACATAGACGGTACAAATGCCGAAGATCTCACAAAGGGAATCAGAGTATGCCGTTCGCAGATTGAGCCTATTGTGAAATTTCTGCGCGAATATGTGCCCGGTTATGAAAGCTGCTGGCTGATGAGCTCGGCTTATCTTGTCGGCATAAGAGAAACACGGCATTTTAAGGGTGTTGAATCACTGATGCCGGAGGATATACTCATCGCAAAGGAATTTGACAACTGGGTTGTAAAGCGTGCATTTTTCAATTTTGACGTTCATAATATGTCGGGTGCAAGCCTTGATAAAACCGGAGTTCAGCACGAATGGCCGCAGCCTAAGGATTATTCTATACCTTACGGCTGTCTGCTTCCCGAAAACATTGACGGACTTCTTTTAAGCGGCAGAAACATCAGCGGAAGTCACCTCGCACATTCAAATTTCCGCGTAATGCCGATTGCCATTGCAACGGGAGAAGCCGCCGGAATAGCGGCGGCAATTTCCGTAAAGGAAAACGTATCGCTTAAAAATGTTGACGTAAAGACAATCCAGGCAGAAACAGAAAAATAATTTTTATATTATCCCCTTTCAATTTATGATTGACAATACAATGGCAAAGATATATAATATAATGTATAACACGAAGGGGGAAAACTGAATGGATTTCAAGGAATACGTTATAGATAAGCTTACGGAGGCAACAGAGCTTGACCGTGCGGCGGTATCGGGAGCGGTGGAAATTCCGCCGGAGGAAAAAATGGGAGATTTGGCGTTTCCGTGCTTTATACTCGCGCGGACTATGCGAAAAGCGCCGCCGTTAATTGCAAAAGAAATTGCGGAGAAATTTGCCGATGACAGCGTTCTTGACAGATGTGAAGCGGCAGGCGGCTATGTAAACTTTTTCTTTAACCGCGCACAGTTTATTTCCGATACGGTAAAAGCCGTTTCGGCGGCGGGCGAAAGCTGGGGCAGCTCTGACATAGGCGGAGGAAAAACCGCACTTGTGGAATATTCGTCGCCTAATATTGCAAAGCCGTTCCATATCGGACATTTGTTTTCCACTGCGGTCGGAAATTCTCTTGCAAGAATATATAAACACCTCGGCTATAACGTGCAGTCGTTAAATCATCTCGGCGACTGGGGTACGCAGTTCGGAAAGCTGATATGTGCGTACAAGCGCTGGGGCAATGACGAAAAAATAAAAAAAGACCCCATAAATTCACTGCTTGAAATATATGTGCGTTTCCATAAGGAGGCGGAAAATGACCCGTCATTGGAGGACGAGGCACGCAGTTATTTTAAAAAGCTTGAGGACGGCGATGAAGAAACCACCAGGCTTTGGTCTTATTTCAGAGAAATGAGCCTTGTGGAATTTAAGAGAGTGTATGATATGCTCGGCGTAAGCTTTGATTCGTATAACGGCGAAGCGTTTTATTCGGATAAAATGCAGGAGGTAGTGGATATACTGCATGACAAAGGCTTGCTTGTTGAGTCACAGGGTGCGCAGGTGGTTGATTTGTCGGACGAAAATATGCCGCCGTGCATAATTCTGAAATCGGACGGCGCAACAATTTATGCCACACGTGATATTGCCGCAGCTCTCTACCGTCACAGAACATATAATTTCGATAAGAATATATACGTTGTCGGAATACCGCAGACGCTGCATTTTAAACAGATTTTCTCGGTTATGAAAAGAGCCGGCTGGGATTGGAGCAAAGGCTGTGAACACGTAGGATTCGGACTTGTAAAGCTGCCGGGCAAAAATATGTCCACAAGAAACGGCGATGTCGTTTTCCTTGAAGACGTTCTTAACGAATCTATTGAAAAAACAAAGGCAATTATAGTAAAAAACAATCCCGATATGGAAAATATCGACGAAATTGCAAAGAAAATAGGAATAGGCGCAGTGCTGTATACGTTTTTGAAAAATTCACGTGAAAAGGATATAATTTTCTCGTGGGAATCAATGCTTGACTTTGACGGCGAATCCGCGCCGTATTGTCAGTACAGCTATGCCCGAGGCAAAAGTATTTTAAGACGTGCGGAGAATTTGGATTTTTCAGACGCTGATTTTTCCGCCGCTGTATCAGATGACGAATACAGGCTTGTAAAGCAGCTTAACAGCTTTGCCGATGCCGTAAAATCAGCCGCAGACAAGAACGAACCGTTTTATATAAACAGGTATGTTACAAATCTTGCAAAGGATTTTAATAAATTTTATAATACCAATCCGATTTTAAAAGCCGATGTGCCGGAAGAAACGAAAAAAGCGCGGCTTGCAATTACCGCTGCCGCCTGCTCCGTTATTAAAACGGCTCTGGGACTTCTCGGAATTGATACTGTGGAAAGTATGTAATAATTGAAAGATTTATATAAATAAAAAAAACATACCGCTTTTTTTCAGGCGGTATGTTTTTTTTAATATTTTTTTATTTAACTGTGAGGTTCTCACCGTCAATAGCAACGGTCTTTCCGAGAAGTTTGCTGAATACGCTGCTCGGAACATATGTTGTATCGTTAATCAGTTCCGGCTGCTTTTCAAGCTCGCAGCTTTCCGCATCCTTTGCCTTGTATGAGTTTTCGCCGATTTTAAATTCAACGCCCGACTCATCATTATTTACCGTTACTTTAAGCTCGCCTCCGAACCATTCAACCGTGTAGCCGAGACTCTCTGCAACCGCTCTTACCGGAATCATAAAGGTTTTAGCATCCGCGTCATATGAAAGGTCGCATACTTCTTTGTCGTTTACAACAAGCTTTTTAACTTTTTCCGGTTCTTCCTTAACTTCCTCCGTATCCTTAACTCCGTCGATATTTTTTACCTTTATATCCGTAACAACAATCTTGTCCGGCGTTGTCTGTGCCGGAATACTCCTTGTCGAAAATCCATAGAATACAACCAATACCGAAGTTTCAAGATTTTCCGGCTTTACTTCTTCCCCGTTCACATTAACATACTTTGTTTCTTCATCAATATTTATCTGAAGATCTTTCTTGCTGTTTACAAGAGTATTTTCTTCTTCACCTTTTAAATAAGCGTCAACATCAACGCTCGTTTCACCGTCCATTATAATTATTATTCTTATGCCCTGACCGCTGTATATGTAAAGCTTGTCCTTTTCCTTTATGTCAGCCGCAGTTTTTTTATCTCCTGCCGCATTTAAAATAATATCCGTATCGGCTGTTTCAAGCTTTTCCTCTTTATCATCGGCTCCTTTTAAGGTTATTCCACTTTCATCAGCCTTTATAACCTCTGTTTCTTTCTTTTCAAATAAATCTTTATCGTAGTCCATATTTATAAGAGCAATATCACCCTGGTTTTCAAGCTCCGATTCCGGCAATAAAGTTCCTGCAACCACACTGTTATCTTTTTCCTCTGTCGTTTCATCAGCAAATACAGGTGCTGCCGAAACAGTCATAGCCGCTATGATAGCTGCCAATAAGATTTTTTTGTTCATAATTAATCATTCCTTTCCGTGTCACTGACACAAAACCCAAATCTGAAATTTTTACATATTTCCGGCGGCTGTTAGGGTAAACAACAGACAAATTGCCCCGGTTTATGAAAAATCCGGATTTTTATAACGTTTTTGACGTTATATTATTTTAGACGAAAAAAAATAATTTATGTTCCCGAATAATTATTAATAAATTGTAAATAATAACTTTGAAAATATTTTCCGAATCAAGAAAGGATATGAATAGAAATGAAAAAGATAATTTCAATTTTTATAATTGCCGCATCTATTTCAATTTTGGCATCATGCGGGAATAATAATCAGCCGACAGCAACCTCAACCCCTGCAAATTCTCCCGAACCGACAGCAACAACAAACAATAACGGCGGTAATGCAGTCGGTAATGCCGTAGAAGATACCGGCGACGCAGTAGGAAATGCGGCAAAAGATGCAGGAAATGCAGTCGGTGATGTGGTCGAAGGCATAGGCGATGCGGCAGGCGAATTAGTAGGCGGAGAAAAAAAGAACAATCAATAATAAAAAAACATCGGACATAATGGGACAATCCCTCATTTTGTGTAAACCTCAAATTAGACTCCAAAATGATCATATAATCTAAGTAGTTTTTTGTG
>CAKSOE010000017.1 GCA_934476675.1 uncultured Clostridia bacterium | reverse complement strand
TCATCAAGTTCAATCGTGACATTAATGTAATCATCCGGCTTTTGTTTCAGTTGGGACAAAAGAACAACCGTCTCCACGTGGGTAGTGTTAGGAAACATATCAAAAGCACAGGCTTTCTCGGGAAGATAGCCGAATTCTGATAAAAATGCCGCATCGCGTGCAAGGGTAGACGGATTGCAGGAGACATACACTATTTTTTTAGGATTTGCCCTGATTATTGCGCGCAGTGTTTTCTCATCAGAGCCTTTTCTTGGCGGATCAAGAATCACAACCTCGGGACATACTCCTTTTTCTATCAGTGCAGGAACTGCATCCTCTGCGGATGCAGCGTAAAAATCCGCATTTTCTATGCCCTCACGTTCGGCGTTCGCCTTTGCGTCCTCGATCGCTTCCTCTACAATTTCAATTCCTATAACCTTATCGGCTTTTTTTGCTGCACACAGTGAAATAGTTCCTATTCCGCAATAAATATCCATAACACATTCACTGCCATTTAAATCGGCATATTCAATGGCTCTTGCATACAGTTTTTCCGTCATTTTCGGATTAATCTGAAAAAAACTGTTCGGCGAAATTTTAAATCCGATACCGCACAGCGTATCGGAAATAGTGTCACTGCCGTAGAGCGTAATGTTTGTTCTGCCCAAAAGCTGTGACGTACCGCCGCTTACATTCAGAATTATACTTTTGATATTTTCATCTGCAGATAAAAGTTCTGCTACAAGCTTATCGGTATGGGGCAGTTGTGGATTTTCGGCACATATCATAGCCATAATACTGCCGTTTGTGTGCGAAATTCTTGTGAAAACGGATTTTACAAGCCCTTTATGAGTTTTTTCGTCATATGCCGTTATATTATTTTTATTCATATAACGGCGTACGGCGCTAAGAATTTTTTTATTTACGCTGCTGCCTGCTATGCAGTCGTCTGCTGCGGCAAGCTTATGCGAACGCTGTGCGTAAAACCCAAACTCAACTCCGTTTTTGCCGTTTGCAGCATGAAAAATCATTTTGTTTCTGTAACGTGTAACTTCTTTCGAACCGACAATATCCTCCAAACAAAAATCCGGCGCACCGCCAATTCTGCGCATGGCGTTTTCAACAATACTTCGCTTGATTTCAAGCTGGTGCGAATAATCAATGTGCATTAACTGGCAGCCTCCGCAGCTTTCATAAGAGTCACACACAGGCGTTTTTCTGTACGGCGACGGTTCAATAATTTCCACAAGCTCGCCGCTTCCAAAGCTGCTTTTCAGATTTACGGCACGAAAACGTATTTTATCGCCCATGGTTGTTTGCGGAACAAAAACAGTATATCCGTCTATGCGGCAAACTCCGTTTCCTTCGGAGGAGACGGAGTCGATTTTTGCTGTATATTCATTGCCTTTTTCAATAGGTATTGCTTTTTTCATTATTCAAACTCACTTATAAGGTCATTCATACTATAAAGTCCGGCAGTTTTGCCTGCCATAAATTTTGCCGCCTTTATTGCCCCGACGGCAAAAATCTCCTTGCTTGCGGCATGGTGACTAAGCTCTATAACTTCGTCGTTTCCGGCAAAAATAACCTCATGGTCGCCGACGATTGTTCCGCCTCTGACAGAGGAAATACCGATTTCCGTACCCTTACGCTTTCTTCTTACCGAATGTCTGTCGTAGACGTATTCGGCAGGGTATGAAAGCGTCTCGTCGATTGCGTCGGCGATTGCGAGCGCAGTTCCGGAGGGGGCGTCAAGCTTTTGATTATGATGACGTTCCACAATTTCAATATCAAAATTTCCTTCAAGCAGCTTTGCTGCTTTTTTTGCAAGAGAAATCAAGAGATTTATCCCCAAACTCATATTTGCCGAAAAAAACACAGGTATTTCTTTTGCCGCTTCACTAATCTCCGCTTTTTGCTCCGCACTGTAACCGGTGGTTGCAAGTACAACCGGCAAAGAACGGCTTTTACAATAATCGAGTATGCCCGTAAGGCTTGACGGGTGCGAAAAATCAACCAGCACGTCCGCCTCTCCGGTGTATTCCGCAGGATTTTTAAACACCGGATACGAATTATTTATTTTATTGTTAATATCAATACCGGCAGCTATGCACACGCTTTCGTCAATTTCGGTCAGACGTGATATAACCTGTCCCATTTTTCCGTTACAGCCATTCATTATTATCTTTATCATTATGGCACCAATCCTTTCATTAAATAATGAGGGTGTTGCGTTGCAACACCCCTCATGCACCGTTATTTTATTAATCCCA
The DNA here is from genome assembly GCA_934476675.1 of uncultured Clostridia bacterium. GTDB lineage: Bacteria > Bacillota > Clostridia > UBA1381 > UBA1381 > UBA4716. Next base: position 54,122 of record CAKSOE010000017.1, on the reverse strand, counting down.
CAGCTCTCATGCTGTTTTTCAGCGTTTCGAGGTGTTCCTTCTCCATTTCGGTGAGCGGCAAACGAAGATTGCCGGCATTAAAGCCCATAAGATTCATGGCAGTTTTTACAGGTATCGGATTTACTTCAATAAACAGCGAATTAATCAAATTCAGATACTTTAACTGCATATCCTTTGCTCTTTCGGCATTGCCGTCAAAGAACTCCTGGCACATTTCGTGAGTTTCTTTTGGCATGACGTTTGCAAGCACACTTATAACGCCTTTTCCGCCGAGCGACAGAACAGGCACTATCATGTCGTCGTTTCCGGAATAAATGTATATGTCAGGAACTTCTGCCGCAACCTTGGCAGCGTAACTTATGTTTCCGCTTGCTTCTTTAATTCCGACGATATTCGGGATTTTTGACAGCTCTTTCAGAACCGGTATTGAAATATTCATACCTGTTCTTGACGGAACATTGTAAAGTATAACCGGAATACTGACAGCTTCGGCAACAGCTTTGAAATGTTCAATAAGTCCCTTTGCGCTTGTTTTATTATAGTAAGGAGTTACCTGCAAAAGTCCGTCAGCGCCGAGCTGTTCGGCTTTTTTGGAAAGCTCAACCGCGTGGGCAGTTTCATTCGAGCCTGTTCCGGCAATTACGGGAACTCTGCCTGCCGTGTGCTTTATTGCAAATTCAACCACGGCGAGGTGCTCCTCATCAGGCATTGTTGATGCTTCGCCTGTTGTTCCGCACACTATAATCGCATCGGTATGATTTTCAATCTGAAAATCAATAATGCGGCCAAATTCTTCATAATTGGTTTTGTTACCGTCAAACGGCGTAATAATCGCTACGCCGGAGCCGGTAAAAGGTAATGTTTTAGTCATAGTAATCAATCCTTTCACCATTGATATTTACCGGGTATCAGTCCATATAACCCTTAGCCGTCAAAAGTTCTGCGAGAAGCACCGCACCGCCGGCCGCACCTCTTAACGTATTGTGGCTCATGGAAACCATCTTATAATCATATTGTGTTGATTTTCTCAAACGTCCGCATGAAATCGCCATACCGCCGTCAATTTCACGTGCGGTCTTAATCTGCGGTTCGGACGGTGATTCGGCTTCGGTATATACGTGAATAAACTGTTTCGGGGCGTGGGGGAGGTTAAGCTCCTGCGGAACACCCTTATATTCAGCCCACATTTTCTCTATTTCCTCAACAGACGGTTTTTCAACTCCGTCCTTGAATGTAAAGAATATAGCCGCTGTGTGCCCATTTGAAACCGGAACTCTGTATGTCTGACATTCTATCTGCAATTCTGTTGACGGAACAATCTCATTTCCTACAATTTTACCCAAAATCTTATTCGGTTCAACCTCCGACTTCATTTCCTCGCCGCCGATGTACGGAATAAGGTTGTCGACCATTTCGGGCCATGTTTCAAACGTTTTTCCTGCGCCGGAAATTGCCTGATAGGTTGTTACAAGCGCATGATCAATCGGGTATTTTTCGTTAATAACCGCCATAGCCGGAAGATACGACTGCAAAGAACAGTTTGATTTAACGGCAACAAAACCTCTTTTTGTACCGAGTCTTTCACGCTGTGCTTTGATAATTTCGATATGTTCCGGATTGATTTCGGGGATTATCATAGGTACATCGGGAGTATGTCTGTGCGCACTGTTGTTGGAAACAACGGGACATTCGCATTTTGCGTAACGTTCCTCAAGCTCCTTGATTTCGTCTTTTTTCATATCAACAGCACAGAACACAAAATCCACCATACCGGCAATTTTTTCAACATCGCCCGTTGCGTCCATAACGGTCATATCAGCAACCGATGCAGGGATTTCCTCATCCATTGCCCATTTTTTTCCGACTGCTTCCTTGTAAGGCTTGCCGGCGCTTCTGGGCGAAGCAGCCAGAACCTTAATAGTGTACCAGGGGTGATCTTTAAGCAGAGTAATAAATCTCTGTCCGACCATACCTGTTGCTCCTATGATACCGACATTGTAATTCTGTTTCAAATTTATCATTCCTTTCAGTGTTTCAGCGCTGTATATAACAAAAGCAGCGGTCTTTAAGGAAACCACTGCTCTTAATATACATACATATTAAAACGAATAGCTCCCCACCATATATGAATTAGATTAGCTCCCCATCCCATATGATGACAGTCATACTGCTCTTAACAATATGCCCAGCATATATTTTACGGCAAATATACGCTTCGGCGTTTGTTCCTTTCGTAAAAGCTTCGGCGGTCTCCGCAGACCTCAGCTTTACTACTGATAAAAAACGCACCTCTATCTTTATTGTTATTATATTATCATTATTATATGTTTATGTCAAGACTTATATCAAAATTTTTACATATTTTTAATTTTTTCTTTCAAAAAGTCCGAAAATTCATCTCTCAGATCATCTCTGCTTAATGCAAAATCAACAGTAGCCTGTAAAAATCCCTGTTTACTGCCGATATCGTAGCGTTTTCCCTCGAAATCGTATGCGTAGAGAGGTTCTTTTTCGGAAAGCAGAACAAGCGCATCGGTAAGCTGAATTTCACCGCCTGCGCCTTTCGGCGTTCTTTCAAGACACTCAAAAATCTGAGGAGTGATGATATAGCGTCCCAAAACCGCAACATCTGACGGGGCGTTCTCAAGTTTAGGTTTTTCAACCATGCCGTTTACCTTGTAAAGTCTGCCGCCGACGTTTTCGCAATCAACTATGCCGTATTTGGAAACTGCGTCCATACCGACTTTCTGTACGCCCAGAATACTTGCACCGCACTTGTCAAATTCATTGATAAGCTGACCGATACACGGCTTTTCGCTTACGACAACATCGTCGCCGAGCATAACCGCGAACGGTTCGTTTTGACAGAAACTCTTTGCATACAGCACGGCGTGACCGAGACCTTTCTGCTCCTGCTGACGGATAAAATGCACATCAATTTTATCCGAAACCTCGCGAACGGCTTTAAGCAGCTCTTGTTTGTTGTCACGTTCGAGCACGGATTCCAGCTCATACGCCTTGTCAAAATGATTTACAATTGCCTCTTTGCCCCTTGAAACAATTATGAGCAAGTCCGTTATACCCGAATTTATTGCCTCTTCTGCAATGTACTGAATTGTCGGCTTATCAATAATCGGGAGCATTTCCTTGGGAACAGCCTTTGTAGCCGGCAGAAATCTTGTACCGAACCCTGCTGCCGGAATAACCGCTTTTGTAATTTTCATTATTTTAAAATTCCTTTCATAAATACAGGGCTGCTGCGAAAAACACAGCAGCCAAATCTATGAATATATTAGCATATAGAAGGGAAAAAGTCAAGTCAATTTCCAGATAATGCAATTAAAGCTGTATATTAAAGATATTTTCCGCGCCGTTGCTTACGGAAATGTCAAACTTCTTGCCGTCAACGGTTATTTCGTAATCGCCGTAAAAACCTTTGAATTTTGCAGTTCCGTTGCCGTTTGTTTCGGATTCGGTGTTTGTAATCCATCTTTCGCTGAAAAGATGACGTACCATGTCGTAGGCAGGTTTTTTGCTCAGGTCAAACCGAAGCAGTCCGCCGCGGTGATAGTTTTCACCGGCTGTCATGTCTCCCTGCGGTGCAAAAGCTGCATAACCGTCGGGCAGATTCCAGTAAATGATTGCTTCAACCGATTTGTGGCTGAACCAAATGCTGTAAAGCTGTTCAATAAGTTCCGCCTGGATTTTTTCATCCTCAGCGCTGTCTGAATATGACGGTATTGTGGTCTCGGTTATCTGAATCGGTTTTCCGAGCTTTTCATATGTATCCATTACCGCGAAAAGCGTTCTCGGATTATACATACCGGATACGTTGTTTTTTTCGTCCTCTTTACGGCAGAATACATGATACTGCATGCCTACCGTATCAATGCGAAGTCCTTTTTCCAGACCGGCTTTTATCATCTGATAATAACCGCTTCTTTCAAATGCAAAATGCACCCAGTTCCAAATCATTGATGCTTCATTTATAATAAGCTCGTTAGAGGTGAAATACTTTTCGGCAAGCTTAAAATTCCAGTCGAGTACATCGCCCGAACGGAAAAACGCATTTTTATTCCAGGGATCCTGCGAGCAGAACAATTCGTTTATAACCTCCCAGCCCTTTATGCGCCCCGAATAACGCTTAGCAAGCTCCTTATAGCGTTTGTCGAGCTTTCTTTTCATATCGCCTATATCGGATTTTGATACCCAGTCCGGCTGGAAATTAAAATATGTAAGACAATGCGCTTTCGGTGTTATGCCGTATTTTTCGCAGTATTCCAGGCATAAATCGGGTGCGGGACGGCGGTAAATTTTCGGACTGTCCTTTGCAAAACGAGGCTTGCCCTCAACGGGTTCAAGGTCGCTCCAATAAAACGGCAAAGTAGCTTCATTAAATACATCCTTGAATGCCGCCTTGTATTTTTCGTTTTTTTCCTCATTTTCAAACTCGTCAAGCATAAAAATATTTGCACCGTGCAAAAATTCATGTTTTTTCTGCTTGATTTGTATTTTTGCGCCGACAACGGGTTTTCCGTCTTTATCCGTCAGATTGATTGAGGCGTAACCCTTTCTGTTTTGTTCAATACCGCTTTTTACCCTGTCTGCGGTTTCGTCTTTATATTTTTCGAAATTTGTGAAAATTTCTTCGCGCCTGCTCATATGTAACCGTTCCTTTCATAAAGAAAATTTATAATGTAATTCTAACATGACACAGGTTAAAATTCGTCCACTATATTACAGAATTTATCCACTATATTTTGAAGAAAACAGATCAAACGATAAAAAAACCTTGAAAACGAGGCTTTTTCCGTGGCAAAGGCTATAACATTGATACAATGCACCGGGGGTTGTCTTTGGTGCGTTTTTTTATTAGATTGCACCAAAGGGCAGATAAAATTTCACCAATTTAAGAATTGTTAACAATAATTGGAACTGTATTATATATTTATACATATATACCGAAATAAATATAATCTGTGCCGCCGGTTGGAGAAAGTTTATTTTTGAGAAGTCAATTCTCTGTTCTGCAGGTACAGTAGGGTCTCTGCACCGCTGTTTTTACGCCTTTTTAATTTACCGTATAATTAATCATAAATTTCTCCCGGTTAATTTCATAATGATTTTCTTACAAAAACAAATTTTAATTATTGCTGCCGCAGCAGTGTAAAGCTATGTGTGAAAAACCGCATAAAACCGTGAATGTTCGTAATATTATTACTGATTTCCGATTTTTCTTATAGCTTATCCGACAAGGATTTTGTATAATTGATATATAAAAAAGCAATCGGAAAGAGGCGATAAAATGTGATACGAAAACATTTCAAAAGAAGAATAGGAGCGGTGTTCGTTGCTTGGATAATGATGTCATCGGGCAGTGTGCCGGCATCGGCGGCGATGCTGGAAATTACAGGAACATTCGGTAACAGGAATGACGGAAAATGGCTGACTGCCATGGTAACGGCAAATAACGATGCGTCTGCCGATCCTTCTCCGGAGAATATTACTTACATAACTCAGGAAAAAATAAATTCTGACGGAAGCTTTAATCTGAAATTTCCGATAATGCAGGAAGCAGACAGGCTGCGTTCAAATTTGCCGATTAGAACAGATACGAATAAGTACTATTATGTATCGGCTGCAAACGGAAGCGCTGACGGAACAGGAGACGCGGCATCTCCCGTAAATACGCTGCAAAAGGCGTTTGAACTGGCAGAGGACGGAGCTGTCGTAGTGTTGCTTGATACGGTTAAGGTTTCAAGCTGGGGAACCTCAAAAAGCTTAATCGTAACGGGGCAAAATCCGATAACGGGAACGATGAACGGCGGCATGGATTTGACAGCAATAACGGCTTTGCGATTGGGCGGCGCTGTCAGATTTGAAAACCTGACATTTGTCACAAAAGCGGCGGCAAGTATGAGTGAAAACGCAAACCGCATATTTGCCTGCGGAAACAAGCTTGTAATGGGCGAGGGATTAACTATGACAGAGCCTATCGACATTCTCGGCGGTAATTCCGTAAACAATACGGTCGAAAATACAGACCTGACGCTTTTAAGCGGCCGCTACCGGCGTATTTACGGCGGCGGCTGGAATTCTCGGGTAAACGGTGATACTCATATTGTAATCGGAGGAACGGTAAACAGTGAATATTCCGTAGAGGACAACTCAGCAGATTACTATGATTCGAGAGTGTTTGGAGGAGGAGTAAACAGCAATTCGGAGGTACTGGGTAAAACCCATATCACCGTAAAGGACAGCGCCGCAATAGCATATGTATCGGGCTGCGGCTCGGGAAACGGAGCGGATATAAAAGGCGGAGCGACTAACATAAATATTGAGGGCGGCAGAATTATGAACGTATACGGCGGTACTATTGACAAAAGCACGGTATATGAGGGCGATACCTATATCAATATGTCGGGCGGCAGTGTCGAGGGAATATTCGGCGGCTCAATGAGTCAAAGTATGGCAGGCAATACGCATGTTGAAATATCGGGCGGACAGGTAACACGTCGCGTTTACGGAGGCTGCTATAATGATTGGACGGGTTCGTGGAAGTCGGATTTTTATGTAAAAGGCACAACCGCAGTCCGGCTTGGCGGCGATGCCGATTTGATTACGGGCAAGGGGCTGAGCAGCGGAAACAAAGCTAACTCGGGAATTTTTGCGGCAAGCCGGATTGCCGGCAATAAAACCGATGAAGTGTCATATCTGATTTTTACAGACGGTACCTATGACAGCTCCAAGATAGGTGATACTACAGGCTGGAATGCTTTTAAATCATATCATGACTATCTGGTTCAGGCAGGAAGCGGCGGCAAAGCTGTATTGGGAGATGCCGCAGGCACGCTCATGCTGACCGCAAATGATGGGAAAACGGCAGTATGCAACGGAAAGATAACGGAAAACGGACTTTATCGGATAAAGGACAGTGAAACTGTAATTGTGTTTTCGGATACAAGTTCGCTGCCCGACGGGTCAGCTAAGCTTACCGAAAACGGGGCAGAGGTTTCGGCGGAGGTCTCCTTGGAAAAAATTTCGGGCGGAGAACGTATTCTGGCGGCGGTTTATGATGATTTCTTACAGCTTGTCTGTACAAAAATGACGGATATTACAGAAAACGGAAACTACAAGTTAAATCTTGACTTTGTTCCCGAATCGACGCAACAGTACACCGTTAAATTATTTGTATGGCGATTCCCTGCTTTGGAACCGATTACAGAGGGCTGTACTTTCGGCCCGCTGATTAAGAAATAAAATTGATATTTATGAAAGGAAGAGATTTATGAAAAAAAATTACAAATTGTTATCGTTTTTACTGATGGGTGCGCTTGGAGTTACGGCTCTTGGCGGCTGCGGAGAAAAAAGTAAAACTGCAACCACAACAACAAATGACACTTATGTTATGGACGAAAATCTTAACAAGCCGGGAGAGTTTCCCGTATGCAAGGAAAAAATTAAGCTGACGGTAGGCATACCAAAGAGTACATTGGTTACGGATTATGATGAAAACCTTTATACCAAAGCGCTTGAAGAAAAAATGAACTGCGATCTTGAATTTGTGTATTTACCTTCAACCGATTCGGAGGCAAAGCAAAAGGTTGAACTGATGATTGCGGCAGACGGTAAGGATTTACCGGATATAATCGTAAATGTTCCGCTGGAGGACAGTTCTATCTTAAGATACGGTTCAAGAGGATTTATCAAATCATTAAATCAATACTATGAAAATTCGGCGTATTATCTGAATGACGTGATGTCAGCAGAGCCGAAGCTCAAAGATATGATTACCATGGCTGACAACAATATATATGTAATTCCGCGTTATCAGAAAATTTTGCAGAATGAGCTGGGTTATCGTATGTGGATGTATAAGCCTTGGCTTGAAAAGCTGGGACTTGACGAGCCAAAGACCTTAGACGACTTTTACACAGTTTTAAAAGCGTTTAAGGAGAAAGATCCGAACGGCAACGGTCTGGCTGACGAGGTTCCGTTTATAGGTGCGACAAGCGGCGGCGAAAATTGGTTCTGCGACTTTATCGCAGCGGCATATCAGCCGATTGATATACAGAGCAACTATTTATATCCGGAAAACGGCAAAATCAAAGCGGCGTATATCGAGCCGGAATATAAAGAAGCGTTAAAGTTTTTAAATAAGCTTTGTTCTGAGGGACTTCTTTCTCCGTCATCGTTTACATCGGACGGAGCACAGACCAGGCAGACAATACAAAATCCGAGCGGTGTGCAGGTGGGCTGCTTTACGTCTATGGCTCCGACATATCTGATAAATGCACAGGACAGAGCAGACGGATATGACATTATTGATCCGCTCACGCAGAATGACGGCACGGGATATGCGGTGTATGCGGCAAGTATTCCGACAAACTCGTTCTTTATCACAAAAAATTGTCAGAATCCCGAAGCGGCATTCAGATTGGGCGATATTATGATGAGCGAAGAAATGTCTATCTGGAACAGATTCGGAAAGAAAGGAACAGACTGGCTTGAGCCTGCGGAGGGTGAACACGGTATGTTTGAGAGTATGGGTTATGAAGCTAAAATCAAGCCTGTGCTTGCATGGGGTTCGCCGCAAAATTCTCACTGGCAGCAGGGCGCGCCGGCTTACCGCAGTTATGAGCTTTCGTGCGCTACGGTTGACAGCGGCTCAAATATTTACGAAAAAAGAATTGCACAGCATTTGCAATCTTATCTTGATAAAAAGCCGAAAGAGTATATAACTAAAATCATTTATACAGAGGACGAACTCAGCGCTATAAATGAAATTCAGCAGAATATCACAAGCTACCGCAAGGACAGCGTGGCGCGGTTTGTAATCGGAGACTGGGATATTGAAAAAGGCTGGGACGAATATCTTAACGAAATGAAAGCAATCGGTGTTGACAAAATGCTTGAAATTGTACAGAGCGCATATGACAGAAGCGACAAATAGGAGGAAGTTATGGGAAGAACAAAAATAGCGTTGCAGGTTCAGCCTGTTAAGAGGACATCAGTAATCGGAAATTTAAAAAAGCATTGGCAGCTGTTTTTGTTCCTGATTTTGCCTCTTGCTTATATTATAATTTTCGCTTACGGTCCGATGCTGGGATTGCAGATAGCGTTTAAGGACTTTGATGCGGCTCAGGGTATATGGGGAAGTCCGTGGGTAGGCTTGAAGCATTTTAAAAATTTTATCGGTTCGTACCAGTTTACCCGCGTGCTTAAAAATACGTTGGTAACATCTGTTTATTCGCTGGTTGCGCGTTTTCCCGTTCCGATACTTCTGGCGCTGAGTATCAACATAATGCGAAACGGAAGATTTAAAAAGGTCACACAGATGATTGTATATGTTCCGCATTTTATTTCGGTAGTGGTGCTTGTGGGAATGGTAAACCAGTTCTTTAATCCGTTTGTGGGATTGTATGGAAACATCTATAAAGCTATGTTTGGTGCGGTTGCCCCCGACTTGCTTTCAAGCCCGAGTTCATTTTTACATCTGTATGTCTGGTCGGGCGTGTGGCAGAACATGGGCTGGGATTCGATAATCTATCTGGCAGCGCTCTCATCGGTATCACCCGATTTACATGAGGCGGCGCAGATGGACGGCGCATCGAGACTGAGACGCGTAATAAGCATTGATATTCCGGCAATTATGCCTACGATTATATTATTGCTTATTATAAACGTCGGTCAGGTTATGAATCTTGGTTTTGAAAAAATATATCTTATGCAAAACGATGTCAACCTGAGATTAAGCGAGGTTATTTCAACTTATGTGTATAAGGTGGGCATATCGGCAAGCGGAGGAAATTATTCGTATGCCACTGCAATCGGTATGTTTAATGCGATAATAAACTTTATTCTTGTAACTACCGTCAATTGGCTTGCCAATAAGTACGGTGATACAAGTCTGTGGTAAGGAGGTAAGAGATTATGAGTGTTAAGGCAAAGAAAAATATTAAAACATCAAAACAGGACGTTTTGTTCTATGCGGTTATTTATGCCATAATTCTGATTATTCTGATAATCCTCCTGTGGCCGCTTGTATTTATAGTGTCCTCATCGTTTTCCTCAAAGGAGGCGGTAATGGCAGGACGGGTATTTTTACTGCCCGTTGATTTCAGTTTGGAGGGCTATAGGGCGGTTTTTCAGACGAATGAAGTGCTTATCGGGTTCAGAAACACAGCGTTGTATACCTTGTTCGGAACAATGCTTAATGTGGCGCTGACTCTGATAGCGGCTTACCCTTTATCTCGAAAAGATTTGCCGTACAGAAGATTCTGGAGTTTTATCTTTACATTTACGATGATTTTTTCGGGCGGTATGATACCTACATATATAGTTGTAAATAAATTGGGACTGATGAACTCGCCGCTGGCAATGATTTTACCTACCGCAATGTCGGTGTATAATCTTATGATTGCAAGAACATTTATGGAAAACAGCATACCGGGTGAGCTTTTGGAGGCGACAAGAGTGGACGGATGCGACGACATAGGGTATTTTTGGAAAATACTGCTTCCGCTTTCAAAGCCGGTAATTGCGGTTATTACGCTCTATTATGCGGTAGCGCATTGGAATTCTTACTTCAATGCTTTTCTCTACATTACCGATTCAAAGCTTTATCCGCTTCAGCTGGTGCTGAGAAATATTTTGCTGGCGAATCAGATTGACACGGCAATGACTACCGATTTTGATACTATGACCTCAAAACAGGGTCTGGCAGATGTTTTGAAATATTCGCTGATTGTTGTCAGCACACTGCCGGTCATGATTATGTATCCCTTTGTGCAAAAGCACTTTACAAAGGGCGTAATGATCGGCGCAGTGAAAGGGTAGGTGATTGAATGAGAAGAATAGGCACACTGTTTTTGACCATAACTGTTATATTTACACTTTGCGCAAACAATCTGTGCCTGGCTTATGAGAATGACTATTCTCCGACATCTTCGCTTGAACAAGGCTGGCGGCAGGGCATACCGGAGGGTGCGGAGGCAGCGCATATTATATTCGGCGATAAGCCCGAAATGGTTGGAATGAAGGCGGAAATAGGCGACGACTCATCGGAAGTGACAGTCAAGAATTATTTCGGACGTCAGGGCTGGGTTATTACTCCCAATAAAGGAAATAATGCAAGGTATATCAACGTAGATGTTGATGATGAAATTGCACATTCAATCAGTGACGGACAAAGCTATGCCGTAGCGATTGAATATTATGATGAGGGGCGTTCAAGTCTGACGATAGAGTATGACAGTATGAAGTATCAGCCGATTATTCGGGAAGAACCGGGAGAGATGAGCGCATCTGCGCCGCTTAATGATGAAACCAATATCGGAGAGCGCGAGTATATTATATTCAATGATACAAAGGTATGGCGGAATTATCAGTGGTTTTTGCCAAATCCGCGTTTTGCGAACGAGCTGGACGGTTTTGACTTCCGCGTGGGGATTTACAGTCCGTCTATGGGCTATTCACGCGGCGGAGAGGTGACAATTTCGGCTATCAGATTGTATCGCCTTGATACCAACAGCCGTGTAAGCATTACGGCGGATACGGAAAAACATTTGGGAAATATATTTTTTCAGGGTGAGGAAATAGAACTAAGCGCGGATATTGATAATACAATATATCCCGTTCAATCAAGTGCGGATGGCGGATATAATCTTGACGTTGAATGGACAATTCGTGACGAATACGGTACATACATTGATTCGGCTCATGATACGGTGAGTGTCGAGCCGCTTGGTAAACAAAAGGTTGCGCATAAATTCAAGGTTGACAAATACGGAATTTACCGTGTGGATATTGAGGCACGTGACGCGGCAAAAAAGCTTTACAGTCACTGCGGTACGGAATTTTCGTATGTCAGACACGAAAGCGATGATTTGGTAAACGAGCATATGGGTGTGCAAATCGGTCTTAATAATCCGGAGGATGCACGGATTGCAGAACTTGCCAAAAAAATCGGTATAACAAAGGTGCGTATGATGCTGTATTACCACAACTTTCGCCGCAGCGCAAATAAATATGAGCCGACAGGCGTGGGGATACCCATGACGTATAAATCGCTTTTCAGAGCATTTAAAAACAGCGGTATGGAGATAGACATAAATATACATTCAGCGTCGTGGATGGGAGTGCAGTATTCGTTTTCCGAAACGGAGCGTACACCTCCGTATACCGAAGCCGGATTAAGAAGATGGGCGGATTACTGCCGTATGGTTGCCGAAATGTTCGGCGATACGGCAGACCAGTTTGAGATATGGAACGAGTATAATTTAGGGCCGAATCACAGCTTTAACCTTGCCAATCGTCCTGCCGCGGATTATGCCAAACTGTATGAAGTGTCCAAAGCCGCAATAAAAGAGGTTAATCCTGATATACCCGTTATCGGACTTAACACCTCCGGTGCGGCGGCTGTCTGGATTGAGGGTGTTTTAGAAACCGGAGAAGGACAGAATATGGATATTATGTCGATTCATCCATACCAATGGTACGGTGATCCGCTGACTTATTCTGTTCGTCAAGGATTAATTAATGTTTATGAGGTGCTTAAAAAATACGGTTTGGAGGATAAGCCGCTCTGGATTACCGAGTTTGGTTACAGCGCAAACTATGAGGACGTTAATTCGTATTTGGAACAAGGCTCATATATTGCACAGGCATATCCTCTTATTTTATCAACGGGAGTGATTGACAGATACTATCATTACTGCCTTTTGGACAAAAACACCAACATACGCGCAGACCGTGAAAGTAACTTCGGACTTATGCGTGACAGACTTACCTATCCGCTTCCGTATATGGTTCCTTACGGAGCAAAGCCTGCATATTTAATGATGAGCCAGATGAATCATATGTATGCCGATGCGGAATACATAGACGAAATACAGCTTAATGATGAAAGTATGCTTTTGAGGTTCAAAAATAAAAAAACAGGAAAGCAGTTTGCCGTTATGTTTTCAAATCAAGAGCAGGGACAGCTTGCAACGTTAAAGCTCGGAACAGATAAAATTAAGCTTTATGACTCCTACGGCAATGCGGAGGAAATAGACGGTGTGAACGGTGTTTACAGCTTTGACCTAAATAAACGGGTACAGTACATCGAGGGCGACTTTACGTCATTTGAGACTGTGGATGGTAAGGTTTATCCCGAGAGGACAGATGTTTCCGTGACATACGGAAAAGACGCAAATATTAAAATCATGAATTACAGCGGCAAGAGTGTGACTGTTTCGGCAAAAGCTTTGGAGGGAAGCGAGGTTAAAACGGGCGCACCACAAATTATAAGCTCCGAAACGGGCGAGCTTGTGATCTCGGCAGGTAATGCGGTGTCGGGAACGGAAAGAGTTCATCTGCTGATTACGGGAGAAGACAAGGTATGGTATAACGGTTATATCTATTTAAACTATAAAGAACCCGTTGAATTTACCGCTAATCTTAACGCCGTTTCGGACGGCTGGGAAATGCTGTGCAGTATAAAAAATACCGGCAATGATATAGTAAAAGGACGTCTCACTCTGATTTCTCCGAATGAATGGCATAAAAAAGTGCCCGATGCAAGGGTTACGCTGCTCCCGGATGAAACAAAAGAATTAAAAATGCGTCTGCCCGTAGGGCTTAATGCAGACGAAACGCAGGTCGAGACGGCGTTCATCATAGACGAGGACAGTGGACTCGGTTCATATATCAGCAAAAGCTATAATTTTGCGGCGGCACAGAGAGCAACCGGCCCCATTGTTATAGACGGCAAGGGGAACGAATGGACAGACGGATTTATGACGATTAACAGGAATGACCAGTTTAAGAGTCTTTTGTCGTTGGGCAATACGTATTCGGGACCTGACGATTTAAGCTGCCAGGCGGCGGTTAAATGGGATAAGGATAATTTCTATTTCTATGCCGATGTAACGGATAATGTGCATTTTGCGAGCGGATGCGAGCCTGTAAACTGCTGGACTATGGACAGTATTCAGCTTGCGCTTGTATATGACCCGGAAAACACAATGGCAAAGGGTTCGTTTGAGGAATTTGCGATGTGTCTTTTGGACGGTAAGCCGATGCTGTACAGACATAAAACTACGTTTAAGGGCGACGGAGATTATACAAGTATAGCGGACAGTGAGCTTGCCATTGTACGTGAAGGTCTGCATACATATTATGAGGTTCGTATACCGTGGAAGTCGCTGATGCCCGATTTAAAGGAAATTCAGCCGGGGACGGAGCTGAAATTTGCGATGGCAATTAACGAAAACGACGGCGTAGGACGCGTAGGGTATATGACCTACGGCGAGGGTATTGTCGGAACAAAGGACAGCAGCAAGTTTAAGAGATTGTATATAAGAGAATAATTTGACAAATTGAAGGGAGAGAATAAAATGAAAAAAGTTTATTGTAAAATTGTATCTGCTTTAACGGCTTTTTGCATGGTATCCGGTGCGGCGGCTCTTGCCGCACCCGTCACAAGCGGCGGCAGCGGCACCGACTACAGCTATTACTGGTGTCAGAACTTTAATGATTTGCCTGAGGATATGAGTACAAATCCCGTAAGAAAGGTTAATGCAAGTTTAGCACGCGCAAGCGTTGCAGAGGGTGATTACGCCCTTGACGTAACCGCAACAGGCAGTAACGGTTTTGCGATTATTGACAGCAACAGTGCGGTAGACAGACCGCTGCCGAAATTCGATTTTTCAAAGGGAGCAATGGTGCTGTCCTTTGATTTAACCATGAATAATCTGACCTCGCCGTTCTATCTTCAGCTGCGGAGCAGCGGGAACGCAGGTACGGATATGCTCGGGATTATACGCGTGCAGAATTCCGGAAGAATCTGCGGATTTGCAAAGAAAGCGGATTTGGAGTATGTGTCAAAAGCCGGCGATCTGGATTTTAAAGCTTCAAACAATATAGCAGTAAAGGGAACAAAATACAGTGTTCAGACGGCGCTTGTATATGACAAGGAAAATGAGATTCTTACGGTGAAACAGTATTTAAACGGAGAGCAGATGACACTCCAGAATACAAATACTCCGATAGAATATCAGTATCATGCGGAGAATATGGACGCGCTTTTGTCGGGGGATATGTTTATGCGTTTTGCAGTGCCGATAAAGGGCGGTTCTGTAAGACTTGACAACATAACGCTCCGCAGCGAGGGCGATGTGGATTTGCCCAATGTAGGCTATATAGGCGCAAACAATCAGACCGCCAATATAGTGTATACGGATTCGGCGGAATATGACCCCGACTGTGCACCGTCAGCTTACCAAAAGGCAATAAACAAAATCCCTGCATCGCAGACGGTACTCTCGGGCGACAACGCTTATTATACGCTTACAAAATACAGCATAGATAATCCGCTTTTGCTTAAGGCAGGAACACCTGCCGAGTCAAAGGTAGGCTGGAAAGGCAGTACCGGAATGAATGTGAGCGGACTTGACATTGCGAACAATAATGAATTTTATATTTTAAAATTAAAGGATAATTCGCTCATTACGAACTTTGCGGGTAAAGCCGTAAGCAGTAATTACATATGTCTGCGCCGTGCTGCAATGAGCAGCAAAGCCGTTGCGGCAAGAGAAACAACTATATTGGACGGAGAGGGAAACGTTCTTACTCTCGATTCAAAGGATAGGCTGCCGAAGGAAACAAAGGCAATAAAATTTGTCACCTCCAACAATATAGGGTTGGCTGAGGATAATGTAAGAATGGTCGGAACGGACGGAAAAACTTTCACGGGTGTGCAGTCGTCAACCGAACCAAACGTCTGGACAATAAATATTGACGAATTAAGCGAGCTTACGGACTACACAATAACACTCGGTGATTTTTCGCAGACAGTCAGAACAAACGGCAATGAACTTAATGCATTTTACTGGTACGAGGGCTTTGACAGCTATGACGGCGCTGCGCTTCCCGATGGATTTTCAAATCCGGGAACCGGAATTAGATTCGAAAAGGCAGGAACAGACGCTGACCCTGCCCTGAGGTATGTGAATGAGTATGCACCTGAAAAGGGAACGTCCAATTTTTCGATTAAAGGTACAGATCCTCTTGATTTCTCAAAAGGTGCGCTGCTGTTGTCCTATGATGTAACACCGCAGACAAATCTTACATGGATTGCAAATGTCGGAAACATACTTATACCGACCCTCAAAGCAGGAGGTGCGGAAATTTCGCAGCTTTCGATAATTGAACACGGCGGAATTAAAGCGGCGTATAAAACAACTGCAACAGCGTGGGGCAGAAGCGGATATTTAACCGACTGGCCGAATAACAGTCTTGTAGCTGACGCAACCGTAAAATTCCAGTTGTTGTTGAAAAAGGAGGGCAATCAGATTACGGCAACGCAGTACGTAAACGGAAAGCCTGTTTACTACACGGTTTCGGGTGAAACAAAGCTTGCATCCGTAACTGTTGATATAACAGATGAGGAGCTTGCAAAGGAATGGACGCTTATATTTGCCGGCAGACGTTTTCCGAACGGACTTATATTTGATAATTTCCATATTACAACAGTGGACGGCGTGACGGCAAGTGACGAAATAACGCTTGCGGACAATGCGGTTACGGCTCAGATAGATTTGGAAAACACGCTTCGGTTTGCGCAAAATGCACCGGCAGCGGTAAAGCAGTTAAAAATGCAGAATGCCGCTCAATCGTCCGATTTTGAGATTAAGAAGTATGACAGCACATCGGATCCGCTGCTTCTTGACGGCGAAAAAGTTTCGGATTTTGACCTTAACAATATGGGCGAAACACTGGTACTAAGCAGACTTCCCGAACGCAAAGACGGTGAAATTTTTGTTATCGGGATTTCCGACGCATCAAAAATCCGGACCCTGGCAGGCAAAAATATTGACACAACCGTATTTAAGGCAGGCAAAAATCCGAGCGGTCTGAAAAAGACAAGGCTTTTGGATGCAGAGGGCGATGAGGTGTTTGCAAAATATAAAATTGTACCGTCGGCATTGAGCAAAATGGAGCTTACATTCACCAAGAATACCGATTTTGCCGTATTGCCCGTTATTACAAATGCAGAAAAGAATTACAGCCTGACGGCGGTATTGGGTGAGGACGGAGTTTATCGCTTTGACTTTAATAATGCGGCGCTCTCGCCAAACACGGTTTATACCGTAACATACGGCACAACCTCGGCGCAGTTTACAACAGGCGCAGGAACTATACAGGCATCTGCTCCCGTCATTGATTCGGACGGAAAGGCAAGCGTGACAGTAACCAATACGTCGCAGGCAGACGCAAAGGTTTATATCATCAGCGCTTATTACGACAGCGAAGGGGATTTGGTAAGTACGGTTAAATATGAGAATTTCACTGTAGAGCCGGGACAAACAAAAAATATCGCAATGACCGAGGCACACAGTGCGCCGGAGAAATGGGCGGAACAAAAGGTGTTTGTATGGGACGGCTTTGAAAACATGAACCCGTATTGCGCTTACGGCAGCAGAAAAAGTCAGTGACAGATGCTTGAAGCATCAGACAGGAGGATATTTAATGAAAAAAATCAGTTTCTTATTTGTCGCATTACTCTGTATGCTTTTGCCGGCATTGGCATATGCAGCGGCAGAGGCGGGGATGTTTGATGCTGACGCGCGGCTTATGGTTACGGGAACCGCACCGGATAAAACAGCAGATATTTCCGTTTCCGTGCTGGACAACAGCTACACAATAGAAGCTGCCGATTCGGTTGCGGACGGAGCGGTTGTGTATACAAACCAGATAAAGCCGAAAAAAGACGGAGAATTTTCGCTGCGTGTAAATCTGAAAAACCGCCCCACAGGCGAATACCGTATCAGAGTATATCAAAAGGGTAAGGAACTGCTTGATACCGTACGTCCGTATGCTACGGCAGACGATAATATGCAGGCGATTGAAGGCTTGAATAAAGCGGCGGTTTCGGGAGTAAGCGATGTTGAGGAATATATAAAGCAAAACCGTGTCAGACTGCAATTTGTATCGCCGTTTGACGATACTGCGGATATGACGGTTATCGCAAGGCTTGTTACCGCAGCCGCACCCTTTGATACGGGCAACAAGCTGTATTGTGCCGGAGTCTATCAGCGTGCCGCCGTTGCCGCGGCGGTCGCTGACGGGAAAATAGATAAGCTGACGGATTATTCGTCTATGATAAAGCCTATGAATGAATCTCCCATGCAAAAGGTTTTGTCGGCAGACTATGTGACGGATACCGCAAAATCGGAATTGGCGAAGATATTGCGCGGACTTGCGCCGTTTAATACGCTGGACGATTTTGATTTGGCGGTTGCCGACGCGCTTATTCTGTCGGTTACAAAAAATCCGACAGGTGCAGGCGATGTAAAAACAGTAATATCCGCACTGCGTCCGGGATATAACACAAGTCGGCTTACGTCAGAGGTCTGCCGAAAGGTAGCATATAACTCATATGCCGGCTTTGAAAAGCTGAATGAAGCCATAATAAACGCACAGGATAGCGGAAATAACAGCGGAAGCGGCGGCAGCTCCGGCGGCGGAGGGGGCAAAGCTCCGGTTACGGTTGCAGGAGGAGGAGAACCCGTTCAAAGAACAGATTCTACAAATTACGGAGATACAAACAGCGGGACGGAGGATATTACCGACGGCTTCAAAGATATGGATAACTTTGAATGGGCGGAAAATGCAGTAAACAAATTATTATCCGAGGGTATTATAAGCGGAGACGGTTCGGGAAATTTCATGCCGGAAAATAATATCACCCGTGAAGAATTTGTAAAAATGCTGGTTCTGATCTTTGATATATCGCCGATCAATCAGGAGGATATGACGTTTAACGACATCAACAGCGATGAATGGTATTACCCCTATTTGCAGATAGCATTTCGCAGCGGTGTTGTAAACGGAATAAGTGAGGATACGTTTGGAATAGGAATGTCCGTTACAAGACAGGACGCTGCCGCATTGATAAGCAGGGCAATGAAGCTGTCAGACGAAAACACTTCGGAATCGGAGCAATTTACGGACGAAGCTGAGATTTCGGACTATGCGCTTAATGCGGTGCAGCTGCTCAGAAAGATGGGTATTGTAAACGGATATGAGGACGGCTCTTTCAGACCGCTCGGAACAATAACCCGTGCGGAGGCGGCAAAAATGCTTTATGAAGGATGGCTGAATGAAACCGAATATATTTCGGTTTCATCTCCGTCGGATAGTGATGATAAGGCAGAAAACGCCGATGATTTTGCATTCAGACTTCTTAAATCAATAGGAATATTTGATGAAGGCATTGCGTACAGGGGAAAGGTAAATCAGACTGTTTCACGAGGTGAATTTGCACTGTATCTTGCACGTATGCTTAAAGCGGATAATATTACCGGTAAAACAGCGAACGAATTTGCCGATGTATCGGATAAAAACGATTTAAGCTCAGCGTTGGCGGGACTTAAATCAACGGGAATTGTTCAGCCGGACGAAAACGGTAAATTTCGTCCCAATGATACAATTACAATAAGCGAGATATCGGAGATGCTTGTGCGCAGTTTTGGGAGCGAGTATATAAATATGCTCGTGCAAAATTCGGATAATAACTATTTATCGATAGCGGCACAGCTTGATATATTAAAAGGAATATCCAATTTTAACGAAGCTACATTCGGCGACTGCGTTGTTATGATGTATAATACTCTGCATACGGAATATCCGCTGAATTACAGCGAAAAGAAAACCAACCTGTTAAAGTACATTTACGATATAGAGTATACCAAGGGACGTGTGACCTCCAACTGCTTTACGGAGATTTCCGGCACAAGAACCAATGATATAAAAAAAGTCAATATAGATGGTATAGAATATATCAGCAATGACGAAATAATTCATGAATTGCTGGGATACCATCTTATTGTTTATTATACGGAAGAAAATGATGAACGTAATATTGTCTGCTACGATATAAATAAAAAAACCTCGGTAGTGCGTATTGATGCGGAGGATATTGACAAATATTCAGACCTTACGCTATACTATTATAACGGACAAAAAAATATGAGAATAAAGCTTGAACCGGATACCGCCATAATTTATAACGGAATGGTTCTGGAAACGGATTATGAAGGCGCATTTAATATTGATACGGGCTTTATTACGGTTATTTCATCGGGTAACGTTGATACTGTTATTATTGAAAGCTATGATACTTTAAGAGTGACGGGTATTGACGTATCGGGAAAAAAGGTGTATGCTGAAAGGGTAGAGGACGGTTCCGTAACGGAGCTGGATTTTAAAGAGGGGTCAGGCAAATGGGTATTCTTTAAAAGTTATCCTTACGGTAAAGCCATTAATGAAACCATGCTGATTTCGGGTGACATTCTGTGCGTGTCAAAGTCCGCAGACGGCTCTTATATGAGAGGCTGGCAATGCACTCAGACGGTGAGCGGAAATATTGAAACGGTATCGGGAAGTGCAGACGACCGGCAGATAACAATTAACGGTGAACAATATAGGGTTGCACATTATTATAAGGATAATATTGTTGCGGGCGAACAAAGTACCTTTGTTCTGGATATCGCCGGACGGATTGCCTCCGCGGGAAAGCAGACGCAGACCGACCGTACTTTGGGGTATCTTTACAAGCTTACGGATTCGAGAAATGATCCGGCAGATGAAAATATATATGTAAAGATTTACAATGTCAGGCGTCAGCACGAACTGCTTACTCTTGCCGACACGATAATATTGGACGGAAAGCGAAAGAGTGTTGATTATGTCAAACAAATTCTTTGTTCCGGTCAGGACGGCAAGTTAGTACGTCAGCCGGTTTTCTATCGTACAAACAAAGACGGTGAGATAAAAGAAATAGATTTGGCGGCGCCGTCGGAACAGCAAAGGGAACGGGATAACACCCTTGAAGAACTACTGTCGGCAGGCTCGTATTCTTGGATGTTTCCGATGAAAACCTTTGAACGCAAGTATGTACTGTCAGCAAAAACCTACTATATGCGCGTTCCTCCCGAGAACATTGAAAGTCCCGATGAAAAATTGTTCGGAGTGCAGGAATTTTCAAGCGTTACATGGTGGAACAATAACAATAATAAAAGTATTTTAGGCTTGTACAGATACGATGATTCAACGCCGTTTGCAGACCTTGTTCTGATGTCAAGCAGCGATAATGCGTCTTTAAGCAATTCTACGGAAATTACAATGGTAACAGATGTATATGAACAATGGATAGGCGATGACGACGGAGAACTTGTACTGACGCTGCACGGCTATCGCAAAGGCTCTGAGGTTACTGCTTATTTTGACGAGGACGTATATAAGAATGATATTGAAGAAGGAGATTTAATCAGGTTTGCCACAAATTCCGCCGGACGTATCGGAGTTTATGAAAAGATTTATGACCAAAGCGAGGATACCGCACTGTGGAATATGACGGGTACGGCTGATGAATACACATCAAACACCACACCGTCAGCCGGACTGAGATATACCTTCGGATACGTTAACAGCCTGTATAATGCGCCGTATACCGACGGACTGAATTCCGTTATAAGCACGGGCAGAACTCCCGAAACGGCGGAGGATACATGGCAGTTTAATTCGAACGCATCTTCTTCGACGCGCTATATTATTTATGACCCCGAACGCAGAAATGGAAACCGCGTATATATGGCTGGTCTTGACGAGGTTGTTTCCTGGGAGAATTGCCGCAGTGCGGAAAAAACAGCAAAAGCTTTTGTACATACAAGACAGGGGTATTTGAGCGCCTTGTTCATTTATAAATAGTTAAGGAGAGAATGGAATGAAATTCAGAGGGAATAATCGAAAAAGTCATTTGTTGGCATATTGTGCGTTGCTTGCAGCAATCGTGATTTTGGTAGGCCCTCTGTATGCCATTTCATATAATACGCTTAAAGAACAGGTTTTTAAGGACAGTCAGGCGGCTGTCAGCAGGGGAATGAGCCGTCTTGATATGGAGATTGAGATTTTGCAGAATATTCGTCTGGAAATGCAGAGCAATTCCGACTTTATCCGTATGAAAAATCTGAGAGAATTTGAGGAAATACGTCAGTATATAATTTTTAAGGATTTTTCCGATTATTTCAAGGCGCAGACAAAATCATTTGTACTTGCGTCAAATTCCTACATTTTCTTTCGGAATAATAACTGCGTTGTTTCGGATAAATATCAGTATGACAATATGGAGCCGATATTTAATGAGCATATAAAAATGGAAAACATGGATTGGACACAGTTTCGGTCAAGCCTGTTTGAAAATCGCGAGGAATTTTCCGCAAGGTATGTAGAAAATTTGTATATTGACAATGAATGGCAGCCGTCCCTGATAGTTAAATTGTCGCTGAGTCCGAGCATAACGCAGTCGGAGGCAATGCTTGTTTTGATATACAGCATAGATGATTTGTTTGAAGATATGAGCTTAAATGATTATCGTGAAATTTTCGATTATATATCATTTAATGATAAAACCGTTCTTTCGGCAGAAAATAACCGAGAAACTCATCAGATTGTCGAAGGCTGTAAAAATATCGGTCTGAAAGCGTCGCTGGATATTTCCGAGCGGTATTTTGCGGGACAGATGGGTTCTTTCAAAAAATTTCTGGCTGTTTATATCATTGCGCTGATTTTTGTGATAGTTTGCCTGGAATGGTTTTTAAGCTATTGGAAAAACAAGCCGGTAAAACAAATGGTTAAGCTTATGGCTAAGCTGACGGGCGACAGCAGTACGGCTGACAAAGGCATTGAATATGTATCGGATATTATGAGGCAGATAAATCTTGAAAACCGCCAATATCGCAGAGATATGCTGAACTCTTTGTTTTTCAAAAGACTTGATGACGATGAATGCGGATTTATCCGAAGCAAATATCCCGATTTTGGAAATCCGTTTTTCTTTGCGGCGTTTTTCGGCGAGAGAATAAGCGTTCGTATTTTAAATTTGTGCATGGAAAAATACGGAGTGAAATCGCAAAGAATAATCTCACCCCGGGAGGGCGAATGCATTGTATTCTTTAAATATTCCAAGGAAATGGATATTGACGCACTGCGTGAAACTCTTGCCGAGGTTGTGGATATGCTCAAAGAACATGATATACAGACATCAACCTTGATAAGTATTCCGTGTAATGATGTTTCGGAATTTTACGACGCATATCAATATATAAAAAGCAGTTATCGTTTTACCGATTACAGCG
Organism: uncultured Clostridia bacterium; assembly: GCA_934476675.1. GTDB lineage: Bacteria > Bacillota > Clostridia > UBA1381 > UBA1381 > UBA4716. The sequence continues at coordinate 30,939 of CAKSOE010000017.1, read as the reverse complement.
GTGTATTTTCGTTTGAGAACAGCGAAAGCAATGACCGCTTAAAAACTGACAGAAAGCATTTGTATGACAGCTTATATAATAATCTGGTACAGGGAAATGCCTTTGAGGCAAGCCAGGCGGTGTATAAGCTGTGGTACCAGGTTATGACTAACGGCTATAACAGTGTAGATCCGATAAGAAAAATGTTCTACCGCCAGATTGCTATTTTGGAGGACGCGGCAGAAAAAGTCAATTATCGCGGAGAGCTGACACAATATGATAGCAAAAAGAGAATTAACGATCTGGCATTTTCAATAGCGGATGACGTCGAGAATATATGTTCTTTGTTTTCATTGCGCGAAACGCAGGAAAACGGCCGCATACAGGAGGTAATATCGTGGATGAATGAGCATTTTAAAGAACCGGACTTTTGTATGACTTCTATGGAAAATAAATTCGGAATGTCGGGTAAGACGATAGGAAAAATAATAAAATCCACCACAGGAAAAACATTTCAGGAATATGTGGAGGAACGCAGGCTGGAGCTTGCAAAACAACTCATTTCTCAGCCCGTTATAAATATGAAAGCGGTGGCACGGGAATGTGGATTTATAAATTACGATACATTTTATAAATTCTTTAAAAAGCATACGGGGGTTTCTCCCAAACAATGGAAAAACAATACGGATATATCAATGTAGTGAATTATATGAAAGGAGTTTTTACGGATTAAAACCGTAAAAGATAATTATGGAAAGACTTATAAAAGTGGGAAAAGTAAAAGCAAAAAAAGCGTCGGAAATTAAAGAATCCCGTTTGGGAATAGGTTTCGAAAAGCTGGACAGGGCGGTTTTTAACCCCGAAAATGCTTACGATAAGCTTGCATCAATCGGAGTAAAGTGGGTTCGTATTCAAAGCGGATGGGCAAGAACCGAGCAGAAAAAAGGAGTTTATGATTTTTCATGGCTTGATGATATTGTGGATAATCTGATTGAACGCGGTCTTGTTCCGTGGATAAATCTGGTCTACGGAAACGGTCTTTATGATGAGGATGCGGCAAAGGTATTCGGCGCTGTCGGCTGTCCGCCCATAAAAACTGATGAGGCAAAGCGGGCTTGGGCAAGTTATATTTCCGCACTTACCGCACATATGAAGGGCAGAGTTGTTTACTATGAGGTATGGAATGAGCCTGACGGCGTATGGTGCTGGAAGCATGGGCCGAGCGGCAAGGAATACGGGCAGTTTGTTGTCGACACCTCAATCGCGGCGAAAAAAGGCGACAGCGGCGCTAAAATTATCGGCGGCGCGATATGTATGGCAAAACCGCTGGATTTTGCGTATGATGCGTTCAGCGCCGGCATGGGCGAGCATATAGATGCTGTTACATTCCATGAGTATGTCATAGATGAAACTGTGGTTTTCCGCCATGTAAAGGCTTTGCGCGGATTGTGTAACAGGTTTAATCCCGATATAGAGATTATACAGGGCGAATCTGGCTCACAGTCAAGAAGCGATGGACGCGGAGCAATGAGAAAAGGAGCATGGACTCCCCGAAAGCAGACAAAACAGCTGCTTCGTCATTTGATGGCAGATTTAATGACCGAGGTGAAATTCACGTCGTATTTTACCTGCGTTGATATGATAGAGGCGCTGAACGGTACGGCAGGAGATGTGGCAAGCTATCTGGATTACGGATATTTCGGAGTGCTCGGAGCTGATTTTGATGCGGAGGGACATTCAATAGGAAATTATACGCCCAAACCCTCTTACTATGCGCTGCAAACCATTGCGGCAATGTTTTCTGAGGATGCTGAGAGAGCGGATTTACCCGTTATACGCTGGCCGGAGGTGTCGGACAGGCTGTTCGGTACGGATTGTGATGATGCGTCAATTACAGAGTGCGGTTTTAAACGTAAAAACGGTGCGGCGGCATTTGTATACTGGAACAGTACAAATCTGATGACTACCGACTTTGAAAGCACGGTAACATTCTATACGGCGTCGCTGCCCGATAAAATACGTCTGGTGGACTTAATGGACGGAACAGTGTATGAGCTTCCCGAAAGTATTCTTGAAAGCAAGGGTGACGGAAAATATCACATACATAATCTGCCCATAAAGGATTATCCCATGGCGCTTACGTTCGGAGATTTTATGGAAACGGAAACACGACAGGATTAAATGCCCGCAGGATATTAACATAAAAAAGCTCCGCCAAATAAAAAAGGAACGGTTATTATTACTGACGGAAAAGGCAAACCTTTTCCGAACTCCGGAAACTTTCAGAGGCTTTACCGGGGATTGCCTTGACGGCGCAAACGAGGCAGGTATAATATACGGCACAGGCGCATGGAATATCGGAGAAATTAAAAACACTCCGGCATATAACGACGCCTACGAAATGGGAAAACCTGTTTAATTTCTACAAAAAGGCGATGTAAAATTTTTACATCGCCTTTTTGTATCTCTGTTTTTGAGAAAAGGTCAGTTCTTTTTCACAGCCTTAAAAAGTATGCCGTCATTTTTCCCTATTCTCATTATACCATCGGAGAAGTCACCTCCGAATAAAACTTCAATGTCATAGCTGCCGTTTAGTTTCAGTTTGGCGCTTTCGGTTTTGTTATTGTAGTTTATGGCAAAGATATAGAGTGAATTGCCATCAATAATATGCTCGGTAAACCTAATAAATTTGTTGTCGCAGTCGGCGGCGCGGCCGATGCCGGACGCTGCGGCAAGCTCTCTGTAAATAACGGAATAATCGGGCAAATCGTCTTTAAAAAACGCTCCCTGCATTTCAGCAAGGTGCTTTTCAAGCGGCAGTGTAAGAAAATACACGCTGCCTTTGCCGAGTTTGTGACGGAAAAACACGCTTTCTCCGGTTTCGTCTTTTGCCAGTATTTCCGCACGCGAATTTTCCGTCTTGAAAGAAAATGTTGTTTTTATCGGAAGCTGTTCGCCTTTGAAGTTTATGGTTCTTTCGGTGTTAATCATTTCCCTGTAAGCAATATCCACACCGGTAATCTCGGGTACGCTGCGGATAAGTCCCGTGTCTGCCGAAATAAAAAGCACTGCGCCGCTGCGTACCTTGTCGAGCAGCTGTTCAAGAGCCGCAAGCGTAATGGATTTATTGCTGCTTATGCTTGGGAAAATATATAACGGCGAATCGGGTATACTATCCATTACATAAGCAAAATTTACGTCTATGTTCGCCTGTTTTGCCAGCATATACGATGCGCGCAGAGTGTGAAGCGTAATACCGCCGTCATCACGCGGTACAAGAATAACCGCATTTTTCGCATGAGGCGGCAGTACACCATTGGGGATATGCGACAGCCTCTCTTTGAAACACAAATTTTCCTCGACTATCGGCTTGGGATTGAGGTTTTTGTCAAAAAATCCGTAATCGCTGCCGATTGTATTCCAACGATACGGCGCATAACCGAAATGTCCTTGGTCAAAAGCACACCACCACATTACTCCGTGACAGCCGTGCGCAAGAGAGGTAAGCATACACGCCCTGTAAAAATCTGCCTCTGTACGGCGTGAGCAATTCATGTATCCTATTGAGCCGAATTCCTGCACAAATGTCGGTATGCCGGATATATCTTCGCTTAAATTGCATAAAAACGCCAAATCGATAATAGGCTTCATGGTGCAGAGCGGATCGGATTCTGTTCTGAATATATTATATGGGTGCATGGTATGAATATCGCACATTTCGCCGATTGTTTTTAAATTCGACGTTTCATTTTCTATGCCTGATTCGTCAAGACCGGATATAACCGGACGTGTGTTATCACGCATTTTTATAGCGTCTGCTATTGCGCTGCACCAGACGTAAAATGTATCGGGATCATCTGCCCCGGGCATATTTTTCACCTCGTTTCCGAGGTCATATCCGACTATTGCAGAACAGTTTTTAAATCTTGAAACGAAGTATTTTACAAAACGCAGCTGCCATTTCATGACGGTGTGATCGCTCAGAAGTGCCTTTCCCTCAAATGCCGGCGGAGTATATGTTCTGAAAGACATATGTCCGGTTATCAGCCCTACTATAAGCTTTAAATCGTATTTTTTTGCAAGTTCACAGAATTTTTGGAATTTTTCACATGCATCTTCACTGACGCCTGCACGGCCGGCAGGAGTGTCGGGCAGACTATCTTCTCCGAATCCGTATTCATATACGTCACTCGGACCGTATAATGCTTTCAGCGGCTGAAAAACAGACCATAGCGGAAATACACGTAAATGTGTTATTCCCGCATTTTTCAAAAGTTTGAAATCGTTTTCGATCGATTCGGGATTGAAATTTTCCCACATATTTATTGCGCTTTCCGACCCCCAGTAATTTATTCCCGTAAAGAATTTGCTGATTAAATTTTCGGTATTCATATTTTCCTCCGTATTGACTTTTTTTAATAATATGGTATAATTATAGTATAATATTAAATTAAATAATTGCACTTTTTTAAGAAAAATAATACATTTTTTAATGTCTGAGGAGGGAACATGGAAAAGCTTAGAATGAAAGCGGATGAAATAACGGTACAGAAAGATGTTGTATTCAGTTATCCCGTGCATACGCATACTTATTGCGAAATGACGCTGTATCTTCCGTTTGACGGGGGTATATCGGTAAATAACCGTGCCATATGTACGGACAGCATTACGGCAATATTGGTATATCCGTCCGACTTTCATAAAATAGAAGTGAAAAACAGCAATAATGCAAAATACATCAAAATTTCATTTGATGAAAGCTGTCTTATCAAGGGCAATAACCCGGGAGCGTCACTGAAAATAAATAATATCGGTGCAGACGGCTTTTTGGCATCACTGTTTTCGGAGGCATATGAATATCGGAACGAAAAATTATATCTTCAAATGCTTATAAACGCCATTGTGTTCCGCATTATGAGGGAGGGAGAGCAAATAACCGCCGTTCCGGTAAAGGGGAGGTGCAAAACCGTAGCAAAGGCAATAAAAATGATCAATGAATATTTTTGTTCGGATATAACACTTCAGTCCGTTGCAAAAGATTTATATATAACGCCGCAGTATCTGTCGCAGGTTTTCAAAGAGGAAACAGGAATGGGTTTTTCAGCATATGTGGCACGTATGCGGTTGGAGCGTGCGGCGGCAATGCTTGCCGAAACCTCCGATTCCGTAACGGAAATATGCTTTTCGTGCGGTTACAGAAATCTTTCGCATTTTTTGAGGAGATTTAAAAAAGAATACGGTTTTTCGCCGAATTCATACAGAAATAAGATGTTATACGGGGAGTGATAAAAATGTTGTATAAATTAAAGGAAAACAGAGTGTACAGAACATATCTCGGCGGAAGCCATATCGATGAATTTTACGGAAAAAGCCGATGCACAGACGGATTCTTTCCGGAGGATTGGACTGCTTCGGTCGTAAGGGCATTTAATCCGGGACGTGAAAACATTTCGGAGGGCGAGGGCGTAACCGTTGACGGTCAGTATGTAAAAGAACTGGTAAACGGCGAAATGACTTGTCTGGTAAAGCTTTTGGACTCGGCGGAGCGTTTGGTGATACAGGTGCATCCGACGGTTGATTTTGCGAAAAAGTATTTTAATTCAAAGTTCGGCAAAACGGAATGTTGGTATTTTCTCAGCTGTGCGGAGAGCGCACATGTGTATCTGGGCTTTAAAGAGGGTGTAAGCAGGGAGGAGTGGATTTCTGCCGTGTATCGTCAGGACATTGACGGTATGCTGTCCATGCTCAATAAACTTCCGGTAAAAAACGGTGACTGTGTTTTTGTTGAGGGCGGTGTTCCGCACGCAATCGGGGAAGGCTGTTTTATGATAGAGGTTCAGGAACCGTCGGATCTGATGGGAGTGGTCGAAAAGAAAACGCCGTCCGGTAAGGAAATTGCGGATATAAAACTTCACGGCGGAATAGGTTTTGATAATATGCTTAAAATGTTTGCATATAAGGGCGAAAGTCTTGACGAAATCAAAGAACGGTATACATATTCGCCCAAAAAGCTTCGGGAAAATGTCTATGAAGTAATCGGTAAAAACGTAACTGATAAATTCAGTATTCATGTTATAGAGGGCGGAGGAAAAATTACTCCGCCAAATAAAAACGGAACGGTTATTATTACTGACGGAAAAGGCAATATTAACGGTATTGAGGTTAAAAAGGGTGATCGGCTGTTTTTTAACAGTGATGATGAGATAACGGCCGAGGGAGATTTAAAGGCGGTTATATGCTGCTGAATATTAAGTGAAGTTTTCCGATGCTTTTGAAAAAATACAGCCGCAGTAATTTTGCCTGTACAGACCGTAGATTTGAGATAATTCGCATGAACGCTTGTAGCCGTTTCTTTTCTTAAAATCGGAGAACAGATATTTAATGCCGTATTCCTCTGATAGCCTGCTGCCGATTTCGTTCAGTTTTGCGGCATTTTTGTGGGGACTTATGGACAGTGTGGTGGTGAAATAGTCAAAGCCGCCCAGCTTTGCCGCCGCCGCACTTTCACGCAGTCTCATTTCATAGCAGATAAAGCAGCGTTCGTCGCCCTCCGGCAGCGATTCCATGCCCTTTACCGCATCAAAGAAAAGTCTGTTGTCGTAATTCCCTTCAATAATCCTTACATCACCCTCATGCGGAAGCTTATGCACAAGATTTTTCAGCTCGTTTAAACGGAAACGAAACTCGCTTTCGGGAGAAATGTTCGGGTTGTAGAAGAAAATTGTTATCTCAAAATATTTGCTCAGATATTCAAGCACATAGCTTGAACAAGGCGCACAGCAGGCGTGTAAAAGTAAAGACGGCTTTTTTTTGAGCGCTGTTACTTTTTCAAGCTCCTTGTCGAGAATAATCTGATAATTTGTTTTCATAATTAATCACCTTTGTAGATTATACCACATCCAAAAGAAAAAAACAACGCTTTTTATGGAAATTTAACTTTCGGAAATTTCCCTAAAAAGCGTTGCAATTGTATGTACGTTATGATATAATTAATGCATATGGCAAATTTACTGCGTGTTTTGCGCAGAAAGGAAGGTTTATCAAATGAAAAAAATCAGTGTTTACGATGATTTGAAGTCAAACGTTTATCCGGGACGCGGAATAATAATAGGAAAAAGCGCGGACGGAAAGCACGCCGCGGCGGCGTACTTTATTATGGGCAGAAGCGTTAACAGCCGTAACCGCGTGTTTGTTGAGGACGGTGATGGTATACGCACACAAGCATTCGACCCGTCAAAGCTTGAGGATCCGCATCTGATAATATATGCACCTGTAAGAGTTTTGGGAAATAAAACAATCGTTACAAACGGCGATCAGACCGACACGATTTATGAACTGATGAATCAGCAGATGACCTTCGAGCAGGCTTTAAGAACAAGGGAGTTTGAGGACGACGCTCCGAATTTCACACCGAGAATTTCAGGTATTATAAAGACGGATAACGATAATTTTAATTATGCCATGTCTATTTTAAAAAGCGATGACGGGGATTCTTCGTCGTGTATAAGACACACCTTTACTTACCATAATCCGAGAAACGGAGAGGGACGCTTTATTCACACCTATATGGGTGACGGAAATCCGCTGCCGTCGTTTGAGGGTGAGCCGGTAAAGGTGGAAATTCCCGACGATATAGACGAATTTACAAACGGACTTTGGGATTCGCTTAATGAGGATAACAAGGTTTCGCTGTTTGTGAGATATATTAATCTTGAAACAGGCAAAACAGAAACGAGAATAGTCAATAAAAATAAGTAAGGAGCTTACAAATGAAAGAACTGGAACTGAAATACGGATGTAACCCAAACCAAAAGCCGTCAAGGGTTTTTATGGAGAACGGCGATTTGCCGTTTGAGGTGCTTTGCGGCAGACCGGGATATATAAATCTTCTGGACGCATTAAACGGCTATCAGCTTGTTAAGGAGCTGAAAAAAGCAACAAATCTCCCTGCGGCAACGTCGTTTAAACACGTTTCACCGGCGGGAGCAGCGGTGGGACTGCCTTTGTCGGATACGTTAAAAAAAATCTATTTTGTTGACGGTACCGAGCTTACACCGCTTGCAAACGCTTATGCAAGGGCAAGAGGCGCTGACAGAATGTCCTCGTTCGGTGATTTTATCGCACTGTCGGACGAATGTGACAAGGCAACTGCATTGCTTATAAAAAAAGAAGTGTCGGACGGAATTATAGCGCCGTCGTATTCGGACGAGGCGCTTGAAATATTAAAGGCAAAGAAAAAGGGTAATTACTGCATATTGAAAATTAATCCGTCATATACGCCGGCTCCGGTTGAGCGCAAGCAGGTTTACGGTGTGACCTTTGAGCAGGGCAGAAATGAGCTTGATATAAACGAGGAATTGCTTTCGAATGTTGTTACGGATAACAAAGAACTGCCGGAGAATGCCAAAAGGGATTTGATGATTTCGCTTATAACCCTGAAATATACGCAGTCAAACAGCGTCTGCTACGTAAAGGACGGACAGGCTATCGGAATAGGGGCAGGTCAGCAGTCAAGAATACACTGTACTCGTCTTGCCGGAAACAAAGCCGACATCTGGTGGCTGCGCCAAAGTCCGAAGGTACTGGGTTTGCAATTTGTTGACGGCATAAGGCGTGCCGACAGAGATAACACAATAGACGTCTATATATCGGACGAATACGAGGACGTTCTTGCAGACGGAACATGGCAGAAGCTGTTCAAGGTAAAGCCGGAGGCGTTTACAAAGGAAGAAAAGAAAGAGTGGATTGCGAAGAATACAGGCGTTTCGCTCGGTTCAGACGCGTTCTTCCCATTTGGCGACAACATAGAGCGCGCGCATAAGAGCGGTGTTGAATATATCGCACAGCCGGGCGGTTCGGTTCGTGACGATAATGTTATTGAGACCTGCAACAAATACAATATGGCAATGGCATTTACAGGAATAAGACTGTTCCATCATTGATGACAGATAATTGTAAAATACCGCCTCATCAGTCACTGCGTGACAGTTGCTTTTTTCAAGCTAAGCTTTGTGCTTTACAGCACAGAAAGGAATGGTTATAAAAATGCAATTAAAAGAAATTATGGAAAGACTGGATTTTCCGCAGGAAGCGATCAATTACCTTTTGGCAGCGGAAAATGAGTACAATTCGGAACTTATTGCGGCGGCAGCAAAAGATTTTTGTTATGAAAACTGTACGGTAAACGATGCGTTTGATAAAATAAAGGCTATGAATACCGGTGTCAACGTATATACGGAACAGCTTATATTTTTTATTCATGCGGCAAACCCGCTTTTGGACAGATATAAAGCGGCAGGTATAGACGAGAAGATATTCTGGGATTCAATACAAGATTTAAAATGGAAGCTTGAAGAATGCCACAGAGTATATGGAATATGGGGAACATTCGTAGGATTTTGGTTTCCTGATTTTTATCATTTGAAACGTTTTGCTCTCGGACGCTTGCAGTTTGAAAAGGCAAAATTCAAATGTGAAGAATATACCGGAAAAGGTATACATTTGAAAAAGGGCGATGCTGTTTATAATGTCCACATTCCGTCATCAGGAAAGCTGGATATGGATTCGGTGGTACAGTCAATGAAAAAAGCTTATGAATTTTATCATGAAAGCGGAAATATGGCGATTGTGTGTTATTCGTGGCTGCTGGATAAGGATTTAAGAGAGGCTTTTCCGGAAAATTCAAATATAAAAAAATTCGGAGACTGTTTTGATATTATAATGAAAAGTGAAAACGACACATTTGAAGATGCATGGAGAGTATTTTCAAAAAATTATGACGGCGACACCTCGGTGCTGCCAAAGAAAACAGCGCTTCAAAAAAATGTGGCAAAATGGCTTGAAAAAGGTATTAAAACCGGAGCAGGCTATGGGGTTACTGTGTTTGATGGCAAAAAGATACATATTTAATATTGATACATATGATAATCGGCTGATTATTGATTAAGTAAGGAGATTTTTTGGTATGGATATATTGGTAGTAGGCGGCGGCGGCAGAGAACATACAATCGTCTGGAAGATTGCACAGTCACCGCTGGCAGGAAAAATATACTGTGCGCCCGGCAACGGCGGCATTGCGGAAATTGCCGAATGTGTTGACATAAGCGCAACTGACATTGAGGGTATAGTAAACTTTGCCAAAGAAAAAAATGTCGGTTTGGTTATGGTTGCGCCCGACGATCCTCTTGTTATGGGAATGGTTGACGCACTGGAGAAAGAGGGAATACGCGCTTTTGGCCCGCGTGCAAATGCAGCGGTTATCGAGGGCAGCAAGGTGTTTTCAAAGGACTTAATGAAAAAGTACAATATTCCGACAGCGGGTTATGAGGTATTTACGGAATCCGATAAGGCGATTGAATATATAAAGCGGCAAAACAGCTATCCGGCGGTAATAAAGGCTGAGGGACTGGCTCTCGGCAAGGGCGTAATTATTGCGCAGAATGAGGCCGAAGCGGTTGACGGAATAAAGGAAATAATGGAGGATAAGAAGTTCGGTGACAGCGGAAACAGAGTTGTTATCGAAGAATTTCTCACAGGGCCGGAGGTTTCCGTACTTGCTTTTACCGACGGAAAAACTGTAAAGCCTATGGTTTCCGCACAGGATCACAAGCGTGCGTATGATAATGACGAAGGTCTGAATACGGGCGGGATGGGAACATTTTCGCCGAGCCGGCTTTATGACGAAGAAAAGGCGGAGGAATGTATGAAAAATATTTTTCTGCCGACAATAGAAGCAATGAACAAAGAGGGCAGAACCTTTAAGGGCGTGTTGTATTTCGGACTTATGATGACCAGTTCGGGCGTCAAGGTAATCGAATACAATTGCCGGTTCGGCGATCCGGAAACACAGGTCGTTCTTCCGAGACTTAAAACCGACCTTGTAGAGATTATGGAGGCGGTTATTGACGAAAGACTTGCAGAACTGGACATCGAATGGGAGGATAATGCGGCAGTATGCGTTGTTATGGCATCGGGCGGCTATCCCGTATCATACAAAAAAGGCTATGAAATAAGCGGAATTAAGGACGCAGAGGATTTGGGCGATATAGTAGTGTTCCATGCCGGAACAAAAGCGGATAAGGGAAAAATCGTCACAAACGGCGGACGTGTTCTTGGTGTTACGGCAATCGGTCAGAATCTTGACAGCGCAATCAGGCACGCATATGAGGGCGTATCGAAAATCTCGTTTAAGGACGAATTTCACAGAAACGATATAGGCATAAAGAAATATCACTAAACTGTTTGCCAACATATGGCAGAATGGAGATTAACATGAAAAGACAGGACTACATAACGTGGGACGAATATTTTATGGGAATTGCAATTTTAAGCGCCGAACGCAGCAAGGATAACAATTCACAGGTAGGCGCCTGCATTGTAAGTCCGAATAATAAAATTTTGTCTTTGGGATATAACGGAATGCCGCTTGGCTGCAATGATGACGATATGCCGTGGGAGCGGCAGGGCAGACCGCTCGATACAAAATATATGTACGTGTGCCATGCGGAAATGAATGCGATTTTAAACAGTAATATAGGTTCGCTTGCGGGTGCAAAAGTGTACGTAACACTGTTTCCGTGCAATGAATGTGCAAAAGCAATCATTCAGACCGGAATAAAGGAAATTGTGTATATGTCCGATAAATATGCAGATTCCGACAGCGTTACCGCATCGAAAAAAATGTTTGATATGGTTGGCATAAAGTATCGTATGTATAAGCCGAGCGGCCGAAGACTTGTTCTGGAACTGTAAAAATATATAAGGAGATGATTGGCGTGGAATACACGGAGGATACTTTAAGCAAAAAAGAAATATTTGACGGAAAGGTAATCAGCCTGCGCGTTGAACAGGTTAAATTATGCGACGGACGCGTGGAGGACAGAGAGATAGTTGCTCATAACGGTGGAGTGGGCGTTATTGCGTTTGACGATGACAATAATGTGTTCATGGTTCGCCAGTATCGTCTGGCGGCACGCCGGAGTATGCTTGAAATCCCTGCCGGAAAGCTGGAAAAGGGCGAGGATCCGTTTGAATGCGGAAAACGTGAGCTTACGGAGGAAACAGGCTATCGTGCAAAGCATTTTGAGCATTTGGGAGAGTTTTTCGTATCTCCCGGCTATTGTGAGGAAAAAATAAATTTATATCTTGCGCGCGATCTGGAGTTTGTCGGACAGCATCTTGATGACGGCGAGTTTTTAAACGTTGAAAAATACAGCATGGATGAGCTTACCGATATGGTTATAAACAATAAAATCAACGATGCAAAAACCGTTATCGCAATTCTTAAAGCGGCAATGATAAACAACTCAAATAATGAATAAATATTCATTATTTGAGCGCTTTTTTTGAGAAAAATTCACAAAACATATGGAATAATGCATAAATATTAGACCATGCTTTATTTTAATGTATATAATTTACACAAAAAAATAATAAATGTTTGCAAGTAAACGTTTTTTTTGATATTATAATATATATTTATAAAAGTAACGGAGGTAATTGAAATGCCCGGATGGTTAATGAGCGCCGCACAGGGATTAAGCTCCACCTTTATAGAGGGAGGAAGATGGCACTGGTTTGTAAGCGGCTTGGGATATACGCTGCTTATATCGTTTTTCAGCGTTATTCTCGGATTGATTATAGGCGTTGTGATGGCGCTGGGAAGATTGTCAAAGCATAAGCTTTTCAATGCTTTATCCGGCATATATATTGATATAATAAGAGGAACCCCGACAATGGTTCAGCTGCTTATTATTTACTTTATAATTTTCGGTTCAATCACGATACCGAAATGGATTGTCGGCGTAATAGCGTTCGGCGTAAACAGCGGTGCGTATATGGCGGAAATCGTAAGAGGCGGCATACTGTCGGTAAATGCAGGGCAGTCCGAGGCGGGATATTCGCTCGGAATGTCGCAGAGCCAGACGATGCGTTATATCATAATGCCGCAGGCTGTGAAGAATATTCTTCCTGCTATGGGCAATGAGTTTGTGGTGCTTATAAAGGAAACTGCAGTAATGGGTATGATTTCAAATATCGATCTTGTCGGTGCGGCAAGAAAGGTGCAGAGCCTTACATACGATTATTTGTGGCCGCTTTTGTCGATTGCTGTGATATATTATGTTGTGATTAAGATCATCAGCACGATTCTCGGCAAAGTAGAAGCGTCAATGAGAAAGTCCGACAAGAGATAGGAGGGCGCATAATGATTAAAATAAGCGGTTTAAAGAAAAGCTTCGGCGATCTGGAGGTTTTAAAGGGAATTGACCAGCATATAAAAAAAGGCGAAAAGGTAGCTGTAATAGGGCCGTCCGGTTCAGGAAAATCAACCTTTTTAAGATGCATTAACCGTCTGGAAACACCGACAGAGGGCGAAATACTTATCGAAGGCGAGAGTATAACCGATAAAAATACAAATATTAATCATATTCGTGAAAAAATGGGAATGGTGTTTCAGCAGTTTAATCTGTTTCCGCACCTGAGCATTTTGGAGAATATAACGCTTGCTCCGATGAAGGTTAAGGGATTGAAACAGGAGGAAGCCGAAAAACGTGCGCGTGAGCTTTTGGAAAAAGTCGGGTTGGCTGATAAAGCGGAATCATATCCCGCGCAGCTTTCCGGCGGACAGCAGCAGAGAATTGCAATTGCGAGAGCACTTGCAATGGAGCCGGATATAATGCTCTTTGACGAACCGACTTCCGCACTTGATCCGGAAATGGTGGGCGAGGTTTTGGCGGTAATGAAAGACCTTGCAGACGCCGGCATGACAATGGTAGTAGTAACTCACGAAATGGGGTTTGCGCGCGAGGTTGCATCGAGAGTTCTGTTTATGGACGAGGGATATGTTATGGAGGAGGGTACTCCGTCAGAGATATTTGACAATCCGCAGAACAAGAGAACACAGGAATTTTTGAGCAAGGTGTTAAAATAATGTACGGTTCAGATTGAAAAATCTGTTCAGATAAAAATTATAAATATTCAGGAGGACTAAAAAATGAAAAAAGGTTTATTAAAGTTTATATCAGTAACAGCTGTTGCTGTAATGTGTGCGTCGGCTTTGGCAGGCTGCGGAAATACAAACACAGCTAAAAAGACAGATTCGGAAAAAGCTCCGGCATCAGATAAGAAAGAAACGCTTGTAATGGGTACAAACGCTGAATTTCAGCCGTTTGAATTTGTAGTATCTGGTTCGGAAGGGCTTGTAGGCGAATTTGACGGTATTGACGTAGCTATTGCAAAGAACATTGCAGATAAGGACGGCAAAGAGCTGAAAATTGAGAATATGCAGTTTGACGGACTTATTGCCGCATTAAGCTCGGGTAAGGTTGACTTTGTAGCGGCAGGAATGACTGCAACAGAAGAAAGAAAGAAGAACGTTGACTTCTCGGATACGTATTATGTAGCTTCGCAGGTAATCGTTACAGGTGCGGACAACACAGACATTACAAAGGCAGAGGATCTTAAAAACGGCAAGACAGTCGGCGTAGTTCTCGGCTACACAGGCGACAGTGTTGTAACAGAGGATTTGGCTGTTCCGGAGGACAAAATCACACGTGCAAACCGTGGTATTGATCTTGTGCAGGACGTAAAGAACGGTAAGCTTGACGCAGTGGTTATTGACTCTGCAACAGGTAAGGCTCTTGCTGAAAAGAACGGCTTAAAGGTTGTTGAAGATGCAGAAGCTTTTGAAACAGAAGAATATGCAATCGCTGTAAAGAAAGGTAACTCAGAGCTTCTTGATAAGATTAACAAGACTCTTTCGGAAATGAAAGCAAACGGCGAAATCGATAAGCTGGCTGAAAAATATAACTAATCAAAACAACGGCTGAACCGTTTCGGTTCAGCCGTTGTTGCGTGTTTTTTTGAGTGTGCGGAGTATGGTGCTTAACTTGGCGGTGAAAGTCCGCTATGAGCGTATCTCAGAGGGGACTCAAAATTGCTATCAATAAGGACAGGATAAAGAGAAAAGAGGCTGTTATTACTAGCAGACCACTATCTAAAAGTACATACTGAAATATGAATTGAACAGCTGTGTACCGAACGGTAGCAGGTGGTGAGAGAGGGAAACTCATTAAGAGTCAGCCTCTGTCCGATTGCATAAAAATTCTGTTCTGAAACGGTTTTTTTCAGAATATAAAAGAGAAGCTGAAAAATATTTTTTTACAGCTCCCTTTTAGCAAACAAAGCTATATTCCGAAAATCTCCTTGATTTTTTCGGTAACTCCGTATTCATTATTGGATTTACACTCATATTTACATATTTTTTTCAATTCGGGATATGCGTTTGCCATTGCATACGATTCACCGCATTCACGCAACATTTCATAATCATTCATATAATCGCCGAATGCGGCACATTCCTCACGTTTTATGCCGTATATATCGCGTATTTTACGTATTGCATTGCCCTTTGAAACACCGCGTTTCATAATATCCAGCCATACATTGCCCGACAAAATCGGCACAGCGTCACGCCCCGTAAAGCTTATCGCATTTACTGCCTTTTCTGCGCCGTCCGGCACATATACGGCAATTTTAAGAACCTCGTCCTTATCCAATACGCTGCGGAAGTCGTCGACCACCTTATAACGGTGATAGTATCGTTCAACCTCCGCTTTAGCGGCGCTGTCAAGGCTGTACGTGTACGCATATTTCTCGCCGCATAAAATAGGGTGAAAGCCGCGGTATTTTTCAAGCTCCGTTAAAATACGGTAAACATCGTCTATGGGCATGGGCGAAGAAAATATCTTTTTACCCTTGTCAAAGGCGATTGAACCATTTTCGGCAATTATCATAATGTCATCTCCGAAATCATCGCGGAGCGTTGCATACTGCCGTCCGCTGGCAACCGCAAAAAATACGCCGCGGCGGTCAAGCTCGGATATTACGTGCTTGAAATCGGGCGGCAGACGCTTTTTATCGTCTACCAATGTTCCGTCAATATCGGACGCTATAAATTTAATCATAACACTCATTCCTTATATATATTGTAGAATGACACAAAAAGGGAACAACTAAGTTCCCTCTTTGGATTCAAAATAAATGAGCAAGTCTGTAAGCCGGGTTCTGTATCGGACGGTCATCTATCTAATCGTACCGTTACCGGCACGCTCAAGCCTTTTGAGGGAAAACGCCGAGCAAGCTTAACATTCCCAAAGTTGCTTCGGATAGGGTTTACACGGGAATTCAGTTACCATCTTCCCTGTGCGCTCTTACCGCACATTTCCACACTTACTTCCCATGGGGAAGCGTTTATTTTCTGTTGCACTATCCCTGGAGTCGCCTCCGCCGGCCGTTAGCCGGTATCCTGCTCTGTGAAGCCCGGACTTTCCTCATCCGCATTATGCGGACGCGACCGTCTGACTTACTCATGCTGTATTATACCCCACATTATACAAAAAGTCAAACAAAAGCCGCCAAATACGGCAAAATGCCGTAAAATTACAATATATTTTCCATATAATCGGCATTTTGTAAAGATATATGCGTATTTTAAGCTCAATACTATTTTCAAAATACTCCTGCATTATAAGACGGATTTTATCCTCGCCGTCGGATTTCGGCAGAAGCGATGTAAGGTTTTGATGTTTTTTATCGTCAATTCTGTCACCGAATGAAATTACACCCTTTTTTCGTTTTCAAGGGAAACGGGAGTGAGAAATATTTTATCCATAGTATGTATTTTAACTGCAATTTTCGTTTCTTCAACAAGCCGCGGCAGACATAGATTTATATATCCCTCACAGCGCAGGTATCTGCCGATACATTCAATTCCGTTAAGCTGAGGTCTGCCGCCGCATAACGGCATAAATTGAGAAAGCTTTTCTATTATATTGGCTTTATGGCAATATGTCAAGGGTTTTTAATATATTTGTCAATGCCGTCTGCAATTGCTTTGCCTATTTTATCCGATTCGCTTTGAAGTATGGCAAGGTCGCTTGCATTATCGAAAAATCCTATTTCAAGATAACCGCAGGTAACGGGCGATTTGCAGAAAGCTATAAGCTCCGGCTCGCCGCCGATTGAACCGCCGCCGTGACGGCTGAGACTTGTTGTGTTTACAATTTCATCATTAATTATTTTTCCGAGTTTATTTCCATCATCGGCATATGAGGAGGAAATACCTTTCTGGTCATAAGGTCCTTCAAGCGTAATATAAGCGCTGCCGCTGCCGCCGCCCGCATTGGAATGAACGCATAAGAACAGCGCGGCATCGGGTGAGGCAGATGTGTCTTTATTGGGATAGCAGTATTTCAGCCGCTGTGTAATCGACGGGTTTTCGTCGTTTGATGTACGTGTAAGCCTTACGGTGTAACCGAACTGTTCAAGATATTTCTTGGCAGCAAGACAGTTTTGAAGATTTATATCCGGCTCTTTATCTCTGTCGCCGTTTGCCATCGGATACCAGCACGCGCCGTTCGGTGTAACTCTGCCGTTACAGCCGCTGCCCTCACAATCCTGCCATACACTGTTCTTTTTCCAGTGCCGCCATTCGCCCCACTGACCTTTGGCGCTGTTGTATACCCAGCCGTAGTTTTCCTTTTCTTCAGCGGACATACTGCCGGAAGATTTTCCGTGTCCGGGGTCAAGCACAATAACCTTTTTTTCAGCCGTCTGCGGTTCGCCGGACGTTTCATTGCCGGAAACGATATTAAGCATTTCCTTTGCCTTTGTGCTGCCCTCTATTATGTTTGAACCGCCCGAGGCGTCCGTAAATGTGTATTTATAAGTATTGTCGGTATAATCGCAGGCTGCATTAATAAAGCTTCTCAGAGATTCTGCCGGAATTATGTTATATTTATCGGAATAAAAATTTTCGATTTGCTCTCCGTTTATAAATAGGCTGTATGCAGGCTTTCTGAGCTTTGTTCCGGCCTTTATCGAGGAAAAATCTTCGGAGGTGGATTTAACCTCCTTTACCTCCGGTAAATCAAGCGTAATGTTTCCGAGAGAGGACGTCAGCGTTACTCCGAACGGTTCGAGATCCTCCGCGGCAATAAAAACTCTGCCGTCATAGCCGTATGACGGAATTTTTACATCGTTTATATACACCTTTGCATTTGTTTCCGTTAAAATTCCGACAGCTGCGGAATGTTTGGCAAAATTTTTTGAATTCATTATAAATAATACCGCAGCTTCCAATACTATTAAAACAATGAGTATAAGGAATACAATGCGGAATATGTTTTTCTTTTTTGTCAAATATAACAATCCTTTCGCATTTATATATATTATAATAACACATAATTACAAAATATTCAAGAAAAATTGACAAAATGCTCAGAGACAAATATAATATATAATTGTGTGAAGAATTGTATCTTACAGAAAGGAATGACCATAAGAATGAAATATATTTATCAGCTTTCGTCAATTCTTGCGGTGACGTTTGTCGGAGAAATAATGCACCATTTTATTCCGCTGCCGGTACCGGCGAGTATATACGGACTTATAATAATGCTTATATGCCTTTGTACAGGCATTATAAAGCTTGACAAGGTGGAAAGCGCCGGTGATTTTATGATAGAAATTATGCCAATGATGTTTATTCCCGGAGGAGTTGGACTGATACTGGCATGGGGAGAATTGAGGAAAATTTTAATTCCGGTTACGGTTATAACGATTCTGACAACCATTATTGTAATGGGCGTGACGGGCAAGGTGACGGAGCTGGTTATGAAGCTTGACAGGAGACACAGAGATGAATGAAATATTTTTAGATAACGTATACATGGGAACGATAGTGAGTATAGCGGCGTATATTTCGGGCGAAATGCTTAAAAAGAAGTTTAAATTTGTAAATCCGCTGCTTATGGCAATTATTTTAATAATTGCGCTGCTGCAAGTGTTGGGCATAGATTATGAGGTATACAACAACGGTGCGAAATATATCACATATCTGCTCACTCCGGCAACGGTCTGTCTTGCGATACCGCTGTATCGGCAGATAAACATTTTAAAATCGCATTTTAAAGAAATTATAATCGGGATATGCTCGGGAGTGGCAGCAAGTATGGGAAGTATATTTGTCATGGCAAAGCTTTTTGCACTGTCACATGAGCAGTATGTGACGCTCTTGCCTAAATCCATTACAACGGCAATCGGTACGGATTTGAGTGTGGAAATGGGCGGAATAAGCACAATTACGATTGCAGTTATTGTTATAACGGGTGTGTTGGGGAATCTTATAGCAGAACGTATTTTAAAGCTGTTTAAGATAACGAATCCCGTCGCAAAGGGTTTGGCAATCGGTACGGCAGCGCACGCAATCGGTACGTCAAAAGCCATGGAAATCGGTAAAATCGAGGGTGCTATGAGCAGCTTGTCAATCGCGGTTGCGGGGCTGATTACGGTAGCGGCGGCATCATTTTTTGCGAATTTAGTGTGATTAACTATATATGGACAAACAATATCAAAAAAAATAGCAATAACACAAAATATTGTATAATGTGCCGAATATCAAATAATTTATTGACAATCGGTCAATAATATGCTATATTGAGGTTAAACAAGGACGTTTGCTGCGGACACAATTACAATTAAAGTGTAGAAAACGTTTTTCGGCAGCTCTTGATAGGGGTTGCCTTTTTATATCTAAGGAGGGTGTTAAATGAACTTTGAAGAATGGAATGGGTTTGAGGACGGAAAATGGTGCAACAGTGTAAACGTGCGCGATTTCATCCAGAAAAACTATACGCTCTATGAGGGCGGCGGAGATTTCCTTGAAGGCGCTACCGATGCAACAGGCAAATTATGGTCGCAGGTGGCAGAACTTTCTAAAAAGGAAATAGAAGCCGGCGGTGTTCTTGATATGGATACAAAGGTGGTTTCTACTATAACCTCGCATGGTGCGGGTTATATTGATAAAGATCTTGAACAGATTGTAGGCTTGCAGACGGATAAGCCGTTTAAGCGTTCATTGCAGCCGTTCGGAGGTATCAGAATGGCGCAGAATGCCTGCAAGGCATACGGCTATGAGGTTGACCCCGAGGTTGTTCATATTTTTACGGATTACAGAAAAACTCATAACCAGGGTGTTTTTGACGTATATACTCCCGAAATGAGAATGGCGAGAAAATCAGCTATAATAACAGGACTCCCCGATGCGTACGGCAGAGGAAGAATTATAGGAGATTACAGAAGAATTGCGCTTTACGGCGTTGATTATCTGATACAGGACAAGCAGCATCAGAAGGATACTTCGCTTGTCAGAATGACATCTAAAAACATTCGTTTAAGAGAAGAACTTGCGGAACAGCTTCGTGCATTGGAAGAATTAAAGGAGCTCGGACAGATTTACGGTTATGATATATCACGTCCGGCAAAGAACGCAAAGGAAGCTATACAGTGGCTCTACTTTGGTTATCTTGCGGCAGTTAAAGAGCAGAACGGTGCGGCAATGAGCTTGGGAAGAACATCTACTTTCCTTGATATTTATATTGAACGTGATTTGAAGAACGGCGTAATCACAGAAAAGCAGGCACAGGAATATATAGATCATTTCATCATGAAATTAAGACTTGTCCGCTTTGCAAGAACACCCGAATACAACGAACTGTTCTCAGGCGACCCGACATGGGTTACGGAATCAATCGGCGGAATCGGTATAGACGGACGTCCGCTTGTAACCAAAAACTCATTCAGATACCTGCATACCCTCGAAAATCTCGGAACAGCTCCCGAACCGAACATGACGGTTCTGTGGTCAACAAGACTTCCGAGAGCGTTTAAGGAATACTGTGCGGAAATGTCAATAAAGACTTCTGCAATACAGTACGAAAATGATGATTTAATGCGTGTGACACACGGCGACGATTATGCCATTGCGTGCTGTGTATCTTCAATGCGCGTAGGAAAGGAAATGCAGTTCTTCGGTGCAAGAGCAAACCTGGCAAAGTGCTTGCTTTATGCGATAAACGGCGGTGTTGATGAACGTATGAAGGTTCAGGTAGGACCTAAGTACAGACGCTGCGAGGGCGAATATCTCGATTATGACGACGTTATGGAAAAATACGACGACATGATGGAATGGCTGGCGGGACTGTATGTAAACACATTGAATATAATCCATTATATGCACGATAAATACTGCTATGAAAAGCTTCAGATGGCTCTTCACGACAGAGATGTAAAGCGTTGGTTTGCAACCGGAATAGCGGGTCTGTCGGTTGTTGCAGACTCACTGAGCGCAATTAAATATGCAAAGGTTAAGACAATACGTGACGAGGACGGAATCGTTGTTGATTATGAGGTTGAGGGAGACTTCCCGAAGTACGGTAACAATGACGACCGTGTTGACTCGATAGCGGTGCAGATTGTAAAGACCTTTATGGATAAGATAAGAAAGCATCACACATATCGTGACAGTATTCCTACAATGTCAATTCTTACAATAACATCGAATGTTGTATATGGCAAAAAGACAGGAAACACGCCTGACGGAAGAAAAGCCGGTGTTCCGCTTGCACCGGGTGCAAACCCCATGCACGGACGTGATAAAAACGGTGCAGTTGCATCGCTTGCATCGGTAGCAAAGCTTCCGTTTAAGGATGCGCAGGACGGTATTTCAAATACTTTCTCGATTATACCGGACGCACTTGGTAAGAACGATCGTATATTCGTAGGAGATTTGGACATAGAGCTTAATCTTGACAATGGCTGCTGCGAGGACGTAGTTGAATAAAGGAAAGGAATGATTTGTTATGGCAAGCAAACAGCAGATAGATAATTTGGTAGACTTACTGGACGGATATGCCGAAAAAGGCGGACATCACCTTAATGTTAATGTATTCAACCGTGAGACATTACTGGACGCACAGGCACACCCGGAAAAGTATCCGCAGCTGACGGTACGTGTATCGGGCTATGCGGTTAACTTCATCAAGCTGACAAAGGAACAGCAGGATGATGTTATTTCCAGAACATTTCACGATAAAATCTGACGGTTTACAAAGGAATGTAAAATAATACGGAACGGATAAAATACCGCGGTCGGCATAAAGACCGCGGTTTGTCCGCAAGCGGCGGTATAGGCTGTTTAACTGTACCGCCGTATGACGTTCGGTGGAATTTTTTATATTCCTTTTGATATAGGGGAGTGATGTAAAGGTGAAAGGATATATACACAGTCTCGAATCATTCGGCACGGTTGACGGGCCGGGAATACGATTTGTAGTGTTTTTCCAAGGGTGTCCGATGCGGTGCGCGTATTGTCATAATCCAGATACGTGGCAGCCGATGACGGGCAATGTAATGAGCGTTAATGATATACTTCTGAATTATGAAAACTACCGTTCTTTTCTGAAAAACGGCGGAATTACCGCAACCGGAGGGGAGCCGATGCTTCAGCTGGACTTTCTCACGGAGCTGTTTAAGAAAGCGAAAGCAAGGAAAATCCATACCTGTCTTGATACGTCCGGGGCTGTTTTTTCGGAGCAGCTGATGCTGAAAATAGATGAGCTGATGAAGTATACAGACCTGGTTATGCTTGATATAAAGCACATTGACAGCGAAAAGCATACCGCACTTACGGGACGCAGCAATAAGAATATAATAGAATTTGCGAAGTATCTTGATAAAATTAATAAACCTGTGTGGATTCGCCATGTTGTCGTGCCGGGGATTACTGACGATAAGGAATCGCTGACACGCTTAGGGGAGTTTATAGGCAGGCTGAAAAACGTAAAAGCGCTTGATGTGCTGCCGTATCATGATATGGGAAAGAAAAAGTATGAGGCGCTAAATATAGACTACGCCTTAAAGGACACTCCAAATGTCACCGGAAGAGAAGCAATGGAGGCAAAGGAGACTATTCTTGCAGGAGCAAGAAAGGTACGGAGGGGACAATAATTTTCAATTTGAAACATATTTTTTTTATCCCTTTAAAAAGGACTGTAAAATCATTTTTTACAGTCCTTTTTACATCCCCTAAATTACTTACCTGCTAAAAATTCGTTAATTGTTTTAACTAATTCGTCGGCGTCAACACCGTGAACCTGGCAAGCTTCCTCAATAGATTCACCCTGTGATGCGGGGCAGCCGAGACAATGCATTCCTATACTCATAAATATCGGAGCAATTTCAGCATTCATCTGTAAAGCTTCACCTATCAATGTTTCCTTAGTTACCTGCATCTGTACTTCCTCCTTCCTCTATATCAACAAAACAGCTGTTAAATTCATCACTGTTGATTGTTTCCTTTTCAAGCAGCTTTTCGGCAACGGCTTTGAGAGCCGGCATATGCGCTTTGAGCAAATCCTCTGTTGCCTTAAACTGTTCCTCCATTATGCGTTTAACCTCCGAATCTATGTCGGCGGCAACCTTTTCGGAGTAGTTTTTCGAGTGACTGAAATCTCTGCCGATAAACACTTCTCCGCCCTCATCATAGGATACGGGACCTATCACGTCGCTCATACCGTATTTTTTAACCATTTGTCTTACTAATGAAGTTGCACGCTCAATATCGTTTGATGCACCGGTGCTTATATCGTCCATTGTGAGTTTTTCCGCGACGCGTCCGCCGAGCATGATCATAATCTGATTTAACATCTCATTGCGGGAAGCGTACATTTTATCCTCCTCGGGAACGTACATCGTAAATCCTCCGGCGCGTCCGCGGGGGACGATTGATACCTTGTGTACATCGGATTTAGAGTCAAGAATCTTTGCCGCAACAGCATGACCTGCCTCATGATAAGCGGTAAGCTGTTTCTCCTCGTCCGTCATAACGCGTGATTTTCTTTCCGCACCCATCATAACTTTAAGGTTTGCGTCCTCTATGTCTTTGTTGGTTATCTGAGCTTCATTTCTGCGTGCCGCAAAAATTGCCGCTTCATTCATAAGATTTTCCAAATCAGCGCCGGAATATCCGGAAGTTTCTTTGGCTATTCTTTCCAGATTTACATCATCACGCAGCGGTTTTTTTGCCGAATGAACTTTTAAGATTGCTTCCCTGCCTTTTACATCCGGCAAATCGACAACCACCTGACGGTCGAAACGTCCGGGGCGCAGCAATGCAGAATCAAGAATATCGGGACGGTTTGTTGCCGCCATCATGATTACGCCTTCGTTTTCGCCGAAACCGTCCATTTCAACAAGCAGCTGGTTAAGCGTTTGCTCGCGTTCATCATGACCGCCGCCCATACCGGCGCCTCTTTTTCTGCCTACGGCGTCTATTTCGTCAATAAATATAATACAAGGCTTGTTTCGCTTTGCCTGCTCAAACAAATCACGGACACGCGAAGCTCCGACACCGACATACAATTCAACGAAGTCCGAACCGCTTATTGAGAAAAACGGTACTCCGGCTTCTCCGGCGACCGCCTTTGCAAGCAGAGTTTTACCTGTGCCGGGCGAACCGACAAGCAATATGCCCTTAGGCATTCTTGCTCCCAATGCGATAAATTTGCTGGGATTTCTCAAAAATTCAACAATTTCGCAAAGTTCCTCTTTTTCCTCGACAGCTCCGGCAACATCGCTGAAACGAACCTTTTGATTACTGCTCATAACCGCGCGGCTTTTTGTAAAGCCGTTTGAACCCGGCGCACCTCCGCGGCGCACAAATCCGAAAATAAATATAAGCAGAAATATAACTATTACAGCAATATTGGTGATTGCCACAAACGATAATTTCGGCTCATAAGCCTCCTGCTTTAAAATTCCGGCATCCATCTGATCGCTGATGAGCGTGCCGACATCATTTTGAAGCACTTCAAGAGACGGAATCTCAATTTTTTGTACTGATTGCTTACCATTGTCTTTTATTGTGGCGGTAACGGTATTTCCGTTTATGACCATATTGGTCACGTTTTCCTCTTTAACTGCGCGCACAAGATCTGAATAAATCATTTTATTGCCGCCGGTAAACGATCCGAGCACGAGGGTATATATAATATAAATACCTATCAGAAATGCCGCCCACATTCCAAGACTTTTTAAACCTTTCTGCAAAGCGCTACCTCCTTTTGCATACTAAAATTATTCTAACACATTATTTGAAGTATTTCAACAAAAATTTTATATAAAAGTAATTTTTATTCCTTTTTTCTCAAAATTAAATCTGCGGTCAATACGTTTGCTGCCAACAGCGGCAATTTCACCGTTAACTGTAATTATCGGCATTTTTGCGCGGTCATCGCGCGGAATTTTGCAGTCGATAAAGAAGTTTTTCAGTTTTTTTCTGCCGTCCATGCCGACAGGGAAGAACACATCGCCGTTTCGCCTGTTTCTCACACAAATGCAGTCGCTTTCATCGGCGGCAATGTATATTCCGCTGCCGCTATTTCCTGTGACGGGTTCGGCAATTACGTTTTTCTTTAATTCTTTAATATATATTTTTTCATTTATCGGCAGCTTGTATTCAAATTCCGGAACATCTTCAAACTGTGATATGCTGAGTTTTCCGTACTCGACAGCCGCACGGATTCCGCGCGGCAGCGTCAGATATGAGCCGCTTTTGTTCTTTTCTGCAAGCTCAAGAATTTTAACAACAAAATCCGATGAAAAATCGCTTGCATTGCCTGCCGCTTCTGCAATCATTTTCATAATTATGCGGTTTCGGAGCGCAGAATGCGCTCCAAGCAGCGCCGAAACGGATATTTTACCGCCCGAAAGATTTTTTTTGCAGAAATCCGATGCGGCATCTTCAAGAAATTCATTGTCAGCTGCGATAAATGAGGCGTTTTCCGTAACCGTATTTGTAAAATTCGGATTGAATGAATTTTCGATCTCGGGAATCAGGTCAAGCCTGATTTTATTTCTTGTATATATTTTTTCATGATTTGTGCTGTCGGTTACATAGGGGAGACTGTTTTCACGGCAAAAATCCTCTATTTCACTGCGCGTGATGTCAAGAATCGGTCTTATTATATTGCCGCGCATATGAGGTATGCCGCAAAGCCCTTTTATTCCGCTTCCGCGCATGAAATTCATGATGATAGTTTCGGCATTGTCGTTTCGGTTGTGTGCCGTGGCAATCTTATTAAAACCATGCTGCGCCAAAAGCTCATTAAAAAAACTATATCTCAGCTCACGTCCGGCAAGCTCCTCCGATATTCCTTTTTTCTGTGCGTATTCGGGGACATTGACGCTTTTTGACGAAAAAGGAATACCGAGACTTTCGGAAAAATCCCTTGCCGCCGCTTCATCGCGCAGCGCCTCGCTGCCGCGTATATTATGATTCATATGCGCGGTCATGAGGGAAATACCGAGCTTGCCGCATAGTGTATGCAGAATATATGTAAGACACATAGAATCTGCACCGCCGGACAGCCCGATAACGATTTTATCTCCGTTTTGTAAAAGTCCGTATTCCTTAATTGTTTTATAAACCTTATTAATCATTCTTCTTTAAGTTTAAATTCCACGTTCTGGAATTTTGTATATTCACCTTTCCAGCCAAGCTTAAACATACCCGTTTCGCCGCTCCTGTGCTTTGCGATAATACATTCGGCAAGGTTTTTGTCTTCGCTGTCTTTGTTATAATATTCATCACGGTAGAGGAACATTACCATATCCGCATCCTGCTCAATAGCGCCTGATTCACGAAGGTCTGAAAGCATAGGACGCTTGTCGCTGCGGCTTTCGCTTGCACGCGAAAGCTGTGACAGTGCAATAACAGGCACATCAAGCTCCTTTGCGAGGATTTTTAACGAACGTGAAATATCCGAAATTTCCTGCTGACGGCTGTCTGTGCGCTTACCGGACTGCATAAGCTGCAAATAGTCGATTACAATCAGTGAAAGCTGCCTGGTCTGCTTTAAACGTCTGCATTTTGCACGTATCTGCGATACGGTTATGGTAGCGGTATCATCAATATAAATAGGGGAGGAGGCAATTTTATTTACCACATCTCCGATTTTTTCCCAGTCATCGCCGTCCATATCTCCTGTACGCATTTTTATTGAATTAACCATTGCCTGTGAGCACAAAATTCTGCTTACAATCTGCTCTTTCGGCATTTCAAGGTTAAATATGGCGACAGTGTTTTTGTCATTTATTGCAACATATTCCGCGATGTTTACGGCAAAACTCGACTTACCCATACCAGGACGTCCCGCAATCAGAATAAGCTCGCCGCCGTGAAAACCGCCTGTGCGGCGATTAAGCTCGTCAAATCCTGTTGCAAGTCCTGTAATTCCGCCTTTCGACTGTGAATTTTCAACCAGTGTCTGATAGCTTGTGAGCATGATGTTCTTAATCGGCACGATGTCGTTGCTCTCTCTGCCTGCCGCTACATCATACAAAAGCTGCTCCGAACGCTGCAAAATGTTATCCGAACCGTCCGTGCCGTCATATGCCATATCGGAAATCTGCACAGCGCTCTTTATAAGATTTCTGAGCGTTGATTTTTCCTTGATTATTTCCGAATAATAACTTATGTGGTGAGTGGTGGGCACATTTGCTGCGGCGTTTCGAAGATATACGATACCTCCGGCAGCTTCAAGCTTGTCATTCTGTGAAAGCTTGTTTGAAACAGTTACAAAGTCGATTGCACTGTTTTCATTGAACAGATCCATGACCGCGGAATATATCTCGCGGTTCTGAACATAGTAAAAATCATCTGCGCTGACGATTTCAGCCGCTTCGGCAACGCTTCTCGGGTCAGTGAGGATACTTCCTATAACAGCCTGTTCCGCTTCGCGGCTGTACGGCAAATCTCTGCCGCTTAAATCCTGCGATATTTCATTTTCAGCCATAATATCCGTACCCTCCGATTAATTTTATCTTACGCTTCTTTTACGTTTACTCTCAGCTTGCCGACGATTCCGGTGTATACCTTTACGTCAACCTCCGTTACGCCGAGCGTTTTTATTCCGTCCGGCATAACGAATTTCTTTTTATCAATTTTTATGTGGTGCTGTTTTGTCAATTCCTCGCTGACCTCTTTTGAAGTAACCGAGCCGAACAGCTTGCCGTTATCTCCGGCTTTTGCGGTGATAACAACCTCTATTTCTTTCATTTTTTCAACGATGGCTTTTGCTTCGTCGGTTTCCGTCTTTATTTTGTATTCAAGCGATTCCTGCTTGCCCTTCATTACGTTTATGTTATCCTTTGTTGCTTCCTTGGCAAGCCCTTTCGGCAAAAGGAAGTTCCTTGCGTATCCGTCCGATACCTTTACAAGCTGTCCCTTTTTGCCGGTTCCTTTTACGTCCTGATTTAAAATTACCTGCATTTTATATCAACTCCTGTTATTTAGATTCCGTTAAATATTCCTTTACGGAACTTTTAACCATTTCAACAACCTCGTCAACGCTTCTGTCCTTAATTTGTGCGCCTGCAACAGACATATGACCGCCGCCGCCGAGAGCCTCCATAACCAGCTGAACATTTATCTCGCCGAGCGAACGTGCCGATACGCCGATGCTGTTTTCCTGCTGATACACAACAAAGGACGCGCGGATGTTGTTTATATTAAGCATTTCATCAGCCGCCTGTGAAGCGACAACTTTGCTGTTTGCAAATTTATTGTAACATTTTGCCACTGCGATGTTAGGCGCAATTTCAACAGCTGTTTTAACAATATCAACCTTGTGGTCATAATCCTCTTTGTTGATGTTAAAGCGTTTTTTTACGGCAATTGTGTTAAGACCGAGACGGCGCAGATATGAAGCTGCTTCAAATGTTCTTACACCGGTTTTTACGATGAAATTCTTGGTATCCATAAGAATACCTGTGTAAAGACATTCAGCCTCCGTTTTAGTAAGCATACCGCCCAAATCCATATACTCCAAAAGCTCGGTAGCCATTTCACACGTTGAGGACGCATACGGCTCATGATAAACAATTGAGCACGGGTTTATAAACTCCGTTGAACGGCGGTGATGGTCTATCAGTACAACCTTTGAAATCTCGGACAAAAGCTGAGGTACGGGAAGCATGGACGGACGGTGCGTGTCAAGTATCACCAAAAGCGTGTCGGGAGTTATTTCGTCAAATACGCTGTCGGGTTCTATGAACATCTTCTTATATTCCGGCAAAACCTTTAAATCGTTGTATAAATCTTTTATTGCCGGCGAATTGTTGTCGTACACGATAAGAGGTGTTTTTCCCAGCTCCCTTACGGCGCGCTGCAAGCCCATTGCCGAACCGAAGCAGTCATAGTCCGCATTGGAATGTCCCATAAAAATGACCTTGTCCGACGCTTTTATAAAATCTTTAAGCGCAACAGCCACAACTCTTGTTTTAACGCGCGTGCTTTTTTCGTATTCTCTCGATTTGCCGCCGTAGAATTTGTACTGTGTGTCGTCTTTTATGCAGACCTGATCACCGCCGCGTCCGAGGGTCATATCAAGGGCGCTGCGCGAATATGCTTCATTTTCGCTGATATTTCCGCCGATACCTATTCCGATACTTATGGAAAGAGGAATTTTTATGGTTTCGCCGATATTCCGCACCTGGTCAAGTACATTGAATTTGCTTTCTATATACTTGTCAAGATATTTATGTTCAAAAAACATAAAATATCTGTCGCGCTCAACCTTTTTTATAACCGCACAGCCCTCCGATGCCCAGCGGTTAATATAATTGCGTATCTGGGAAATAATCTGATCCTGCTCATTATCGTTAATGCGCTGAATAACCTCGTCGTAGTTGTCTATGCTGATTACCGCAACGGCGGTTTTTTCGTCCTCGTAAAGTCTGCGCAGACGCTCCTCCTCGGTCTTATCAATCAGATAGATGTAGGCAAGGAATTTTTCCTCGGCGTCTGCCGCCGCCGCGTCCTTTATCATGCTGCCGACAACCGAAAAGCTCTTTCCGTTTACGGTTGTGTGCTTGTCTATGAGACACGCCGATTTCAAAATATCGTTCCATTTAAGCCCGGTGATAACCGTTTCAAACAAACTTCCGAACATATCTCTGTTATCAAACAAATCCGAAAATTTCTCATTATACCACTTTATAGTGCCGTCAACGTTTACAACCACCATCGGAACGGGAAGATTAGCAAAAAGATTTGAGCTGATTGTCCCGTTTTCTCTGGCAATTATATCAATATATTTCTTTACAAGCTCACGGCGCTTGAAAGATATAATAATCGCCGCGGCAAGAAGCAGTATGCCGGCGGTAATGCCTGCCGCGCCGAAAAACGGATTTCGGTATACCATGCCGGCAATGCTGCATATAATAAGAATAACAGCCGCCGCAACGGAAACACCTGCTCCGTTTTTCAATGTACGTCCATAACGTTTTTTCATATTTCCTCCCGATTAAAGCAAGGCATCAACGTTTTTTCAAATGCTTGTGAAGCTCTGACATATCTGAAAATTCCGTTTCAAGAAAATGTCCGCTTTCCTCCGCAACGGTGAGTAAATCCAGTATCTGGCTGTCCACCGCGGCGAAGCTTATGCCGAGCCGCCTTGCAAGAATGTATTCCATAGCTATAACGCTGGCAATTTTGCTTATAGCTCCCGAATACAGCTCCGATTCATCATTGTCTGCAAGAATATTGTATAATTCCGCAGTTTCCGTAAGTATTGCGCTTTTTACAGACTCAATTGCCTGAATATTTAATGAAACATTCATAAAAGATGTCCTCCTGAAAAATGTAAATTTCCCCAAGTATGTCTATTTCACTAAGTATATATTTTATCACAAAGGTAATTGTTCGTCAATATGAAAAACATATCAGATTTCGATTTTATGAAAAAAAATTCTGTTATTTATTACAAGGATCGCAATAATTTTTAAAAAAATTAACAACTGCAGAAAAAAATAATAAAATTTTACTTTTTGACTTGACATTCTACCCGATATGTGGTATCATATTTGAGTTAGATAATTGCATAGAGTATGTATAAAATTTAATAAGGACGGGTATCGAAGTGGTCATAACGGGGCTGACTCGAAAGGTTATACATCCAAGAGAACTTCGAATGACTGAAATCCTTGATTTTACTTAGGTTTTGAGATTTTGCATCTCACAAAAACTTGCTTGTTTTGCCCTGAATTTTGCCTTAATTT
>CAKSOE010000016.1 GCA_934476675.1 uncultured Clostridia bacterium | reverse complement strand
TCCGTTTCTGTGTGTAAATGATTTATTTTACAACTTAATTATACCACAAAAGCGGAGAAAAATCATCATATATTAACAATTAAAAGCCGCTTAAAACCTGACTTCTAAGAGTTTTACAATCGGCTAAGTAAATGTTAAGAATATAGGAGATTTTGACGGAAAAGAAACAGTTCAGCTTTATATTCATGATAAAGTGGCATCCCAAATGCGTCCGATGCGTGAACTCAAGGACTTTAAAAAGCTTTTTATAAAAAAGAATGAATCACTGACGATTACATTTGAACTTGATTATAAAAAGCTGGGATTTTATGATTCTGACGGCAATTATAAGGTTGAACCCGGGGACTTTGATGTCTTTGTGGGGACAAATTGCCTTACCGAAAATTTAATTACAATAAGTGTGCATAATTAATGCGTATTGAACAAGCTGAAAACCAGTGCAGGACATGACAAATCTATTAACTTGTGATATAATAAGCAATTATTCATTAGATAAAGTTTATGAAATGGACATGATGGAAAATGAACTTGAAATGTAGTGAGGTCAAACATTTATTTTAAAATGTCTTAATTGAACTACAGCTATTACTACAGCTATGAGAGCAAAAACAGGCGGAAAAAGACAAGAAATATAATACATTTATTACATACAAAGGCGTTAAAATTGTACATTTTAAGCTATTTAAAGCAGAATAAAAAATGAACAATACAGCTTTTAACTAAGTTGTCCGGGTACATAATGCCTGATGACATATCGGTGTAAGAACGGCTTACCTGTGCGGGTTAAGCCGTTTTTTTACTGCCTAAAAACTCTGTGTTTTTTTCTTGGATTTGACTGATTTTACAGCTAAGTGGATAAAACATATAGGGAACAGATAAGAAATTAGCAGGTAAAGAAACAAGCGATTTTTTAAAATCCTTGTCATATTTGGTATGATTATTTTTTTTCATGTGTTTTCCTTCTTTTTTGTGTTTATCATATCATACTTTGCGTTTTGTGCGCTCTCTACTCTTTTTTTACAGTCTATTTTTATTTAAAGAATGTTTTAAATGAAAGCAATACCGTTTTATACTTATACAGTTGGATGATAACCAAGATATAGCCTATCAAAAACCAAGATACAGCCATTGAAAATTAGTAAAAAATGTTGTATTTTAATTATAGAAATAAAATATCGTTAAAAGGACGGAGTTGATTTTATGAAGATAGCAATTATCGGATGCGGAACAATAGCAAATGCGCAGCACATACCGGCTTATATGAAGAATAAAGATGCAGAAATAAAATATTTCTGCGATATTATCAGCGAGAGAGCAGAAGCGGCGGTTAAGAAATATGGCTGCGGAAAGGCTGTTACGGATTACAGAGAGGCGCTTGCGGATGATGAGGTTGAAGCAATATCGGTTTGTACTCCCAACAAAATGCACAGTGAAATAACAATTGCCGCATTAAATAGCGGAAAAAATGTTTTATGTGAAAAACCGGCAGCCCGTGTTTTTTCAGAAGCGCTTGAAATGCAGGAAGCACAGCATAAAAGCGGAAAGGTACTTGATATCGGAGTTGTAAACAGGTTTAATACCAATGTCAATAAAATTAAAGAATTTATTGATAAAGGCAAACTCGGAGAGGTGTATAGCGTATACATAAGCTTTCGCTCATACAGAAGTATACCGGGACTGGGGGGAGCTTTTACCACGAACGCAATTGCCGGCGGCGGCGTTCTGATTGACTGGGGAGTACATTTTCTGGATATAGTTATGTATTGCTGCGGTGATCCAAAAGCAAAAACTGTTTCAGCAGAAAAATTCAGCAGGCTCGGCAGAAATATAGGCAGCTATGTTTACACAGATATGTGGGCAGGACCTCCTGTTAAAGACGGAATATATGATGTTGAAGAAGGAATAACAGGATTGATACGAAGCGAAGGACCGGTTATAACCTTTAACGGAGCGTGGGCACAAAATATAGGCGAAAATGAAATGTTTATAGATTTTATAGGCGACAAGGCAGGAATTCGTCTGACATATGGCGGAGATTTTGTATTTTACGGTACTGAAAACGGTATGCTTACAAAAACGGAATATTCATCAAAAAGTTCACAGATGTTCGAAAATGAGATAAACGCATTTATTGAATGTATTAAAAGCGGTGAAAGACTTCCGTCTCATATTGATACTAATATTATCACCGCAAAACTCATAGATGCAATTTATCGTTCGGCAGATTTACATAAAGAAGTCGAGGTTTAAGGAGGGTGCAAACATGAAAAAAGTCGGATTTATTGATTATTATCTTGATGAATGGCATGCAAACAATTATCCTCAATTTATTAAAACGTGTTCAAACGGAGAATTTGAAGTTTGCTTTGCATACGGTAAAATTGACAGTCCGAACGGGGGTATGACAAACAAAGAGTGGTCGGAAAAATATAACATTTCTCTTCTTGGAACGGTAGAAGAGGTTATAGAAAAAAGTGATGTTTTAATGGTTTTGTCACCGGATAATCCCGAAAAGCATGAGGAACTTTGTGATCTACCATTGAAATCGGGAAAGCTTGTTTATATAGATAAAACCTTTGCTCCGACGCGTGATGCTGCAATCAGAATATTTAATAAAGCGGATAAATACGGGACAAAATGTTATTCGAGTTCGGCATTGGGATTTTCAAAAGAACTGGATAATACAGATATAACAGCAGCAGACTCTGTATACAGTGAGGGCCCGGGTGAATTTGAAATGTATATAATTCATCAGCTGGAAATGATTGCAAGACTAATGAATGTGCCTGCAAAAAGAGTTATGTATACCGGAACAAAGGTGCATCCGTCAGCTGTAATCGAATTTTCTGACGGAAGAATATGTCACCTTATTCAGAGGAATGATAAGAACTGGAGCTTTAAATATACCGTTATAAATAAGGAAAATAATGCGGAGACAATAGAGATAAAATCAGATTATTTCAAATTATTTATTGATAGTCTTATAGATTTTTTTCGTACGGGAGAGATTAAAGTATCGCATGACAGAACAATAACGGTAATTTCCATAAGAGAAGCTTTAATAAAGGCAAGTATAAAACCGTTTAAATGGGTTGAAATCGAATAGTATCATCTAATAGTTAGGAGGTGCTTTATGGACTGGTTAGAAGGAAATCTTTTTAGTTTTAATGAATTTCATGATGAAGGCATCGTTCTTGATTTTATCAAGATGTTTCAGATAGGTGAGTTTGCACTTAAACCGGGCGGTCAGATTTATGAACATAAACAGTATTGCAATGAGATAACATATATCACTTCCGGAAAAGGATTTATTTACACAAACGACAAGGCAATGCAGGTCTGCCGCGGAGACATACACATAATATCAAAAAACAACATACATAAAATTATTGCAAGCCCCTATGAAATGCTGAGATATATTTGTCTGGGCTTTGATTTTATTGAATTTGGCGAAAAATTTAAAGAGGTATGTGAGTTTTATGAAACCTCCATGGAGGGTATTATGTCCTCGGAGGGAGATATACGATATTTGTTTGATATGCTGATAAATGAGTTTTATATAAATTGCGAAACAAAGAACTGCGCGGTTGAAAGTATGGTTAAGCTTATACTGATAAAGGTGTTCAGATGTTTTCAAAAGAAACCGAGTGAGTTTATACGCGACAACAGCAAAGAGGGCGGAAATACGACTGTATATAAAATAACCAGATATATTGACAGCAATATATATAATGTAAAATCAGTGCGTGAAGTGGCGGCAGCGCTTAATTTTACCGAGAATTACATTTCGCATACATTTAAAGTTAATATGGGTATATCGCTTCTTGCGTATATAAAGAAAAAGAAGGTTGAGGCGGCAAAAGGCTTGATTGAAAGCAGAAGTATGTCGTTTGAGGAAATTTCGGAGCTTTTGAAATTTGATTCTGTACAGAGCCTGAGCAGAGCGTTTAAACAGGAATACGGAAAAACACCGACACAGTATTTGGCAGAACGAAACACAACGAATTAACAGGAGGGGTATTATGTATAAATTTCCGATAGGAGTTATGACCGATTCATTTAAAACGGATTTTAAGGAGGCTGTAAAAAAAGCGAAGCAAATGGGAGCGGAGGGGATTCAGACCTACTGTACGAACGGCGGATTTTCGCCGAAAAAAATGAGTACAGAAAAAATCAATGAGGTTTTGGATATTGTCAAGTCGAACGGACTTGTGTTTTCTGCAATTTGCGGCGATTTGGGCCGGGGATTTACAGATAAAGAAAAAAATGCAGGCAATATAGAAAAATCCAAGAAGATTATGGAGCTTGCCAAGAGGCTTGAATGTGACATTGTTACAACGCATATAGGAGTTGTACCGGCAGACCGCAGCATTGAGCGATATAAAATCATGCAGGAGGCGTGTTTTGCTTTGGCGGAATTTGCTGATGGTATGGGTTCTCATTTTGCTGTTGAAACCGGACCCGAAACCTCTGAAACGCTGAAAACTTTTTTGGACAGCTTAAATTCAAAAGGAGTTGCGGTGAACTTGGACCCGGCAAATCTTGTTATGGTAACGGGTGACGATCCGGTAAGAGCAGTCTATAATTTAAAGGACTATATCGTACATACGCATGCAAAGGACGGAATTAAGCTTAAAGAGTGTAATCCTGAATTTATCTATAAGGTTGTTCATCCGATACCGATGGAGTATTCGGAGGGGGGATTTTTCCGTGAAGTACCGCTCGGAACGGGAAAGGTTGATTTTAAAGCTTATCTGAAAGCACTCTCGGACATAGGCTATAAGGGCTTTCTGACAGTGGAAAGAGAATGCGGCGAAAATCCGGAAACGGATATAAAAATTGCAGTTGACTATCTGAAAAAACTGATTGATTAAAAAAGGCTTTGCTTTGAAGGGGATAAATGAAGTCTTTAACAGTCGGGTATGAGGAAAGGAAAAAGTGATATGAAAGTATACGGTGTGGCTTTAATAGGATGCGGACAGATGGGAGAAACACATCTTGAACACATATATGTTAAGGATAATGTTAAAATAGCGTGCGTTTGCGATGTTGACATAACACGTGCGGAATACTGTGCGAAAAAGTATAATGCAGGCGCGGTTGAGACCGATGCAGGCAGATGTATTGAAAGAGCTGATGTAGATGTTGTGATTATAGCTACATATCCGTCAACCCACCTTTGGCTTTTAAAAGAGTGTATTAAACATAAAAAGCACGTTATATGTGAAAAGCCTATAACTGATACCCTTGAAAATGGTATGGAATTTGTAAGGCTTGTGAAAGAAAACCCTGATACAAAAGTTTTGATAGGACACATTCTGAGACATAATGAAACCTATTGTACAGTAGCAAAAATGATAAAAAGCGGAATGCTTGGATTTCCGATTATAATGCGGATGACGCAAAACCATCATACCATGAATTGGAACAGGTATTTGCGGCTTATCCGTGAAACTTCGCCGATTATTGACTGTGGTGTACATTATTTTGATGTTATGCGGTGGTTTACGGGAGCGGAAATTACATCTGTGTCGGGAGTGGGAATGAGTACCGAAAAAGATGTGCCCGAAGGCAAAAACAATTATGAGATGGCAACGGTAAAAATGAGTGACGGTTCGGTGGCATTTTATGAAGCAGGGTGGACAAATGCGATTACTGCCAGCAATATGAAGGAGTTTGTCGGCCCGTGCGGAAGTATTCGTCTTATTTACCGGAAGGACAGGGAGGAGCATCGTGAAGAGGGGGATCTTATAGAATATTATTCGGTTAAGGATAAGAAGTATAATGAAATAAATATTATGGCGGAGCGCAAACCTACGGATATTCAATTTGATTGTCTCGTGGATATGATAGAAAACGGAAGCGAGGCATCACCTACCATTGATGATGTATACAAAAGCTTTTATGCGGCCATACAGGCAGAAACAGCAATAAATACAGGTACTGTCAGGAAACTTTAAAATCAGTTCGGAATACGAAATGGAGAATTTATATGGAAAACTCTAACAAACTATTTGAATTTAATAAGCTGTATCTGAAAGAACTCTACGAAATAGGAGTAGGAAAGATTTTTCAGGTATCCGAGTTGTCTCTGGCTGCCGGAGGGGAAATTGATGAGCATGTGCAGATTTGCGATGAGATTACATACGTGGTATCCGGCAGTGCGACTTTTTATATTAACGGCGAAGCAGTCGTATTGAAGCACGGACAGATTTGTTATTTGAGAAAAAATTCAACTCATAAAATAGAAGTGGGCATGAACAGAGATTTCCGTTATTTATGTATAGGCATAGTACTGAATGAAGAGAATGAATATACTAAATCATTTATTTCCGGAATGAAAAATATGAATTGGTTTGTGAAAAATGATACGGGAAATATGCGCATAATTCTGGAAATGTTTATAAATGAATTCTATATGCCGGATTGCCGTACCGATGCGATGATAAATCTTTATGCGTCGATAGTGTTTTTGATGTTAACGAGAATGCTTGAAGAAAACAGCAATGAGAAGCGTCAAAATACAGTTACCGTATATGCACAGCATATGATATATAATATTCTCAGATACATAGACAGGGAGTATATGAACATAAAAAGTGTGGATGATATTGCAAAACGTTTTTCATACAGTGAATATTATATATCTCATTTGTTTAGACAAAAGGTTGGAATATCAATTAAACAGTATGTAATATTAAAAAAAATGGAGCGTGCGGCAGAACTTTTAAAAAAGACGGATATTTCGATTACGGATATTTCAGAGTCCATGAATTATTATTCTCCGCATACATTCAGCAGAGCGTTCAAGAAAATTTATTCTGTGCCCCCGACCGTATACAGAAAAGAAAACGGCAACTTATAGCTGACACATGAACAAGTTTTGCTATTGAGGAAAGAGTAAGTATGCTTTATAATTATTACAATAGCTATTGTTAAAATAAATATAAGCTGCGGAGGTGAGAAAGAGAATAGAGATTAACGAGGTTTTCAGGAGACACCCGAATGGAAAGAGAAAGACTGAATAAAAGCCGGTTCTGTATATACACATAAACGGAATCGGGTCGAACAGTGTGAAGTTTAGCGCTTTTGCACAGAAAGGAATGAGTGTAAAAATGAAAAATGTTGTTAAAAGGATTTGCCATTTTTTATCTGCGGCAGTTATGATGTCGTCATTCGGTGCGGTACCGGTCACAGCGGCCAAGCCGACAGACAGCGAGGTTTTTATATTTGACACATTGAAAAAACAGGAGAGCTTTATATATAACAGCGCAACATATATGTTTGAGGGAAGAACCGAAAGCGGATTCGGATATGGTTCTTACGAGAAAGGCAATATAACATTTGCGGAAGAAAAAAAGGACGGCATTGGATACGAACATTATTTCAGCGCCGATAAAAACGGTGTGTTTACCGATGTTTTGTTCGGAAAAATTATAGACAGCGGCAAACTGCACATAAGCTACTCATTAAGACCGCATGAAAATCAATATCAGATGTATATTCCTGTAGCCGATACAAAGGATTCGGATACAATTGACGGATATGACGCAGATAAACTGAATCACGGCAGTTATAATTTACTTTTCAAGAAGATAAATGAAGTAAACGGAGCTATCGGAGTATCTCCCGACGGCGATACAAACGGAGCCGATAATATGGAATGGAGCGGCGCGCCGCTTGCTGCGGGCAAATGGTATAAGGCGGATATAATATATGATCTTGATGCAAAAAGGTATGATTTTTACATAAACGGTGTAAAGCAGGGCTCCGGCGCATTTATTCATGATGGTATAAAAGGAATACGGGGCGGCGACAGCTCGTATGTGAGCGGCTATGATATAGATGATTTATACGTTCATTCATACGCAGACACAGATAAAATATATCTTGCAACTGAGGGGTTAAAAGAATTGCCCGACGGAACATTCTATCTGTCACTTGCACCGTCCGAATATGTTGAGGGACTTAATGCGTATGGACTTACGATAAAAGATGCAGCAACAGGTGAAGATATTCTTGATTTGACAGACGATGCTGATTTTGTCGAAACAACAACAAACGGCGACGGAAAGATATATATTCAGCTTCCGAAAGAGGTTGCAGGCAGAGATTTCATTATCAGCGGTAAAAATATCAGCGGTTCAACAAGCGGCGCCAAAGAAATAGAAGCTGTAACAATAACCGTTCCGGGAACGGCAAAAGCAGGTTCAGACAGATACTATTTTATGAACGAGACTTTTGAAGCATCGGAAACAGGCACGGTACCGGCAGGCTGGAGCGGAACAGGCATGGTTACGGAGAGTGAGACAAATGCAGTAAAAATAACCGATGGAACTATTGCGCACGCATTTCCGCTCAATACACCCGTAACGGGTAATTTTACGATTGAATTTGACGTAAAAAGAGATGAAAATAAGGCATGGAGTCTGAACGGTACACTGTATGGAAACAGCGGTGCAAAGGTAAGCCTTTTAACTGCCGGCACAGACGGCAAGCTCGGATTCGGCGCAGACAGAAGCGGAACTATAACGGAAAGCAGTCTTAATAATCCGTCGGAATGGGAACATATCAAGCTGGCAGTTGACATGGGTTCGGGAGTGTATACCGTAACGGTGGGGACAGATGAGGAACAATTGCAGACAACTCTTTTAGGAATGTTTGCGGCAGGTATTTCCGGTATAGAATTTGGCGGCAGTGCAGCTGTTGATAATGTAAAGATATACAAGAATACAAAATATTATCTGAACGATGATTTTAATTCCATGAGCAGCAAGTATCATAAGGTTCTTTGGAACGGCGATATTACGCATCCGGATGCACCGAACGATAAGTATAACCCGCAGGAGGTAGCGGCCGAAAAGCTGGCGGATATAAGCTTTGGCGTTGAAAATGTAGGCTATACGGACACATATGAATGGAAAAAGTATTTTTCATCCGGTGGTTGGTTTGACCCGGATATTACAAACTATGTCAATCTGAATGATGCAGATAATAAAAACAGACCGGAAACATATCTCTCAAACGTAAGAGCATTTGGAATTACTCCGACTGCGGGAGAAACTGAAAGCGTTGCAAGCAGTACAGGCGATTTAATGCAGGCTGATACGGAAAGCGCTTCAAATTACTGGACAAAAGAAAAAGCTGCCGCAGGCGATAAGGTATTGTTTGTAGCTCCGAGGCTTATAGACTTAAATTCTGCAAAATATGCGGAGCCGAAGCAGAGGAGAATTGTAAAATATTTTGACAGAGCTATCACCCCGGGAACGCCGTTTACAATGGAATTTCTTATGCACGTCGGATCGAGCAACTGGGTGCAGGAGCCGTTTGGTATTTCCCTTATAGAAAAGGGACAGGAACCGGACAATCAGAATAATCTTTTGTTGGGTTATACGGGCAATGCTTCCGGAGCGGGCGAGAAAGAAGACGCATACAGAGCAATGGCTGCACCGAATACGGATACGTCATTAGAAACTGTTTTAAAAAGCAAAGCAGAGAATGCGGTAATATTAACGAGCGGTTCGGATAAACTGTCACTGGGATACTGGGCAAACGGTCATTGGGGTGATTCATCTCACGTGAAGAATTTCCTTCCGACAAGCAATACGCTGAAAAAGGTAACAGTTACGGTCACTCCGAATACAGACGGAACAACCACTATCGGATATTCGATTCAGCAGTCGGCGGATAAGACTTTTAGCGGAAAAGCAACCGTTCAAAGAAACTTCAAAACAAAAGAGCTTATCGGAATGGCATTTGATACCTATGATTTGACGTGGTCAAACGGCGGAACAGACACAGGAACACTGGGAGTTAATTATTGGAGCGATGTGTGCCGAATGGGCGCATACGGTATTATGTATGATGACCTCAAAGTGTTTGAAACAGCTGCATCAAATCCGGGAGTATACGTAAAGTCAGTCACGGAGGTTGACTATGCGGATAATCAGACGGAAACAAACGGTAAGATTACCGACAGCGCAAAGGCAGTTGCTGTAAACTTTTCCGCGCCTGCTGCAAATTCAAGTATACAAACTGACGGAATAATAGAGCTTATTGACATCTCTGACAACCGGACTGTTGAAGCATTGAAAACACTTTCATCAGACGGAAAAACTGTTTATATATCACCGGAAAAAGGTTTTGCGGCAGGAAAGAGCTACTATCTTTCTGTAAATAATAACCTGGAATTTGAACCGAATAATGCAAGCCAGCTTATTGAGCCGTTTATCTGCAAAATAAGCTGTTCCGAGGGGAATAAGCTGGAAATTTACAAAACAAGGCTTGTGAATCCGATTCTGAAAGACGGAGCTTATACATATGAGCAGCTGAGACCTGCAAAATTTGAAACAATAAATACTTGCGGCAGTAATCCCACAAAACTTTATGTTGACGGGTATTCTGCAAACGGAGGCGATGAACTGGCAGCTGTCATAGCGTATTATGACACGGTTGATGGAATAAGTACACTTGCTGATGTTCAGTGGATACCGTTCACAACCGAAAAGGGCGGATTCAGCAAAAGTTTTGAGATAGAGCCGCCGAGTGAGTATAAAAGTGTACAGGCATTTGTATGGATGAATAATAATACATACAAACCTTTGATTAATGCAATCGGACTGGCAAAAGCAGAGTAATTGAGAATATCAGAATAGAATCAGACAGAACGTCAGTCAGGGATAAATTAAACGG
Source organism: uncultured Clostridia bacterium (assembly GCA_934476675.1). Lineage (GTDB taxonomy): Bacteria > Bacillota > Clostridia > UBA1381 > UBA1381 > UBA4716. The sequence continues at coordinate 48,626 of CAKSOE010000016.1, read as the reverse complement.
ATTTATCCCTGACCGGCAATTTAAGAGGTAACATAATGAAAAGATATATTGCCACATTACTGATAATGTGTATTTTTGCTCAGATTTCGACATTCAGCGTTGCGGCTAAGGATGTCGGCGCTGAGCAATATGATGCTGTTATCAGATTTAATTCGGAAAAACACAGTAACGGCATAAAAAAATTCGGCATCGGCTCAAAAACGGCAATGCTCAGAAACCCGACGGTTACAGAAAGGGGCGGTGAGGAATGTTGGGATATTGCTCCGACTGTCGATGAAGGGTATGTATATATAGATTTTGATACACCGGTGGGCAGCAGCGCGGACGATGGTTCAACATATGATGTGGAGATTGATTATTTCGATTACGGTGCGGGATTTATGTTCTGTTGGTATGATGATATGAACTATGGCAAGCAGCTGGCAAACGAAATATACACAAAGAATACAAAGGCGTGGAAAACCAGCCGCTTCACGCTGGAAAATGCGGCATTTGGCGGAGGAATTTTGGGATATGACCTGATGCTTGCGACAAGAACAAGACGCGGCTGGAGCGATTCGGCATCAACGGCGCATATGTACATTAAAGAAATAAGAGTAAAAAGAAATAAGGCGGCACAGCCGATTCTGGCAGAATCGTATATAGAAGAATGGGGAAATGTCTTTGCTCATACCGACGAGAAAAAAACGGCAAATGTAACCTACAAAAATACACTGGCAGCAGACACCGAATTTGAAGCGTCATACAGGTTGGTAGACGATACAGGTATAGAGCGATGGGCATTAAGCAGGAAATATGAAATAGAAAAAAACGGAGAAGTAAAGACCGAAATAAATTTTGATACGGATTTTTGCGGACTTTACACATTGTATATAGACATTGCCGGCAGTGGATTTGCTTACACAATCAAAGAAGATACCATAGCAATAGTTAAACGTGATGAATACGGAAGAGCAAGTGAAAGTATGTATATATCTTCCGAAATTGCACCGGGTAACGGCTATACCGTGGAGGAGCGGCGCGGTATGATCAGCATGGTTAAAAAGGCGAATTTTTCAGGAAACCGTGTGGCAAATATGGCAGATGCGGATTTGTATAAAGAAGCCGGACTTCAGATAGTTAACTCGTGCTTCGGAGGATTCAGTGCGAGAGATAAGTCGTCATGGACATTCCCCGAAACAGAAGAAGAATTTGAAAAGTTTAAAAATCAATATCGCGCACAGGCAAAAAAAATGAAAGATCTCGGTTTCCACCTTTATGAGCTTTGGAACGAACCGAATTTAACGGTATTTAATCCTCTGAATCAGTCTCCGGAGGAGTTGGTTAAAATGCAGAAAGCATTTTATGAAACAGTTAAATCGGTTGATCCGGCGGCGGAAATAAGCGGGCTCAGCATAACGGGTATTGACACATCAAGCGTTTTTGACAAATGGTATAAAGGAACAGCGGCAGCCGGTCTGTTTAATTATGCAACGGCAATTTCTCTTCATCCGTATACCATGCAGAATAAGCCGGAGCAGGTGTATATCAATAACGATATACAAAAATATAAGGATTATGCGGCAGAGAACGGCATAGAAAATATTCCTATATGGAATACAGAATACGGTCACACAACAGCGGATAATATACCGGATAAGGAACGTGCATCATGGATTGTCAGAGACACGCTGCTGTTCAAGCTGAACAATATAGGGCAGATAAATATCCCCTACAATCTGGAACAAAAGGGACCGAGGGATAATGATCGTGAGGACTGCTTCGGATTTACATCTCCGGGATATTATGATTACAATATAGAAGGAAAGACCTGTGTGCCGATGGCATCGTATGCAGCGCTTGCGGCAATGAATTATATGCTTATAGGAACAGATGCTCAAAACAGCGGTGAAATGCTCGAAACCGGCGGCAACTTTCATACAGGAAGACTTCAAAGCAAAAAATTCGGCAAACAGGTAATGCCCATGTGGACAGCAAACAAAAACGAGACTGTGACGCTGAGTCTGGGAACAGAAAACGTTGATTTTTACGACGGTTACGGAAATAGGCAAGCGCTGTCGAGCAATGATGGGATTTACAGCTTTTATGTAACAGGCAGACCGTGTTATCTTGTAGGCGATTTCAAAGATTATAAAAGACTCGAAGAAAACAAATTTGACTTTGAACCCGAATCCCCGAAAGCGTCGAACGGTGGAACTGCGGAAATTGTGGTTAAGGATTGCCGTAATACAGGTGCAGAAATTGATGCTGACGTGCCGTGGGGATGTTATGTTGAAGAACGCACACAAGAGGGAAATTCAAATAAATTCAATATAGCCTTCAAGGGTGAACTTGATGAAGAAAAATATGTAGAGGTAAGGATAAAGCATGACGGTAAGCTTGCGGGATTTGCTTATATACCGGTGACGATAATTGTACCGACAACTATTAATATAAGATTTTCACCTGACAGCGGTGACGATTATAACAAGTGGAAAGGAAAAATAACGGTTACAAATAATCTTGCCAATAAGGTCGAAAAAGGTTATATACAGTTTTCGGAGCCGAATATGTTTACAAATCTCGGTAAGGTAAGCCTTGGGTACATTCCGCGGTCGAGCACCGTTGAAACAGAATTTGACTGTCCGGACATACGACAAAAAGGAATGTATAGTCTGAAATATAAAGCGGTGTTTAATGACGGAAATGTATACGACTTTAACCAGCTTGTAGACTTTACAATGGCAACATATGCAAAGACAAAGCCGAATATAGACGGAATAGAGTCGGAGGGCGAGTGGCCGCTGAATACCGCAATGAGGGCAGACAGTGATGAATATGTAAAGCAGATTAAAAACTGGAGCGGTGCTGATGACCTGAGCGCCGATGTACGGCTTATGTGGGATGAAGAAAATCTTTACATGATTTCTAATGTGAAGGATAACGTACAGAGAAATGTTGCCGAGGGATTAAATAAGGCATGGCAGGGTGATGGAATACAGTTAGCGCTTTACTTTATTGATCCGAATGAGTTCATTGCAATCGGTCAGGGCGGAACAAATTTTAATGAGTTCATAATTGCAAGATTGGATGACGGAACAGTCGGAACATATATGAATAAGGTTCAGCGGTCGGGACAGAAAGCACGTCTGCTTGACAAGGCACAGACAGCAATAGAGCGAAAAGGCAATATAACTACATATGAGTGGAGTATTGCGTGGAAAGATATGCTGGAGGGAAGCGGATTGGATTTTGACCCGAAATCAGGAAGAAGAATAGGATTTTCTATTCTTTGGAATGATGATGATGGTGAAGGCAGACGCGGCTGGATTGAATATGCGAGCGGAATAGGTGAGTATAAAGACTCATCGCTGTTTACGTATCTTAATTTGGTGAAATAAGGAGAATACTGCGGTGAAAAAATTTTTAGCTTGTTTTTTAATATGTACGGTGATGTTTGGCAGCATTCCGGCATCGGGAGTTTTTGCAGCCGATGAAAGTGACAGAATTTATATATTGGAGGAGGATTTCTCGGGATATGACGAGCCTGGGCTGCCGTCGGGCTGGCAAAGCTTTTCGGGCGGTGCGGCTTCCGGCGGCGGCATAACCGCTGATACAGGCAAGGAGGGAAATGCACTCAAAATTTCAGCTGCCAATGGTGTGTTAAACGGAGGCATGAAGGCATTTGAAAATAAGCTTGATGCGTCAAAGAGCTTTACGATTGAATTTGATTTGTGTGCAGCGGCACAATCGGGATTTTATCTTGCCCTGCTTGGTGAAGATGATATAAAAGAAACCGCTGACACAGGAAAAATGATATACGAAAAGCAGTTTATAGGCATGGCGTCCACGGGCGGCGGTACGGTTACATATCCCAGAATTGCATATGCAGACGGAAACGGCGGAGTTGTCGGTTTCGGAGATAAAGATACGAAAATCGTCAAAGCTCCGGAATGGAATCATATAGAAATAAATGTAATGCCTATATCGTCATCAAGGACAAAGCTGTCGCTTAAAATAAACTCTGCTGCGGCAGTTGAAGCGGAGACGGAAACAAATTTTACCGAAACGGATATATACGGAATCGGGCTTGCCGCTGCGCCGTTCAAAAGAGATGTTGACGATAAATATGTAAAGTTTGATAATGTTAAGGTTTATACATATAATTCCGCACCGAAGATAAATAACGTTGAGTTTATCTCCGACGGAGAATCTCAAAGTGAAAGTAATATATCGGCTCTTACGGAGGAAATCCGGATTTCATTTGATGTAAGCGCGGAGTTTGATGACCTTCGGAAACAGGTTACATTGACTGACGCGGCAGACGGTACAAAAATCGACATTACATCGGAGCTTGACCAAAGCGGAAAGAAGCTTGGTTTGAGACTGAATGAGCCTATGACAGGCGGCAGAGAGTATCTGCTTACAGCAGAGAACGGGTATCTTCGCGGAAATCCGCAAAAGATTATGGAGCCTTATTCATACAGATTTACGGCAGCTGCGGATGAATTTAAGATAAATTCGGTTCAGCCATATATCAGAGACAAAGAAATTGCCGATGTAACAGATGCGGTCGATTTGTTTAGAGTTAAATTTAATCATAAAATAAATCCGGCGGATACAGATAGGATTTATATAATATCTTCTGACGGAAACAAAATCGAAAATATCAGTGTTACAATTGCAGAGGAGGGAAAAACGGCAGAGGTTAGTACAGCGGGGGTTTTTGAGGCAGATAAAGAATATACGCTGAAAATTGATGAAGTAAGAAGCCGCGGATTCGGTTCGGTTACCGTAAATTCAGCACAGACATTTACGGTAAAAAAAGATGTTATAGCAGTTATGTCAATCGGATTTTTCGATGCTGACGGTACAGAGTATGCCAATCTCGGCGCGATACCGTACAATCTTTATAATATAAGAGCCGGATTTGATAAAGAAATAAATCCGGAAGGGTTAGACAGTTTAATAGGAATAGACGGTTTATCCGAGGGAATACGCAGAGATGTTTCAGATGACGGGAAAACAGTTAATGTAATTTTGGAGAATACGGTTCTTCAAAAAGGCAGTTCCATGACATTCAGAATAAGCGGCAAGCTATCCTATATCGGCAATGAAAAGGTTAATGTGGGCAATGATGTGACGGTTAAATTTAATGTATCGACTGAGGCGGCATACAATAAGAAATTGTATCTTGATGAAAATTTCAATGATTTTGTTCCTGCTGCAAACGGTTCAAAAATCCCTGACGGCTGGTACTGTATGTACGATTATTTTTACGGAGGGGTCAGGGGTGTGAACGGGCCTGACGGTGATGGTGATATGGCAATACATCTGAAAAATGATTCGGTCAGTCCATATCTGATAAAACGATTTTACAAAAATGAGCTGCTGTCAAAAGGGGCGCCGTTTATTATGGAGCTTGATATAAACCGCATGGGCGGAGCTTCGGTGATTTGGTGCGGAGTTTCGGATTATCACAATTTGACAAATCATGATCCCGATCCCTACTGGCCGTCGCAAAATGTTAATGTTGCAATAATGGACGGTGTTGTAAAATATCCGAATACAGCATGGACAAACAATAATTTTTCGGATTTTATTGACCCGGGGTTAAATCCAGATGACGACGGATATAGACTTATTGTTCCCGATGAGGGCTGGCACAGATTAAAGATTGAGTACCGGCCGTCAGATGTTGAAAAAACAATCTTAAAGGTGTCGCTGGACGGTGGAAAAGTTTATACCGCGGAAACAAAGCTGGATTTCTTTACTTGGCTGCCTGCCGGAGGATATATAAATCCATCAACGGGAGGAGTAGGCGTTGCGATAGACAATTTCAAAATATATGTACCTTCGGAGGTAAAAGCTCCGGAATTACAGCGAGTATCAATAGCCGATGTTTTCGGGAACTCAATAGGACTTGATGAAACAGTTGCTACATCGGCGGCAGAAATACTTTTGCAGTTTGATTCAAAAATTTCTCTTGAAGAAATTGATGATTACATCAAACTCACAAAGAACGGAGAAGCGCTTGAAGCAGATTTTTCAGCTGATGAATCCGGACTGTTTCTGTCAATGAAGCCAAAACGTCTGCTTGAAAAAAACAGTACTTATTGCATAGAGGTAAACAGCGGAATAAAATATGCGGACGATTCACGATTTGTATCTTCTCAGGGATATAAGAAATATTTCAGAACGGGCGATGAGGAATTTTTCAAGGTCTGCAAAAGTGAATGGAATGTTGAAAATGCAGATATGGAATTCAGCTTTGATGTTGTGAACAACAGCGGTGAAGATAAAAAATTAATTGCAGTAATTGCATCATTTAAGGAAATGGAAATTAACGGAACAAAATATCAAAAGCTAACAGGACTGGAAACCGAAATTCTTGATGCACTGAACGGTATGGTTAATCATAATACAATTGTCTCAAAGAATATTAAGGACGATGAGGATAAGATATGTGCATATATAATATCGGCAGATGACGGCAGAGTGCTGTTTACAAATCAAAAATAGGAGGAGAATACACAATATGTTAAAAGGAGTATCTGCCAAGACGCCGGATTGGAGAGTGTTGAATAAAATAAGACTGTTCTGCACCTCGTTGGCTTTGACGGCAGTCATGGCAGCCGTGTGCGGTACAAATGCGTCAGCGCGGGAAGAATGTGCGGCAGAACGTATTATATCGGAAAACGGCGCTGTAACAATCAGTGAGAGCGGATTAAAAAAGAACGAAGAAATTTTTCTTTGGATATTTTCGGGAAACGCTGACTGGAAAACGGTAAGTACTGATAAGACTCTGCTTGATTCGGCTGTTTATGCCGATTCAGCGGTGAGTACGGCTGACGGAAGAGATTGGGTATGCCGATTTAATTTTGTACTTTCAAATCAAGGTAAATACACAGCGCTGATAAACGGAAAAAAAAGATTGCTTGTTTATGCGGATAAGACAAGTGCGGAATCGGCAGCGGCAAGTCTTAAAGGACTGAACAGAAATGACGCAGTGAATTTTATAGATACAAATAAAGATTCGCTTACAGTATCTACGGAGCTGTTTCAAAACGGTAACGACGCAGCAGCTGTGATGGTATATGACTGGCTGACGGTAAACCGCACTGCGACAGCGAGTGAGATAGGTATTGCAATCGATAAAGCATATTTAATATCGGCTATAAACGAAAGCCGAATTTTGAATATAGGAGATTATCTTTACAGCTCCGGAATTGCAGGAAACTATAATTACAAATCATCATATAATTCCGATATAGTGGAAGCGGTAAAGGGAGCATCGGGTATAAGTGATTTTGATTCAAGATTAAAGAAGGCTTTTGAAAAGCTGAACGGTACAGGCAGTGCGGTAAAACCGCCGGTAACGGGAGGCGGCGGAAACGGCGGCGGTGGCGGTTATGTTTCCAAGACAAATAAAAATGCGGATGGTGCAATAATCTCAGATATGAGCAATTATACGCCGGAACAGAAGAAGGATAATAACGGAACAGTATATTTTTCAGATATGACGGGTTTTGAATGGGCACGGGAGGCAGTAGATTATCTTTATCTGCGCGGAGTCGTTTCGGGACGTACGGAACAGAAATACTGCCCCGGTGAGCTTGTCTTGCGTGAGGAATTTGCAAAGCTGCTTATACAGATAACAAAGCTGAATGTTGTTTCCGACGATATGGTTTTCAGTGATGTTTCAAAAGATGCATGGTGTTATGAATATGTAAACAGAGCATACAAGGCAGGAATTATACATGGTATATCAGATGATATTTTCGGTATAGGAAAGTGTATAACACGTCAGGATATGGCGGTAATGGTATATAATGCGCTCAATGTTTGCGGAATAAATCCTCCCGCGGGAGATATACCGTCATTTGCGGATGAGGAAGATGTTTCGGAATATGCAGGTGCGGCAGTAGATGCTCTTGTACAGCTGAAACTAATCAGCGGTTATGATGACGGGACATTTAAGCCGCTTGCAACGGCAACAAGAGCAGAAGCAGCACAGATTGCTTACCGAACTCTTATATTACTTTCAAAATAATTAAGGGAGGGATGACAAGTGAAAAAAATTTCAGCCGGAGTTGCAGCAATAATTATGCTTGTTAATTTGCTTGTGCCGGCGGTATTTTCAGCCGCTGACGAAGAAACAAGGAATGAGGATTCATCTTTGAAAATGGCAGAAACGGTTTTGGAATACCTCAATATAACGGACAGCGCAACATCAAATGACAGTACGGTATCAAGAGCGGAGTTTGCGATGCTTGCAGCAAAGCTGGTGGGATATATTGATAATGAGAATACACATTATGCCTATTTTGCCGATGTTCCGTCAGATAATCGTTACTGTGGATACATTGCGCATCTGGCGGACAGGGAGGCAATTTCTGTTCCTGAAAACAGAATGTTCAGACCGGAAGACAATATTACTCTTTCACAGGCATATAAAATTATGTTTTCACTTGCCGGATACGGAAGGTATATTGAGGATATTTGCGGCGGTTTTCCGATTGGTTATATAAGTATGGCGGAAAGACTTCAGCTTAACGTTAAGGCGGCAGATTCCGAAGCATTGAGTTATGCCGAGGTTAAAAAAATATTGTTTGGCTTCGGAAATCTCGGAATACTTCTTTACGGTACAGATAAAAATATAACAAATGATAATACCATTCTTTCGTCATATTATTCTCTTTATATGGGTGAAGGAATTGTAACGGATACATATGTATATTCAGGCAGTAACCGTATAATATCGGACAAGAATATTGCAGTAGTCGACGGAAAAGAATATTACTGCGATAAAGTTGATATAAACAGCTATTTTATGGATTATACGGAATTTGCATATATAGAAAATCAAGGAGAAATTAACAGTCTTATTGCCTTGGAAAAGACAAAACAGCGCAATAAGGATTTAAAAGTAGTCAGTGATGATGTAATTTCCTATGATGACTCATCGCATACGCTTACTTATGACATGGGTTCAAAGAGCAGAAATGTAAAGGTGAATAAGGATGCGGCGCTTATATACAACGGTAGCTTTGTTATAGGTGATGTTTCTGAGTACTTAAAGGATTTTACGGAGAAAAAGCGCAAGGGAAGCGTAAGGCTGAAAGGATATTCGGGGGGTTACGAATATATTATAATAGACGCATACGACAGCGGAGTTATAGCTCAGATTGATTATGACAATCAAACGATATATGACAGAAACCATAACTACATGATAACGGACTTAGAGGAATATGATAATATTTACATTACAAATTCCTCGGGGCGGCCGATTTCAGTATCTTCTCTTTCAGCGGGAGATACAGTAAATATTGCGTCAAGTACGGATAGGAGATTTTTAAGGATTGTTCAGGGACAGCAAGCTGCTTCCGACAGCGGTAAAATAACAACAATCAGCGGTGATTATTCCGAACTGACGCTGGATAACGGAAATACATACAAGATTGATGAAAGCTACAGGACTGTAATCGGCAATAATATTAATTTTAATGAAGAATACGAAATCTATACGGATATGTTTGGTGAAGTTACGGATATAAGAAGCGCTTCGGGAACAGTAAGCGGATTTAAAATAGGATATCTGGTAGACGGTTTTTACGATTTGACGGGCAGTATACCTGATGATAATGTGCTGAAAATTTTCGATACGGACGGGAAAATGAACAGGTATCCCATGGCTGACAAAGTAACAGTGGACAAGGTTAAGAAAAAGGATGTGCTCTCAGCAATGGCGGCAATTCCGGGAACAAAGGGCATTGTTGACTTGGAAAATCCATATAACTCACAGAACAAACCGATTTTCGAAAGACAGGTAATTCGGTATAAGCTGAAAACGGTAGGCGAGAAAAGCGAAATATGTGAAATAGACACTGCTTATTGCGGCAAAGGCGAAGCGGCCGGAAGTACACTTAACCGTTTCCGAAATAAGGAAAGGCTTATGTATAACTGGACAGGACATAATGATTACAGGCGTTTTTCACGTGATGTTCTTATTGATAAAACCAAGACATTTATATTTAATGTACCGCTTGTAGACAGTGAAGGTTATTGTGTCAGTGCGGATGAAAGTTCGTGGAATCTTGTTTCCGATCGCATGACGGATATTTTCGGCGAATATGTGTTACCTACCGATGATATGTACTATATGGGCATAGACCTCACCGAGGGCTGGCAGTATTATACAGAAGCATATAATTATGATGACAGCAGTGTTTTTGCGGATGTTGTTGTGCTTTACAGAAACGGCAGGCAACAAAGAGGAGAGCCGATGATGGTTGCTGACAAGAACACCGTACTTAATGATAAGGAGGAGGTTGTTCAGGGAGTAAGATGCCTTTATCAGAGTAAGGACGAGTGGTATTTCTTTCCGGAGGAATATGACATTTCGGATATAAACATCGGTGATTTGATACGCGTGGATATTAATAATGCCGACGGCATGGTAGCGGGAGTTAAAAAGGTTTTTGACAGGGAAACGCTCAGTTATGTCGGGTCAGACAACAAATATGCTCCGTATTACTATGGGTCGCGTACAGATACAACAGATGACTATTATCAGTCATGGCAGCTTACAAAGGGTTATTCGGTTAAGCATACAGATAACCTGATAAAAATTTCTTATGATTTGCCGGAGGGTAAAAACGGATTTGATGAGGTTGCGACAATAATGGACAAGAAACCGATTATTTACGACAGCAGCCGTCATGATGAAAATGCTTACAGAGGCAATTCATATGAGATTGCGGACTATGCAAATGCAGGAGCGGGATGTTCATTTGTGATTATTTATTCGCATCATGCACAGTTGTACAGTAATATCTTTGTATATAAATGAAGATGATTACGATTTTGCTCTTTTGATACGGAAAGGAATGAATAAAAGATGAAATTAAGAGACCTTTTGAAAAAAGTATTGGCAGTATCTGTGCTGCTGATTACTGTAACGGCAATATCTTCGGCTTCAGCATCGGACAAAACAGAAATAACAATTACGGCAAATACGGCAGAGAAAAAACTGTCTTGCAGCGGAAATGTAAAATGTGACACAGAAGCGCAAATCGGGGCTAACGGACTTGAATTAAAGGCATTTACGGAAAGCAAGGACAAGTTCGGCGAAACAATAAAGGCGCCTCAGGCAGAAAAATCGTATCTGGCGGTTAATGTTGAGGATAGCTTATATTCAAAAAGTATTTTGAACAAATATGTTGAAGTAACATATTTTGATAATAATCATGACAGCAGTGCATGGCTCAGCATTGAATACATAAATGTGAACGGTATCAAAGCTTATACGGAAAAGGCAGGAGTGAAAAATTCCGGAAAGGCAAGTAATACATATACATTTTGTCTGAATGATGCGCTGTTTGATAATTCGCTCGGTGGGTATGACTTTCGGTTAGTAACTTATATAAATAATTCAGAGTATATGTATGCAACAGCGCCGTATTATATACAGTCTGTGAGGATTTATACAGATAATACGGTAAGTCCGGTTAAGCTTACCGCCGATTCGGAAAATAAGGGTAATATTTTTTATACGGATGATATTGCAGCCTTGAATTTATGTTATGAAAATAAGACTTCTGATGAGGTAAGTTTTGAAGCGCTATATGAAATATTCGGATTATCGGGAAACGGTGAAGAAAAGCTTATAGACAGGCAGACAGCATCTTATACCGTGGCAGGAGATGATTCGGTAAAGGAGAACATTGAGCTTGATGCCAATGAATATGGTCTTTATAAAATGGTGATTATGCTCTCCGGCAGCTATAAAGACGATATTATAAATTCAAAGCTTGATATTGACTTTTCACGATGTATACTGAACGATAAGCCAAATCCGCATTTTGGTACACTTGCAAGTGAATCCTCCGGTGATCTTATGATAAATGCCGGTATGGGGGCCGTCCGGCGCGGCTATCTGCTGCCTTTTGGACAAGGGACAAAATATAAGGTACCGGAACCGTGGCTGCCGTTTCTTAAAAATGCACAGCTCTATAATATTGACTGCATCGGGTCGATTATGTTTCAGGAGGATTATTCTTTGCCGGATCCGGAAACGCAGTATGACAATATGTATAATACCGCACTTAATTTTGTAAAAGGTATGGATGGAAGAATAAAAAAGATTTCTATCGGAAATGAACCCGAATGTATGAAGTATGCAGGTAATCATCAGGTAAGCGGAACAATAGATGATTATAAGCTTTTGGGCGAAAGATACGGATATATGGCAAGTGCGGTAGCGGAAGCGGTAAAGGCCAGCGGTGCAAATGTAAAACTGGGAGCATTTGAAACAATGCTTTCAGATGCGGAAACATCTGAAAGCGGATATTCGCGCGGAAAGCTTAACGCATTTTATACGGCAGCGCTTGATATTATGAAGAAAAAGAATGTTCTTTCGTATTTTGACGCATATGTTTGCCATGCCTATATGGGCTATAAGGATACGGAGCGCGTGTATGATGATAATATTAGCTACGTCAGGAGTATATTAGACCAATACGGCTACGGTAAGGATGGGAAGTATGAAATATGGAGCAATGAGGGCGGCTGGTCGTCGGCAGATGTAAAATATTACAGTATAGTAATTCCTGATAATGAGTATGAAAAGGCAAACAGAATTGTAAAACAATATATAACAATGATGGGTAATGATCCGAACGGAACATATTTGTTCTATGACCTGATTGACAATGCGGATATAAATTCTGTTGCAGGGGCAAATTTTGGTATGCTCAGAGCAGCGTCGAGAACAGGCGGTGTTCCGTATGCCGCAAAACAGACATATCTTGCGGTGTCGGCAGTAAATAAACTTACAAGCAGTATGACCGATACAGAAAAAGTTGATGTTGCCGAGGATAACTGTTTTGGATACAGATTCAGAGATGACAGAGGAAACAGAGTGTATGCGTACTGGTGGGACGATAAAGAGACTAATGAACCGCCGTCATGCAGACCGACATCAGATGACAAATCGCAGCATACGGTTACTGTTGCAGAGGATTTGTCGGCAGCGCGCCTTTATGATATTTTCGGAAATGAGCTTGACAAAAGCAGTTATGTTGAGAATAACAGACTTATTGTCACAAACGAAGTAATATATGTATATTTCGGTGATGAAATATCGAGAGCAACAAAAGTGATAAAGTCAAATATTATTAATATAAGCGGCGTGATTGCATCGGGAGCGCCGGATAAAAATGTTTCGCTTGTGGTTGTAGACAAGGGAACGGATATTTCAAAATTGCCGGCAGGTATACGGTATGTCAACCAGACTATTACAGGTGAAAACGGTGAGTATCTGTTTACCGCGCTTGTCAATGAACAGACAAACTGTATTGAAGCTTACATTTATACCGAGGAGGACGACATTCCGAGAAAATTATCGTTCTTTGGAGAGGATACAAAATATGATATTGCGCTGCGCAGCGGAATTTTCCGAATAGGTGAGCTGAACTTGAATATGCTCGATACGTCTGAACTTAAATTAAGACTCAGATTCGGCGACAAGGTTAAAGATACAACTGAATTTAAAGCGTATGCCGTTCTTTATAAGGATAACAAATTAAACGGAATGATTGCCGGCAGCGGCAAATATGAAGATGGCGGAGATAAGCTTTGGATATTTGATGCGCCGGAGAATAGCGGCGAATATGATACTGTAAAGATAATGCTCTGGAATACGGATATGATTCCGCTTATTGATGCTCAAATTATAGCAAAGACAGAGTATTAAAAGAAATAAATTATTATATTGAGGAGGAGTAAGAAAATGAAAAAAGAAGTAATTAAGGTGACATCGTTTGTATTGACGGCAACTATTCTGGGAGCAATGCTCACAGCGTGCGGAAAGGAGCAGGCAAATACAGACGGAGACACGGTGACAATCTCGGTAAGTAACTGGCCGCAGACGGAGGGAACAGAGCTTGACAACATGAATGCACGCAAGGAGAAGTTTGAAAAAGATAATCCAAATATCAAAATTGTGCCGGATGCATGGGATTTTGATATAAAATCATTTTATGCAAAAGCGGCAGGCGGTCAGCTTCCGACGGTATATGCAACACATTTTACGGAAATTAAACAGATTATGGAAGCGGGATATTCTGCCGATATGACCGAAAGCTTAAAAAAACGCGGTTATGACGGAAAGCTTAACAAAAGAATAGTAGATATTGTGTCAGATGAAAACGGCAATATATGCGCTTTCCCGTTCAATACATATATGCTCGGAATAGGCTGCAATACAGATATGTTTGAGAAGGCGGGACTTATGGAAGCAGACGGTACTCCCAAAGCGCCTCAAACATGGGATGAGCTTGCTGAGTTTGCCGTTAAAATAAAAGAAGCTACCGGTAAGCCGGGCTTTATATTTCCGACGACAGATCGTGCAGGCGGATGGATGTTTACGTGTCTGGCATGGTCATTCGGTACGAAGTTTATGCAGCAGAGTGAAGACGGAAAATGGAAAGCAACATTTGATTCGCCGGAGACGGCAGCCGCACTTCAATGGATTAAAGATTTAAAGTGGAAATATGACGTTTTGCCAAGTAATACTCTCATTGATAATAGCGAGCGTTACAAACAGTTCGGAACGGAAAATGTAGGAATGATAATGGCGCCGGGAGACTTTGGCGGTACACTTGCCTCGTACGGTATGGATCCGAATCACGAAGGAATGATAGGTGTTCCGGCAGGCCCGAAGCGTCACGTAACAATGCTTGGCGGAAGTGTTTACTGTATTTCCAACAAGGCAACTGAGGCACAGATTGACGCAGCGTTAAAGTGGATTGAAACACAGTATTCCTACAATGCAAGTGAGGATTATAAAATTAACCAGGAAAATTTCTATAAGGAACTTGTTGAGCGTAATGCGCTTGTGGGGGTAAAGGGACTGAGTGTTTGGGACGGAGATACCGAAGCGGTTAAGTATCGTGACGAATTAATTAAAAAGTATGAAAATTCCAATCCAAACCACGTAAAGCTTTATAATGAATTTGTTGAAAACAGTCAGTGTGAAATACAGGCAGAAGAACCCGTATGCTGTCAGGGCCTGTATTCTGTACTTGACAGCTGTATTCAGGAGGTTCTTTCAAATAAAGATGCGGATTGTGCCGCACTGTTAAAGAGTGCAAATGCAAATTTCCAGTCGGATTATCTTGACAATCTCGATTATTAAGGCTGATATTGTGTTCGGTACGGAGCTTCTTACAAACACGGACGATTTAGATATATGGGGAGGATTATTAAAATGAAATTCACTTTTTTTGGCACGAGCCACGGACTGCCCGAAAAGGACAGATATTGTTCCTGCACTATGCTGGAAACAGGAGAAAAGAAATATATTATAGATATG
This sequence comes from uncultured Clostridia bacterium, assembly GCA_934476675.1. Taxonomy (GTDB): domain Bacteria; phylum Bacillota; class Clostridia; order UBA1381; family UBA1381; genus UBA4716. The sequence continues at coordinate 33,268 of CAKSOE010000016.1, read as the reverse complement.
GGCGCGCCGTTTGCGGATATTGCTGTAAGACACGGGATTTCATGTGCTGATATTTCGGATATATTTATAACTCATGCCCATCTTGACCATTGCGGCGGTTTGCCAATATTTATGACGCTTGGAAAGTGGCATTTTATGCAAAGCGCCATAACCGCATATCTGCCGGATAAAGAACTTTTAAATGCTATGAAACCGTTGATTGAGGTGCGCATGGACGAATCAAACCCCAATATAAAAATTCGGAAATATGAAGCAGGCGAAATATTTAACGATGGAACGATAAGGGTTACGGCAATTCCTACCGAACACATGAAGAATGTAGACAGACTTTCATATGCTTTTGATCTGGAGGCTGAGGGAAAGCGTATATTGTTTACGGGTGATTTGACGGCAGAGATGAATGATTTTCCGCAAGTAGCATTTGAAAACCATTTTGATTTGATAGTTACGGAATGTGCTCATGCTCCGAAGGAAACGTTGGAAAGGATTTTACGCAGACTTGATGTCGAACAGGTGGTTATTATGCATATTTATCCGCAGGAAAAGATAGATTATTTTAAGAAAATAAGCAGCAGTTTTGATTTTCCGATAATTGTGCCTGATGATAACGATGAATTAGAGATTTGTGACTAAAAGTCAATATCAATGCTGTTCTAAGATGACAATATATAAATAGGTGAGTAGAGGTGAACGAAATGAAGACATCAAAGACTTTAACAAAAAGCGGTAAAACAGCAGCGCGGAGCAGGATGCGCAAGCCTATGCACTTTGGCAGAAATTTTAATGCGTGGATATTAATGCTGCCGATGATAGTTATTTTGTATTTGCTTGTTTGGCGCCCCACAATCATGTGTGGGGTGTGGTCTTTTTTCAAAATGGACGGATATACGGCAACAAGCTTTTGCGGATTTGACAATTATAGAAAAGTACTGACAAATTCGCAGTTTCTTCCTACACTTTGGAATACTGTGAAATATGTAATATGGTCGCTGGCAATAGGATTTCTGCCTGCTTTGATTATAGCTGTAATGCTTGATGAGGCAGTACATGGCAAACAGGCGTTTCGCATATTGATTTATCTTCCGGCTATTATTCCCGGAATTGCCGCAATGCTGATTTGGTATTTTATCTATTTTCCGGATCATACGGGATTACTTAATATGCTGCTGATGAAGCTGGGATTGGAGCCGTACGGTTGGCTGAATGATCCGCGGTTTTCGATTGTAGGAATTGTAATATATATGTCATGGGCAGGCTCTCCGGCGGCAATACTTTTGTATTTTGCGGTACTCCAGGGAGTGCCGGCAGAACTTTATGAGGCGGCAATTATTGACGGTGCAGGAATATGGAAGCGTATCAGATATATAACATTGCCGTCTCTTGAAGGACTTTTGCTGCTGAATGTTGTGCGACAGATTATAGGAGTGTTCCAGGTGTTGGATCAGCCTTTGGCTATGACGGGCGGAGGCCCGAACGGTGCATCTACGTCACTTTCGTTTCAGCTCTATCAGTACGGCTTTAACAGCAGCGGAAAAGGAACTGGTCAGGCAATGGCACTGGGGGTTATTATTTTCCTGATTTTAATTATATTTACGTGTTTCTATTTTAAACTTAACCGAAAAATAGAAGATCGTTATTAAGGAGGCATATGTATGAACAGATTTGACAGCAAAAATACAGGTATTTTAAGAGCATCAGATATGAAAACCGTAAAAGGTAAGCTTGTGTATGCTTTTATAATAGTGATTCTGACTATTACAGCCATCGTCAGTATGCTTCCGACCGCATGGACTATACTCTCTGCTTTTAAAGACAGCAGCGAAATATATTCGTCGTTTTCGATATTTCCACGAAATGTGTCTTTTACGGAAGCATTGAAAAGAATATCCGAATCATGGAAATTGCTTGATTTGACAAAAGGCTTTGCCAATACGGTGATTTTGTCAATCGGAGATTTGGTATGCAAGGTTATAGTCTGCGGCTTTGGAGGATATGTATTATCAAAGCTTAAACCTCGCGGCAGCAAGCTGGTTTTTACACTTGTTGTATGGACGATGATGATGCCGGGGCAGATTAGAATGGTGCCGAATTATATTTCGTATCTTCATTTTCCGTTTGCGGCGGATATTAATATGGGAGTAAGCTTGTTGGATACATTCTGGCCGATGTGGCTTGGAGCGGGAGCGGACACATTTGCCGTTCTGTTGTTTAAGAATGCTTTTGACGCGCTGTCACAGTCGTATGTCGAGGCGGCAAAGCTGGACGGATGCGGTGACTATGGAGTGTTTTTCCGCATTATGCTGCCGCTTTCATTGCCAACGGTTATTTATGTAAGCATTATAACATTAAGCAGTGCATGGTCGGAATTTTTTACGCCGTTGTTGGTTCTGGATAAAAACGTTATTATTCCGTTGCAGCTTTACAGGCTCAAATCTAATTTATCTATCAAACAGAATACATATTTTATGGCGCTGGTTTTTGCAAGTATTCCGCAGTTTGTAATATTTGTTCTGTTCCAGAAGCATATAATGGGCGGAGTAAATATAGGCGGCGTAAAAGGATAAAAGCAGTTTATTCCCATATTGCAGCTTAAAATCAGCAAAAATAATCTGCTTCGGAGTTTTGGGATACAGTCTTTCAATACTAAGATGCCCGATGATGAAAGTAATGTCCGAAAATACAAAATAAAATCATGCTTTTAAATAAGTTACAGACGGTGCAAAAACAAACAGAAAGGTAAAATGATGAAAAATAATATAATTTAATATAAAAAATGCAAAAAGTACTTGAAATTTTGCTTGTAATGTGTTATTATATTTACAGACAATTTAAGACACCCTGAAATTTCGCGTGAAGAAGTCTTTTTTTTACCAACACTTCTTAAAAGGGATATTTTCTCCGAATATGGCGTATACGCCTCCGTTTCTTCGGAAATGCCAGTGGACATATAAAGTATTCGGGAATTAACCCACCTGCATTAGCAGGTAGAAACTTGACTTTATAGACGGTTATTTTGGGGTTTTTTGTTTATGTATTATCAGTACGGAAAGGAATGTTAAAAGATGCCGGTAAGAGTAATCCGCGGAGGAATAGGCTCGGAAAAAAGCAGAATGTGCATGGAGGAAATCCGTGCAGTACATGAAAAAAACCCGCAAAACCGCTGTATAATGCTTGTTCCCGACCACTATTCGTTTGAAACCGAGAAGGCGTTTGTGGACACTTTCGGCGGTACGGGACTTAATAATATAGACGTAATGACGCCGAGAAAAATGGCTGTTTCGTTTTTGAGTGCAAGAGATCTAAAATATCTCACGGAATCCGGCAGACAAATGCTTATTTCGCGTGCAATACGTACCTGCATTTCGGAGGATAATTCAAGTCCTCTTATACGCACCATGCGTACCCCGGGCTTTGTAAACGTTATGGAATCGCTGATTTCGGAAATGAAAAGATACTGTGTAACGCCCGGAATGCTTATAAAAAGCACGGAAACCGTAAAGAATGACGTTTTGAAAAATAAGCTTGATGCGGCGGCGCGCATTTATTCGGCATATAACGAATTTTTTCAAAACGGCGCATACACAGACAGCGGAGACGACTTGCTGCGCATAGCGGAATATATCCGCCAATCTGACGAGTTTAACGAAGAATTATATGTATGGGCAGACCGTTTTGACGAATTCTTTCCGCAGCATATCGCAATATTTAACGCTATGGCAGACAAGGGAGTAAATCTGACGGTAGGTATAAATTATCCGCCCGATGACGGGAAATACGAAGTGGTATCGGGAGCGTATGAACAGTTAAGACAGCTTAAAGGCTATGAGGGTGATATAATCTGTAAAGAAAGGCTTAGCCACGTAAAAAGCAGCGAAATAAAATTTCTCCTGTCAAATTACGGTGACGCGGACAAGCATTACACAGATGAAGTAAACGACATATCGCTGTTTATAGGACGCGATGCATATGCGGAAACAGAGCATACAGCAGCGGAAATACTGCGGCTTGTACGTGAGGAAGGTTATCGGTATCGTGATATTGCGGTAGTTTGCGGAAACGGCGCTGCGGTCAGTCATATTGTAAAGGCGGTATTTGACGAATACAGGATACCGTATTTTTCGGATGAAACGATAACTCTTGCAGACCACCCGATTGCAATGCAGCTTTTGTCTGTATTCGATATACTTGAAGATGAATGGAGCTACAATTCGGTCATGCGTTATCTGCGTTCGGGTTTTATTTATGACGAAAATTATAAGCATTTTGACCGTGCGGAGATTGACAGAATAGATAACTATGCTTTAAAATACGGCGTGAGGGGGCGCAAACGCTGGCTTGAGGACACATGGCTTGAAGAAGCAAACGACTTTGAACGTGTGTGGGGCGAGGAGGAAGAAGCGGAATGTGACGAAAAATTAAACGCCGTAAAAAAACTCATGATGACGCCGCTTATCTCACTGCACAAGAAAATAAAAAAGGCGCATACCGCACGCGGCTATGCGCTGGCAGTGTTTGAGCTTTTGGAGGATATAAATATGTACGGCGGTCTGAAAAAGGACGTTGTACATTTTCGCCGCAGCGGCAGAAATGATGAGGCGCAGCAGTTTTCGGAAATATGGAATTTAATTATAGAAACGCTTGACCAGTCTGTGGTGACAATGCGCGAAAGGGAGATGCCATTTGCAGAATACGGCGAATATATAAAATCCGGTTTGTCAAAATGCGTAATTAAAACAATTCCGTCCGCACTTGACAGCGTATGCGTGGGAAGTGTGGAAAGAAGTACAGCGGCAGCGGTAAAAGCTTTGTTTGTTACGGGTGCGGTAAACGGAACATACCCAAATGATATTGTTGACGAGGGATTTTTCTCGAATGCCGACAGAAATATTTTAAAAGAGGATTGCCAAATCTCACTTGCGCCCGATACTAAAAAACGTATGGTGCATCAGTATTTTAAGGTATACAAAGCGATTGCACCGGTGACAGATAAGCTGTTTTTCAGCTATCATGTTCAGAACAGTGAGGGGGGTGCGCTAAGACCCTCGGGGCTGATTTCCGATATACGGGAAATGTTTGAAAAGCTTGAGGTTAAGGATAATATAATTACAGATTTTTCCGACAAATCGTATATATCGTCACCGGACGCTACAATACACCGCCTTTTGATAAACAAATCCTCAAACGGTACGGCGGTAAAAACTGCAGAATGGGAGAGCGCGTATCGTTGGTTTAAAAATAACGAAAAATACGATTCCAAGCTGCTTTTGCTTGAAACTGCCTCAAAATATTCGCAGAGAAAAACAAAAATAGGCGTAAATAACGCATTAAAGCTGTTCGGCAGCGGCGATACGGTTTACAGTGCGAGCAGACTTAATGTTTATGCCCAATGCCCGTTTTCGTATTTTATGCAGTACGGACTTAACGCAAAGGAACAGGAGATTTCGGGTATTGCGGCGAATGATTTCGGCTCATGTGCGCACAGATTTATTCAGGAATTTTGTATGCGTGTGGAGGACGGAGCACAGACAGCGGAGGAAAAATCCGAAAAGTGGCGCAGACTGTCGGACAGTGAGCGTAACAGCTGCATAGATGAAATTGCCGCCGAAACAAAGGAAAAAATGCGTTTTTTTGCATCTGAGGACGCAGAAAAACGGGTTGATATAATAGACAGAATAACAAAAACCGTTAAAGGCAGTGCGGCAGTGGTGCATAAAAGTCTGAGTGAGGGACGGTATACGACAAACGGCTATGAACGTGAATTTGAAAAAGTCAAGGTGGGGGACGGAGTATATATTAAAGGTGTTGTTGACAGGGTTGATGTATATGATGACGGCAAAAAGGAATATATCCGTATAATTGACTACAAAACGGGAAATACCGGATTTGATATAAAAAATATTCTTAACAGAGTAAATATGCAGATGATTATTTATGCGATAGCCGTAAAGAAAGCCGAAACGGAAATAAAAAGCCGTGCAACGAGCGTTTCGGGTATATTCTACAATCGTATAAAGGATAACAGAATAAGCAGTCATGACGCTGCATCGGCAGAGCGTGAGCATACAAAGGATATGCGCCTTGACGGAGTAATGTTTGCAAAAACAGACGCGGACGGATATATTGATATGGACAGCCTTTATGCCGTAGATGAAGGTATGCGTGATTTTTATGAAAACGGAATACGTTACGAAAGCGATTTTACTCCGCTTACCATGACGCAGAAAAAAGAAGTTCGGGGTGTTCGGACAGAGCGTGAGGGCGAAGCGCTGATGCAATACGTGTCGGATAAGGTTTTGGAAATCGACAGTGAGATAAAGCGCGGCGAATTTGAAGTCTCGCCCTATGAGGAGGACGATATGACCTCATCGTGCAGCTACTGCGCATTTAAAGAAGCGTGCGTTTTTGAACGCGAAAATGCACAGGTGCGGAAAAAGAAAAATACAAAAGGCGATTGCTGGCAAAGAATTGTTGAGGAAGGGGGCGGCGAAGAATGGAATGGACGGACGGACAGATAAGAGCAATAACGGAAAAAGGTTCCGATATACTTGTAAGCGCCGCAGCGGGCTCGGGAAAAACAGCCGTGCTTGTCGAACGCATAATACGCCGTATTCTCGATAAAGATAATCCTGCCGATATAGACCGTATGCTTGTTGTAACCTTCACCGAGGCGGCGGCTGCGGAAATGAAGGAAAAAATAATACGAGCACTGAAAAAAGATGGCAGCGCACGTGCAAACCGTCAGATACGTCTTGCCGGCGGCGCAGATATAACGACAATAGATTCGTTTTGTCTGAGATGTGTAAAAAATAATTTTCATAATATAGGCATAGACCCCGATTTCGGGATATGTGACAGCGCCGAGAGCGAGCTTATACGAGATGAAGCGTGTGACGCGCTGTTTGATTCGTTTTACAGCAGTGACAATTCGGAGGAAAAGGCAAGATTTATACGTCTGACGCGTCTGTATTCCTCAAACAGAAACGATTACGGTCTTAAAGAACTTGTATTGTCGGTGCATAAATTTGCTCAGTCTTTTCCGGAGCCGCAAAAGTGGATTGAGGAAAAGGCGGCAATGTATGATGTAAACGGTGAAGAACTTTTTTTGGGCATTTGGATACAGGACGCGTTAAAACGCTGTAAAAAAGCTGCCGGTGAGTACGGTGCAAAATACAAAAAAATGATTGAAAATATGACGGCGGTCTGCGGAGAGAATATGACGTATAAGGAAGCGGCAGAGATTTATCCGTACTGTACGGATAAAAAAGCTGCGCACAGCATGAATACGTTTTGGGGTAATTTATGGAATGCGTCAATGCTCGGTGCGGATTCCGCCATGCGTTTAAAACAGGTTTTTACGGAAAATAAATCCGAAAGCGAAAAATGGGATTCGGCATATGAGCTGCTGTGCCAAATAAATGGCAAGGGATATTTTCCGCAGATCAGATCGCCGAAAGAAGAAAACGAATTTTGGGAAAAATTCAGAGATGAACGTAAAGAAATAAGCGAAGGCTTTAAATCCGAAACAGCGCCGCTGATTACGAGGTGTTCGGAGGAGGTTTCGGCGCAATTTGAAACGTTGGGCAAAATTATAAAGGATATTGTCTGGCTGGTTGAAGAATTTGACGAAAAATTCATGAGTATGAAGCTTAAAAAAGGTGTTTTTGAGTTTTCGGACATTGAGCATATGACGTACAAATTGTTCGGCGATAAAGATATACGCAAAGAATACACCGACAAATATGATGAAATTCTGATTGACGAATACCAGGACACAAACGGCTTGCAGGACGCAATTTTCAGAGCGGTTTCAAAGAACAACATATTCATGGTGGGCGATTTAAAGCAGAGTATATATCGTTTCCGCGGCGGAGATCCGTTTATTTTTAAGGATAAAAGTGCAAGATATGCTGAGGGAAAAGACGGAGTAAGAATAGCGCTTTCGCAGAATTTCAGAAGCCGTATGGAAATACTGGACAGCGTAAATTCGGTTTTCGGCTGTGTCATGTCGGATACGGTAGGCGATGTTGTGTATCGTGACAATGAGGTTTTGAGCCGTGAAAACGACTATTACACCGAGAACGGAAGTAATCATAAATCCGAATTTCATATGATACCGCTTTTCAAGGAAACGAGTAATCCGGAAATGCTCGAAGCAGCCTCCGAACAGCTTGAAGCGGCGCATATTGCAAAAGAAATACGCAGACTTATAGATGAAAAGTATAAGGTTATGTGCGGCAGCGACGAGGACGGAAATCCGATATACCGCGATATAAAAAGCAGTGATGTAACCATTCTGATGAGTTCGGTAAAAAATGCCGGAGATATTTACACGCATGAGCTTGCCGAACAGGGAATAGATGCATATGTTGAAAACGAAGGCTATTTTGACCGACGTGAGGTGCAGCTTGTGATGTCACTGATTAAGGTGATTGATAACTGCCGGCGTGACATTCCTCTGATTGCGGTTATGAGGTCGCCGATTGGGGGCTTTGACGACAGAGAGCTTGCCGAAATACGCATTTACAGCAAAAATGCGGAGTATTTTTATGACGCATTATGCGGATATTACGGAGATAATAAAGAAATACGCATTAAATGTGCGGGATTTATAAAAAAACTTGATCGTTGGCGTGAATATACCGAATACAAGTCGGTTGCAGGATTGCTTTGGGCTCTTTATGAGGAAAGCGGATTTTATGATTTTATGGGAGCATTTGAGGGCGGCGAGGAGGCGCAGGCGAATCTGCGGCTTTTGTATGAACGTGCAAAGAATTATGAGGAAACGGGATTTAAAGGACTGTTTAACTTCATACGCTATACCGAAAGACTCAAAAGCAGTTCGGAAAATATGGGTTCGGCAAAAATCATAGGTGAAAATCACGATGTTGTCAGAATTATGACAATTCATAAAAGCAAGGGTCTGGAATTTCCGGTAGTGTTTCTTGCAGGGTGCGGAAAACGTTTTCCTCAAAGCAGGGCGAAGGGCGAGTCCAAGCTTATGAATATGCACAAGGACGCCGGTTTCGGAATGAGGTATGTTGACGCCGAAAACAGCTACTTCTGCGATACCGCGGCGTATGACTATATTAGGCGTATAAACGCTCTTGAACAGCAGTCGGAAAATTTAAGGCGGCTGTATGTTGCGCTGACGCGTCCGAAAGAAAAACTGATTGTAACGTCTGTTATAAATTTTGCAGACAGAGAAAAGTTCGATGCGGCAATAAATACGTGGCGTGAAAACGGAAACGGCAAAAAGATGCCGGAGGAGGTTTCGGCACGCGCACGCGGATTTTTCGACTGGCTTATTCCGGCAGCGCTTAACGATGAAGAAAACTGGGATTTTAATGTTGTATATGAAAATCTTCTGTATGACAGTGATATATACAATATTTTAAATTACAGCTATCCGTACGAAAGACTTTGCCGGTTGCCGGCAAAAACCACAGTAACGGAGATAAAGCGCAGAAACGCCGATACAAGCGGTTACAGCATTGACTATTCCATGGTAAAAAAGCCGTTATTTGCGCAGAACCACGAAGAAGCAAACGTTATCGGAACAGCGCATCATCAGATTATGGCATATATAGATATCAGAACCGGCATGGACGATGAATACATTAAATCCGAAACACGGCGAATTTGCGAAAACGGGCAGATTTCGGAGGAGGATATAAAAAACATCTCTCCGGAATTTATCCGCGGCTTTTTTGAAAGCGATTTGGGAAGAAGAATGGCGGACGCCTATAAAGACGGCAGGCTTTGGCGTGAAGCTCCGTTTGAGATTTCGATTGACGCGGAGGAATACGAGCCTTGCTGCGGAGGGGACGCCGATGATGAAATAATAGTACAGGGAACAATCGACTGCTTTTTTGAAGAAGCTGACGGTGTAACGCTTATAGACTACAAAACAGACGCCTTTAAGGGGGATATATCCGACAAAGATGCGGTTGAACGGTTTAATACCGAAAAAGCGGAAAGCTATGCGGTGCAGCTGGAACTGTACCGGCGTGCGGTTGAACGGATTACGGGCATGAGGGTAAAAGAAAAGTATTTGTATCTTTTCTCTACCTCCGGAATTGTAAAAGTGGATTAAGACATCGCCAAAGGAGGATTATGTAATGGAAAATAACCGATTTGCGGGATATGCAAAAAGCAAAAAGCCTAAAAAAATTATTGCGGCAATATGTATAGTTGTTGTGCTGCTCTTGTCCGTTATAGCGGCAATCGGCATGACATTGGGCAGCAACAGCAGCGAAAGGCAGGCTGTTGCAGATGCGGTAAAGGAAAATGCAGAGCTTAAAAGACAAATAAACGAACTGGAAAATGAAGCGGAAAATCTTCGTGCTAAAATAAACGAACTCGAAGCAAGACCGACCGTTTCTCCGACTCCGGCGCCGGAATTTTCGCCGATGCCGTCTAAAAGCCCCGCTGCGTCATCTGCGCCGAGGAATATACGATAATAACCAAAAAGAAACGCATTTTACGATATATTTTTTATACGTAAATGTATTATAAAAGAAAAATTGTAATATAGCGGGTTCAAATTTCGCATTCTTGAAAGGGTAAAAAATTAGGGAACGGACTTTTACAGTCCGTTCCGTTTTGTTTTAAAACAGCTTTCCCAACAGTTTGTTTGAACGTTCGATGAATTTAGTCATTTCTTCGCCTGTGAGCGGACTGTGGCTGATTTTTGCAAGGTCGTAAACATGGTGAATCAAAAGTGTTGAGTCCTCATCATTCAATTCATCGAGCTTTTGAATCAGCTCGTTGTTTGAATTGAGCACAAGCGTGAATTCGTCATGGAACATATTTGCCATACCTGCCATTTGCTGCCCGTACGAACGGTACATTTCCTGCATTCTTCTGGATTGTTCTCCCAACAGAATAACCGCCGGAATTGTATTGTTCTTTAATGCTTTAACTTCAATCTTTAAATTGTCGTCGTTAAGTTCTGTCTTAAATTTCTCCGCAAGCGACTTGTTCTTTTCTTCATCTCCGTTTTCTTCATCGGCGGTTTCCGAAAGCGCCGAATCAATGCGGTGGAATTTAACATCACTTTTCATCTCCAAAAACGATATAAAGTGCGTATCCATAACCGCCGGAAGAATTACAGCGTCAAGCCCCTGTTCTTTAAACATATTTATATACTGTGCCTGCTGTTTCTCATCACTTACATAATATACATCCTTTTTGTCCTTACCGTCAAGGTATTCGTCAAGCGTGATATATTTACCGTCAAGGTTTTTGTATATGATAATATCCTTTATTTTTTCATAGAACTTTTCATCACGGAGACAGCCGTATTTTATAAATACATTAATATCATCCCAATATTTATCGTAATTTTCTCTGTCATTCTTAAACAATCCCGAAAGCTTGTCCGCAACTTTTTTGGTAATGTGGTTTGAAATTTTCTTTACATAACCGTCGTTCTGTAAAAAGCTTCGTGATACGTTAAGCGGCAAATCAGGGCAATCTATAACGCCCTTTAACAGCATGAGAAATTCGGGAATAACCTCTTTAACGTTATCCGCAACGAATACCTGGTTGTTATAAAGCTTTATCTGTCCCTCCATGCCTGAAAATTCATGATTGATTTTCGGGAAGTACAGTATACCTTTCAGATTAAACGGATAGTCAACATTCAGGTGTATCCAGAACAGCGGTTCATTGAAGTCCATAAATACATTTCTGTAAAATTCTTTGTATTCTTCATCACTGCATTCTGACGGCTTCTTCATCCAAAGCGGAGTTGTGGTGTTAATCGGCTTTGGAGCTTCTTTCTCCTTGTCATTGCCGTTTTCGTCTTTTTCGGGTTCTTTTTCCTCTGCCTCCGCATCGACAAGGTATACTTCGGTGGGTAGAAAAGCACAATATTTGTGCAGAATTTCACGTATCTTATATTCTTCAAGAAAATCAAGAGAATCCTCTGCAATATTAAGAGTTATCGTTGTACCGCGTTCGGTTCTTTCGCCGTCACTCATTTCATATTCCATTGTGCCATCGCATATCCATTTAGCGCTCTTTGCGCCCTCGCGGTAGGAGAGAGAGTCGATTTCTACGCTGTCGGCAACCATAAAGGCGCTGTAAAAACCCAAACCGAAATGTCCGATAATCTGTGAATTTTTATCATCTTCGTCTTTGTATTTTGCAAGGAAATCACTTGCTCCGGAAAATGCAATCTGGTTGATATATTTGTCAATTTCTTCGGCTGTCATACCGATACCGTTATCGCTTATAACAAGCTTTTTTGCTTTTTTAAACACCGAAACGGTAACATTAAAATGAGGATCTTCCTCAATTTTAGCTTCGCCTATACCTACAAGCTTTTTAAGCTTTGTCACTGCGTCGCAGCCGTTTGAAACAAGCTCTCTTAAAAATATATCCTTATCAGAATAAAGCCATTTTTTTATAATCGGAAATAAATTTTCCGAATCAACGGAAATATTACCTTTTGCCATATATAAACACTCCTTATAATCTTATTTATACTTATAATAATACCAAAATTTTGATTTGTCAATAAAAAATTAGCACTCAACGAGCGCGAGTGCTAACAATTTACACTTTGTTCATAAAATAAAAACAAATTTATGAGCGTTTAAAGAAATTTTTGAATTTTGTACCAAAAGAATCTTTCAGCGTTTCCTCTCCGGGAGCTTCTTCGTTTTGCGCTTCTTCCACTGCTTTATCCTGCGTATTTTCTTCAACAATTTCTTCTTTTTCGACAGGTGGTGTTTCTTCTCTTTTATCTGCCTCGGATTGCAGCGCTTTGTCAATTGCCGTCATCTGTTCGGGCGATATTTGAATATTAACGCCGACCGGGTTTATAACGATACCTCCGACATTTTCGTTTCCATCAGCTATACCTTTTGTTGACATTGATGCAATTTCATGATATGACAACAGAGCAATGCGGACTTTTTTGTCGCCGTAGAAATTTTTAATCTGAACAAAATCGGTATAAGCCGGAATAAACGTTTTATTATCGTTATTTCCCGTAAGTGTAAGAAAGCGCATAAGCTTTTCGCCGTCATTTTCGGGCGCGGAGCTGTTTACAAGAGTATATTTTTCTCCGCCGTAGAAATTCATTATACCGTTTAAAACCTGCCCCTGAGCCGGCGGCTGAATCCCATTAACAACCGACATCACTGTCTGATTAAACAAATGCACCGCGTAATCTGTGCCGTGAATGATGTAATCATCATCGGCAGGGTAGGGGTCTTCGCCGTCAAACATAAACGGAACAAGGAACAGCGATTGCTGAATCTGGTGACAGATTACGTTCCATGAGGCGTTAGCCATAGCGGCAACGTTTTGGTTTTGTGAATTTGCGTGGTTTTGGCAAAAACGTACCATAGAAAAATGCAGCGGCGCACCGAAACAATTTGCCACCCTGTCTTTTTCGGGCAGAATGTCCATAATTGTCATTTGCGCATATACATCATCTGTACCGGGATTAAGCTTTAAGCGAAGAAGTCCCAGTGCAAACCATGATTTTATAAATTTCAAAAATTCGGACTTTGAATATTCTTTTGAGCAAAGGTCAATTCCTTCATTTTTTTTGATTATACTTTTTGCGCCGTCAGCCGATGTAAATACCCATGCAGCTCCGTTTCCATCGATTGTGGGGTAGTTATCGCCGAGTGCACGGTTATAAATTACCCACAGCTTATCTGCTGCATCAATCGCTTTTAAGCCTGTTTCTGCCGAACGCTTAGCGGAGTATTTGGGATATTTGAAATCGTCCATTGTTTCTGTTTTAGGCTTTATATCAGATTTTTTCTTTTCTCCCGTTTTTGAATCTATCATGTGTGTGTCAAGCATTCTGTCCTTGGGTAAATTATGAAACAGCTCGTCTGCAAGAGTGTCAAGCTTTTCGGTGTCATTATCCTTTAAAGCATATTCTTCATCGGTCAGCGCAAACAGTACCGAGGTTATATCTCCTGGAATCCACGCCATATCTGAAAGCATATCTCCGGTCATTGACATTATTTCGATAGCATATATTTTTCCGTTTTCAAGATTAATCAGCCTGTACATACGGTTATTCCGCGACGGGCTTGTGTATTCAACAGTTCCGTTCATTTTTATCTTCTCCATTCTCAAAATTTTTGCCGCATATAAACGGCAGCATTAATACAAAAGGCATACACATAACATACATAAACACATATCTGAAAGCAAATGCCACAGGTGCGGAAATCATCAGTGTAAGCCATACAAAAGCGCATGGCGACATTACCGCAAGATACTTCGTTTTCCGGCGCACTATGAGCAGCAAGGCTATAAGCATAAATATCCAGAAGCAGGAGCCGGCGCCTATATACTTGCACGCAGTACGGTAAAACGAAACAAGCGGCTGCTGTATTGCATCCGAAAATACGGGTAGATTTTTAATTCCCTCTTTGGCAAGATATGCTTTAAGACGGATGTTGCTTGCGGTGCTTGTAATGTCAAAAAACACATATTGATTACCGTTTTGAGTGCCTATACTCCAAAATCCGTACGTTTCCAATAAATATGCCTCTACGTATAACAGCGGGTGTTTTAAAAGCTGCTTAAACCAAAAAGCAAGAAATTCACCGGGGTGTGAATTAAGATAATCGGTGTTAAAATTACCGTCCCATTTAACAGTATCGACAGACATGGGCGAATAGTTACTGCGAAATTCGCGCAGAGGAAGAAGATTTTCTACAAATTTAATATCCTCCGGCTCTGTAATTTTATCGCTTGCCACAACCATACCTATCTGCTGGAGCGGCACGGCAACAGCTTCCTGGAACAGTGTTTCCACTCCGAGCTGCTTTACAATCCTGTCGGGAACGGTACTTGCGGCAATAACTATACATACGATTAAAGCTATGGTTCTTCGCATATTTTTTATCACAAAAAATAATATTATACCTACGCCGGCAAGAACATATGTACCGTTGTTGCGTATAAGGCAAATCGTAAGCGAAAAAAACGCAAAGGCAAGAATGCCTTTTTTTGTTTTAAGCAGAGCGCCATTGTTTTGTACAAGCTCGTACAGTATGGGTATAAAAAGCATGATAAGCGTTGAAAACAGCGTATCTTTTATTGCGGTGATTGAATAATCGGCTATAATCGGCATAAACGCAAAATAAACTCCGGCAATATATATTATCGGCTTTGGACATTTTTTTGTGCTGAGCCATGCAACGCAAAACGATGCGCACAAATTCATAATCAGCATTTGTATAATTGAATATGCCGCCAGTCCGGCGGTTTCGCTGCCGAAAATAAACTTTCCGATATTATAGCAGCCGCTTAAAAACAAATTATAAAGTATCGGGTGCTGTCCTGCCATTTGCAGGGGCTGTTTGATTATCCACAGCGAATCGTTCATTCCGACGATGGGGTAGAATGTAAGAAAAAACAGCATCCATGTAAAAAAGTTTGCAAAAAAGCACGCCTTAAATACTTTTGTTTTGTCAAGCTCGTTTCCACGTGCAAAAAATCGTTTTATTGCAGCTGAATCGAGCAGAATTATAATAATTTGAACCGCAAAAAACACTATTGCGGCAGTCAGTACAAATATCGGTACATCCCATATATGCAGAGGCCTTATATAATTTTTGCTCAGCCTGTCCGTTATATTTCCCGAAAAACTAACCTTAAAGGTAAGCAAAAAACATATCGAAAAAAGCATGGAAAAGACTGCTGTGCATATAGTGTTTGTGCGGTCGTTAAGGTTTTCTTTAATTCGGAAAATCATTTTTTGCTGTCCTTTCTGAATATAAAAAGCTTACTTGCAACATAGTTTAAAATAATTACAATTATATTTGCAATTACCTTAAACGGCACGCCGGGAAGATGCAGCATAACAACCGCAATGTGCATAATTGCCAAATCAATTAAGCCTGTTGCAATTCGGCATGACACAAATGAAACCATTTCGTATATTAAAGCTTTAAAGCAGTGTGTAACGCTTTCAAATACCCATATTTTGTTTGTGATATAAGCGACAAGCACGCTGAAAATCCATGCGAGAATATTGCTTATATCATTATTCATACCGATAATATCGTAGCACAGCCAATATGTGACGATATTTATAACAGTAGTTATTCCTCCGAAAATTACATAAAGTATCGGAGCTTTGTACTTAAAAAACAATTCAATTATCTTCTTCATCATTTTTTCAGTAAAATCTCATACAGCTGACGGTGTTTGTTTACAATTACTTCAAGAATCAATCCACACATAAACAAAAGTATGCCCGAAAGACCGAGTATTCCCGATACAATGAGCGTCGGAAAACGCGGAACCGCTCCGGTTGCGAAATATTCTGCAAGTACTGGAATAAACATTGCAGCGGCTACAATTATAAACAGCAAACTGAATGCCGAAAAGAACAGCAGCGGCTTGTAATCACGGAACAGCCGCACAATTGTTTTTAAAACTTTCAGTCCGTCACTTACCGTGTTAAGCTTTGATTCGCTGCCGGCAGGTCTGTCACGGTACTTGACTGGAATTTCACGTATATAAAAATTCTTGTCAAGTGCGTGAATTGTCATTTCCGTTTCAATTTCAAACCCTTTTGAAAGTATAGGAAAATTCTTTACAAACTTCCGGCTAAATGCTCTGTAACCGGTCATTATATCGTGAATATCACTGTTAAAAAGCTTATTTATAAGACCTCTGACAATTCTGTTTCCGAAATTGTGGAACGGACGCTTGTTTTCTGTAAAGTAAGTTGAAGAAAGACGGTCTCCGACAACCATATCCGCACCCTTTTCAAAAACAAGATCAACCATTTCGCGTCCGCTTTCGGCAGGGTATGTATCGTCACCGTCTATCATAAGATAGCAGTCGGCATCAATATCCGCAAACATACTGCGAATCACGTTTCCTTTGCCTTGACGATATTCGTATTTAACAATAGCGCCGGCTTCGGCTGCAATTTTATCTGTACCGTCGGTAGAGTTGTTGTCATAAACATATATATCCGCTTCGGGAAATTCTTTTTTATAATCCGTTACAACCTTGGCTATTGTTGCGCTTTCGTTGTAACAGGGAATAAGTACCGCTAATTTTTTCATGGATTATCCTTTCATTAATAATATAATCAAAAATTCAGTCTAACAAATATTATACAATATATTTGCAAAAAATACAAGTAAAACATTAAAAATAACCTGTTTGGAAGCTAAAAATAAAATAATTTTATTAATAATTAAAATTTTACTTGACATAACACGAAAAATATGGTATTATATTAGAGATGTATGCGCCGCCGTGGTGGAATTGGCAGACGCGCCGGACTCAAAATCCGGTGGTAGTGATACCGTGACGGTTCGACCCCGTCCGGCGGCACCATTTTATACAAACATTATGCAGCATACAAACCTCTAATTTACGGTTGAGGTTGTGTATGTTTGGCAGCTTTAAGGGCGCAGTAGTACCGCAGAAAACGGTACAAACTGCTAAACCTACGGCCTCGGCCGTTGTAGAGGTTTGTATAGCTTTCCGCTCCATTACGTTGTTGGTAGCGCGGTAAGGAAGCGGACAGTCAGCAGGGAATGACTTGTAAAAGCTCCGGCAACTGCTGTTGCCGGGGTGTTGTTCCCCCACACCATTACAAGACAGTACACAAGAAACACATTCCAACCCAAATTATTTTTATCCCGGTTATTTGTTCACGGCTGACGACGGCAGAAACATTCCGTATTTCTGTTATTCCGCCGAAACGATTTTATAGCATCGGCTCGTTCACACCCGCCATTTTTTCTAAAAAAGGGCGCACGAAAAAAAAGGTATTGAATTTTCTGTTTTTTCGTGATATAATTTCTCATATCACCACCAAAATATTACCTGATACTTCACATATCCAGCATAAAATTTATCATTTTTGTGCGCATTTGTCAATATCACCACCTAATTTGTAATATTTTTGTAAAGGAGTTAAAAAGATATGAGTGAGAGAAGAGACAATTACATTATGCGGCGTTCAGGTCAATCGGAGTTCAGCTTGCTGCTTCGTTCCGCACGTTTGCGGAGCGGTATATTGCAGATAGATATAAAAAGCCATATAGGCATACCGCAATGCAAAATCTCAAACTATGAGTGTGACAAGCAGCTGCCATGCAGACGTAATCTCAACAAGCTTATGGATCTATACGAGGTATCACCGGAAGAACGCCGGGAACTTGTGACGGAATGGAGCAGGGAAATGTCATACTTAACAAATCCGACAGCAAAATAAAAGCACCGGAAGGTGCTTTTTTGTTGCAAATTGTCGTATTTTGTGGTATAATACAGATAATCGCTCATGCCAACGGGTCAGATATACCTGCAAGCCGATTAACACTCAACAAAAATCGACAGCCCATGGCATGAAGGCATGAGCAAAAAAAGATACTGCCCGCCAGCGGTATTTTTTTTTATGCAGCAGGGAATAGGGAAGTGACTTTCTTTCAACTCACTAAGCACTTGTTCCGCCACCGCCGCGACTGTTGCCGCGCCGACGGCTTTGTTATAGCTGTTTTGTGCCGTCAAGCGGCGGTAAGCTGATGCGGTAAGGCAATCGGTCAGTGCGCGGCCGAATCCGTCGCTCTCGGGTTCGCTCCGGATAACAGACTCGGCCGGGCTCGTCGGCTCTTCGGTTCTTCGCGTACGGGCGCCGGCAGCGGAGGCAGTCCTCTTGTTTCTGGGTGGTCTGTCAGTTGCGCTGCACTTTGCCCTCGCTCGCGACCCCGTTTGTCGCTCGTGCCGCTCTGGCGGGTGGGTAGTGAGATAATTGGCTTGCCCCTTTTGTAGGCAGTCGCTGGGAGGCTGTCAGCCTCCTCGTAGGTAGCTTGCCGGGGGGCAAGCCATTAATTTTATAGCGGTTTCGAGTAACACGGTTGTTTCGTCCTGGGCAGGCTGCTGAAAAAATCAGTTATTTGTTGTGCCGCTTGCAGTTTGTCGTCTTCCAGAACATCGCAATATACATCAAGCGTAACCGAAACAGATCCATGTCCCAGGAGCTTTGATAACACTTTATAGTTTACTCCGGCTCTGAGCGCGTTTGTTGCGTATGTGTGCCGTAAAACGTGCATACCGCATGATTGTATATCAAGAACAGACAACAAACGTTTCCAGGCGTCTAATAAGCTGCGGTAATTGACAGGCAATCCGAACGTGTTCCGGAAGACTTTGCCGGAGTATCCTAACCGGAAGTTTTTCCGGAAGATTTTATAGCATTCCTCGCTCATCGGCACGGAGCGTATGCTCGATTCTGTTTTCGGCGTACCTACGCAGCCGCGGTAATCAGCTTTGTTGATATTCAAAAAGCAGCGCCTAAAATCGACATCAGACCATTCGAGGGCAATAAGCTCGCCGACCCTGCACCCGGTATACAGCAAGGCAAGGAACAGATCGCCGTAATGTGATTTATATGCGTTGTTGATAATTTTAAGCTGTTCATCTTCCGAGAACGCCCGTATATGAGTTTTTTTAGTCTTTGGCATATCTATCATCGTAAAATCAATATTTTCGGTATAACCGAGCATATGCGCCCGCCGTAACGCTTGCAAAACCAAAATTTTGACCTGCTTAATCGAGCTGACTGACTTTTTCCGGCTCATCATGCTGTTGATTATAAGCTGCAAGTCGATAACATCAATCTGATCAAGCGCAATTTCCGGAATGTCATTTAAACAACATCGGTACCGTGAATATGTGGAATACTTAATAAACGGCTTCTTGTAGATTTCAAGGTATTTTTCGGACCATTCGCGCAAATTCATTATAATCACTCTTTTCTTGTGTGTGTTTTTGTCCGCTTGCGTCGCCCTCCGTCTCGGTCGGTCGCCCCAGCGGGGGCCTGCCTCGCTGCTCGGCTGCTCCTTGCATTCGCTGCGTCCGCGCCTAATGCTGTTCGGCAGGTCCCCGCCGTGTCTTCCTGTTCCGTCGGTCTCCGCTCGCTGGCATAGCAAGAATAACATACACAAATGCGTATTTCAATAAACGCAGCGTAATATTAAAAATACCTACGCAGAAAAGCCAGTACAAATTCCAAAGCGTCGTTGTAGCCGGCAGTGTAATCATCCGAAGCTAAGCGCCGTTCATCGTCGCTTTTCTGCAATTCAGCAGCTAAATGCTTCATGAAGTCCTCAACAAACAAAATGCGTCTCATAAAATTACCTCCTTCCGAGTTACCCACCCAAAAGGGTGTGGATAACTCTAAATATAAAAAAATTATTTATGTATATACATACAAAAAAGCGAATAAAAATTCACTCAAAAAACCGCCGCCAACAACGAACGTTTGTATGCAAAGCAAAAAAGTCCGAAAACACTGATAAAACCTACGTTTGCGCCCGTTTTTGGTGAATTTGCACACGCACTGAACTCAAAATCCGGTGGTAGTGATACCGTGACGGTTCGACCCCGTCCGGCGGCACCATTTTATACACATAATAAATACACAATGAAGAATGATGAAGCGACACTCAGAGGTCAGACCAAAAATCTAACGTTTGCAGGGTCGTTTTTTTTTTATGTCAAAACAGAGCCGTTCCTCTATATGTTTAAAGTGATATTTTTTTTAAACAGATAATATATTCATACAAGCATAAACCTCACCGGAAAACAACTGGCTGTCAGTATAAATTTCCACAAGAAAAAAGATACGTTGATTCGTATCTTTTTATAGTTCGTAATTATACTTCTTTTATGACTTTCATGGCTATATTTGCATCCATATGATAGGGTATATCATAGTTCATATTATACTGCTCCAAACACCGGTATTTATGCGGAGGGAAGGGTATTTAAAAATTTTCTTAATAATTATGTGCATAAAATTCAATCTGCGATAATAGTATTAGATATACAAAAGCCGGCGGCAAAACCGCAGTGTGCGAAAGGAGAATAAGCAATGTACATAGCAAGCAACGAGACATTACAGAACAGCGGAGGTATTATCAGCTGTATGCCGAGGGAAATCCGAAAATATCTGTTCGGAATAAATATGTCGGAGGCGTATGAAATACGTTTGCGGACAGGCAGACCCGTAATGATATATTTTCCGGACGGCTGTTATTATTTAAGCCGTCACGGAATGTTGACGCAGGACGTTTCTTCTGCGGTGAGAGTGACAAAAGCACAGATAGCAGAGGCGATTGAGATTGCGTCAAAATCTTCGGTATATTCGGTGGCGGAGGAAATCAGGGAAGGTTATATTACCTTAAACGGCGGCAATCGCATGGGAATATGCGGAAGCGCAGTGCTTGAAAACGGCAAAATTACATTTTTAAAGGATATATCGGCGCTTAATTATCGTATAGCGTGCGAAATCAGCGGTGCGAGCGATAAAATTGCGGACAAGGTAATTACTTCGGACGGTGTAAAAAATACGCTTATTATATCGATGCCGGGAGCAGGAAAAACAACCATGCTGCGTGATTTAATACGCCGTATTTCGGAAGAGGGCTATAACGTTTCGGTTATTGACGAACGGCGTGAAATAGCCGCGGTGCATGAGGGAAAACCGTCATTTGATTTAGGGGCATTTACGGACGTGCTTTCCGGAGCTCCAAAAGCGGAGGGGATGCTTATGGCGCTGCGTTCAATGGCGCCGGAGGTTATAGCGACCGATGAAATAGGACACAGCAGCGATGCGGAGGCAATCGGAAAAATTATAAACAGCGGAGTAAAGGTTATTGCAACAATACACGGCAAAAATTTGGAACAGGTGCGTGAACGGAGCGAGCTTGCGGGTGCAATGCGATTTTTTGAAACCTTCATAGTTCTGTCAAGGCGCTGCGGCGCCGGAACGGTGGAGGAGGTGAGGACAAAATGATTTTTAGGCTTATCGGAGCGCTGATGATTTTTGCGGCTTGTACATATACGGGGATGCAAAAAAGCGGCGAATTAAAGGGAAGATACAGTATGCTTAATGCGGTTTCGGAGGCGTTGGGCTATCTGGAAACGGAGATAGAGTTTGCGTCAAACGACTTAAAAAAAGCGTTTAAAAGTATAGATAAAAACACAAAGACGCACGGCTTATTTGCTGATGCGGCGGAGAAAATAGAAAAGCTTGGAATTAAAAGAGCATGGGCGTATGCGGTGACAAAAAATACAAGCTTTGTTTCGGATACAGACAGGGAGCTTTTGCTGATGCTCGGAACAAAGCTCGGTATGACCGATACGAAAAATCAGCTGAAACATATCGGCTATGTCAAAGAGCTTATCACAGCACAGGCAGCGGCAGCGGAAAATGAGTACAAGCGTTTGGGCAGAATTTACCGCGGCGGCGGAGTTTTGACGGGACTTTTCATCATACTTGTTGTCATGTGAGGTCAGAACGGTGAATATAGATTTAATTTTTCAGATAGCCGGTATTGGAATAGTGATTGCGGTATTAAATCAGCTTTTGTCAAAAGCGGGGCGCGATGATATTGCGCTGCTAATCACGATTGCCGGATTGGTGGGAGTAATGTATGTAACGACGCGTGAAATCGGCGATTTCTTTACGTCGGTTAAACAGATTTTTGACCTATGAGCGATATAGTAAAGATTGTGGGTATAAGCCTTGCCGGAGGAATAATGGCAATGACGGTAGGTCAGTACAGAAAAGAATTCGGGATTGTCACTGCACTTATATGCGCGGCTGTAATCTTTATGTATGCGGCGGACAGCCTTAATGCCATAATTACGGGACTTGAAAAAATTATAGATGAAACAGGCGTTGAGGTTAAGTATTTTACCTCCGTTGTAAAGGTTGTGGGGATTGCGTATATAACGCAGTTCGGTGCGGAAATACTGCGCGACTGCGGCGAAAATGCCGTTGCTCTTAAACTGGAGCTTGCCGGAAAAGTGTTTATTATGGGACTCACACTGCCGGTTATAGCCGATTTTCTGCACGCGTGTATGGAGGCGGTGAAGCTTATATGAAGAAAATTATAATTGTAATACTGATAATGATTATAATGCCCGTTCATGCACTTGGGTACGAATTGCCGCAGATGGAGGGGGAGGAACGGTTTAACGAAACCGCAAAGCAAGTCGAAAGCGGAGACTTTAAATTAGACCCTGCCGAGATTTTAACCTCTGTTGCAAATCATTTTGTAAAGGAAATAAAGGAAAGTTCGGGAGAGATAGCGCTGCTTTTGATTGTGGCGGCAATGTCGGGAATTGTCGGTGCGATTACCGGAGGCTTCGGCGATAAGGGCGGAGGAGAGGCGGCATTCTTTGCCTGCTTCACGCTGATGAGTACCGCCGCATTAAATTGCTTTAATACCGCTCTTGAATACGGAACGCAGGTAATAGATACAATGTCCGTGTTTATAAACAAACTGTCGCCGCTCCTTATGATAGCGCTGTTATCTTGCGGAAAGGTTACGTCCGCAAACACGTTTCATCCGGTATTGTCGGCGGCAGTGTACATTATTTCGATAATTATACAAAGCTGTCTTGTGCCGCTTATAACGTTCAGCGCAGTGTTGTCTGTGGCAGGCAATATTAACTCAAAAATGCAGATTTCTAATTTCACCAAAGTGGTACGCTCACTGTCGAAATGGCTTATGGCGGCGATTATAACGATTTTTACGGGGATAAGCGCCGTGTACGGCTTCAGCGCTCCGGCGCTTGATGCAGTAAGCGCAAAAGCGCTGAAATTCGCAGTCGGCAGTATGATACCGGTGGTCGGTAATTTTCTGTCCGACACACTTGAAACGGTGGTAAGCGGTACAAGGCTTATGAAAAATGCCATGGGTGTTTCGGGAATTGTAATGCTTTGCGTGATTTGCGTAACACCTGCAATAAAAATAGCCGTTATGCAGCTTATGCTGAAAATGACGGCGGCAATAGCCGAGCCTGTGGCGGACAAGCGCATAAGCTCAATGCTTTGGGAAATGTCAGAGGCAATAACTGTAATATTTGCGGTGGTTGTCATGACGGCGGTGCTGTTTATTGTGGATATAAGTATAATTATAGCGTCTACAAACGGATAGATGGGGAGATTGGAATAATGAGGGCATATATACTTACGGTAATAGGCGCAGCGGTGCTTTCGTCGTTTGCGTCGATACTTACGCCGGATAAATGGCGCAAATATGTTGGTGTTATTACGGGGCTTGTGATAATAAGCTGTATTATCGCGCCTATATCGCGGCTTACAAAAGAGGATTTGTTTTCGGGCTTCGGAGCGATTGAGGAAAGCGAACAATACAGTGAAAATCTGAGAAAACGTATTGTAAGAGAAGAGCTTGAAAAGCGTGTGGGTGAGGATTTATCGGCAAGGCTTTTAAATGAATTTAATGCCGATGTGCGTTCAGAGGTAAAAATAAGTATAAATGAAAATAATGAAATAACGGCTATATCATCGGTGCGCATAAAGGGAATAAAGCCGGAGGGGCGCATCACGGCGAGAATATGTGAAATTTACGGATTAAGTGAGGATAAAATCAGCTATGAATAAAGAAGAAGCAATTAAATTTTTTAAAAATAAGAATAATGTACTTATTGCGGTAATATTAATAATTGGGGTTGTTCTTATGTTGTCCTCGCTGCCGACACCGAAAAAGCAAACATCTGTGCCGCCGCCCTCGGATGAAGAAAGCTTAAGCCGCATACTGTCGGAGATTGACGGAGCGGGCGAGGTGAACGTTATGATAACATATTACGGCTCGGCAAAGAAGGATATAGCATATGAAACAAAAACAAATTCTTCGGACGGAGAAAAAACCAACGAGGACAAAAAGGCGGTTATATCGGACGGCGCTCCGATGGTGGTAAAGGAAGTATATCCGAAAGTGAAGGGTGTAGTGATAACGGCGCAGGGGGCAAATAATGCGGCGGTGAACCGCAAGCTGATGGAAGCGGCAACCGCCGCACTCGACGTTCCCGAATACAGGGTTTGCATCTGTCAGAGTAAAAAATAAGGAGGTATATACACATGATGGTTTTCAAGAAAAAGGAGATAATTGCGGCGGCTTTGGTGGTGCTGATAGGCATGGCAGGGTATCTGAACTGGTCGTATCAGGATACAGTTCACGTCCGCGATGGGGAGAGCTATATCGAGACCGGAAAAAAACTCGGTGAAGCGCAGTATGTAAATTCTGTGGAGGAGGTAGAGGAAAACACTGACGAGAACAGCGAGGCTGTTGCAACGTCGGAAAATACCGAAACAGAGGATAAAGACAATAATGGAAACAACAACGGGTATTTTGAACAGGCAAAACTCGATAAGGAAAAATCACGTTCAAAAGCTCTGGAAATACTGAACGAAACCGCGTCAAACGAAAATTTTGATTCCGAGATAAGAAAAAAAGCCGGTGAAAAGGTAATTATGCAGGCGCAGTGCGTTGAAAAAGAAACTCAGATTGAAAATATCGCTCATTCAAAGGGCTATGGCGAAATATGCGTATACATAGATGAAGATAACGTAAACATTTCGGTGCGCAAGAACGGATTTTGTGATGATGATGCAGTGAAATTGACAGATATTGCAGTAGATAATTTAAAAATCTCTCCAAAAAACGTAAAAATAGTTGAAGTTAAATAAATTGTATGATATAATGAGTATAAAGTATTGCTTGCCGCAGCTTTTTTGCGGCAGCTTCATTATATCATACGGAGGAACTTAAAATGGATGAGAATATTAAGAATGAAGAAGCTTTTTCAAACGATACCGTTACTTCCGCAAGTGTAGAAACCGAAGCGGGAGAAGAGATAGGAAATATAAAGATTTCGGTTGACGTTATTGCAACGATTGCCGGAATGGCGGCGGGTGAGATTGAGGGCGTAAACGGATTGCACAGCTCATTTGCCGGAGGAATTGCCGAGATGCTCGGAGCAAAAAAGGGCAGCGGCAAGGGCGTTAAGGTGGAGCTTAACGATAATACGGCTGCGATTGATTTATATATTGTGGTGGATTACGGTGTAAGAATACCGGAATTAGCATGGGAAATTCAGGAAAATGTCAAAAACCATGTTGAAACAATGACGGGTATGAATGTGGAAAAAGTAAATATCCATATAGAGGGAGTAAGTTTTCCGAAAGAAACGGAAGATGTTAAGGATATTGAAGATAACGAAATGAAGCAGATTTCGGAATCGGATGCAGATGAAATTACAGATTGATAAAGAGGTAAAACAAATGGCAGATTTCACAAAAATGACAAAATACATCGACAATCTGAGCGGTGAACTGGATATACCGGGCGCAGATGTGGCGGTGTATCGGAACAACGAATGTATTTACAGACACGCGGAGGGGTATTCCGATGCGGCAAAAACAAAACCAATGAACGGTAAGGAGCAGTTTTTTCTCTATTCGGCATCAAAGGTCATAACAATGACGGCTATGATGATTCTTATAGAAGAAGGCAAGGTATCACTGGACGATGAAGCCGGAAAATTCTATCCTGCATTTTACGATGTGTGCGTAAAAACACCGGAGGGATTAAAAAAGGCAAAAAATAAGATTACCGTAAAATCGCTTATGACAATGACGGCAGGGCTTTCGTATGATCTTAATTCCGAGCCTATCATGGAGGTAAAGGCGAAAAATGTTCATGAAAATCCCATGGAGGAGATTATGAATGCTATTGCGCATATGCCTCTTCTGTTTGAACCGTCAACACATTTTCAGTACAGTCTTTGCCATGACGTTGTGGGTGGAATTATTGAAAAGGCGTCCGGCATGAAATTCGGCGAGTTTTTAAAGAAAAGAATATTTGAACCGGTCGGAATGACACATACAAGATTTGCGCTTGATGAAAGCAATAATCCCGATTTTATGGAGCAATATGTGTATGATGATAAGAAAAAGGAAAATATTCCGTTTGAAAAAAAGGTGGAATATACGATCATACCGGGTTATGAAAGCGGAGGAGCGGGACTTTTATCATGCGTTGACGATTATGCAAAATTTGCGGCTATGCTTGCAGCGGGCGGCGTTACAAAGGACGGAGTGCGCATTTTGTCAAGGGAAAGCATTGATAAAATGCGAAAACCGATGCTTGATGAAAAAATCGTTCATGAGGCAGCGAAGTACTATCAGGGTTATAGCTACGGTTTGGGCGTAAGAACTATGATAGACAAGGAAAAATGCGGAGCAAAAAGCCCGATAGGAGAATTCGGCTGGGACGGAGCGGCAGGAGCGTATATGTTTGTTGATGTGGAAAACAATCTTTCGCTTTTCTATGCGCAGCAAATACGTAATTGTGCGAGATGCTATGATATAATTCATCCTGCTCTGAGAGATCTTACATACGAATGTCTGGGAATATAGAATAAGATTAAAAGGGAGCGCGACGGAGTGTTTTTCATTTTGCCGGTTCCCTTTTTGAGATTAAGGAAAGGAGAAATTTCATTTTTGAATAAAGAAACTTTAAACAAAAAACGTGTTGCACTTGTTGAAAAAACAAAGGAGTCGGCATATTCGGTATTGCCGATTGTAATAATTGTCACATTGCTGTGCCTTAGTATTGTGCCGATTGGCACCGATTTGCTTCTATGTTTTTTTATCGGTACGGTAATGATAGTATTCGGTATGGGATTGTTTTCTGTCGGTACGGAAATATCCATGACGCCGATAGGCAATAAGGTAGGAACAGCGCTTACCAAAACAAAAAATCTTCCCTTTATTCTTCTGGTAAGCTTCGGTTTAGGTGTTGCAGTTACGATTGCAGAGCCGGATTTGCAGGTTCTTGCGGCAACTGTGCCGCATATAAACGATGTGGTTTTGCTTGCCGCAGTTGGTGTCGGCGTGGGATTGTTTTTAGCAATATGTATGCTTAGAATTGTTACAGGCTTTAAGCTGCGGTGGCTTTTGATTATATTTTATCTGATGCTGTTTGTACTGGCTTTTTTCACGGATTCGGATTTTTTAAGCATTGCGTTTGATTCCGGAGGAGTTACAACAGGTCCTATGACGGTTCCGTTTATTCTTGCGATGGGCATGGGCGTCTCAAATATACGAAGCGACAAAAAAGCGGAATCGGACAGCTTCGGACTTGTTGCGCTTTGCTCGATAGGGCCGATATTGGCGGTGCTTGTTTTGGGATTTTTCTATTCGGGAACGGACGCTGTTGCGGAAATAAGCAAAGATTTTTATGCCACAACAGCGGAAATAGGAACGGCTTATGTAAGCGCTGTTCCGAAATACATGAAAGAAATAGCATTGTCGCTGCTGCCGATTATAGCTATTTTCCTGTTGTTTCAGATTTTTCTTTTAAAGCTTTCAAGGCAAAAAACGGCTAAAATTTTTGTCGGAATAATATATACATATATCGGACTGGTACTGTTTCTGACGGGCGTAAATGTAGGATTTTCATCGCTCGGAGCTGTTCTGGGCGAAGAACTTGCAACGGGACAAACCCGTTATATAATGATTCCGCTTTCTATGCTGATCGGCTGGTTTATTATTTCTGCGGAGCCTGCTGTGGCGGTATTGGAAAAGCAGATTGAGGAGGTCAGCGCCGGAGCAATCCCGGGAAAAGCGGTAAAAGTAAGCCTTTCGATTGCAATCTCGGCAGCAATGGGAATTTCCATGCTGCGTGTCCTGACAGGAATATCGCTTATGTACTTTTTAGTACCCGGTTATGCGATTGCGATTATTCTGTCGTTCTTTGTGCCGGATATTTATACGGCGATTGCGTTTGACTCGGGCGGAGTGGCATCGGGACCGATGACATCAACATTTATGCTGCAATTCACCATAGGCGCGTGCGTGGCAACAGGGCAGAATATATTGTCCGATGCGTTCGGAATCGTAGCGGTGGTTGCAATGATGCCGCTGATTTCAATTCAGGCGATAGGTGTGGTCGGCAGACTGAAAAACAGAAAACGTGTTGAAAAATCAAGTGTTGAATACGGAGATTACGATATTGTTGAACTTTGGGAGGCTGATGCGGCATGAATTATGTAATATCGGTTTGTGAGCCGAAAGCGTTGGAAATGCTGACGGATATTCACAGTTCTTTGGAACTTCCGCTGTCGGTAGCGCTGCACGGACGCGGAACGGCGGTACGCAGTATGCTTGATATTTTAGGTATTGAGGATAACGAAAGACGTGTAATGATTACGGTTGCAAACGAGAAAAAAACAAAGGAATTGATTGAACTGCAAAAACAGAAAATGTTTATAGGCGTTCCGGGACACGGTATTGTTGTTGCGGTTCCGATAAAGAGTATAGGAGGAGGAAAAACGGTGGCTTATCTTAACGAAGGTGAAATGAACGCAAAATATACGCCGGAACTTAATTATGCATATGAGCTGATTGTTGCGGTTGCAAACGAAGGCAGAACGGATATGGTTATGAATGCCGCCAGAAGCGCCGGAGCAACGGGCGGAACGGTGCTTCACGGCAAGGGTACGGGAACGGAGAAGGAAAAACGGTTTTTCAATGTGTCCATTGCACAGGAAAAAGAGGTCATAATGATTGTTGCAAAAGCTGCGCAGAAATCAGATATTATGAAAGCAATAGTTGAAAAAGCAGGTCCGGGAAGTGAAGCGGGTACTATTGTGTTTTCGGTGCCGGCAAGTGAGATTGCAGGCTTTGGATTTATTTAAAAATATATGCCGTCAGCTTGATAAGCCGACGGCATAGTTTTTATTCGTACAGCGGATATTTTGCACAAAGAGCCGCGACTCTCTTGCGAACCTCGTCCTGTGAATTTTCGAAATCTCTGATTGTAAGAGCAATCAGCTTACCCACTTCAATCATATCTTCCTCTTTAAAGCCTCTTGAAGTTGTTGCCGGAGTACCTATTCTTACGCCGCTTGTAACAAACGGTTTTTGAGTATCAAACGGAATTGCGTTTTTGTTTACCGTTATACCAACCTCGTCAAGCAGTTTTTCAGCCTCTTTGCCGGTAACGCCTGTGTCAGTCAAATCGAGCAGCATCAAATGATTGTCTGTGCCGCCGCTTACAAGCTTAAATCCTTCAGCAATAAGCTGACCGGCAAGAGCTTGTGCATTTTTCACTATCTGTTCCTGATATGCTTTAAATTCAGGCTTTAACGCTTCGCCGAAACAAACGGCCTTTGCGGTGATTGTGTGCATAAGCGGACCGCCCTGTATTCCCGGGAATATAGCCTTGTTTATCTTCTTTGCGATTTCTTCATCATTGGTAAGAATAAGACCGCCTCTCGGACCTCTTAATGTTTTATGAGTAGTGGTAGTAACAACGTCCGCATACGGTACTGGTGACGGATGACAGCCGGCAGCTACAAGACCTGCGATGTGTGCCATATCAACCATGAGATATGCCCCGACTTCCTTTGCAATTTCCCCGAATTTTTCAAAATCTATGATTCTCGGATAAGCGCTTGCGCCGGCAAGTATAAGCTTAGGTTTGTTTTCCAATGCAAGACGGCGTATTTCGTCATAGTCAATCGTATTCGTATCCTTGCTTACTCCGTAGGGAACAATATTAAAATACTTACCGGAAATATTAACCGGTGAACCGTGGCTTAAATGTCCGCCGTGTGCAAGATTCATCGAAAGAACGGTGTCTCCCGGAGTCAGCAAAGCAAAAAATACCGCAAGGTTTGCCTGTGCGCCGGAATGTGCCTGCACATTTGCAAACTGGGCATTAAACAGTTTTTTTGCACGTTCTATCGCAATAGTTTCCACAACGTCAACGTATTCGCAGCCGCCGTAGTATCTCTTGCCGGGATACCCTTCGGCGTATTTGTTTGTAAGGGTAGTGCCGTTTGCCTCCATTACGGTTTCGGAAACAAAGTTTTCAGATGCAATAAGCTCAATTTTGTTTCTCTGACGATTTGTTTCATCCATGACCGCCTCATATATTTCGGGGTCATTTTCTCTCAGAAGTGTATAATCTTTCATACATCTACATCCTTTCGGTTGATAATAGCAGCTGCGAAAATATCGCAAACTTTGCCTATACATCTATTATACAATCAATAGCAAAAATATTCAAGCATTTTTTTGAATTTTGTAAAAATCAGCCTATAAATGCGCCGTTTGCGACAAGACGTTCACGCAGCTTTTTGATGTCCACATCATAAACGCTTACCTTATCGACCACGGCTATGCCGATTGCCGTGCCTGCGGCTTCACCGGTGCAGCTGCAAATAGGCATAATTCTGTATGATGCCTGTGCCTCATGCGTTGAGGAAAGGCATCTGCCGGAAACGAGTAGATTGTCTGCGTTTTCAGGCTGCAAGCAGCGGTAGGGAATAGTATAGTATTTTCCGGCGGGGAAGTAGTAGTGGCTTGTACCGCTGCCCTCGGGGTTATGAATATCAATGTCGTAATTTCCTGCCGCAATGGCGTCCTCAAATTTAACGCAGTTTTTTAAATCGTCTGAATTAAGTATGTACTTTCCTTTAATCATGCGGCTTTCTCTGACTCCGATTTCGGGAGCGGTCATGATAAGACTGCTGTTTTCAAAAGCCTTGAAATTGGATTTTAAAAAGTCAACAAGCTCGTAAACCTGTTCTCTTACTTCAATTTCAGCTTTTGTCAGATCAATCGGGTCAACGGGATTTTTCTTAACAATACGAGTTGAATTGAAATGCAGCACGCCGTCAATCGGGTTGTTGAAAATAAGCACATCTTCACGCGGATTCTGGAACTTACCCTCGCTTTGGAGCTTTTTATAAAGCTTGTTAATTTCGGGACGTTCTTCGGCGTATTTTTCCATATCAACGTTTACAAGTCTGAAACACATCGTCATCGGCTGACACAGATTATCTTCTTCTCTGCCTAACTGTGTCGGGCAGCCGCTTAACGCTGCAATATCGGCATCTCCCGTTGCGTCAATGAAATAATCCGCTTCAAAACGCTGTTTTCCCGATTTGTTGGCGGCATATACCGCGGTTATGTGTTCGCCGTTCTTTTCAACCTCAAAAATATATGAATGAAACAGCAAATCCACGCCTGCTTTAATAAGCATACGGTTAAAAATAAGTTTTAAATCCTCCTCGGAGAAAAGGTTTCCGCCCGTAAAAGCATTTCTTTTTTTCAATTCATCGACTATTTCGGCGAAAATTCCGCAAGAAAGATATTTACGCTCACCGTCAACATCGGTATAATAGGGCATAAACGGGTTTACAAGGCAGTTAACTGCCGCTCCTCCCAGACAGCCGGACTTTTCGATTAAAAGAACCTTTATGCCGCTTCGTGCGGCAGCAAGAGCCGCGCTTACTCCGGCAAAGCCTCCGCCGACAACTATTGCATCGTATTTTTTCATAACAATCCTCCGTTCCGCCGCTTTTAACGGCGATTTTTGTTTTATCTTATCATAAGAATCAAAAAAAATCTTATAAAAAGCATATAAATACTTGAACAAAGGAAACATATATGTTAAAATATAATAAAAATTGTGTTGTTTGGAGGATAAAAATGCAGCCGCTGCAAGTATTGATAAAGCTTTTGACGCAAAATTCAAATGTACATATATGTATACATGACGTTTCGGGAATAATGAAAAATCCGCTGCTTCATCTGGATTTTAAGTATATGATACATTCGTGTGATTTTTGCAATTGTGCAAAAAATACCGAAAAAGGATTAAAGCTGTGCATGACCTGCAAGATGCTTGCGAATAAAAAAGCAATGAGTGCTAAAAAGGATTTTTGCGGCTATTGTCCTAACGGATTGTATGAAATATGTGTGCCTGTGTGTATTGACGGAGAGGTAAAAAGTATCATATATATAGGGAATCTTACGTTTGACAGACATTTAACCGAGAAAAGCGTAAAGAAAATATGCAAAATAACCCAATGTGACGAAAGACCCGTTATAAAAAATATCAGGAATACGGAACTGATAAAAAGCAGTCTGCCGTATTTTCAGATGGCGGAAATTATAAAAGAATACATTTTGCTTTGCGTGCAGCGCGCGCCGGAGAAAAAAGAGAAAAGCTACCATTGGGCGGTGGAAAATATAAAAGGTTATGCCGAAACGTATTACAGGAATGAGCTTTCCTTAAAGCAGCTGGCAAATCTGTATTTTATAAATGAAAAATACATCGGCAGACTGTTTAAAAAACAGATAGGGTGTTCATTCAGAGAGTATCTTAACAGAATACGTATCGAAAAAGCGGAGGAATTACTGATAAATACGGATATGAAAGTAATTGACATAGCGTATGAGACGGGATTTGGAAACGTTACATATTTTAATCGTGTGTTTGCGTCGCAGCGCGGCTGTACGCCTGTAGAATTTCGGCGAAGCAGATGATTTTTTTGCAAAACGAATATTTTGTAGGTTTGTCAATGATGTGTTACAAAAATTTTCAAAAAATTTCACCGTCCTCTAGAAAAGCTTTTATATAAT